>JAIBEV010000037.1 GCA_019459505.1 Candidatus Paracaedibacteraceae bacterium | reverse complement strand
CGACCATGTCCGCTCATATTCTTTGTAAAGAGTTTTAAAGTTTGCTTAACAATATCTCTTCTAGTCTCACTATCAGGAATGCTGGCAAGAGAAAGTATAATATGAAATTGAGAAACTTCATCTATGTCTTCCGTAAATAGCTTCGAAGCTTGCTCAACAACCTCTCTTCTAGTCTCACTATCAGGAATGCTGGCAAGACTTTCAATAATCATAGATCCAGAATTTGGATTAACCTTGAATAGCTCTAGAGCCTGGTTAGCAACCTCTCTTCTGGTCTCACTATCAGGAATGCTGGCAAGACTTTTAATAATCATAGATCCAGAATTTGGATTAACCTTGAATAGCTCTAGAGCCTGGTTAGCAACCTCTCTTCTAGTCTCACTATCAGGAATGCTGGCAAGACTTTTAATAATCGGTAAATGGTGAACCCAATGCATGTTTTCTTTAAATAACTCTGAAGCTTGCTCAGCAACCTCTCTTCTAGTCTCACTATCAGGAATGCTGGCAAGAATAACTTCTAATACCGTATCTTCCTCCATCTCCTCCATAAATAGATCTTTAAATAGCTCTTTAAAGCGACTAGCAACCTCTCTTCTTGAATCACCATAGGGTAGCACAGTAAGAAGCTTGATAACAAGAAGCTGGTTTTTTCTAAGTATAGCATATTTGGTGAATAAGTTTTTAGCCAGATCAAACACTTCTTTCCTGTTCTTGCTCTCAGGAATGCTGACAAGGCTTTTGATAATTTCAACTCGCTGATGCACATCTATATCTTCTGCAAGAAGATTTGTAACCTGATCAATAATGTCTCTTATAATCTGACTATCAGGAATGCTGGCAAGACTTTTGATAATCTCAACTCGACTAACCCAATTTATTTCTTTTGTAAAGAGCTTTGGAGCTTGGTGGAGAATCTCTTTCCTAGCCTTACCATCAGGAATGCTGGTTATTGCTTCAATAATTTGAGATCGACGAAATCCATCCATATCTCTCGTAAATAACTTTAAAGCATAGCTTGAAATGTCTTCTCTTGTTTCTTTATCAGGAATGCCTGCAAGCGTAACAATAAGGGCTGACGAAACATCATCAGGCATATCTTCTGTAACTAGCTTTGATACTTGTTTAACAATTTCTTTTCTATCCTGGGAGTCCGGGATATTCGCAAGTGTATCAATAATCTGAAATCGACAAAACCAATTCATGTTTTCTGTGACCAGCTTTGAAGCTTGTCGAACGAGCTCTCCTCTATCCTTGCTATTGTTAATCTCAGTAAGCTTCCTGATAAGCAAAGCTCGACCATCACTCGTCAAATTTTTAAGCAGGGTGGAGTAGAGAGTCGAACTCTCTTCTAGAGTCAAAACTATTCCTTCTTCTTTAAACTCATCCTGTATTATTTTGAGGGAAAGAGAAATTCTATCTTCCTGTAGCTTTTTACTTTTAACTGAATCTTTTCTAGAAACTAACACTTTATCTCGCAAGAATCGACGGTAATCAATGAATAATTCTGTTAAAAGCTTATAGCCAACTTTTAATCTATTTTTAAGAGAAACTTCATCACTGTTAACAGCTGCATACTTATATAAATGTTCTGCAACCTTGTGAAGGTTAGGAAATACTAGCATTGCTTTTGAGTAAATTTCTAATAAACTTTCTTCTTTGGTTCTTCTTGAGTGATTTTTCCAATAGGAATAAAAATTAGACAAAATCATATTAATAATTTTCGAAGATTGCTGTTTCTGATGCTCCCTTAAAACGAGCTGCGTTAAACGATGAATTGAAAATGTATTTCGGTTTCTTTTAATTAGAGAATAAGCTTCCAAATCACTAAGAGCAGTGTCTATCTCTTCTTTTGAAGAACCTATTTGAACAAAAATCTCAGGTATAATTTGATCAGGATCCAGGTAGGCACAATAAATCATAAGGCGTTGAGCCAATTCAGAAAGTTTTTCTCGGCTCATCTGGAAGGTTTTTTCAATCAAGTTCTCATGGGTTATTGCTGATTTGCCTGATTCAAATGGATGTTGGCGTTTTTCAAAATGGCCTATCGGCGTTTCTCTGAATTTTTTAATATACTTATCAATAATATCTCCTGGCGCTTCTTCTCTTCTCACAAGCTTAATATAATGCGCCGCATGAGACAGAGCGAGCGGAAGGTGTCCTAATTCTTCAGCCAGTTCTCCAACCTTAGCTTGATTGTCTCGGGTATCCTCAAATCCGATAGTTTGAAGCAAATATTTCACGGAATCCTCAGGGCGGAATACCGCAAGATCAACAAGATCCCCTTCCCATCCGTGGCTGCGCCGTGAGGTCATCAAAATATCAATATGACTTGCTTCAGGCATCTTGCCTTTTAAAAATTCCGGCTTAGGAACGTTATCATAAATAAGAAGGCATTTACCTAGGCGAGGAAGGTGTTCTTTAATGAGCTCTATAATAAGGGTGTCATCTTCATCCTTGCAAACAATATTGATCCGTTCCAAGAGGTCTCTGTATCCTTTTAAAAGGGAAGATTGGGTTTCACTCAGCAACCAATAAATCAAGTGATATCCCTTATTTTCTAAAGCTTCGTGAGCGTATGCCAAAGCAAGAGAGGTCTTTCCGACACCGCCCATGCCGGCTATGGTCGATGAGATTGTGGCTGTTCGTATTCCGCTGTTAAATTGCCTCCATAAGGAGGTCAGGTAACTCTCCCCTGATTCCTCGTGACTCTCAATAAATCCTTCAAGATGATTGGGTAACCAATGGAGGGTTCTTTCCGTGACAGGCTGCCAAGGACGGTCTTTGGGAAGCCCTCTAAGAATATATCTTGTGAGGGATATTTCTGTATTAGCATTCTCTTGGATCCAGGACCTTAAAAGCCTTAACTTTGTTTCTTTATCTTTTGTCGAATTAAAGATCGCTTTATAAAATCTAAACTTATAAAAGGTGGAGTTTTCTTTAAATATTTTATGGAATCTCTTCTCCTGCTCCGGGGATAAAACTCCTTCATCCGTTATAACCTGACGGTAGGCTTGCAGAAACTCATGCTGAAGACCATTAATTCTACCATAATCACTGTGTGCCTCATTACCTGACCGGGCAGCCCAATCCCATAAGGACCCCAAGAACCTGCCTACATCTTCGGCAGGGTCACCAAAGCCTCCATAAGTTCTAATAATACTGGCATAATCAATCATGCTGATCCGGTAAAAAGAATCCGCCCCTATTATCCCCTCACTGTTAGTTAGCCCTTTTTCATCATTATAAAAGAAGTTATTGCCATGGGCATCACCATGAGTTTTTGTTAAAAAATAAAATTCTGGTTTTCCTGTAGCCCTCGAACCTTTTAAGAACCTAAAGATTTTCTCACAATTCCTTTTAAATCTTTCTCGGTTTCTTTTGACCAATCCTGCAAAGTGCTCTTGGTCTTCCTCAGATAATAGCTGGATAATATTTCTTGAGGTAACAGTTTTAAGATGTGGTCGTTGCTTTCCAAGCCTTAAGGATAATTCATTGTCGTCCTTTAACGGATCATAAGCCGTCTTGTGATAAGGATCTGCTTTGTGGCTTAAATACTCTTTTCCCTTTATAAGCGTCTTGTTCTTTTTATAATTTCCTATATGGAACTTTGCTAAATACTGAGCACAGGCTTTGACAACACTTGTAGCTAAATCTGTTGCCAGAAAATAATGGATATCGTGAGCATTTGCTCCCTCCATAATAAGGCTTAAGGAATTTTTAGGACAGAGGATCGCATCATAGATTCTTGCCATTTTAAGTTGGGAGGGAGATGGATTCATCCGGTAAGCCAGAAGGGAGTATAATAATTCCTCCAAACCTTCTTGAATATTGTTAGGGGTTTCTTCAGTATCCTTAAATGTTTTTATGGCGATAACATTTGTGGGACCGCGAGATAAGATGGTAATCGAAGTATTTGTGCACCCAATATTATTGGGCTTTACTTGATCCCATGCCCCCTTAAAAGCACACAGATGAACATCAATTAAAGAGTCAGCAGCCCTGTTATCACATTGAGAGCATGTTAGGATATCTCTGTAGCGTCCTGAATTTATTTTCATAAGGTCACTGATGGGGTCCTTAGAGGAATTTATAAATTTTTCTGTTATATCTTCTATATCTTTCCTTATTTTTTTTAATCTGTCTGAAGGCTCCCTGTCTTTCCAAAATGCTTGCGTTAGGGGGTGTGCAGATACACCTATTTTTGTAATTGTTTTTAATGGTCTCAGAGGCTCTTCTTGTTCAGAAGCTTCGATAGCGGGCCGCTTGGCTATTGGGAAGGTCTCTTTATTCTCATGGCCTCTTCTTCTTTTCTTTACTTCCTCAGTTTTTGTTCCTGTAGAAAAAGATAGAGGATCTTCTTTTTCCATTGCTTCCAAGGAGCCTAAGCAAGCAAGTGATAAACCACTGGCGATTAACAATTGGCAAGTTAGTTGACGAACGTAACCTGCCCAGTCTGGTACAGATTTTACCCCGGCGTTAAAGTTCTTTATCATTGACAAAAATCCTCCCAATTATTTCTATGATTCCTTAATTTATTAAGGCTTTTTCTTTGTCCTCGATCCTTTTAATTGTAGATCGTATTTTTTGGATATGAGCAGAATCTTCCGGGAAATGACCTTCCATT
>JAIBEV010000141.1 GCA_019459505.1 Candidatus Paracaedibacteraceae bacterium | reverse complement strand
TTTTATGCTTTTATGGTGGGGTATTTAATGGGAACTGTGTAGGGAAGCCCTAGTTCAATAAATTTATTTAAAATTAAGCACTTTACATAGATCTCTGTCTTTTGATTGGCAAGCGTTCGTGACCGCAGCTTATCCGTAAAGGTTCGCTTTAAGCGCATCATGGTCGTTTCAACCAGCGACCTTAAGTGATAGCCAGAAGATTTCTTCCAATCTTTAACACCTTCAACAGGATCAATAAAGTGATCACGATGCGCAATCGCTTGATTACGCCAATAAAGCTCAGGATGGGGATCAATAAGCCTTTTTTTCCCTAACCGAGGCCTTAATTCTTTGATGTAAGTTTGGCGGGCATTGATGTCAACCGGGATGACAGGCATAATGCCGCGATCATATAAATACTTATAAACTTTCCGGCTATCATACGCTCCGTCCGCATAAAACTTTTTCAAGGGGTCTTTTAAGGGGTTTAAGAGCTTAGGGACAACCTTACCATCCCCTGTTGAAGAAGGGGTTAACAGAGCCGAGGTTATTTGTTGAGTGATTGGATCAATAGCAATATGGACTTTACGCCAAGTGCGTCTTTGGGAAGCGCGATGCATATGAGCTTGCCACTCCCCCGGCCCATAAACTTTAAGGCCTGTCGAATCCACACAAATGTAAAAAGCCTGAGAGCTTCTCTTCCGAGGAATTTTAATCTTATCTAAGCCTGATGCTCGACGACATAGGCGTGTATAATGAGGGCAGGTGATGGGTAAATTAAGACGTCTGATTAAAGAGCTCATTAATCCTTGCGTTGCTCTAAGGGATAAATTGAACAAAGCTCGAATTGTTAAACAAATTAGAATCGTCTGATTGGTATAATGAGTCCTAGTATCCCCTTCTTTATACCATTTGTTAACGACTTCAGGGCAAAACCATAAATTGATATTCCAGCGATCTTGCAAAAGTTGGTTATAATTAGACCAATTTTTAACGCGATATGTCTTAACAGAGGACGTTATAGTCATACATAATACTCCTTATCAATAAACCTGATTACTTTTTATGACTTTTCTTAAACATCCGCAACAAATCCCAGTAAACCTATTTTATGGGATTCGTTTTGGGGAGGGGACAAAATTGAGGGAAATAATGAATCCGAAAGTAAGAAAGGATTTTTATCGAAAGGGAAATGAAGAGTATTTTGAAAGTCAGAAATGATGGGTTCAATATTAAACTGAGGGAGTAAGTTTTTTAAGATTTCCAGAATAATATCATGATAACTTTCATGTTCTTCTATAATAATCAGAGAACAATTTTTCCTTTCTTTAAAAAAACTAGGAACATTTTCCTTTGTAGGAAAGATAATTAGCCGATGAATAGAGGAATCTGGAAAAGAGTTCTGAATATGATCAATGTGTTCAGAAGTTGTTATATAAATAATAGAATGATGAGAATCGGCCTTCGAATGCACAGTATTGCTCTTCTTTTGGGCTATTTCATTCGCAATACTGTTCCTTGTCGTTTGAATCCCCACACGATTTAATTGTTTTTCAATATAAGAGGAAAGAGAGAAATTTTCTCCTGGGGAGGGAGCATATAAACAAACAGATATAATTTTTTCTTTAGGGATAAGCTTTGCTATCTCTTGAAGTTTTTTTTTCAAACTGAGTTTGGACTAAAAGATTTTCATAATGTTGTCTAAAGAAAGAAAATTTCCCTGTTTTCTCAATAAAATTAATAATCCCTTCACGCGAGTTGCAATTAAGCTTTAGCATTAAATTACGCATATGGGTTTCAACAGTTTTAGGAGAAATAGTTAAAAGATAAGCAATCGTCTTCACTGTTTTTCCACTTAATATGCTGGCAAGAATGTCTATTTCTCGAGGCGTAAAAGGGATCCCTTCCATATTTTTAAAGTGATGAGCATAAATGTAGTCAGGAGATTTATAGTTGGGTATATCCTCTGTCATTTTACTCCTTCTCTAATTTATAAGCCCTTATTTTATTTTAATGTACCTCTTCTATAGAGCTATGCTTTAGGGGCAATTTAGATAAATTTTTCTCGTAACTTTCTTTTCTTTTTAACGCGAATTTTAGATTAAAAGGATTGAATTGGAATTCCAGAGATGGTTTGAATGACTTGAGTTGCTAGACAGTAAGGGTAACAATGATATGAACAAAAGTATTGAATGGCGAACGGTGTCTAGTGTATTGGGGCTGAAGTTTATTGTTAGTTACTATAATTTAGCTGCCCAATAACTCAGGTGGGTTTTGAAGCTTGGCGTGACGTATCCAATAGGTAGGATTGTAACACTTCTTGAAATTCTTTAATAAAATCATCAACAAAACGGAATAAACTTATGTTATCTTTTTTCATGAGTGGGCTCCAGATTGAGTTTTTTCAGTCTCAATCTAGCCGAACCACTCCATTGCTTTAATTAAATTTAATCCATAATTCACATTAACAGATTTTAGTGATCTTCTTAACCAAAATAGTGACTTTCTATTCGATGTCTAAAAGTCCTTGGTGCGGCTGGGGGGGGGGGAATTTCAAGCGCTAAGCTAGTCAGCTGATTATTCTGATTTTCCAAAACTGAGACAGTTTCTTTCTCAAACATCCAATTCCTTGAGGGGTGACGAGGCCATATTGGTTGCGAAGCCTTTTGGACTGGGTAGCAAGAGCTGTCCTTTGCTGGACAACTCTTTGATGATAACGGGTTAGAAAGGGGATATTTATTCGGAAGGAATACCGAGATGAACTATGCCTGTGTCCTGTGTCCAGCGAAAGACCATCACCCTGCTTCTTATAACGGTCCCTACTATGACGTCTCCCTCTTCATTAATGTCCGTAGCGGTACTGAATTCACCTGTCGTTCCTAGAGGGGCCATACCTGTTGCCGCCGTCCAACGAAAAGCTTTTTTTATGTTTTCATCTGCACCATCCTCTGAGCTTCCCACGACCACTGATCCGTCTTTATTGGTGCCATAAGCTGTACTCGACAGTCCGCCATTTAAAGTGCCTAAGGATTCCATGCCTGTCCCTGCCATCCAACGAAAAGCTGTCCGCCGATTATTCTGAGCACCATCGGCTGCTACCCCTACCACAACGGAACCATCTTTACTGACGCCATAAGCATCACTCCACGGTCCGCCATTTAAGGTGCCTAAGGATTCTATGTTTGTTCCTCCCAGTCCTACCGTCCAACGAACAGCTTTTTCTCTGTTGTATTGATCTGCACCATCCTTTGCTGTCCCTACCACAATGGAACCATCGTTATTGACGCCAGAAGCTACACTATCCATTCCGCCATTTAAATTGCCTAAGGATTTCATGCCTGTCCCTACCGTCCAACGAACAGCTTTTCTTCTGTTTCCATCTGTACCATCCATTGCATACCCAACTACTACAGAACCATCGTTATTGACGCCAGAAGCTACACTACCCATTCCGCCATTTAAGGTGCCTAAGGATTCTATGTTTGTTCCTCCCAGTTCTACCGTCCAACGAACAGCTTTTTCGCTGTTGTATTGAGCTGCACCATCCCCTGAGTGTCCCACGACCACTGATCCGTCTCCATTTGCACTTCTAGCTACACTCCACGGTCCGCCATTTAAGGTGCCTAAGGATTCCATGCCTATCCCTCGTGTCCAGCGAAATCCTTTGGTGGAGCGGGTAGCGACAATATAATAATCTCCAACTACCCGCGAACCATCTCCGCTTACGCCTAGGCCATTACTCCAAGGCTTCAGTGGCAGTGCCAATCCACTCTGTTTACTGGTGATATCTTTGCTCTCCTCTTCTTTCTCTAGTGGGAACATTGAATGTAGCAAGGAAAATCTTGTATCCTTATTCTCTATTTCATCTGAAGCACATACTAAATATCCAGAACTGCATAATAAAGGAACTGACATTATAAATTGTAACCACATTGTTTTTCTCCATAATATTTAATTATAAAGCACAAATCATATCTTAAATATTTATAATAAATTTCATAGGAGAAATATTATTATTATTTTTACTCTAAATATTAATTTAGAGTTTAATAGCTTTGTCGGCATCACTATATTTGCCCTGGTCCGCATTGATTGAAAGAGCTAAGATAAGATGATTGGCCTTTCTAAGGGTAATAGCCATTTTCTTCGTGTGATTTGCGCTTTTAATATTTTCCTACAAGGGTCTTAATGAAAATTATTTTTTATTTGAAGTATTAGGGGGGCTAAAGTTATAATCTAAATTTTTGTTTGAGTAAAGGAAAGTGTAAGCAATTGTTTAAGGAGATGTTAGGGGAGGGTAGATAGTTTGTAGGAATAAAAAATTGTTAGGAGAAAGAATTGCAATCTAGAAAATTTTTCATTATGGGAAGTCGGCTGTTTTTATCAAAATTGCTTATCTTGAAGGACGGTGTTGACAAACAGTTTAAGGCTAGGAATTTATTTAAATTTATAAAGCACGGAGAAATTAGTATCGGGAGAGACATAAGGTAATCTTTTTTTCTCTCCCAGAAAAATATCTTAAACTTGCAGAATGTCTTTTTGTTTCGAGGCTAAGACTTCGTCAATTTTTTTAATATGGATGTCAGTAACCTTTTGAACTTCATCTGATAAGCGACGATGTTCATCTTCTGAGATATCGCCCTCTTTTTCACTTTTCTTTAAAGCTTCCATGGCGTCGCGGCGGACATTACGGACGCTGATACGGGCTTCTTCGGCATACTTGGCTGCAATTTTTGTTAATTCTTGACGACGTTCTTCGTTTAAAGAGGGCAAAGGAATGCGAATCAATTGCCCATCAACGGCGGGATTGAGACCCAGACCGGCATCCCGAATGGCTTTTTCAGCACTCTTAATCATTGAGCTATCCCAAATTTGGACAGTCAACATTCTTGCTTCAGGCACGTTGATGTTCCCAATTTGATTAATGGAAGTTGGTGTACCATACGCATCGACTTTGACGCTATCAAGCAAATTAATAGAGGCGCGTCCTGTGCGCAGACCGGAAAGTTCTCTGTTTAAAACTTCAACGGCGCCATCCATGCGACGGGCTGATTCTGTAATACGTGGATCAGACATGAGTAGGAAATCCTCTTATTTGTTATACTTCTGATATTAGGGTGTGTTGGCCTTTACCTGCAAGAACATTAACAAATCCATTAGCTGCAAAGATTGAAAATACTGCCAAAGGAAGTTTATGCTCGCGTAGTAAGGCAACGGCTGTTGCATCCATCACACTAAGGCGATCATTAAGGATGTCGCTATAAGTTAATTTAGCATAATGCTGGGCATCTTTATGTTTGACTGGATCTTTGTCATAAACGCCATCAACCTTGGTTGCTTTTAGCAGGAGTTCGCACTCCATTTCTAACGCGCGAAGAGCAGCAGCCGTATCGGTGGTAAAAAATGGGTTTCCTGATCCAGCGGCAAAAATAACCACTCGGCCTTTTTCCATGTGGGATATCGCCCGACGGCGGACATAATCCTCTCCAATTGCCTTCATAGGAATCGCTGTCATAACGCGACAGGCCATGCCATTTTGTTCAATTGCATTTTGTAAGGCGAGAGCATTAATAACGGTTGCAAGCATTCCCATGTAATCACAGGTTGACCGATCAATGCCTAGAACTTGGGATCCTTTGTCACCGCGGAAAATGTTACCTCCCCCAATGACCACACACACCTGAACACCCGATTGTGTTGCTGTGTAAATATCCGCTGCTATTTTATGGAGCATGCGGTTGCTGAGAGTTTGGGGATGCCCTGCCTCATCCACTTCAGCTAAAGCCTCCCCAGAGATTTTGAGGAGGACTCTTTTGTATGTCATTGAGTCCTCTCCTATATTTAGCGGCCACCAGAAGCCTGAGCTGCTACCTCGGCTGCGAAATCAGATTCTTCTTTTTCGATTCCTTCACCCAGCGTGTACTTGACGTAGCTGGTCAATTTGACAGGAGCGCCGAATTCTTTTCCAGCTTGATCAACTACTTCTGCAACCTTTGTTTGTCCATCGAGAACAAATGTTTGCTCAAGCAAAACCACTTCTTCATAGAACTTACGAACGCGACCTTCAACCATCTTTTGGATAATTTCCTCTGGACGACCTGTGGCACGAGCTTGTTCAATCAAAACTGTACGTTCACGCTCTAAAGCTGTTGGGTCAACTTCTTCGATGGTCAATGCGGCTGGGTTGGCGGCTGCAATGTGCATTGCAATCTTTTTACCCAATTCATTAAGTTTATCTGCCGGAGCTGCTGATTCCAAAGCAACCAATACACCAATCTTACCGAGACCCGGCGCTGTGGCATTGTGAATGTAAGAGCTGATAACACCTTGAGAAACACTTAGACTTTGAGTGCGACGGAGGCTCATGTTTTCACCAATTGTGGCGATCAAACGAGTAATTTCACTCTCTACTGTCTGCGCGTCGTCATACTTTGCGGACTTAAGGGATTCATCTGTGTGAGCACCAGTAAGCGCAATTTCTGTAATATTCCGAACCATGCTTTGGAACTGATCATTGCGGGCAACGAAGTCAGTCTCAGCATTAATTTCAACGATGGCACCCTTTGTGCCGTTGGTGGCAACACCAACCAGACCTTCAGCAGCAACGCGACCAGCTTTTTTAGCAGCGGCAGCAAGTCCTTTTTTGCGAAGCCAATCAATCGCTTCTTCAACATTACCATTGGTTTCGGTAAGGGCCTTTTTACAGTCCATCATACCGGCGCCAGACTTTTCGCGGAGTTCGCGAACGAGAGCTGCGGAAATTTCAGCCATAATCATCTCCTGAAATATAGTTAGATTTAAGTTAGATCAAATTATCCAAAACAAAAAGAGTGATGCTCAAGATCGTATCTTGAGCATTAGTATATCTAACTCAGATCATTTTGTACATTTAGTATCTCGGACCTTTCATTGAATTTTTCTTCATAAATTTCCTCAAGAGAAACAATATTATCGAGGTCAATTTTGAAGACAACTTCTTTAAAGTTCTAATCCGAGTCCTGTGCAAAATAAGCGGACTTAGATATTTAAAATCTTATTCAGCGTGCTCTTCGCCAGCTTCTTGAGCTAGAAGTTCAGCCGGAAGCTCTGCTGAGGCACCGAGATCGATACCAGCGCTCGCCATTTCAGCTTGTAACCCATCAAGAACTGCACCAGCAACTAAATCACAATACATTTGGATTGCGCGTTGTGCGTCGTCGTTACCTGGAATAGGGAATGTAACGCCAGCGGGGTCGGAGTTACTGTCTAAAATACCCACTACCGGGATACCCAAACGAGCAGCTTCTTGAATTGCAATTGCTTCTTTATTGGTGTCAATAACGAACAACAGGTCAGGTAGTCCACCCATATCGCGAATCCCACCCAAAGCAAGTTCTAGCTTTGTATATTCGCGTTGCAAATCAAGCTGTTCTTTCTTTGTCAGACCTTGACCGCTGTTATCAAGACGTTCTTCTTGATCTTTCATACGCTTAATGGATTGGTTAACAGTTTTCCAGTTGGTCAATGTACCACCAAGCCAGCGGTGATTAATATAATATTGACCGCACTTGCTTGCTGATTCTTTAACCTTTGCAGACGCTTGTGGCTTTGTTCCGACGAACAAAACACGACCGCCAGCTGCAACTGTGTTGCGTACAGCTTCTAGTGCACGATGCAGTAGGTTAACTGTTTGTTCAAGGTCAATAATGTGAATGTTGTTACGAATACCAAACAAGAATGGAGCCATCTTTGGGTTCCAGCGACGTGTGTGGTGACCGTAGTGAATACCAGCTTCTAAAAGCTGACGCATTGAAAATGTTGGCAGTGCCATTTGGTAAATACTCCTTTTCCGGTTATACCTCCACAGGAAAGTGACTAACGGTTGTTAGCACCGGACGGTTTTAATGGCTCTCCCACCTCAACCACTCCTGTGTGTGGATTTCTTAAGGAGATTATCAGTTTTTCCTCATAACTGCAAAGGAAAAAGGAAGGGCGAAGAATAAGGGTAGATGTAACATTAAGTAACCGAGACTCTCCTTGAAACCTGAGCAGGGGAAATGTATAACCATAAAATAAAGATTTTATTTAAAATTAAGGAGAAAAAAGTGATCAACAAATTCTTAAAGCAGCTAGAGGAACAGCACGTAAAATTTGTTGACTTTCGCTTTACAGATATTTTGGGAGCCTGGCATCACATGAGTTTCCCGGTTGAAGCGGTTGATGAAAAGTTGCTTGAGGAGGGGATCTATTTTGATGGATCATCCATTAGCGGCTGGCGCCAAATTCATGAATCAGACATGATCATGAAGCCAGATTTTTCTTCTATTCACCTTGATCCATTTTCAGTTCAGACAACTATGATTGTGGTTTGTGATATATATGATCCAAGAAGTGGGAAACCTTATACCCGAGATCCACGCTCCATCGGTAAAAAAGCAGAAGCTTATCTCCAAGAATCTGATGTTGCGACCACAGCCTATTTTGGGCCAGAAGCAGAGTTCTTTGTTTTTGATGGTGTGCGTTATGGTGTGGATAGTACAGCGGCTTTTTATGAATTAGAATCAGAAGAATTTCAATCCCATAATTGTCGTGAAATAAATGCCTCAAGCCACGGCCATCGACCTTTACCAAAGGGGGGGTACTTTCCCGTTGCTCCTCTCGATTCCTTAAATGATATGCGGGCTGAAATGGTTACAGTTATGCAGCAAATGGGATTGAAGATGGAAAAGCACCATCATGAAGTGGCGCCCGCTCAACATGAACTAGGGTTTCAATTCGGCCAATTGGTTGAAACGGGCGATAATATCCAAATCTATAAGTATGCGGTCAGGAATGTGGCTCATAGCTATGGGAAAACGGCAACATTTATGCCAAAACCCATCTTTGGTGATAATGGATCAGGAATGCATGTCCATCAATCTTTATGGAAGGACGGAAAGCCTTTGTTCGCCGGTGGTGGTTATAGTGGTCTATCTGAAACAGCTCTTTATTATATTGGTGGGATTTTAAAACATGCGAAAGCTATTAATGCCTTTACTAATCCGACCACGAATAGCTATAAGCGGTTAGTGCCGGGCTATGAAGCCCCGGTAATTTTGGCATATTCAGCACAAAATCGTTCTGCTGCTTGTCGTATTCCAACAGCGGTTGGGGAAAAAGCAAAGCGGGTAGAAATTCGCTTTCCTGATCCCCTTGCTAATCCTTATTTAGGAAATGCGGTTATGTTGATGGCAGGGATGGATGGTATACGTCATCAAATTCATCCCGGGGAGCCATCGGATCATAATTTGTTTGAAGAGTTGGATATCGCTGCAGCCTTGCCTAATATGTGTGGCTCTTTGCGAGAAGCGCTTGAAGCTCTTGCCGCGGATCATGACTTTTTGCTGCAGGGCGATGTCTTTACGAAGGATTTCATTCAAGGATATATGGAATTGAAATGGCAGGAGGTTCTAACCTATGACCGCACGCCTCATCCTTTAGAATTCATGAAATATTATTCTTGGTAAAAGGATTGCTTAAAGGAGGGAAAATCCCTCCTTTTTAAAAGTTCATCTGAGACAACTTTCTCAATTAACAGATTTTCCAAAGAATTCTTGAGCGTTTTTCAAAAGGCCATCGAAAAGTTCAGGATATTCATAGTCCTTTTGGGCATATCCTTGGTCATTAAGTTTTATATCTTTAATAAATGTGGTCCCTAGATATGCTTGATAATTATCCTCCTGCTCTTTTCCGAGGCTGGTTTTAGGGAATAAATTGAGAGATGTTCTAACCTCTAATCCAATCTTTATCGGGTAAGTTCCGCCTGTAACAACAATCATGCTATTGTGGAGGCTCAAGCTTTTAGGAGACAAATCTTGGTTTCCAAGGAGAATATAATGCCCAAGGATTGGTGTATATTCCTCTTCCTTACCTCTTAATTTTCCAGCCAAGCTATCTGTACAATTGAAAATCACAGAAGAATTTATCTGATTAAGGTGTGTTATTTGTTGGTGTAAGATAGGAATATTGTAGTTGGTTAAATGGCGATGCAACTGCCGGAGAAGCTTTTTTGAATTAACATATATTGCCTCTTCGTAACAATAAAGTTGATGGGTTTTCTCAGTATCTATAATATGTAAGTTAACGTCAAATCCAGGGGCTATAAGATTAGCTCTCACATAATTTTCCAATGCTGGACTCTTACCGCCAGTCCGGTAAATGGGAAGTCTCCTTATAACATCGTTTCCTCCTGTTATAAAAGGGTGGCTTCCCTTCATCGCATTGGAGAAGTTGTTAAAAGAATCAAGGCAGAATCGGTTATATCTCTCTTCTTCAGGATCCTCACTGCTTATGGATGCGGCAATATATCCTCCAGCGTTAGCGGTTGCCGATGCTAAGGATTGATCAGTTACCATTACCAAATTTTTGTATCCACGCTCCCACAAATGGAGAGCAGTTAAACAGCCTATAAAACCTGTGCCGATTATAGTAAGTTCCGTTTCTTTATGATAGTCGAGCTTAGGTAAAACTTCTTTCTCAAAACGGTTGAGTTGATATTACACAGCACCTTCACCTAATGTTATCCCGGATCCTCCAAACCCACTGGTCGTAATAACAGTCTTTCCCAGGATTTTTTCAATTGCAAGATCATAGTTGGGTTGGGTATGACCAGGACGGATGCATATTCCTTTCTTGACAATATGATACTCATTTAAAGAGGGGGCTGTGTAATATTGATTAAATATCTCTTTTTCATTTTTCTCCATAGCCTGAGGATTCAAGTAAGTCAATAGATAAAGGACTGACGCAAGATAGTAATTTTTTCTTGTGCTCATTTTTATCTCCCCTTAATACAATACTTTGCTCTTATTAATCCCTACAGAGACATAAACAATTCCTACTCGTAATTTTTATTAATGATGAGTCTCAGAACTCTATAAAAGTGGCTCGCTTTGGAAGTTAAACTTTTCTGATTTTAATTGGCTTAGATATACATAGCTCTTTATAAGGGGAGAGGAGAAAAGGAAATATTAGATAAATTTTCCTGGTATAATATTAATTATTTAGGAGTAAAAAATTAACATTTTTCTTTTCATGAACTATAATTTAATTCTAATCCCCAATTCGAGAACGCGTTTGTAGGGAATTTTATAAAATTCTGTAGCGTTCATGGCATTTTTAGCAAGAAAGATAAAAAGGCGTTCTCTCCAAGTGGGCAAGTGTGGGGTGGTGCTAATCACCGGAATACCTCGACTCGTGAAAAACGTCGTATCTTGTAAATCTAGATGTAAACCAAATTCATTACACTTTTCAAAAAGATTAGGAATATTTGGTGTTTCTGTAAAACCCACATAATAAACCACTTGATAAATGTTATCTCCTAAATTATCAATTAATATTTTTGCAGGGTGATAAACCCGCGGGACATCTTTGGTGATAATAGAAAGAATAACAACTTTCTCATGTAATACTTTGTTATGCTTAAGGTTAATCGTTAGGGAGAGGGGTTCATTATCCGGCGTTGAGGACAGGTAAACGGCATTGCCGGAGATGCGTAGGGGGGGATCTTGTTCGATATTTTTTATGAAATTTAAAAGTGTTCTACCCGATTGATGGATTTTATTATTAAGGATATCCTTGCCTTTTTTCCAGGTGGTCATAATGGCCCACAAGAAGACGCCAATGACGAACGGAATCCAGCCACCCTCTGTGAATTTCATCAGATTAACACTGAAATAGGTTATATCAATAATTAAGAATATTCCAAAAATGGGAATAAGTTTCCACCAAGGCCATCCCCAATTATAAAAGGCAAGATAACTGGTGAGAAAGGTTGTGATCACCATAATGCCTGTGACAGCCATACCGTATGCAGAGGCGAGAGCAGTTGATGATTTAAATAAGATGACCAGCATCAATGCCATTAAAAGCAAAGACCAATTCATGGTGGGAACAAAAACATGGCCAATGGTTTTTCTGGAGGTATGGTCAACCCGCAACCGCGGTAAATACCCTAACTGTACCGCTTGCCACGTCATAGAAAATATACCTGAAATTACCGCTTGAGATGCAATAACAGTGGCAATAGTGGCGACAATAACGAGGGGTAAGGTTGCCCAAGATGGGACGAGAAAGAAAAAGGGATTAGAAGCCGCTTCAGGATGGGTGAGGAGAAGGGCACCCTGCCCAAAATAATTAAGCAGTAAGCAAGGAAAGACCATAAATAACCAGGCACGCCGGATTACCGATTTACCAAAATGACCCAAATCTGTATAAAGCGCCTCAGCACCCGTGATTGCTAAGACAACGGATCCCAGAATAGCTAAAGAGTGGGGACCATGGTCATGAAAGAATTGATAGGCATACCAAGGATTAATAGCTTCAATAATTTGAGGGGTTTTTATAATCTGATAAATTCCTAAAATTCCAATAACTGAAAACCATAATGTCATGGTGGGGCCAAATAAATTACCGATTGTTTCGGTGCCTTTTTGTTGGATTAAGAATAGAATAATAAGAATTATGGCTGCCAGAGGAACTATATATTGGGCGAAACGTGGAGAGACGACGGTTAATCCTTCTACAGCGCTTAAAACTGAAATTGCAGGCGTAATGACGGCATCGCCATAAAAAAGAGCAGCTCCGATCATTCCGATGCCAAATAAGTATTTTTTAATTTTATCGCTTGCCCCCCGCATGCTTAAGGATAGGAGAGATAAAATTCCGCCTTCTCCATTGTTATCCGCCCGGAGAACGAAACAAATATATTTTAGGCTTACCACACTGGTGATGGACCAGAATATTAACGATAAAATTCCCATAAGCATCGAAAAATCATGGCTGTAAGGAGACTGCGATAAGCAATCTTTTATGGTATACAGGGGACTGGTGCCGATATCTCCAAAGACAACCCCCATTGCACCCATTAAAAAGGGTAGTGTTGGCTTGGGATCTTCTTGGCGTAATGTCATGGCCTGTAACTCCTATTTTCTATAGTATAGTGATTTAAAGAGGAGAGGCAGTTCCAAAAAGCAGATGCTTAAAAAAACTTATGAGTTAAAATTCTCTTAAAGAAAATTTTGCTTTCTTTTACGCCTTAATTTTTTTTAAATCTTATACCATACCTTCTTTCTGTCTCAATTTATTTCATTATACTTTTATCTTATGTTAAATTTATTGATGAAAAATTGACAATATATTGGTTAATCAAATCTTAAGATTCATCCTCAAAAAAAGCTTAAACTTTATATAAATTAGGTATAGTCTATAAACAAGGTTTAATCTGTTTTGGGTTTTTAAATGGAAAATCAGTCTGAAACTCCGACACATAAACATCCTTTTCATCTTGTTGATCCAAGCCCTTGGCCTCTGGTTACCTCGCTGGCTACTTTTGTAGTTACCTTTGGGGCAGTGCATTTTTTTCACGGCGGCACAAAGATCACGCTGATTGTGGGATTGTTGATGTTACTGACATCAGCGGGTTTATGGTGGCGCGATGTTATTCGTGAATCAAATACCAAGGGAATTTATACCCCGACTATTCAGACGGGTCTGCGAACGGGCATGGTGTTATTTATTTGCTCTGAGGTGATGTTCTTCGTTGCCTTTTTTTGGGCTTATTTTGATGCAGCAATATTCCCTAAGGAAGCAACGGGTGGAATGTGGCCCCCTAAGGGTGTGGAAACTATCGATCCATTCCACCTTCCATATTTTAATACCTTATTGTTATTGGCCTCCGGAACTACCGTTACATGGGCGCACCATGCTTTGCTAGAAAAGGATCGGAAGGGTGTGCTTCAGGGTCTAGGATTAACTGTTGTGTTAGGGTTAATTTTTACCTGTGTGCAGGCCATTGAGTATTCTCATGCAGCATTTTCCTTGAATGGCGGTATTTATCCCACAACATTTTATCTTGCAACAGGGTTTCACGGACTCCATGTCATTATCGGAACAATTTTCTTAGGTGTGTGTTGGTGGCGTGCTTGGCGCAATGAATTTACCCCGGACGCCCATATTGGATTTGAAGCAGCGGCGTGGTACTGGCATTTTGTAGACGTTGTGTGGCTATTCTTATTTATTTCAATTTATTGGTGGGGATATGTTCCTTTTATGGGATAAGGTTTCCTTGTTCAGTCGAAAACGGCCAGGTAGGCCGTTTTTTTATGGGGCACTCTAACCGATATGGTTAAGAAGAGGGGAGATTATTCTAAACTCAGACTTATAAGGGTCTTATTATCCTCTATAAAATATATAGTCTGCTATTAAAAATATTATTGCCTGCCTTAGGAGGTTTTTAAATATATAAGCTCAACAAGAAAGACTATATTGGCTCTCTTATATAGAGTGTTTTTCTAAAGATTTTATAATTAAAATAGTGGATTCAATTACTTAGATAATACATGCAGAATTTAAAAAATTAAGTATTTTTTTGAGAAAAATTAAATGTTATCTTTATGAAAATAAAATAAAAATTACTCTCGTTTGCTGATTTAAAATTAATCTTTACAGAAGGTATATAAACCCGGTATGGTCTTGGCAAAAAGCAAAACTTGATGGAGGAAAATTTGGATCCCGATAGTATCAAGATTCAAAAAAACCGTTTCTTTTCAAGGGGTAAGAGAATAGTGCGTAAAATTCTTAATATGACCCCTGAGATCAATTTGCAGCATTCATCTAATAAAATTTCTAATCAATTATTATTATCGTTAAAATCTATTAAGAAAACAACAAAAAATCTTCTGTCGCTCGACCTTAATTCTGATGATAATAAATTGTCTCAAAGTTTATCTTATTTAGAAAAAGAAATTACACGACTGGAAAATTTGATTCGTAAACGAGAATATTATGCTAACAGCGAAGTGAGAGGATTGGGATATTTGGCTTTTAACGATTCCTTGACTGGCTTACCCAATCGTCAATTTTTTGAAGGAATTGTTGAATCATTAATTAATGAAGCGCGGCATCAGTTTTACCTTGTTTTTATCGATGTAGACGATTTTAAAGTTGTCAATGATAGTTATGGGCATGAATTTGGAGATTCTGTTTTAAAGGCTGTGGCTCAACGCATTCACAGTGCTTTACGGGATGGGGATATTGTTGCTCGTTATGGAGGGGATGAGTTTGTGGCTCTTATTTACTATCAAGATGCGACAGCTTTAGAACCTATTATGGATCGTCTGCTCGATATATGCCAGCACCCTTATCAAATTGATCAAAAAGAAGTTTATGTTAACCTAAGTTTAGGTGTTGCCTCTTATCCTGATCATAGTTCTAAATATTCTGAGTTAATTGATAGGGCGGATCAGGCTATGTATATGGCTAAACAATTAGGAAAAAATTCTTATCAAGTTGCTTTTGGAACAACAGGAATTTAGAATAATAAAATTACTCATGCAACCAAAAGACAACACTTTTAAAGGTTGTTTATCATTCGCAAGGAAGATTATGCCCTACATTAAAAATATAATTGGACGAGAAATATTAGATTCGCGCGGCAATCCTACAGTAGAAGTGGATGTCATTCTTACGGATGGATCCTTTGGTCGAGCAGCTGTTCCATCTGGAGCCTCAACCGGCAGCCATGAAGCGGTCGAGCTCAGAGATGGTGACAAGAGTCGTTTTCTGGGTAAAGGTGTTCAATCTGCTATCTTAGCCCTTGAGCATGAGATTTTTCCGGCACTTCAGGGAATGGATGCTCGAAATCAACGGCGTATTGATAGAACCATGATTGCATTGGATGGGACTAAAAACAAATCTCGTTTAGGGGCGAATGCAATTCTGGGCGTCAGTTTGGCGGTTGCAAAGGCGGCGGCTCATAGTGTGGGGCAACCGCTTTATTCCTATGTGGGA
This sequence comes from Candidatus Paracaedibacteraceae bacterium, assembly GCA_019459505.1. GTDB lineage: Bacteria > Pseudomonadota > Alphaproteobacteria > Paracaedibacterales > Paracaedibacteraceae > Paracaedibacter. Next base: position 102,216 of record JAIBEV010000141.1, on the reverse strand, counting down.
GGAATGGATGCGCATATCATGCCTGTGCCCATGATGAATATTATAAATGGTGGTGCGCATGCCGATAATCCTGTCGACATTCAGGAGTTTATGATTGTTCCAATTGGAGCCAAAACCAGCGCTCAAGCGTTGCAGATGGGGGCGGAAGTGTTTCATCATTTGAAATCGCTATTGAAAAAGGCAGGCCAGTCGACCAATGTGGGAGATGAAGGCGGTTTTGCCCCCAATCTGGGGAGTTCTCGCGAAGCACTTGATTTCATCATGCAAGCCATTAAAGAAGCTGGTTATGGGCCGGGAAAAGATATTGCGCTGGCTTTGGATGTGGCTGCAACAGAGTTTTATGAGAATGGACAATATCATCTTAAGGGGGAAGGAAAGACCTTGGATGCAGCAGGTATGGTCCAGTATTATCAAGCTCTTATTAAGGACTATCCTATTATTTCAATTGAAGATGGTCTAGCGGAAGATGATTGGGAGGGTTGGTGCCAATTAACCCAAGCAATAGGAGATGTAGTGCAGCTGGTGGGAGATGATTTATTTGTGACAAATGTTGAGCGTTTACGAGAGGGAATTAAGAAATCAGCAGCAAATGCAATTTTGATTAAGGTAAATCAAATTGGAACTTTGTCTGAAACTCTCGATACTATAAGGCTGGCGCGTCGTCATGGTTATCGGGTGGTCATGTCACACCGATCAGGTGAAACAGAAGATGCAACGATTGCCGATCTAGCCGTTGCCGTCAATGCTGGTCAAATTAAAACCGGATCATTATGTCGATCGGATCGAGTAGCAAAGTATAATCAATTGTTACGCATTGAAGAAGATCTTAAAGGAATTAGCCAATACGGAGAATAAGCGATGCCAATACTTATGGTCACAGGAGCGGCTCAACGGATCGGGCGCGCTATTGTCCTCCATTTTGCAAAGCTAGGATGGGATGCGGTTGTCCATTATCATACGTCTTCTCAGAAAGCTGAAAATCTTAAAGAAGAGATTGAAAGCTATGGTCAGAAGTGTTGGTTGGTTCAAGCTGACTTGGCTCAAGAATCCCAAGTCGCCGGGCTTATGGAAAAGGTGCAGGCGATAGCTGGTCGGATTAATTTGTTGGTCAATAATGCCTCAACCTTTAAATATGATAATTTTAAAACAGTTACGCGCGAATCATGGGATTATCACATGGAGCCCAATCTCAGGGCTCCTTTAGTATTGAGTCAAGAATTTCAAAGACTGATGGGTAAAGGTATGATTGTTAACCTTTTAGACCAACGGGTGTGGAACTTGACGCCTCATTATTTGAGTTATAGCATTAGTAAATATGGATTATGGGGATTAACCCAAGCTTTGGCTTTAGCGATGGCGCCTTCTATCAGAGTTAATGGGATTGGCCCTGGTCCAACGTTAAAAAATGTAAACCAGTCTGAGGCGCAGTTTGTAAAACAATGTTTTTCCACGCCTTTGGGTAAAGGAGGAGGAACGGATGAAATTGCAAGAGCAATTGAGTTTTTATGGAATGCGCCTTCTGTCACCGGCCAAATGATTGCTATTGATGGGGGGCAGCATTTAGGTTGGATGGTTCCCGAAAACATGGGTCAAAGGGATGATTAATGGCGAATATGGTATTGTTCCCACAAGGAAGAGAAGCTAAAGCACCTAAGAAATCTAAAACTTGGGATATTCTTATTAATGATCTTGTTTTTGATTGTTTTATTGGGATCAATGCTGATGAAGCTTTAACGTCTCAGGCCATTCGATTAAATTTAAAATGTCGCGTTGAAATGCCCACTCCCGATGACCAACACTATCACGGGCAATTTGTTTGTTATGATCAATTGATTCGCTCTATAACGGCCTTGGCGCGAGGTCGGCATACCCATTTGGTAGAAACCTTGGCTGAAGATATTGCGCAGTTATGTTTTGAAGATTGCCGGATCACTAAGGTTTGGTGCCGTGTTGAAAAACTGGATGTTTATTCAAATGCGACAAGCGTTGGTATCGAAATAGAACGGAATAGAGATACAGATTAAAAAAGAGGGGCAGCAAGATGTTAAAGCGGTTAAACCATATTGCCATTGCTGTTCCGGACCTCTATCAAGCTGCTGCTTTTTATCGTGACATTTTAGGGGCAACGATTAGTGACCCTCAGTCTCTGCCAGAGCATGGCGTGACAACAGTATTTGTCGAGGTAGGCAATACTAAATTAGAATTACTTCACCCCTTAGGAGATAACTCTCCGATTACCAAGTTTTTAGAAAAAAATCCGCAAGGTGGCATCCATCATTATTGCTTAGAGGTTGAAGATGTCTCTCATGCCTATGATGAATTGGCTCAGCAGGGGATCCGGATACTTGGCGCACCAGAAATAGGAGCCCATGGTAAACCTGTTATTTTCTTACACCCAAAAGACTGTTTTGGCTGTTTGGTGGAGCTCGAAGATGAGTGACTAAAAGATGACTGACTAATTAACTTTATTTTGATCAGGGAGGGGGGATCAAAAGATGGTAAAATTTCAAGCTTTCGTATTATTGTTCAGAGTTTGTGTAGGAATAGCTCATTCCAATAACCCTGTAGACAGTTCTGATGAAAATAGAACATTTGTATCAGAATTCCCTACCCCTCATATAGGTTTTAAACTCCACGATCAAGAGATTGAGATAATTGATTCCGTAAGCCCAATTGATAGGCAATCCTCAGAAGAAATGGTCAAGCATTTAAAGGCAACTAAACAATTTATGCCACCTCAAAATTATAACAATATTCAACGCACTCAATCTGTTTTAACAGGTCGATATATGGATGTTCAATTTAATTCAGGCTTTTATATCGAAACAAGAGATGTGGTGAACGTCTCCTTAAGTCTATGGGAAGTTAGAGGTAATGCTACTTTTATAACACCCAGATTTAAGGTTAAAGATTTCTCGCTGGCGATTACAGGAACCATTAAAATTCAGGCTCCTGAACATTTAAAGACATGGCTGAAAGGGGTTATTATCAATGCTCCAACTGGGTTGGATCACCCTATTCAGTGCATATTAAGTGGAGAGATCAATTTTGAATCCTCCTCGCCTATTGATAACTTTTTGGTGATTGGAACATCAGAGGTTGAATTTATAATATAAAGGATAAAAGGCACTTTTAAAAAAAGGGGCCTTTCCATCAGTCTTGGATAGATTAAGCTTTACGTTCTACCATTTGCTTTTTAATTTCCCCAATGGCTTTAGCAGGATTTAATCCTTTAGGGCAAGTATTAGTACAGTTCATAATGGTATGACAGCGATAAAGTTTAAATGGATCTTCGAGCTCATCGAGGCGCTCACCGGTATGATCATCGCGACTGTCGGCAATCCACCGATAGGATTGAAGCAAAGTTGCGGGTCCTAAATATTTTTCACTATTCCACCAATAGCTGGGGCAACTCGTGGTGCAGCTAAAGCATAAAATGCATTCCCATAATCCATCCAATTTGGCGCGATCCTCTTCACTTTGCAACCGTTCGCGTTCACCGACTGGCGTATCGGATTGAAGCCATGGCTTAACAGAAGCATATTGTGCATAGGCTAAGGATAAATCGGGCACCAAATCCTTAATTACATTCATATGCGGCAAAGGATAAATCTTAACGTTATCTTTAATGTCACTAATCGGTTTAATACAGGCCAATGTATTGGTTCCGTCGATATTCATGGCACAGCTGCCACAGATTCCCTCGCGGCAAGAGCGACGAAAGGTGAGGGTAGAATCCATTTCATTTTTGATTTTAATCAAAGCATCTAGAATCATAGGGCCGCATTCTTTGAGATCAATCTCGTAAGAGTCAATCCGAGGGTTTGCCTCGTCATCTGGATTCCAACGATAAACTTGAAAGGTCCGAATTTCACCCTGAGCATTTTGACAGGCATGGTGCTTGCCTGGAGTGGGTTTAGAGTGGTGGGGAAGAGAAAATTCAACCATGGTTCTGTCCTTTAATAAACCCGTTTTTTCGGTGGAATAACATCAATTTCATTTGTCAAAGTTTTCATTTGGACGGAGCGATAATCAATGCTGGTGGTCGTTCCCCTTAATGTACATAACGTATGTTTCATCCAGGTTGTATCAGCTCGATCGGGGTAATCTTCGCGGGCATGGGCACCGCGACTTTCCTTGCGGTTTACGGCAGAGGCCAGGGTTACCAAACTTTGTTCCAGTAAGTTATGCAATTCTAAAGATTCAACCAAATCACTATTCCAAATCAAACTTTTGTCATTAATTTGTATATCTTTTAGGCTATCATGCACTTCCTTAATTTTCTCCCAACCTTCTTGCATATGGTTTTCGTCGCGGAAAACGGCACAATATTTCTGCATGGTTCGTTGCATATTAAGACGGATATCACCACTCTTGATTTGGCCATTATTATTGCGGATTTTATCCATCCGTTCGATCGCTGGCTGCCCAGCGGACTCTGGTAAAGTTTCATGGGGCATGTTCGGTGTAATAAGCTCGCTGGCTCGCTGCGCCGCTGCACGGCCGAAAACCACCAGATCGAGTAAAGAGTTTGTACCAAGGCGGTTAGCCCCATGCACTGAAACACAGGCAGCCTCTCCAATCGCCATTAAGCCCGGCACAACGGTACCTTGACTATCCTTAATCACTTCAGCCATATAATTGGTTGGAATCCCCCCCATATTATAATGAACGGTCGGAAGAACTGGAATGGGTTCTTTGGTGACATCAACACCAGCAAAAATCTTGGCTGTCTCAGAAATCCCGGGCAAGCGTTCATGGAGAACTTTAGGATCTAAATGCTCTAAATGCAAAAAGATATGATCCTTATGCGGGCCAACGCCGCGTCCTTCATGAATTTCAATGGTCATGGCGCGGCTGACGACATCGCGCGAGGCTAAGTCTTTCGCATTCGGAGCATAGCGTTCCATGAAACGCTCGCCGGCGCTGTTTGTTAGGTAACCGCCTTCACCGCGGGCGCCTTCTGTAATTAGACAACCCGAACCATAAATTCCGGTAGGATGGAATTGAATAAACTCCATATCTTGTAAAGGCAGTCCCGCGCGTAAGACCATGGCATTGCCGTCCCCAGTGCAGGTATGAGCTGAGGTGCAAGAAAAGAAGGCACGTCCATAACCACCAGTGGCTAGAACAACTGTATGTGCTTGGAACCGATGAAGGATGCCATCCTCAAGACACAAGGCCATAATCCCTCGACAGTGACCCTTTTCATCCATAATCAAATCCAGAGCAAAATACTCGACAAAGAATTCAGCTTGATGCTTAAGGCATTGCTGGTAAAGGGTATGAAGAATCGCATGGCCAGTTCTGTCAGCGGCCGCACAGGCCCGTTTTGCCATGGACTCTCCTTGATTGATCGTATGTCCGCCAAAGGGACGTTGATAAATCTTGCCTTCTGGGGTCCGCGAGAAGGGAACTCCAAAATGTTCAAGTTCAATAACGGATGGAATCGCATTACGGCACATATATTCAATGGCGTCTTGGTCACCCAACCAGTCGGAGCCCTTGATAGTATCGTAAAAATGGTTCTTCCAATTGTCGCCATCCCCCATATTTCCTAAAGCGGCCCCGATCCCCCCTTGGGCGGCTACCGTATGGCTACGGGTAGGGAAAACTTTGGTGACACAGGCTGTTTTTAAGCCAGAGGCACACATGCCTAGGGTGGCTCGTAAACCCGCACCGCCCGCGCCAACTACCACAACATCAAAACGGTGATCTATAATTTTATAGCTTTCTGCCATCCTAATTCATTCCTACGATCATAATTTTTATCATTAAAAATAGAGTTATAGCTGGCAAAATATATCCAATAAGGCGGACTATTATCAGCAGCCAGTAACGCCAAAAATGGCTATGCACATAATCTTCAATAATGACTTGGAGACCTAATGCCGCGTGATAGCCCGCACTGGCCACGAATAAGAAGAGAAGACTTGCTACCCATGGATTCGCAAGCGTATGCATCATTTCGGTATAAGGTAGTTGATGGTTTTGGGACAGCAAAGCGATAATTATGATTCCTAAAGGAGCAATTAAAATGCTGCTGACACGCTGGGCGATCCAATGACCTGTACCATCCTTCGCCGAACCTAAGCCTTTAGCGCGTTTTATAGGGGTATGAAAATTTTTTAAGGATGTCATGCCAAACTCCATGTCAAAACTGTCGCGCCCAAGGAGAAAATGATTACCAACCAGCTGCTCAAGCGAACTGTTGAAAGCTCATAGCCATGGCCATAATCCCAAATAAGGTGGCGGATTCCATTGGCTAAGTGATAATAAAATCCAAATAGACTAAAGAAAATGACGATTTGCCCGAAGCAGGAGCCCATAAACTCTTTAAAGCTAGTATAGGCAGCTTCACCCAGCGAAAGGCTTGCTAACCAGGCAATAAAAAATAACAGCGATATCACGAGACCACCACCGGTAATCCGATGCAAAATGGATAAAATAGCGGCAAGAGGGAGTCGGTAGATCTGGAGATGCGGTGAGAGGGGACGTGGCTTCATTCAATAATCACGCATTTGAATAAAATTTATGTAAATACAATAGCCCAGTTGACAAAAAGGGCGCAAGCCTAATTCCAAGTTTAAAGAAAGGTAAACTTTGGAAGATTAAAACTCTTTCAGATAATCGATTCCTTTACTATGGGCAATATAATAATTGTGCTGACCTTGTAGAGCCTGAACTGGCTCAATATAGCGCTCCACGTGAACTGGCCCGGAAGGATAGATAAAAGGAAAGCAAATGGTTTGACGGCGGCTTTTTAAATCCTCGACAATTTCTGCTGGTAAACAGTGATTGGAGTGTAGGAAGCGATCGACCGCTTGCCCATGTTCTCTAAAGCTTTGCTCATTAAACACGAAGAAAACACTGGCTTGTTTTTCGTAATCCAATAACAGGAAGCTGCCCGTAATATCCAATAGATAATACTCTGTAATATGGTGAGTTTTTATAAAAGCTTGGAAGAACTCAATAAACACCGGGTCTAATAAGGGGGAAAGGGTATTATGGTCTTGTTGCCACTTTTCTAAAAGTGGGTCAATTAGGGCGTTGACAAAGTTACGAAAATAATGATGCTGACTTTGCTGGATAAATTCGTTAAGAAGAAAAGGAGCCTGAGGATCCTGAGCCCAGACATAAAAGTTGATGAGGCCTTCATTAAAAGCCGTAATAACAGCCTTTTCATCTTTATTTTGGGTTACCAATATCTTTTGAGCTTGGATGGCGTCAAATTCTTCAAGAAAAGATAGACTTTTCTGACTTAGGTTTTTCTCATGATAAACCAGACAAGAAACCGTTTCATAGCGCCGAAGGTTATAAATCTCTTCATAAAGATAATTCAGGCTACTGAGATCAAACAAATCATGACCTTCGGTAGTCAGACGATCAAAGAAAATAGGCGAGGTAACGGTTTTGGTTAAGTTATCCAACGCCTGGTAAGGGGATAGGTATCTATTATCGATATTTCCTATACCCATAACTTTTGTCGGAAAGAAGCAATAAGGTAAAGTGTTCATCTTCCATCTCTCTTAGTGTTCTGAAAGAATTTTAATATCTGAAACAGTTGCCTGCACATCAGAGAGCTCAATCTGAATCTTTTGACCTTGTAAGGTATGGCAAGACAGCCAAATGCTTTGATCCGGAAAGGAGATCGCCATTTCTTCTAATCCTTCAAAAAAGAAATTTGGAGAAACATTTAAAACCTTGCAAAGGTGGTAAAAGCGCTTTGCCGTAATCTGATTGGTCCCTATTTCGTATTTAGAAAGTTGTTGCGGGGTAATCTTAAGAGAAGAAGCTAAATCATGCTGTGTAAGGTTTAACTCTTCTCGGCGTTTTTTCAATTGCTGACCAATATGGGCTTCTATGGAGGATAGTTTCGAGTTCATGTTATAAAGACTACTTTTAAAATTTCTGAATACACTTGGCTTTACCAACCAAGAATGCTTATTCTTCGTGAGAAGTTAATCTTAGATGGCAGTTTGGCGCTGAGAAGCGTTTGGAAAAGCGATAACATTTCCCTTCTCATTTTGTTGCGCTTGTTTTTTCTGAAGGGAACGAAAACTTAAAACCGGTGCGTTCATCCGATCGGCACTCTGGCAGTAGCGTCTGACAAATAAGTCAGTCTTTTGCTGGGCCCATAATTTCTGGTGCAATTGTATTTTAAGATCAACCAGTATGGCGAAGAATTCAGGCGTGATAAGCAATGTTAAGAGTTGCCGTTTTCCCTGCGGGGTTGTATGGGCGGAAATGGATTGGAACAATCCTTCCAAAGAGGTCAGGTGCTCTGCTTCATAAGGGCAAAGCATGAAATTAACCTCATCCTTATGGAACCGCTGGGCACAGAAAGCAATAAGATCTAACCCTTGCAGGACGATTTCAATCAGGGCAGCATCATAAAGCGGTTGGCAGAGATCACCGAGGTTGGATTCTTCTGTGAGAGAAAAGATGGTGAGGCGCAAAGCGTCCGGTGACGGTGCAGGGTTATGGATAAGGAAAATTCAGTCTGCTGTTGCTGTAGGTGTAGGGTTAATACCAATCCCGCGGGTTCGACGGAACAGGCAAGGTTATAACCGAAAGCCAATTTTTGTTGCTGCCAAGAGGCGACATAATTTTTCAAGATGCTAAACATATTTATCCTCATTAAGCGGTGCCTAATATTTCTTTAAAAAGCGTTAGTGTCTTGCTGTAATTAAGGAATCTTTTATAAAAGCGCTAATATTAAGGTATAATCTAGGGTATAGAATTTTTTTATAAGGAAATCCCCAAGCTAGCTTTTCAGTCAAAAAATTATGCGTTCTCAAATTTTAGCGATAAAAGTATAGAAAAAATAACCTGATAGTTTATTGAATTAAGGTTCTTTGCACGCTAAGGTTAAAATATTGGATTTTAATATTCAAAAATATAATTAATATTTATTTTTCTATATTTACTGATTTAGTTTTTCCTTGAAGATAGTTGAATAATAACATGAGTTTTTTAGAGTTTCTTCTATTTTCGAGGAAGGAAAAATATAAAGGAATGACTTCTCCTTGTATGTTAGGCAGAACTTCTACTAATTTAGACTCTGTGATGATAGGATAATCGGGAAGTTCGACAATTCCATATCCTTTTAAGGCTGCATTAAACATCCCGTGGAGAGAATTTATTTCAAAATAAGGTTGGCGGGAATTATTTCCGTCTCCAGCACCTAAGTTAAGGACCCAATTTGTACTTCCTAAGGAAGTATAATAATTATCTTTATAAGCAATTAGATAATGATTATCTAAGTCTTCTGGGATATAAGGAGTACCATATTTTTCTAAATAAGAAGGACTAGCAAATAATCTTATCCTAGCATCAAAAAGTCGTTTCTGGATTAAATGCTGACTCTTAGAAACAGAAAGGAGATGCTGAGGTATGAAAGTGCATATGGCTATATCTGCTTCTGTAAGATTAATATTCTCACTACTTAGCATTATCTTTATTCTTATATCAGGGTACTTATTTAGAAACTCATCTAAACTGGGAACGAGCCATTCTGATCCCACAAAAGGAGTGGTAATAATTTTTATTTCTCCAGTCGCTTGGTCTTCCTTTTCGTAAAATACTCTTTCGAAGCTCTCTGCTTGCTGAAGCATTTTTTCAGCAAAAGCATATAACCTTTCTCCTTGGGCGGTCAGGCGTACGCCTGTTGGGAGACGTTCAAATAACTGAGTTTTAAGATTGTATTCTAAATCACCAATTAAAATACTGAGAGAAGGCTGACTCACATTGAGTTTTGCGGCGGCCTTATTCATGCTACCCTCACGCGCGACCATATAAAATGGTCTTAATTTAGACAGATCAATAGGTCTCATGAGTCAAGGTCCACTACTTTTATTTAATCAATAGTATTAATTCTATAATAAAATAAGTTTTTAAAGGAAAGGTTAATTTTATGAAAGCTCTTTTTTATTTTCTCCTTTCCCCGCCTGCGAGCGGGGATCTCGAGCTGGCAGGCGATTGCTCTTGTAATATCGAGATTCCGGGTTGCGCTTCCGCTTGCCCGGAAAGAGGGGCGTTCTACAAATTTTTTATTCATTCAAAATCTCTCTTATTCCCCGCCTGCGAGCGGGGATCTCGAGCTGCCAGGCGAAATTGCTCTTGTGATGTCGAGACCCCGGGTGAGGCCCGGGGATAGAATACATTTATTGTTGCGCCTATAATATCGAGATTCCGGATCGCACTTCGCTTGCCCGGAAAGAGGGGCGTTCTACAAATTTTTTATTCATTCAAAATCTCTCTTATTCCCCGCCTGCGAGCGGGGATCTCGAGCTGGCAGGCAATTACTCTTGTAATATTGAGACCCCGGAGCCAGTCCGGGGAAAGGTCTTTTTTATTGTAATATAAAAAAAATCTTCATGGGCAATTTATGGTGTGTACCATCTATTGCCTAATATTATTTATTTGATATATAACAATTTTTGTAAGTTGGAATCGTCTGTCGTTAAAAGGAAGTTCGATGAATATTCTTAAAAGCTGGTGGCCCCAGCGGACTAAGCAAAAGTCCAGCAGTGTGGCTTCTTATATTGCTTATAATACCCTAGGGAAGCCTGTTTGGACCCCGCGGAACTATGCCTTATTAGCCGATGAAGGATATCAAAAAAATGTTATCGTTTATCGCTGTGTTACCTTAATTGCGCGCGGTGTCGGCAGTGTGCCTTGGTTGCTCTATCATAAGGACCATGAAGTTGATCGACATCCCATTTTAGAATTGCTCAACTGCCCAAGCCCCCGTCAAGCGGGCTCTTCTTTTATGGAAGCCGTGGTGGGGCATTTGCTGTTGTCGGGCAATGCTTATATTGAAGCCGTCTTTGATCAACGAAATCAAGCCCGCGAACTCTATGCCCTGCGACCGGATCGGATGAAAGTTATTCCCGGTATCTCGGGTATGCCGACAGGATTTGAATACGAAATTGATGGATATAAGCGACGCTTAGAGTGTGATCCGATTACAGGACATTCTTCTGTGCTCCATCTCAAGAATTTTCATCCTTTAAATGATTGGTATGGCATGAGCCCCATTGAAGCAGCTGCTCGATCAATTGATCAGCATAATGTGGTGGCGGAACATAATTTATCTTTGTTGCAAAATGGTGGTCGGCCGAGTGGTGCGTTGATGTTCAAGCCGGGAAATTCGCAACCTCTTTCGGAAAAGCAAAGAGATTCCTTGCGGGAGGATATCCGTCGGATTTATGAAGGTAATGCGAATGCGGGCCGCATCATGGTCTTAGAGGGGGATTTTGATTGGAAAGAAATGGGACTTAGTCCCAAAGACCTTGATTTTATTGAGGGTAAGAAAATGTCAGCTCGAGAAATTGCCCAAGCCTTTGGCGTGCCACCGATGTTGGTGGGAATTGCGGGTGATGCTACGTTCGCCAATTATAAGGAAGCCCGTTACCATTTGTGGGAAGATACAATCTTACCCTTAATGGAATTCTTGATTGCCGAATTAAACCTATGGCTTTGTCCTTATTTTGGTGAGGGATATCGCCTGTCTTATGATGTGGATGCCATTCCGGCTTTAGCTCAACGGCGTGAATCCCTATGGAATAAAATTCAATCCGCGGATTTTCTCACCCTTAATGAAAAGCGCCAAGCGGTAGGATATGGACCCTTGCCCAATGGCGATACCTTGACTGTTAACCCAAATAAGGAGACCCCATGACCCAACAATTAAGTATTCCGTTTTCCCTTAAAAGCCATCAAGATGATGGCTTTTTTTGTGGCTATGCCAGTGTTTTTGATGTGACGGATCATCATCAAGAAATCGTGGCGCCTCAAGCTTTTCAGCAATCTCTCTATAAATGGCGGGCCAAAGGGCGCTTACCAAAAATGTTATGGCAGCATGATCAGCGTAAACCGATCGGTGTTTGGGATGAGATTTATGAAGACGCGCATGGCTTGTTCGTTAAGGGACGATTGCTGTTGGATTTAGAGGCCGGCCGTGAAGCTTATGCCTTGATGAAAGCTGGCGTTATTGACAGCCTTTCTATCGGTTTTCGCTCGTTGAGAGCTCTAAAGGACCCAAAGAAAAATGCTCGCATTTTAGAAGAAGTTGATTTACTGGAAATTTCGCTTGTGACGTTTGCAGCCAATCCAGATGCAAAAATTACAGCGGTCAAGGAATTTGCCGTGAGCGATGATATCGTTCGGCAAATTAAGGAGCTCAGCGAGATGCTGAAGTCTCGACGTTTAACTCAAGAAAGGAAGTAACTCATGACAGAAATCACAACCACGTTGGCGGAACTGAATGCATCTGTTAAGGATTTTACAACAGAACAGCAAAATAAAATTGCCCAAGTTGAAGATACCTTATGTAAAACAGCTGAAAGGCTAAACCAAGTAGAAGTTGCTCTAAAGCGTCCGCAAATGGTCATGACAAAGTCTGAATCTTTTGACGGGTTTGGTCAGTTCGTTCGTAAAGGAATTGACGATATTTCAGCAAAAGCCATGATAAGTTCGACTGATAGTAGTGGCGGATACCTTATTCCTTCATCGGCTGTCCAATTAATTAATCAGCATTTACAATCTCGATCAACCATTCGTCGATTGGCCTCAGTGACGACTATTACGAATGATGCGATGGATATGCTGATTGAAAAAACAGAACCCGATGTGGGTTGGGTTGCTGAAACTGCTGCGCGCGATGAAACCTCCACGCCAGAACTGGTTAAAGTTTCTATCCCGGTTCATGAAGTTTACGCAAAACCCAAAGTTAGCCAACGGATGTTGGATGATGCAGCGATTAACGTTGAATCTTGGTTAGCGGAACGAATCGCGGATAAAATAGCAAAGACAGAAAACCATGCATTCCTCTATGGTGATGGGACAGCAAAACCAAAAGGTATTCTTAGCTATCCGACGGCTGAAATTGGAAAAGGGGAGTGGGGTAAAGTTGAAACCCTTGCCATTGCTGCCGATAAGGATATAACAGCCGAGGATCTCATCGATGCATTTTATGCAATGAAATCAGAGTATTTAGAGGGAGCATGCTGGATCATGTCCCGCCGCGCTGCCGCTCTCGTGCGTAAGATTAAGGATGGCAATGATATGTACGTATGGCAAGCCTCGTTGGCCGCTGATCAGCCTAATTTGTTGATGGGGTATCCGGTTTATTTATGTGATGATATTGAGCCAAGCAAAGAAAAAATCATCTTTGCTAATCTGGCCAAGGCTTACCAAATTGTTGATCGGACAAATATGAATGTCTTGCGGGATCCGTTTTCAGCTAAGCCTTATGTGGAATTCTATGCCACAAAGCGTGTGGGAGGCGATGTCATTAATTTTGATGCTATTAAAATTGTTGATATAACTAAACTTAATGAAACACCACAGGAGTAATCGATGCTGACAGTGATTCAAACGCAAGCTCACCCTTGCGTGTCACTTCAGCAGATCAAGGCGCATTTGCGCCTTGATCATTCTGAGGATGACGATTATTTAACGCACCTTATTAAGGTTGCTACCGATTGGGTCGAAGAGATAATCGACTCGCCTCTTTTAAATACAACATTTATATGGCAAACCGTACTATCAGAACCTCACATAGGAGGGTTAACAGGGGTGCGCAGCGGCCGAGCTGCTCTTACCTTACCAAAGCAGAATGTAATCGAACTTAAACGTATTGCGATTATTGATTCTTCCGGTCAAAAACGGCAGGTTAATTATAGGATTCAGGAAGAAGGGGCTCGAACGATGGTCCATGCAAATACCACCCATCGGTGCTTTGAGATTGAATTCGCTGCTGGGTTTGGGGAAAGAGCAGAGAGTGTACCGTCTCCCTTGCTTCAGGCAGTTATCACTCATGTGGCTTGCCATTATGAATGCCGAACCGGCATTGATCGCAATGATTATTTGTCTTTATTACAAATGGTCCAACCTTATAGACAAGTGGGGCTATCATGAAATCGTCACTGTTGACCGACCGTGTTCAATTATGGCACCGCGAGATGCTTGAGACGGAGGAAGGAGATCTTTCTGAGAGATGGTCTCATGCGACAACAGTTTGGGCGGATGTCCGTTTAAAAGGAGTAGAAGGTGACGCGTTGAGCCTAGATGTAAGAATTCGACCGACATCCTATAGATTTCAGCGTATTTATTGGCAGGGATTATGGGCTGACTGCCGCAAGGCAAGGGTTAAAGATCGAGACTGTTTGCGCTTTTTTGCTAAAACTTGTCCCGATTTAACCGGATTTTAAGATTACTAAGCTATATAATTTTGTTGTAAGCATAGGGAGGCGAAAGTCATGAGCGACTTTTCATTTTTAGCGACAGTTAAGTCGCATTTGCAATCTAAGGTTGAAGACCAAAACTTTTATCTAACGCCTCATACTGATATTAAGTATCCATGCTGTCTGTTAGAATTGGAGGAAATTCAGCAAAGTATCGGGCTGGGGGAGAATTCTGCTTTGGCAAGGGTTAAATTCCGAACAGTTTGTTTGGATGACGATGTGGGAGTAAAATCCAGTTTGGATCAATCGAAGAAAATCAATCAGCATTTAGATGGGCAAGTTTTATCATTGTCAGACGGGAGATCAGCCATCGTCAAATTAATGGGCAATGTTGTTGATATTTCAAAGAATGGCCAGAAAAAAACAGTCAGCCATTATTATGAAACCCTACTCCGGAGATAACTTATGGATAAAGACCAAGTCATCGATACTTTAACTCAGGAACTGGAAGACCTAGAGCGGACGCTCCCTTTAAATTTACCCCGCTGGGTGCAATGAGGCGATAATGGAAACAGAACTTGTTATATCTAGATCAGGCTTTCCCCCCTTGTCAGCAAGGGGATGTATACAGGAATTGGTTCCCATAGCCTTGGGTCAATTCCGTCGTACAGTTAATGGCGATCTAGTATTTTTAGGAACACATGGTAAGAAATATAAGTCCACCATTTCATGTGAAGACAAGACGGTTATTGCAACCGATAATTTAGATATTGGCGGAATTGTGGATGTTAATTGTATTCAGAGACTTTGGCAGCGCTGTGAGGGGGATAGAGTAACACTCGATCGTCTTCCTGCGGATGGATCCGTGTATGCCATTAATGGTCAACACCATCCTTTACCTATTATAAGTATTGAGGGGAAAGAGATAGTTATTGAGTCTGACCAACCCTACTTTGTCAGCTATCGGCCTTTGCTTACAATGCGTATTATTCGGTATGTTTTAAAAACAGATGAATGGGGCCTTAAAGCAGGCTGGCAAATGGATTTGGAGGAAATATAGACTGCTTTCCTTAATGAAAAAGCCGCCTCTTAGGGCGGCTTTTTTTATCCTGCCTTGCGACGGGATTCATAATAACTAAGGTAGGCTGTGCCCGCGATAATTAAGATGACACCGATCAGAGTAATAGATGTTGGAACTTCGCTAAATAGCATAAAGCCAACCAGAGAAGTAAAGATAAATTCCACATAACGGAAGGGCATTAAAGCAGAAGCATCGGTGGCGGTGAACGCGCGGATTAAACATACTTGGATTAGATTCGCCCCAATACCTAATAAAATCAGGAGACCAACTTCACTAAGCGTGGGTGTCTGCCAGAAAAAAAGGGCAGGGATGAAGGCACAAATGGTAGTACCAAAGGCAAAATAGAACAACATATTATAGGTTGATTCGGTGGCAACCATTTTCTTCGCAAGAATATCCAGTAAGGCAAATTGAAGAGCAGCCGCAACAGGGACGAGAGCAACCCATCGGAAGGTATCCAAGCCAGGCTGTAAAACAACCATCAAGCCAACGAAGCCAATCAACGTCGCGATCCATCGTGGTGCATCGACACGCTCGCGTAATAGAAAAACGGCAAGAGGAAGGAAGAATAAAGGCTGAGAGAACATAATGGAGGTATTTTCATTCAAGGGCATCGCATTGACAGCGTAACAGCAAGCGCCAATGCCGCCCACTCCTAGAATTGCTCGGAACACATGTAACATCGGGCGAGAAGTTTTAAAGACCGATGTGCCGTGGCTAAGCATTAAAGGAATAACGGTAATCATGCTGAACAAGAAGCGGAAAAAAATGATTTCAGCGGAATGAAGTCTTTCTCCTAAGAAACGCATTAATACATCGTTTGTCACGCTAACCACGCAAATCATGGTCGCCCAGAATGCACCTTGAGGATAACCTTTACGGAAGAACCAGCCGATAAGGTTCATACGGCTAAGACGGTCAAGGGTATTTTCTTCGGCAGTTACTGCTGGGCTGTTGCTCATGATTTAACTCTTAATAGGGAGGGTTAAAATATTAAAACCAGGATTTGCTAAACCAACAATCCTGCACTCTATTCCTACATATATAGGACTGCTTAATTAAATTGTCTACATAATTTAAGAGGTATCGATGTCGATTTACTTATATAAGTGTAACCCACTGCAATCATTTTCTGAGGCATGTGAGCAATTGCCGGTAAAATTGCTTGAGCTTATCATTGATCATAAAGAAGGTCGGATTGCTGTTGCAACATTAGTTTTACCCGTATCGGATCTTATTCCATCTGAAGGGTATGCCTTTATTGTAACGGATGATCGAGGATACTTAGAGCCGATTTTTAAGGGGCAATTTATAGGATTGCCAAAAAAAATAGATGAAACCACAAAAACAGTAGAACTTGTAGCAACACCAGCTGATTTGAGTCAACAAGTAAGCGATTTGACACGCACCCTTAAGGAAAGCCATACGGATTGCCTATTTCTTAAAGGACAAAAACAACTTGATCTCGCCGATTATCTAGAATTTCGTCAGGAATTATTTTGCTATGATCGGATAACGCATCAGATGACTTTATCTTCTCTGTTTCAAGGAAACCATGCGCAGACTTTTCAGACACAAATTTTACAGGGAAGTCTTCAATTCCGCATTAGTGATACCCCTCTGCCCGCTGTAGCCTTATCGTTGATTTGTGAGTGGGTGCAAGAATGTCAGGGGGAAATCAATCTTATTCCTAAAATTGAATTGCAGTTTTCACAAGGACGGATTAATACGCTATCGCCCAAAAGTTTAAGTGCAACTTGGCCTAAAGCTGCTAAGAAAATAGGGCAGAGTGGGTATGAGGTTTTGCGTAGTTCTTTACGAGAATTCATACCTCCCTCAACAGGAAGCCTGGGACACTATCCCACCATAACTCCTTTAATCCATGGAAAAAAATATCGACAGTATTGGTTCCAAGGCGAGCTTGTGCTTGGCTGGAGTTATCGTCAAAAAAGGCGAGAACAAGTGGATGTCGTTGTGCATCATCAAAATCAGTATTTGGGGTTCTCTAACCGACCTATGCGGCAATTAAAGTTAAAGCTCAATAAACTGACCACTGATATGCAACGCCATTCTAGTTTTTTTGATACAGAGGTGGGGCAGCAAGCGATTTTAAGTGCTCTTAATATTGCAAAGTCGCATTTAGCCTATTCTGCTAGAGCGGCCGAAGTTAAATTCCAAGTTGAATTTGTGAATGCTTTAGATATCACGCTTGATCATCAGTTATTAATTTTTCATGAGAGTTTGCCTCAAGGTAGGATAGTGGGTAAGCTAACCAGCTATCGTCTCGAACGACGGTTTGATCGAGCAGTGGCTCATTTGACAGTTGCCATTGCAACCGGGGTAGAAAAGGAAAAGCCTTTTGTCCTGAGTTGTCGCCATAAAGGTGATCTTCTCGGTTTTGACAATCTAAGCAACCTGACACCCGAGCATTTTATAGAATCCTTGACGGTTGAAAATCATGTACGTGATCAAATTAGTTGGTTGCAAAGCCAAGAACAACCTGTCAGTAGTTTACCCTCTGAAGCTGCAACTTCTATCGATATCACTTTTAAAGATTTGCGAAGCTCAGATGTTCTAGAGCGTAAATTTCGCTTTCAAGACTTGTTTTGGAGTGCCCCCAATCAATTAGAGACTCCTGAGGAGGAATCATGAATGTATTTCATCAAAAGATAGACAGGCGTTCTTATTGGCACGGGTATGAAGCTCCTTCAACTGCTTTCTTAACAACAGATATGGCTCAATTAAAGTTAGGAAAGGTGAAGGAAGCAGAAAACTTAGAAGAGCCTAAAAATTTACCGGATGTATTTGATTTACTGGTTGAGCTGCAGCCGGAACCTACAGCTTCTACCCCTAATGTGACTCTTAATAATAGAACGGTGGGTGTGTTTAGAGGACCCTTGTTGGATTATAGATTTGCTAAGATGTCGTTGATTTATCAAGGCTTAATGCGATCAGATGGGATCATTAAAAAACGGACTCTTTCCATTATTTCTCTGATCGGTATGGAATTTAAAACATTAATAACCAGCATGAATGTAAAGACTGCGCCTGATAGGCAAGCTTTAGGAGGATTTTGGCAGTTAGGGTCTGAGTTAGATCGAATCAAACAATATAGCATTACCTTTTATGAAGCAGATAATGAAATTCGTTACCGGCTCCATGCCGAACATTCGTTTATCGATTATATTCGTGATCGATATGTTTACTTGCAAATTTCGGCAGAAGGGGGTGATGAAACTCCGGTCGTCTATGAGTCCATTGATGCTCAACGTCACGGTAGTAAATGTGCTTGGATAACTTTTCAAAAACAGCAGTAAGGAGACTTTACAGTGAATGAAATTCAAATTCTAGCGAGAACAATATTTGGGGAGGCAAGAGGCGAGTACTACCGGGTTGAAGGGGGGATAGCTTCCTTGATTGCTATTGCAAATGTGGTCAAGAATCGACAAAAGCAACAAACTTGGTATGGCAAAACAATTAGTGAGATATGTCAAAAGCCCTATCAATTTTCTTGCTGGAATCCCAATGATCCAAATTTAAAATTGATTACCACTACGATTGCGGATCCTTTATTTGATATTTGTCTTAATGTCGCTGATAGGGTTATTAATGACCACTGGCCCGATTTAACACTGGGTTGTGATCATTATCATGCCTCGACAATGGCGACTTTTCCTGCCTGGTCGCTGACGGCTAAGCCTAAAGTAAAAATTGGACGCCATATCTTTTACGATCTATCGAAAGGGAATAAATAATGTCGGTTTCACCTATTTCTGCAGCGTTTGGCTTGGCTCAGTTTATCCCATCAATTGCCCGGTGGTTAGCGGGAGAAAAAGCTGAAGAGGTTGCTGAAAATGTTTTAAATATTGCAAAACGCGTCACGGGTATAGAGGATTCATCCGATATGCTTCGATTGCTGCTTGAACAGCCTGAATTGGTGATTGAATTTCAAAAAGCTATTTTGAATTTAGAAGCAGAATTAGAATTAGCTGCGCTTCAGGACAAACAAGATGCGCGGGCGCGTGATATGGCTTTGATAAAAACAGGTCGGCATAATATCCGTGCTGATATCATGGTCATTAGTGCTGCTGGCGGGTTAATCAGCTGTTTGGTTACGTTAGCTTATTATTCAGAGTTTTTACCGGGAGAGGCAGTGGGAATTATTTCCACTGTTGCTGGTATTTTTGGGTCCTGCTTAAAGGATGCTTATGCTTTTGAATTTGGGTCATCGCGAGAAAGCAAAATGAAAGACACCACGATGGCAGCCTTATTTGAGCGAGATTTTTAGCAAAGAAACTAAGTTTTCCAACATTCTTTTCCAATTCATTTTCAACGGAACCTTCAAACATGCAACATTATGAACGTGTATATTTTATGACATTGTCCATGGCAAAGACCTTTAGTAAAAGGCGAATGGCAAAGCCCCGTTCGCCCCGTAAAGCAGTATCTGTTTTTAAAACTTTTTTGGCTTCTTTGTTAGCTAATCCTAATAATGAACTCATTTTATCGGGATATGAGACAAAATCTGCTAAACGGAAGCCAGGCAAACCACTTTGACGTGTCCCGAGAATATCTCCACCCCCTCTAAGACGCAAGTCGGCTTCTGCAATTTTGAACCCATCATTGGTTTGACGCATGGTTGCTAATCGTCCTTTTCCCACCTGGCTCATCTCATGGCCATAGAGCAGCACACAGGTTGCTGCTCTTTCTCCCCGTCCAATTCGCCCTCTTAGCTGATGCAGTTGAGCTAGGCCAAATCGTTCCGCATGCTCAATAATCATAATGGTTGCCGCCGGTACGTTGACGCCAACTTCAATGACTGTTGTAGCTATTAAAATATTCACATCACCATTTACAAATTGCTCCATGATAGCATCTTTATCAGCAGCTTTCATTTTGCCATGGACTAAACCAACTTTGGGACCGAAAATTTCTTGTAGATGGTAATATCGATCCACAGCAGCAGAGACATTAATTTTTTCCGATTCTTCAACCAATGGACAAACCCAAAACACTTTTGCTTGATCATGTAAGGCGCGTTTTACCCCCTCAATCACCTCATTTAGACGATTTAAGGGCAGCACTTTTGTAGTAACAGGTTGTCTTCCAGCCGGCTTCTCACGAATAATGGACACATCCATATCCCCAAAGTTTGCCAGTTGCAAAGTCCGTGGAATGGGAGTTGCGGTCATAGCGAGAATATCCGGATTATTTCCTTTTTGAGCTAAAGCTAAGCGCTGTTCCACCCCAAAACGATGTTGCTCATCAATGACGGCTAAGCCGAGATTTTTAAAGTGAACATCCTCAATAATCAATGCATGTGTGCCAATCAGGAGGTCAATTTTACCCTGAGCCAGGTTATCCAAAATTTGTAATCTTTTTTTGCCTTTTTCCCTCCCCGTTAAAAGGGCTGCTTTAATTCCAATTTTATCAACCATGCCAGTGATCGTTTCTGCATGTTGGCGCGCTAATATATCGGTGGGAGCTAAGATTGCTGTTTGAAAACCTGATTCAATAGCTCTTACCATACTAATTAAGGCCACCAGTGTCTTCCCACTGCCTACATCCCCTTGAATTAGCCGTGTCATCGGATGGGGCTTTGCCATATCTTCAAAGATATCTCTCAACACATCTTTTTGCGATTCGGTTGGCTCATAAGGCAATTGGGCTAATAATTGGCGCACCAATTCTCCTGTCCCGGTTATTGATTGACCAGGCATTTCTTCCTGATTGGCCAGGCGAGAAAAATGCAGGGCTAATTGATGGGCAAAGAGTTCGTCAAAAATAAGACGTTCATGCGCTGGCGTTAACTGTAAATCTTCCATTGTTTGGGGGTGATGCAATTGTCGAAGAGCTTGACTAAAACCCATAAGATTTAACTCTTGGATGATTGTTTTATCATGCCATTCTGGAAAATTGATCAGGCGACTTAAGGCAGCATCGATGGCACGGTGAACACATTTATTTGTTACGCCTGTTGTTAAAGGATAAATGACTTCTTTGGTAGGGACAATTTGATCAGGGGTGGCAGGATAGATCTTTTCGGGGTGAGTAATGCTCCAGCGACTCAGGTTTTTATCAACCCGTCCTATAATAGTGCGTTTCGTTTTTTCAGGCAAAATCTTGTGAAAATAGGGGGCATTACCATGAAAAAATACAACTTCAAAAAACGTCTGCCCATCATAACAGCTTACTCGATGCGGGGCCCCTCGACGGGGTGCTGGACGGTGGCTCATAACGTCAGCTTGAACAATAATTGTCTCCCCAACAGCGGCATCATTAATAGTTTGCACAAGCCTATAGGCATTTATATTGCTTGGTAAATGAAGAAGAGCATCAATAGCACGATCTCCTAATAGCCTTTTGAATAAAGCTTCCCGGCGGCCCGCCACACCCGGTAAGGTCGTCAACGTGGCAAAAAGGGGGGATAATCGTGTTAGATAATCTTGCTCCATTCGATACCATACCGTGCCAAAGTCTCAGCAAAATGATCGGGGGGTGGTGCATTAAAGCTGAGTTTATTTCCATCTCTATCCCGAATTGTGATGGATCGGGCGTGTAAATGCAAGGTACGATTAATATCTGTCACAGCTTTGCCACCATATTTACCATCTCCTAAAATGGGGGCTCCTAAATGTTGACAGTGCACGCGAATTTGGTGTGTTCGGCCAGTTTGTGGTTTTAATTCCATCCAAGCCATAAAGGGCAAACGTTGTTTTTCCAGTCTTTTAAGGGTTTGATAAACTGTAACAGCCGGTTTGCCGGTTTCATAATCGACAACGACTTTCTCTCGATCTCCCACTCCGGCTTTAATTAAGGGGACTTTGATTGTGCCGCTGCCTGGATGAGGCTGTCCAACTGTAATCGCCCAATAGGTTTTTTCTACCGTCCCCTCTTTAAAACACTGGGTTAAATAGGTCGCCATTTCGCTTGTTTTAGCAATAACTAATAATCCGCTGGTGTCGCGATCAATACGGTGGGTGAGACGATACCGACAGTTTTTTAGTTTTCCCAGACCCGCCAAGTAACGGTCAACATGAGTAAAAGTTTTGGTTCCCCCTTGGACGGCTAAACCGCTTGGCTTATTGATGATCATCATCTCCTCATCTTCCCAGATAATTAAGGATGTAAAGAATTCAATATCCGCAGGGGTAAGGGAAGGTGCTTCGTTCATGCTGATTTGGGGCAATACATTTTTATACTTTTCCATATCTTCCCAAACACTAATCACATCACCGATAGTAATGCGATGCCCAGCAGTAATCTTTTTATCGTTAAGCTTAATTTTACCAGTACGTAATAGTTTTTCCAGAACGCTTTGTCTCAAATCAGGAATTTGTTTTTTCAGCCAGCGATCCAGACGCATTCCATCAGAATCTTCAACAAGGTGTATAGTGGGGTGGGACATGCTTTATCTTGCCTTCATTAATCATCCCTCATTGTTAACATTTTTGGTAGAACCAAGCTAGGAAAAATTAAGATTGGCGGACAATCCTTATTGATCATTGTCCCTAATTTAATGGATTAAGTATGCTTTTTAAAAGGGGGAGAGTTTTCAGGTGATCAGTTACATTGAGGAGAATGAGCACCCTGTCCCTAAGAGGCTGACAAGGTGCTGCTATGTTTATAAAAATTTTAACTAGTGAAAGCCTTATTTCATGGGTTTAATAAAACTTTCTGAGGTCTGTTCATAACGGTTAGTTAATAATAATTTATAGCTATTTTGATCAGTAGTTGGTTCAAGTTTTAAAGTACTTCCGACTAGGATATACTCAGATATTTTGAAAGAATCCTTATCCGTAAAAGCTATAATTTCAAAATTTGTTACAGAGCAGTTTCTCTGATATTCAGAAAATAGATCTGTTTTATAGAAATGTAATGTTTGCTCTGGCGCAGTACGCTGAGGAACAGAATGAGGAAAAGCTTGTCCTTCAAATGAGCCATAATTATCGCTTCCACATGCTTTTATAGTAAATTCCAATTGGACAGGAGTGTGATTTTTAATAGTAAGCAATGGTGGTTGATAAGCATCCATGGCGTGAGCTGTTGTTAATAAAAATAATCCCATTAAAATATTTTTTTTCATTAAATATTATCCTTAATTTTTAGTTTTCCTTCTCCTGTGAACCTTGTACTATAATTTCTAGTATAAGTCTATAATATTATTGCTTGTGGATAAAGGTGATAAGTGAAAAATTAAGGAGGCTCTCAAGATAAATAGACCTACCCAACTTCTGGTAAAGGATTGTCTATTAAATAAGATTAATCTTAATACAGAACAGCTGCTCGCTTTTCAAAGGCCTGCATCATGCGATTAACAGCTTCTGTAAAGACGGGTGTTAGGAGGGATTGCAGCATAGGATTAGTGAATTCAAAATCAATGTAGAAATCAATTTCTGTCAATTTTTCGTTGAGTGGCTTAAAAATCCAATGGTTGTTAAGGTAATGAAAGGGCCCCGTCAGATATTCTATGTCAATTCGTTCTTGAGGAACTAAATGAACGCAGCATTTATAAGGATATGTGAAAATCTTATATCCAATGGTGACATCTGCTGTAAATGAATTATCACGGTAATCATAAGTATTTGCAGATTCAACCCATGGTAAAAATTCAGGATAATGGGCCACATCTGCAATAAGATTAAAGAGCTGTTCGGGCGTATAGGGTAGAATTTTCTTTTCAGCATGGGTTGGCATAGAATGGCTCCTATTATCAAAAATTAGGAAGGGGAAAAGTCCTCAACCTGAGGCCACAAAAAGGCCGGGGCCTATAGCCCGGGCTCTCTTGAAAGGAGCCCGGAATGGTCTTTCAATTGGACTATCTGATAAGCTTATGGCTCCTTGGATTCCTCGATAACCATTTTAAGGGCGTCAGTGAGAGATAAAACTTGTTGCTCTTGACCGCCAAGGCATCGGAGAGCAACAGTGGACTCTTCTTCTTCTCGCTTTCCAACCACAAAGATCAGAGGTACTTTCTTAATTGAATGCTCTCGAATTTTATAGTTGATCTTCTCATTACGGTTATCCAGAATCGCTCGAATACCTTGAGCTTGTAGCTGGTCGATAACTTTTTGGCCATAACTCTCAGTCTCTGAGGTAATTGGTGCTACACAAACTTGTACGGGCGCCAACCAAAGTGGCAATTTTCCGGCATAATGTTCAATCAGGATACCAATGAATCGTTCAAAAGACCCTAAAATAGCACGGTGCAGCATAACGGGGCGATGCTTTTTGCCATCTTCAGCAATATAAGAGGCATCTAAGCGTTCTGGTAAAACAAAGTCTGCTTGCAAAGTTCCGCATTGCCATTCTCGACCAATGGCATCTCTTAAAACAAACTCTAATTTTGGACCATAAAAGGCGCCTTCGCCGGGGTTTAGGGTAAAGTCTAAGCCAGATGCAATGGCTGCTTCTTTTAATGCTTCTTCTGCTTGATCCCAAATTTCATCGGATCCAGCGCGCTTTTCAGGGCGATCAGAAAATTTGATGCGAATATCCGTAAAACCAAGGGCCGCATAGACTTCTTTTAAAGAGTCACAAAATAGTTTCGTCTCACTGACAATTTGATCAGGTGAACAAAAAACATGGCCATCATCCTGGGTAAAGGCGCGGACTCGCATAATCCCATGTAAAGCACCCGATGGTTCATTGCGATGGCAAGATCCAAATTCTGCCATGCGCAGCGGTAGGTCGCGATAGCTTTTGATGCCTTGTTTAAAGATCTGTACATGGCAGGGACAGCTCATCGGTTTGACCGCCATCATCTTTTCTTCTGACTCGACCACAAACATGTTTTCGCGAAATTTTTCCCAATGTCCCGAAGCTTCCCAGAAACTAGAATCCAAAATTTGTGGCGTTTTGACTTCAACATAATTATTTTTTTCAAGACGCTTGCGCATAAAGTTTTCAAGTAAGCGATAGATTGTCCAGCCCTTTGGATGCCAAAAAACAGACCCGGGAGCCTCTGGTTGCAAATGGAATAGCTCTAATTCATTTCCTAAACGGCGATGATCACGCTTTTCTGCTTCCTCAAGCTGCATAAGGTAATCTTTTAGTTGCTGTTCAGTTGCCCATGCTGTTCCGTAAACCCGCTGTAATCGTTCATTCCGATGATCTCCTCGCCAATAAGATCCAGCGACGGACATCAATTTAAAGGCTTTACCTAGCCGTCCGGTGGAAGGGAGGTGAGGACCACGGCACAAGTCAATAAAATCACCTTGGCGGTAAAAGCTAATAACTTGGCCTTCTGGAATATCGCCAATGAGTTCTGCTTTAAACTTTTCACCAATTGATTCAAAAAATTTAATGGCCTCATCGCGCGGCATTTCTTTGCGAACAATAGGTTCATCACGTTTGACAATTTCGTGCATGCGCGCTTCAAGTTTACTTAAATCATCCGGCGTAAAAGGGGTTTCCCGATAAAAATCATAGTAAAAACCATTTTCAATGGCAGGGCCAATGGTAACTTGCAAGTCAGGGTAAAGCTCTTTTGCGGCTTCAGCTAGAACATGCGCCGCATCATGACGCAAAAGTTCCAAAGCCTCGGGGTCATTGCGCCGGACAATTTCTATAACTGAGCCATCCGGAACAGAAGCGGTTAAATCTGTCATTACCCCGTCAATTTTTAGGGCAACAGCATCTTTGGCCAGCGATGTTGAGATGCTGGTAGCAATTTCTAAACCGTTTTTAGGAGATTCAAATTCACGCACACTTCCGTCTTTTAATTTTATCGCAAACATCGCTCATTTCCTGTCTAATTAGTCCCTTTTATGTATACAGTAACACAATAATGGTTGCAAGAAACGGTTGTTTAGAGGGTAATAGTTTTTTGAAGATAAAGTAGATAAAAGAAGATTTTATAATCTCTTTTAAAGAATACATTGCCAACAAAATTGACAACCTCTTGAGGAAGAGAGAAGGTATCCTAATGCTTTTTTTATAGTGATTTTTTTTCTTCTAAAGAAATTAAGGGTAACTCTTCTACACAGCTTAAATTATCTTTCTCTTGCTCCTCGGGTGGGATAGCAACATTTTCATAAGAAATGCCTGGCATGAAGTTAGAGCTTTTACGTCTAATAGGGGAGAAAGCGTCTTTTAAATCACTAAAAAATCGTCCAAATTTAGATTGTGAACGAAGTTTACATAATTCCGCAATATTTGCTCGAGTCATCTGATTGTAAGAATTATATAAATCACGGTATTCTTGACGATTTTTCCACCGTTCAGCACATTTTGTTTTTATTATTAACTGTGTTTCAGGGGAAATTCTTACGTATTTCCCATGTGCTATTTCCTCAAGAATCCTGAGACTATCACTTATATAAAGTTTCTCAGCATACATAAGAGAAGGGAGAGCCTCTTCTCCTTTACCCGTATCAAGGAGATTTGAAGCTTTTGTCCATGCATGTCTAGCAGAATAATATTCCTGTAAGGTACGTGGTAAATAATGCCCTTCAAATAATTCCTCTATTTTAAAGTCACTGATTACTTCTTCATTTTTTGTTTGGTAAGGAGTAGCTTCTTGCAATATTTTTTCACTTGAATAAATCTTACCTGTAGTAAAAGCAAGCAACACTATGAGGTTAATTATTAATATAATTTTCTTATTGATCATGGTTATTACTCCTCAAAGGGTGAGTGGTAAGAATTCCTTATTATTTGTAGTAAGAGAAGCACTTAAAGCGGTAGTTTCTCCTTCATAATGCTTTAATATAAGTTTCCTTATTTTAGCGAGATAAGATTTTTTAGTTAATTCTTTTATATTACGATCTTTATTTACCACGATACTTAAAAGGGCTACAAGGTGAGATTGAATTGATATTTCATCATCACTATAAGAAGAGGGCAATAATTTTCCTTTAAAGCCCCAATCTTGATATTGATAAAATTTGTTAATTATATAAGGATAAGCCGTGGTAGTGGCTAAAATTCCTAGAACAGCAGAACCCATTTGAATTCCGCCCATCGTATAAAATAAAGCTTTATTTTGATTATCATTGACGACATTAATTATTCCTTGAGTAATTAAAACGGAGGCACTTCCTAGGAGATTTGCAAGCCAGAACTCAACGGTACGAAAAGAAGATTCTCTTTCTTTCCTTATAATAAGGGCGCTTTTAAGCTTTTCGGCCAAGGCATAATAATCCTTTAAATAATCTTGAGAGGAGGGAAAACCATAGACTAGAATATTTTTAAGGTTTTGAATATCCGACCAAGAGGCTTGTCCTTTCAGGCTATGAGTTTTGATATAACGATAAAGCGCTTCTTCAAGTTTCCTTATAATATTGTACCGAATTAATAATTCATTTCTATTAATATCCTGTCTCATCCACTGAGCATTCTTAAGTAGAAAATTTGTCGCTCTTTCATACAGATGGTAACTTGAATTATCTAAAAAATTAATGGTTTCTCTCTGATAATAGCTATTATAATCTTCGGGGTCAGTTTGTTCAGCTAGTAGATATCCTAGAAAATAAGCGGTAAAGACATTTTGATCATCTACTAATTCTTGCCAGGCCCTTAATAATACCTCAAACGCATTTTTTCTTGCTTCTCTGTTTTCCTCAGTAAAGAAATTTTGAGGTACAGTATGAAGGGGATTGAAAGGATCAGAAGGAGAAAAGTGTTCAAAATCTCTGTTTCTATGATTTGATTGATATAGCCTTCATAAATTCTCAAGGGATCTTCGTCATCCTCATCATTAATAAATCTTGGAGTGAGTTCCCAAACTTTTATAAATTCTCGAGCATCTTGAGCTAAAGGTGTAAGCGCAGTCGAAGCTGCAGATACAGAAGAAGATCCTTCACCTTGCTCAATTACTGCATCCTGCTGTGCTTGACTTGCGGTAAAATTTAACATTAAAAGAGAACCGTATAAAAAGACAATTCTTGGTAAATTCATATAATAGTATCCCTATCTTAAAAACTAACTTTTATATAGGAAAGTAGCAGCGTAATAGCAAGAGAAAAGGTTCAGTTTTTCGCGCGGTGTTCTCTAAATATCTTTGGTGATCAGTCAAGTTGTAACCTATCCTACCATTTGGAAGGGCCCTAATAACTATGG
The DNA here is from genome assembly GCA_019459505.1 of Candidatus Paracaedibacteraceae bacterium. GTDB lineage: Bacteria > Pseudomonadota > Alphaproteobacteria > Paracaedibacterales > Paracaedibacteraceae > Paracaedibacter. Next base: position 73,881 of record JAIBEV010000141.1, on the reverse strand, counting down.
TTGGAATTTCCTGCCCTGTAGCAGGGGGGCATCCACCTTGTATGACCTTAAAGCCTCGGGACAATGAGTTGAGTAGAAGGGACGACTTCTTTAAGGATTTCCAGGAGATCCGGTTTGCTAAGCGCAATGCATCCTTCTGTGGGGGTATAATTTTCCCGCGCAATATGAAGGAAGATAGCACTGCCATTATTGGGAATAACGGGCATACTATTGTGGGTGGTGACAACGATAACATCATACATATCATCCTCTTCGCGCCACAATTTTTCATGGCTAGCCGAGTAGGGTAAGCGCACATGGTTGTTGTATCGGGGATCTTTTGGCGCGTCACACCAACCATCATTCTTAGTGAGTTGGCGACAACTTAATCGATTGCTGGGGGCTGTTGCTATTTTATCAGGTCGATAAAAAATATAGCGTAGGCCAAAAATGCCAACAGGGGTTGCTTTATCGCCTTCAACTTTTGCTTCTTTAATGCCGCCCTGGCCGGTTGCACAGCGGTATTCCTTTGTACCAAACGTTAGCGTTGTTGGAGACGTTATAACAAGATTTACCATGTCTCTTACCCGTGTTGAAAAGTAAAGGCATAGAGGTTTTTCTCTATGTCAGAGGCAATGATTTAGTCTTCACCGTGAGCTTTTGAGTAGGCTGCGACTCCATCAAAAATGTTAAGTTTTTCAATATGCATCCAGCGGTAATCTTTGTTTACTAAAGAAACCAACTGCATGATATCGTCGTCTGTGACTTCACGGTTGCTATCCGCGGCAATAAAACGACAACGGAAACAATCGGTCAAATCGGGTTCTGTGCCATAGTCATTCGGATAAACCTTAACGCCCCGATTTGATATAAGTTTTAACTTCATCTTGGTTGAGCTGGCAAGGTCTGTCAATTTCTTGCCCATTTCTTCCAGGTCATTATGGGCCTCAATAAACAAGTCAATACCGCCAACGCTACGAGATTTAATTTCAATAGATTTCTGATTCTCTTTAATTTTTGGCATATCGATTGATTTGTATTCACGATGCTTCCATTCGGGATGGCTACGGCCAAAATTATCGATGATTGCTTGGGTAAAAGTTGTTGTCGAAACTGAGCCCGCATCTCCCAATACATCGCGTGTATATTTTTTATCAATTCCCAGGGTGACCACTAGGGCTTGCTCAATTAAATCTGCTGCTTCAAATTCTCTAATATGGCGAAGCATCATGACACCAGATAAAAGAACAGCTGTTGGGTTAATTTTATTTTGCCCCGCATATTTTGGGGCAGAGCCGTGTACGGCTTCAAAAATGGCAAAGTTATCACCAATATTGGCGCCTGGAGCAAAGCCAAGGCCCCCAATCAGAGCAGAGCCTAAGTCACTCAGAATGTCACCATTCATATTTGTTGTGACAATAACGTCAAACATTTCAGGCATTTTCACCAATTGGTGAGCACAGTTATCAACAATAATGTGTTGGGCTTCAATATTTGGGTATTCTTTAGAAATTTCTTCGAAGGTGCGCTTCATCATGCCTTCGGTTGCTTTCATAATATTGGCTTTTGTTGCACAATGGACGAGCTTGCGCCCTTCTGATTGGGCAAACTCAAAGGCCAGTCGAATAATTTTCTCACATCCAGGACGAGAAATGAGTTTTAGGCACTGAGCAACCGAGGGGGTTTGCATGTGTTCAATACCGGCATACAAATCTTCGACATTTTCACGCACGATAACAAGGTCAACATTGCGTCCTGAAAATGGAGTTGCTACCCCAGGAAATTCACGAATAGGGCGAATATTTCCATAGGTTTCGAACATTTTACGCAGCGTAACATTCGCTGACTTTTCGCCATGTCCTATGGGTGTTTCAAGCGGGCCTTTTAGAGCAATTTTATTGCGTGTAATAGAGTCGATGGTTTCTCTAGGAACACCTGTAGCTAGTCCTTTTTTAAAGACTTGGGCCCCAGCCTCACAAATCTCCCAGTTAATTTTGACGCCCGTCGCGTCAATAATCTGACGCGTTGCATTCGTAACTTCGGGACCAATGCCATCGCCTTGGATCAAGGAAATTGTATGCGATTTTGACATTCGAATTGTGCTCCTATAAAATTGGTAAAACTTTAATGAAATCTTAACACTGTTGAAGAAACGGCGCACGGGTTTTTTACATAAATTATTCCTAAACCATTCTAAAACCTTTGAAAATTTTAAAAAACTTAATTTTCAAAAGACCCTGCAATGTTTGCTTCTCATTACACCTTCCTCTTTAAATTGATCTCTTATCCACCATCAATTTATACTGACGTGGCTATATTAATCAGCATATGATACAAAAGTAAAAACTGTGTTAAACTGCCGATGGATTTTTTATTGTATGCCTCTCATTTCTCAAGAAGATTTCTTAGCCCTTAAACCGAAGCGTAAGCGCCTGTTAGGATTAGATATTGGTAATAAAACTGTCGGGATTGCGGTTAGTGATACGGGCTGGTTAATTGCCTCTCCTCTTAAACTTTTAAAAAGGACCAATATAACAACGGATGTTAAAGCGTTGTTAGCTGTTTACAAAGATTATAGTAGCGGTTGCTTTGTCGCCGGCTTGCCTATGAATATGAATGGCAGCGAAGGTCCTCAAGCAGAGGTGGTGCGAGCCTTTATTGATTGCCTCTTGAAGCAAGAAGATATTCCCGTGTTCTTATGGGATGAGCGGCTGTCAACGGTAGCGGTCACTCGAACCTTACTTGAGGCTGATTTATCGCGCAAGCGTCGCGCCGAAGTTGTTGATAAAATGGCGGCCACCTATATCCTACAAGGTAGTTTGGATTTATGCAGCACGCATGAAAGACAAATTCTCAAAGACTGAGCTGAAGTTAGGGAAGCTAGAAGAAATACAGTCAGCTCCCTGAATAATGATAGGATTGCGGGCAATCATCCCAAGAATATATAAGGCCATGGCAATTCGATGATCCTTAAAAACATTAATCGTCACTCCGCCAAAAATGGGCAAACCCGCGGTTCCTTTAATGATTAACGTATCATCATCTGTCCGCACCTCAATGCCACAGGTGGTTAAGTTATGGAAGATTCCCTCTAACCGATTGCTTTCCTTATAGCGAAGCTCTCTTAAGCCCCGAAAAACTGACGTTCCACGAGCGGCCGCTGCGGCTACGGCAAGGGCAGGATATTCATCGATTAAGGCAGGAGCTTCATGAGCTTCCAAAGTGATTGAATTCAAGGTGTTAGATTCAATACGGATATCGGCTACTTCTTCACCACAAACGGGGCGATGATTTAGAAGAGTAAGCTTGGCGCCCATCATTTCTAGGATTTCAAAAACACGACGGCGATAAGAATTCCAATTTACCCCTTCAATTGTGATATCTGATTGAGGTGTGATGGCAGCAGCCACGGCAAAGAAGGCGGCAGAAGAAGGATCCGCAGGCACAGAGATAGGTTTGGCGGCAAAACGGTGTTTTCCTGTAATAGATAGAATTTTGCCGCCCGCTTCATGGTCGGTTATTTGCAAAGGAATTCCCAAATATTGCATCAAGCGTTCAGTATGATCGCGAGTTTTGATAGGCTCATGGATGGACGTTATTCCTTGAATATTGAGTCCAGCTAACAGGAGGCAGGATTTAATCTGAGCCGAAGGAATAGGCATCGTATAATGAATCTCAGCAGGCGAGTTTGTTCCGTTTATGGTTAAGGGGAGTGTTTCATTATGGTTGGCATCAAACGTTGCCCCAATTTCTTTCAGGGGGAGAATCATCCGCCGCATAGGGCGCTGGGAAAGAGAGGCATCACCATATAAAGTCACCGAAATAGGGAAGGGCGTAATAACACCGCCTAAAAGACGAGCCGTTGTTCCAGAATTGCCAAGATACAGTGGGTTTTTAGGTTGTAGCAAGGGCTTGCCTGCAAGTCCCTGGACTATCTTTGTACCATCGTCTTGATTTTCGATTTTTACGCCCAAGGATTCGAGGGCCAATTGGGTGTGTTCGACATCATCGCCTGTATTGAGCCCTTTTATTTGGGTAAGACCCTCAGCAAAAGCGGATAAATAAAGTGCTCGATGAGAAATTGATTTATCGCCAGGAATATCTCGGTGGGCAATAAGATTACCCCTCAGATGGCTCTGGCGATAAGAAATCAGGGTATTCTTGATAGCCATCCTTTTGACTCCCTTGGGTTCTAATTTTATTAAAAATTATTAAAGAATAAAAAAAATACCAATGCAACTACTTTTATCTTTGACAAAAAGCGCATTGGCATGGCAAAACTTATCACAAGTATTTCTGTGTTTTTAAAGGAGTTTTCCGTGGTAAAATTAGAATGGGGAACCAAGCGCACTTGTCAAAGCTGTAGCTCTCGTTTCTATGACTTACAAAAGTCTCCGATTGTTTGTCCGAAGTGTGGATCAACGTATGAGATTTTAACCACCTCGCGTCGGGGTCGTAAATCAAGTGCTAAGGCAGTTATTGAAGAAGAAGTTCTGGATCAAGATGTTGAATTAGGTGATGCAGATGATACCTTGTTGGATGATGAAGATGGTCTCGATGCTGATCTTGAAGATGTAGAGGTCGAGAATGAAGACGAAGATAGATAAGTCTTTTTAAGAATAAATAACCCCGCTTAAGGCGGGGTTTTTTAATGAAGTTTTCATTTTTTATAAAGCAAACTATAGTTATATCAACTTTTGTGATATGAATTTCTGGAGGGACTAATGAACCTTATGCAGCCTCTTACGCTTGGCGATCTTAATCTTCCTAATCGCGTTATTATGGCGCCTTTAACAGGCTGCCGCGCCAGTGGAAAAGGACGGGTACCTAATCAATTGATGGCAGATTATTATGCTCAACGCTCTTCAGCGGGGCTTATTATTTCCGAGGCAACCTCTGTTACGCCTATGGGGGTGGGGTATCCTGATACGCCAGGTATTTGGTCAAAAGATCAAATTGAAGGATGGAAATTAACCACGAAAGCCGTTCATGATCAAGGTGGACGTATATTTTTACAGCTCTGGCATGTCGGGCGTATTTCCCATCCACTTTATTTGAATAATGAACGCCCTGTAGCTCCGAGTGCCATTGCAGCAGAAGGACATATCAGTTTAGTGCGACCGAAAACCCCCTATGTGATTCCAAGAGCGTTGAAGGTAGAGGAAATACCTGGAATTATTGAGGCTTATCGCCAAGCTGCGATTAATGCTCAAAAAGCGGGTTTTGATGGTGTAGAAATTCATGGAGCCAATGGTTATCTTTTAGACCAATTCTTACAAGATAATGCCAACCATCGGCAAGATGATTATGGTGGCCCTATAGAAAACCGAGCTCGCTTAATGTTGGAGGTTACTGAGGCTGTCATATCGGTGTGGGGAGCAGGGCGTGTAGGAATGCATTTGGCCCCCCGGGGAGATTCTCATAGTATGGGAGATTCCAATAATCTTGCTACATTTAGCTATCTCGCTGAACAGCTATCAGAGCGTAATCTTGCTTTTATATGTACGCGGGAACATTTAGGGGATGACCGTATAGGGACAAAACTTAAAGCTTCCTTTAAAGGGACCTACATTGTTAATGAGGGAATAACGCCTGCAGTGGGGGAGAGCATTCTTAAAAAGGGGGAAGCTGATGCGGTGGCATTTGGACGATCTTTTATTGCAAATCCTGACTTGCCTAAACGGATAGAATTGAACGCCGCTTTAAATGAACCGAATCCCGCAACATTTTATTCATCGGGAGCTGAAGGTTATACGGATTATCCCCTTTTAGCATTTTAGTTTTGGGAACACATTTTCCGTATCTTATTTTCCGGCTCCCTCTTTTTCCTTTCCCCGCCTCCGAGCGGGGATTTCGAGCTCACAGGGGTGGTCTTTGTGATATCCAGACCTCGAGTCAAGTCCGGGGATCCAATTATTATTACGCTTATAATATCGAGATTCCGGCTCGTGTTTCGTTGGTCCGGAAAGAAGGATGTTGTGAAGGATGTTATCACTCTTCCTCATTCCGGCCTTGAGCCGGAATCCATGCCGGAGTCTGGATGACAGCAAGGTTGAGAAAACCATAGATATAGTAAAATCACACTATTGAAAAAATAGGGAAATGGTTTCCGGGTCGCGCTTAAGCTTGCCCGGAAAGAGGAGAAAATAAACCATAATACTGCCGAAATTTTGGCTGCTAATGCTCAAGAAAAAAGCCCCCTAGTGGGGGCTTTTAACAACTTTATAGAAGTTTATTTAATTTTTGTTTCTTTAAACAAAACATGTTTCCGAACAACCGGATCATATTTACGAAATTCAAATTTTTCTGGCTTCTTGCGGGGATTCTTTTTAGCCACATAAAAGAAGCCAGTATCTGCTGTGCTCAGCATCTTAATTGCAATTGTTGCGGCCTTTGCCATTTTAACTCTCCATCCAGTGCTTCTCAGCACAAATTTTCATTTTAGTCATTTATATCAAATCTGTGAGACTGCGTCAAACGATTTCCGTATAAGGTGGTATTATGGAATTTAATGTGAATGGTGAACAAAGTCGGCAATCATCTATTGATCTTCCCTTTTTTGAGGAATTGCTACAGGTTAATGAGTTTAATTCAGCCCTTTCAAATGATTCCCATACAGATTTCGATGACTCAGATAATTGCTAAAGATAAATCTTTAGAGCATATTCATCCTTTACAATACAAAAGGTCACAGCCCCTATAATTAAGAATATTGAGTCTTGCCTTACCCTTATCGGATAACTTATGAGATTAATGAAGAGTGTCTCAAAGCGATTTAATCACGTAGCGACGCTCTTCATTTAAGGAAGACTTAACCGCCCCCATTGTCATCGCTTGCTTCTGCCGCAGGAGCAGGCGCTGCTGCTTGGTCGTTATCTGTCGGCTGATCATTGGCGGTAGGAGGAATTGGCTCTTCCTGTTCTGCTTGTGGCTCGACGGGTTTTTGGCTGCCCATAACTAACACTGGCTGCTCTGATTTTTGCAAGAGTGACTCCGGCAGATCAGGCGCCAGCGTGGGGAATGGGGGAATACGGACGGGTTTTCCGGACTTCTTTCCTTGAGCGGGGGATAAAATGGTTGCTCTAACAAAAGCCAGTGTCTTGTCTTCGGGGCCATTGGGGATCTCATATTTCAAGATATAAGGAACCGGTTCAGCCAAAGGACTAGCTTCACTTTGTAAGGCTTGTTGTTGGCGAATCATCCAAAACAGTGACCAACGGCCCGGATAACGGAAAGTTACTGTTCCTTCTTCTACTTCCATATTGGCTTGATTTGGATCTTTGTACGGTTGCATGCGAGCGGTCGGCGGCCAACGGAAACTGACTTGAATCTCATTACCAAAACTCCATTTACCGACTTTAGACTTATCGTGGTTAGTAATAACACTCGTCTCATTGGGGGTTAAAGTCCAATCGATGATTAAGTTTGCTCTGAGTTCCCGTTCTCTATTAACCCGAAAGCCGACGTCAATATCAAAGCTTGGGACTTCGGCTGGGACCGGTGATTTGAGAAAAGTTTCAAAGAAACTTTTTAGCTTTTCCATCGCCGTTAAGAAGGCATAGGAATCCTCTGCCTCGGTACCCAACTGATAAACTTGATCATAAATTTTCTTAGGATCATCACCAGCTTTTTTATAAAGACGGAAGAATTCCTTAATATCCTCGGGCTCTGCCTCAGGGGAGTCTGCTTTCGGACTTGCCAAGAAAGGAAATTTATCGCGAATGTTATCGTTAAAATATTGGGAGAGCCGTTGATAATTTTCAATGCTTTGTTTACGGCGTAAAATCTCACATTGAGATAAAAGGGCCCGCTTTAACTCATCGCGCCGATTTAAGAAATAGTCTCCCGATCCTTGTCGAATATCCTTGAGAGGGATTTTCACAAAACATTTGGAAAGATCAATAGCGACTAAATCCTTGGTGATGGCATCTTCTAAGGTTTGTAAGGAATTGCCAGGTTTTTTCTTTTCATACCCATCCACATCATCAATCAACCGCTTCCATTTGAACACAAGATCATCTTTACCCGAATATTCTTTCATAATAGGGGCTGTCAGAAATTGAATCATAAAGGCGGCATATTCATTAGCTAAGCGATTTACTAAGGTTCTTTGCTTTTCTAAAAAGTTATTAAGATCAATATCATCCTTAACATTATATCCTTCTAAGATAGGGGAGCTGACCCCATTCCACCAGGCAAAATTGTTGTCCTTAACTTTATAAAAGCCATAGCCTTCGAGTAATTGGTCTACCTGTTCTAGCAATCGGGTAGAGAGGGTTCCTAAGAGAGTTCTTAATTCGACATATCCTGTGCCAACGCCGCCAGTATTCATAATTTCTAATAGCTTAAGAAACTTAGGAACAATGGTTTTGACATCATCAATCTTATTGCGTAGCGTTTCTTCAGCGGATGCAATCGTCGATTGAGATAAGGCGCGGGGCGTTATTGTTTGCGCCTTGGCAATCAAGCTCACGATAATTTTCTGTAGATTAGCGCGTGCCACTTCTTTTAATGTACCGCGAATACCAGGGGGTAAATCATCAAAATGCTTTTCCGCAAATTGGTTATATTCTTTAACTTCGTCGCTGGCCATATCAATCAGTTTGGAATTCCAAAATACCACATGTGTTTCGGGAATATTGGAGACAAACATTTCGCCGCTGGGTTCAGCCATAAAGGATTCATTGAATAAAAGTGTCAAGCTTTTCTGTAGATTTAACAGACCATCCGATGGATGGGCTTTTTTAGGATCATCCAACGGTTTACGTGGCATCAACATGGTATTAAGATGCGTTAGAGTTTGCTGGAATTGACGAAATGATGTTGCTGTTTCCGTAGCAAATATATTAACCATGTCAGAGCCAAATAGTCTGAAACTACTGATTTGACCCATCAGATCAGCAAAATCAGCGCCAGCATCAAAATAGTCTGTATCTAGCCATGTCTTACCGGCTTCTCCCAAGGAAGGCACGGCTTCATGGAGGTCTCTTGCAATGTCGCGCAAAGGTTTTAGGTCTGGTAAATCTTCACTGGCGCGGTGACCATAGTCGCGGATAATAAGATTCAGTTTTCCTAGGATAGAATGATCGTTTCTTGGAGAAAACATATTATCAATAAAATAACTATAAAGATGGCTAAGTGTTTCTCTCGCTGTTCCTTGATAAGGCGTCAGGTCAATTTTCGGATAAGGAACATCTTTTAAAACGCGCCGGAAATGGGAATAGTTATGCAAAAATTCTTTAGGTAATTCAATGCCCAGCGTGTATTGCACCACATCTTTAAGTAAGTCGGGATCTGAACTGTCCTGGAGCCGGTTATATTTGTCGATATTGTTGTTAAGATCGATAAAACGTTGCACATATCCTTTGAAAAGCTGGTATTCAATAGTATTTGTTGGTTTCAGCATGTCTGCTAAAGATTTGGTATAATCCTCTGAGCTGACGCGAAATGTCAACATATCGCGTGCTTTTAACAATAAATCCATATAAACAGTGCGCAAAATGATTTGATCATAGGATACTTTGAGAGATGTCTTTAAATTGTCATCAATCGGACTAAACCAGGAGGAGGGCATGAAAATCGAAAAAAAGTCTGCCTTATGCAGATTATCCATCATATCTAAGAGTTGGCGCGTTTGCTCATCGAACATTTGAGCTGTAACACGGCTTTGATCCAATCTGGTGGCGGGAATTTGATACAAGATAGAGTTAATCTTGCCCAAAACAGGAAGTAAATAGTCTCTGTTTTGGCTAAAGCTATCATAAGTCTTCAGGACCCCATAGGTGCCAATTCCGATAAAGCTAATGATTCCTGCTTTGGCATAGTTCAAATTGCGATTAGAGGAAATCAGTCGTTGGCGGATGGGTTGGGCAAGCCCTGTCTCTTTGAAGATTTTATCATTTAAAACTTCATTAAAAAAGAAGATGGGGCTTTCGGCGTGCGGGAGTCCCTTATCGCCTTCTAAGGCGCCGATAGGCGTATGGATGATAGATTCCTGTTCGGTGGGTTGTGTGAATGTATTAAGTTGTTCAACATTCAGATGAGTTCCACTGTCTCCACAGAAATAAATTCCCCGTAACATCAAGGCTTCATCGTAGGACGTGATTTTAAAGATGTGGCTCATATAAATTGAGAGGGGCTTTTGCAAGTGCATCAGCTCTGAGGGGAAAATAAACACTCCATCACGGTCCAATTCATCTGTTCCCTGGCCTAAAATTTCAAGTTTAAGGCGGGTCAGTGCATTTTTGATATGGCCGAAGGCTTCCGCAACCCAACTGCTTGAATAAGCTGTTCCAACGGTATAAGGGGATGACCAGCCAATCATATTATGACGGTTATCAGCAGGAATACTACTACAGAAATTTTTAAAACCAGGCACAATATCTGTTTTGGTTATGACAACATACACAGGAATTCTTAATCCCATATAATTCTGAGCCGCAATTAATTTTTGCCCCATGTAGCGTGCCCGATCACTGATTTCTTCCGGTGATAGCTTGTTTTTTCCATACAGTTCTGTGGCTGGAATTGTGAGAATAATCCCATCCAAGGGCCGGCGATGTCGGTATCGTGTTAAAAGATTGATGACGGTTTGCCAGCCGCGTTCATCCGCATCCGTTCCGCGGGATTTGATTAAAAAGTCGCCCCGAATATCGATAACAATACCCCGGTTTAGAAACCACCAGCGGATACCCGGATTATCTTCATTAATATCGAAATTAGGTTTGCCTAAGGGTAAAACAAAATCGCTGCGATTCATCAAGCTTGTTTTACCAGAGCCAGATGGTCCAATTATTAGATACCACGGCAAAAAGTACTTATAGTTGACTGTATCAAGGCGATCCTTTAGCATATCTAAGGCTCTAAGAAAAATAAGGCTGAGATCACCAACTTTAAAGTATCCCTTAAGAGTTAAATAGCGGGATAGCAAGCCGCCCCAAGGCGGAGTTTGATCCTCAGCAGGCTGCAAATTTTCTGTTGCATTTTGACTCCCTGCCGGGACACGTTTATCGATTTCTGTTTTTACTTTGCGAGACGTAAAATATAGAAACAGTAACATCAATAAAAGGGCTATAATGGAACTCACAATCACCAGAATGTGAAGATATGCATTCAATCCTGAAATAAAATCCATAAAGATCTTCATGATAAGCCTAACTTTTGTGCTTGAGTCAAAATTTGCCCTAAGGCATCATCCATGTCTTTAACAAGTTTGAACCATAAGAAAGAGGAAACAACGATAAATACAAGTAAGATTGCTGCAAAAGCTGAAACCCAGCTGCGAACATCAGGAATCCCTTTGCCGGCGGGCATGGAAATAACATGATCGTAACATTCTGGAATAAGGTAATCGCGTCCCACACTAAACAGAAGGGGGGCATGCCGATTAATCATTTTATAAAGCTCATGACGATACCAAGTGACTTGATTTTCAGCATCTTGATCTCTGTATTTACCCTTGAAACCAAGCGATAAAATCATCATGTAAATGTTCGCCACATCATTGCGAACAGGATCATTGCCGGCCAATAAGTCATCAATTTTGCGAAAAACTAGCTCGCCGGCGATTTGAGTATGGAAAATTTGCTTCTCCATCAAATTTCTCTCCCAGCGTTCCTTACCCACCCAAGAAAAAGATAGAAAGATCTCATCCAATAGCGCGACCATGGCATACAAGGCATCTTGGAAATGGCTAATAGCAAATTCACCTACTTGATTCTGAGCGTTCAACGAAAAACGCTCGAATATTATTCGAAAGGTATATTGAATTGAATCGGTGATAGTCTCAATTTTTATATTTTGTGGTGGCTCAGCATTTGAAAGAGAGTCCTCAACTTTAGTCGATGTTTCTGAGGAGGGCATATCCGGCATATCTTCTAAAGTGCGTAGGGCAATTTCTTTTTGTATAAGTAGTTCTCTGTAAAACTCTTGAAAGTTTTGCATTAGAAAGTTCTGGGTGATCGCGGATGCATCAATTGTCATTTTTACTCATTTCTTTCCAATTTCTTAGATTCCTGCTTCCTCAATTTGCTTGACTATATCCCGACTCAATTCGGAGTGACGTAAATAAAGTACCGCTTCGGATGGGCGCTTCTCAGGAATGTCAGCGGGATTAAAGATGTAGAGCCGTTCATTGGCGGAGACAAACGCATTGTCAGTTTTAATACCAAACATAACGATGTCTCGGCCGGGCATTAAATCATTGATCTCACTGTTATCCATAACCTGCCGGGGGGCACCCACAATACGGCGCACACGCACCGATTCCAACATGGATTCACTGACAATGATGGCGTCTTTCATCCAATCAATCAGTTCTCTTTCTGTCAAGGTACTACTACCTTTGAGACCAATCATAAGACGTTGAGTCAAGATCTCAGGTTGTAGCTTAACCGAGAAATAATTTTCTTGATGGCCAAAGAGAACCACGCTGAACGCTTTTTCCAAACTTTCAGCAATCATGGTGGACCACTCTAGTAACGGCAAGCAACTGTTGAGAATCTCATTATGGTTATAGCTTGGAAAAACAGGAGGGATTTGCCCAAGTCGTAAGGTGGACATTTTGCCGGCTACCATACATAGCGTGCGATGGATTTCCTCAGGATGGGCTTTGCCCGCATGAAGCAAGGGTTCCAAAAGAGGCAAGCTTTCAACGATGGGTTTAAGCTGAGCGGACGTTTCTCCGACTAAGGGTGTTCCAATCTGTGTTTGCCATTTTTCAGATAAAAAGGCTGCTTTTTCTCGAAAACGACGCAGCATCTTAGCACATTTTTCACCCAACGGACTGCGAGATGGAATCGTAAAGCAAGGGGCCATGTAAGGGGCTAAAGAATAAACCTCATCACTATAGTCAAGCTTGGCAATCGGAATACTTGTATAGCGGGCTGGTGGTGCATCCGCCACAATTAGTGATAATTTGGGTTGCAAACGCGGCATATGAATCACATTGTCGGCTGCATTATAATCAAGAACATCATCACCTTCTGTGGCTATATAGCGAGGCCATTCACCAGTAATGGGAGAAGACCCTTGAATCATTTCTGGAATACATAAATAAACGGTGCAAGGATGATCCATCAGGGCATCTTGAAATGGACTTAGATCTAGTTGAAGTTGTAGAGCCTCAGGCTTAGCTGTGTAATCAACAATCAATCCATCTGGCATAATTACCTTAACATGGTTGATCCGCAAGAGACCCGTGGGAAGAGTGATACTATCAAATTCTAAGTCTATAATCCCCCAGTGATGGGGGGATAAATTTTTAAGATGGGCGGTTAAGATTTGATGAGATCTTAATTCAAGCTGTTGAAAGTGTTGCGGTGACAGCAACATTCCTTCGTACCATTGGATGGCCGGTACTAAAGGAAGATCTTGACTCATACTAAAATCCTTAAAAAAATTAATTAAAAATTTACGTTTCATTTTTAGTATGCAAAGATTAATCAAAAGACACAAGAGGAAATGAGCAATGGCCTCCCTTCTATATTTCAATGGCGTCTCGACTGGCGCTGTTTTTTATTCTTCCGTAGTAATCCTTCGCTGGCCAAATCTAACAATAAATAACTAGGAGGATACTATGGCGGAAAATCCTATCCGTGAAAGCTTTAAAGCTGTTGATTTGTTAGTCGTTCCTATTTCTGGCGACAATCCGAGTGGAATTTCCCTGCGATATGATCGTATTTATGATGATATACGTGATGCTCGGCGTGAAGATGATGATACGGTGTCTTATGGAATTTGGCAGTATGAGCTCAAACGATCGGACTGGGGGCGTGTCGAATCATTATGTTGTCAGGCTTTAAGCAATCAAACAAAAGACTTACAAATAGCTGGATGGCTGGGCGAAGCCTGGATAATTCTGGATGGTATCCTGGGATTACAACGAGGATTAGAATTAATTACCCAATTAACAGCCGCTTTTTGGGACAGTATGTATCCAACTGTTCAGAATAAAGATTTTGAATACCGTTCTCAATTTTATGACTGGTTAGATAAATCTCTTAGTGCTCGGCTTGTTAAATTAATTTTTGTTCCTAATGAATTAGGAGAAGGGATTACGCTGGCTGACTGGTTGGCAGCTCAACGGTTTGATTCAGTCATTAAGCGAGCCCCCAATGCCGACCGGCTTATAAAAAAGGCTGAAGAACGAGGACAAGTTAATTTTAAGAATTGTTATACGTTGTTATCCAGAGTTTCGACCGAAGCAGGCGATCATTACATTGAAAGCTTGGAGACGACAAGATCTACATTGCATAATTTAAAAGAGGTCCTGGATCAAAAGTTTCCTCATAATACCTTGGCATTTGATGAATTAGAGGGACATTTGGATGAAATGACTCGTATTTATAAATCGGAAATGGCCACACGGCAGCGTACTGTCAGTGATCCAACTGATGATTCTTTAAATTTATCCGTTCCCCACCCGCCAGAGGTAACTGATACAGTTTTAGGCGAGGGCCCTCTGCTGGAAGGGACAGCAGACTCTTCTCTTTCTATAGTTGTACCAACTTCCACCACGGCTTCTAACACATTGCAATCTCGGGAGCAAGCTTATAAGCAGCTATCTGATATTGCTAATTTACTAGACCGTTTAGAACCTCATAGTCCTGCCCCCCAAATATTACGTCGCGTCATCAGCTGGGAAAGTAAATCGTTGATGGAAATTTTTAATGAGATGGGTTCTTCCCCTGAAGATTTAGTGGCGTTAATGAGATTTTTAGGGATGGGGACTCCTAAAACGGGTGAGACGGTTTCGCCAACTCGATAGAAATACAAAAAAATTAAACTTTATAATGTAAGGAGTTAACGGATGAAAATTGGTATTCCAAAAGAAATTAAAATTCATGAGTATCGGGTAGGAATGACTCCTTCATCTGTTCGTGAATTGGTGGCTTTAGGGCATACTGTTTATGTCGAAACCCAGGCCGGTGTGAGCATCGATTTTAGTGATGAGGATTATCGCAAGGCAGGGGCGGAAATTCTCTCGACTGCCCAAGAAGTTTTTTCCAAAGCAGAGCTAATTGTGAAGGTGAAGGAACCGCAAGAAGCCGAATGGAAAATGCTGAGGCCCCATCATACTCTCTTTACATTTCTTCATTTAGCGCCTGATCCCCACCAAGCCCAAGGATTGATGGAGTCTACCTGTACAGCTATTGCTTATGAAACAGTCACTGACACTTTGGGAGGATTACCTTTGCTCGCGCCGATGAGTGAGGTGGCCGGACGGATGTCCATCCAAGCTGGTGCTTCTTACTTGGAAAAAGGCAAGGGAGGACGTGGTGTTCTGCTGGGGGGTGTGGCAGGAGTAGCACCGGCACGGGTCGCGGTTATTGGTGGAGGAGTGGTTGGTGCCAATGCTGCTAAGATGGCTGTGGGTTTAGGGGCCAAAGTCGCTATATTTGATAAAAACCCCCGCCGTCTGAATGAATTAGATTGGCTCTTCGATGGCCGGGTTCAAACCCTTTATTCAACACAGGATCTCCTGGAAGAGTATATAATAATGGCTGATCTGGTAGTGGGGGCTGTCTTAGTGGCAGGAGCTGCAGCACCGAAATTGGTCAGCCGTGATCTTTTGAAAAAGATGAAAAAAGGGTCCGTTCTCGTGGATGTAGCAATTGACCAAGGCGGCTGCTTTGAGTCAAGCCGTCCGACAACCCATTCGGATCCTGTCTATATCGAGGAGGATATTATCCATTACTGTGTCACCAATATGCCTGGCGCAGTGGCTCGTACATCAACGTTGGCTTTGAATAATGCAACCTTGCCTTTTATTGTCGCTTTAGCTCAAAAGGGTACAGTTCAAGCATTGCGGGACGATATTCATCTTCGCAATGGGTTGAATGTTTACCAGGGACAAATTACGCATTCAGTTGTTGCTCAAGCGTTGCAGCTAAAATTTTTAGACCCCCTGCAAGCGGTTGCTTAGGGAGAGTATTTTATTCTTCCAGTTTTGCTATTTCTTGCCTCTGAGCGGGGAAATCGAGCTGCCAGAGGATTACTCTTGTAATATCGAGACCCCTGGTCAAGCCACGGGAAGCATTTATTATTTTCTCTTGCAATCTATTAAGTTTCCGCCTCTTCCTATGCTCATCGGGAAAAATATTCTCTTCCAATCCAAAAAAGTTGCCCCTCCTTAACCGCTTTTTAATGAAACATAATTTAATTTCTAAATTGTAAGGCTCTTATTAATTTTTATTACAATTCATGGGGGTAAATATGCATTTTTGTTTCAAAAGGTTTTTCTGTCTAAGCTTGATTAGTAGTTCATTAGGATTCTCCTTTGACCAAGAATTGGCCACCATGGATTTAGATCAGGCCCGTGATTTCATGCTGGTTAAAAGTGAGATTGTCAACCGTCTTGGAGCAGGCTATCGGAACAACAACTTTCACTTTGATCAGGATGATCTAAATATGGAAGTTTACCGTGCAGAATACCTTTATAGCCAGCAGAAAATGTATAACCCTTATCAATATCCCACCATTCATCAACTTTTTTACAAGAAAAAAGATCTGTATAACTATACCTTTAAGAAGATTAGAGAACATGAATACTGGGTCAACTATGCTCGCCGCTTTATGCAAAAATATAATATAGAGGATTATGATCATTATCCCAATTTTGGTCCAATTAAATTTTCTGCTCGGTTTCAGGAATTTTTAGAAGCAGAACAATTAGAAATTTCCAAATGGAAAGAAATTGATACTAAGGTTCACTTAGATCCTTCCGCTTACTTGCTTCATGGTCCTTTGCATCCTCATAAAGTTACTGGAGTGAATGAACTCCATAATTTAGGGCTTAATGGAGATAGAGCCCAAGTTATTGTATGGGATTGTGGCTTTGTAGATAACTGTCATGTTAAGTTCAGTCTCAAAGATCGGTACATAAAACATCCAGAAGAAGGTGAAAAGTATACGATGGATGATGTGCATGGAACCCATGTTGCTGGTACCATTGCCGCTGATGCAAAGTCGGGGACCCATAAGGGTGTCGCTTATGGTGCACAAGTGCTACCAGTAGAATTTGAAGGAATTGATCAGCTGATCAACAGAATTAAAGGTAATCCGGCTAAAGTTATTAGTGCCTCTTTTCACTATTTAGTCAACCGCCTTGAAATGCGCGATTTCGATAAGCTGTTAAATGAACTAGAAAAAAATGATCGACTCTTGGTGATGGCAGCTGGCAATGATTCAAAATTTGTCACGGATGAGTTAAATTCTGGCTTTCTAACTTATTGGAATAAAGGGATTTGGATGGCAACGCATGGGGCTTGGATTTTATCCAAAAATCAAGCCTTAGCGCGGCGGATGTTATTGGTGGGCTCTTTAAAAGAAGATGGCCAAACCATCAGTCAATTTTCGAATTTACCAGGAAAACTTTCGGATAATTTTGTTTTTGGTCCCGGAGAAAATATAATGGCGACAGTGGCAATGGATGAATTCGATTCGATGTCAGGGACCTCTATGGCCACCCCGCATGTTTCTGGGATCTTAACGCTTATGAGTAAATATTACCCCCAACTGAATGCGATGGAATTGAAGGATTGTTTAATCCAATCCTGTGATCAATTTTGGGAAGATAATAATCATGGTATTGCGTTTAAGCCAGAGATCTTTGGCAAAGGGCGTGTTAATGCTGTCAAAGCGTTCAAATTAGCCAAAGAGGTTGTTGAAAAGAAAGCGGCACCCAATATGGTAATATCCTCACTCACCAAGGATGTATTTAGCAAGCTTGTCCTATCCTAATCTTCTCCAGAGCATAAGAAAGAAAGAGCGAAATAGTGAGCTAATCCCTAAAGGATTAGCTCAGAGGAAAAACTCCTAAGTATGGTAGCTTAGGTAAGCTGAGATAAGCTTGCTAAAGACCTGTATCCGTCACGTTTGTTTGATATA
The DNA here is from genome assembly GCA_019459505.1 of Candidatus Paracaedibacteraceae bacterium. Lineage (GTDB taxonomy): Bacteria > Pseudomonadota > Alphaproteobacteria > Paracaedibacterales > Paracaedibacteraceae > Paracaedibacter. Next base: position 56,013 of record JAIBEV010000141.1, on the reverse strand, counting down.
AGTTAAGGTAGGCAAGGTTAGGTAAGGTTGCTAAAGAACTAATATCCTTGACCTTTGTCTGATTCAACTTAAGTGTAGTAAGGTAGTTCAGTTTTGCTAGAGGACTGATATCCGACACATCTGTGTAAGATAAATCAAGATTAGTAAGGTTAAGCAAGGTTGCTAAAGGACTGATATCCTCAACTCCTGCAGAGGATAAGTTAAGCTTAGTAAGGTGAATTGAGTTTGCTAAGGAGCTTAAATTACGAATGTTAATATCATTTAACTCTAGAGTTTCAAGGTGAGAGGCCGTAGCTAGAAACTCTAAATTTTCAAGAAAAGGAACTTTATCAGCATGAGCACAATTTATATTTAAATATTTTAATAGATTACTATAATTTTCTAGTTCTGAAGTTAGAGTTTTTAAGTGGGAACTTATACCTGTTAGTCGAAGGGATACTGTCTGGTCCTTAAGTTTTGCTTCTTCAAGGTACGTTTTTAAGCTTTGGGTATAGTCGCCTATTATAGGTTCTTTAAGGAAATAAGGCCAAACGCGTCTAAATCTTACATCTTGGATGATAGAAGATAATTCTTTATTTATCACTAGAAGATGAAGAAAATCTTGTTGAGGGGCATATTCCGCACCCAATTGCTGCGTATCGACAGGCAGCTTATTAAACTCTACTTTTTCTATGTCAGAATGAGAAGCTCTATATGTTACAGCAAAGGATGGAGAGATAGCTGACAAGCATAAACTTAATATTATTGAGCGGTATAATTTCATGTTTAATTCTTTTTTCTATTTAAATGATGCCCTTAATATAGGTATAAATATTTAAACTTGCTACATATTTGCTAGTAGCAATAAACTCTTTTAATTTATTTAAAACTATTATTGATACCGCTCGATGATGATTGTTGCTCATAAAGTAATCTAGAGGTAAATAATGTAAGCATTGTAAGGAGGGGAGACCATAAGGAGTAAACCAAATTAATGGCAATTGGTTGTAATTTTACCGACCTTCAACAAAGTTCTCAAAGTAGATTTTAATAAGTTATCCACTCAGGTTAGAGGGAAAAGTTGCAGTAAAATAGTGAGCCAATCCTCCGGGTATTAGCTCACAGATGTTCATCTAATAATTCTTAAAGTTAGATTATTAACCATCGCTTCAGGAAAACAATCATATAACTTTCTTGAAGATTAGACTGGTATTAATGCCCCCAAAGGCATAGTTATTATTCATAAAATAATTTGTTTCTAAAGAGAGCCCGGTGCCTTTTATATAATGTAAAGGCGCACAGCGCTCGTCAATGGTGACAAGATTAGCAGTCGGGGCAATCCATTGATCCCGCATCATTTCAATGCCTAACCAAGATTCTAAAGCTCCACACGTCCCTAAGGTGTGGCCAAAATAGCTTTTGAGGGAATGGATTGGCTTATCCTTAACAAAAACGGCATGAGTGGCTGTGGTTTCCACAATGTCACCAAACTCTGTAGCCGTACCATGGCCACTGATAAACCCCATATCTTTGGGGGAGAGCTGAGCATCCTCTAAGGCTAATTTCATAACAGTTTCGATGGTAGCGGGAGAGGGTTGCGTAATATGGTTACCATCCATATTGGTAGCAAAACCAACAATTTCCGCATAAATGGTTGCTCCCCGAGCCTTGGCATGCTCATAGTCTTCAAGGACCAGGGAAGTTGCACCCTCTCCGAGTACCAATCCGTCTCGTTGACCATCATAAGGGCGAGGAGCCAAATATGGATCCTTGGTTGTACTGGTGGCATAAAGGACATCAAACACAGCGGCCATTGAGGGGCATAATTCTTCAGCGCCACCAGCAATCACAATATCTTGCTTGGCAGAGCGAATGGCTTCGGCTGCATAACCAATGGCCAAACTTCCCGAGGTACAGGCCGTTGCCGTTGGAATAATACGACCCTTAAGTTGGAAGAGAAGGCCGATGTTAACCGCGGCTGTATGACCCATCATCCGAATATAACTGGTGGACGTTAGTTTGTGTAAGTCTTTGTTAAATAAAAGTTCCGCAAAGTCGTACATGGGGGCGGTGCTGCCAAAACTAGACCCATAAGCAACGCCTACCTTACCCGAAAGAAGGATAGGGTCATCCAGAAGACCAGCATCAATTAAGGCTTTTTCTGTTGCATAAACAGCATAAAGAGAGACGGGGCCCATGGTACGGGTCTTTTTTCTCGACCATCGATCTTTTAAAGAATGCTCAGGAATAGGCGCTCCTAAACACGTGTTCATTCCTTTCAAATCCGCCCATTCATGCATGACACGGGTGGCAGTTTTGCCGTTTTGCATATTTTCTTTAATTTCTGACCAAGATTCTCCTAAGGCGGTGATCCCGCCCATACCTGTAACAACGACGCGACGCATTAGACAAGACCTCCACTAACAGAAATAACCTGGCGGGTGATATAGCCAGCCGCTTCTGATAGAAGAAAGACAGCGGTTGCTGCCACTTCTGCGGGCTGACCCATGCGACCCATAGGAATTAAGGGCATAATGTGATCTAAGGGGAGGTCCTTAACCATTTGGGTTTCAATCACACCCGGAGCAATACAATTGACGGTAATCTTACGGCTGGCCAGCTCAAGGGCCAGGGCTTTTGTGGCCCCAATGATACCGGCTTTTGCGGCACTATAGTTGACTTGCCCGCGATTGCCCACCAGTCCCGAAACAGATGAAAGTGTAATAATTCTTCCCGGTTTGCGGGTACGAATCATGGGCATGATAATGGGTTTCAGCACATTGTAGAAACTATCCAAATTGGTATGGATAACCTTGTCCCAATCATTATCTTCCAATGCTGGAAAGGCATTGTCGCGAGTAATACCGGCATTTAAAATAGCACCATAATAAGCACCATGTTCTTGAATATCGGCGCCGAGGCGTTGTTGGCAAGTGGTTCGGTTACTGACATCAAAACTAATAAGACGTGCCTTTCCACCAAAACTTTCTATCTCTTTTTGAGTTTTTAGAGCACTGTCGAGATCACGGTTATAGTGAATAACAACAGCATAACCTGCTTGAGCAGCTGCTAAGGCGATAGCTTGACCAATCCCTTTACTAGCTCCGGTTACTAAGACGGTTTTTTCATTGGTTGACATATAGATCCTCAAGGGAATGGGGTTGAAAAACGGTGAGAGTTGCCGATGCGACTTGTGTGCCTTCATGATCAATCCAGCAGTCAAAAGACCCCATTTCGCCATCAGTATAATTGCACGTTCCGAATATATCGAGTTTAGTTCCGATTGAAAATGCAGGACTATGAAGTTTTAAGTTTCGTGTTCCCAATAAAAAGCCAATCCGTGGTGGGAATGTGGATGAGTGTCTAGAGACTATGCCATTCCAGGCTGCGATAGCCTGAGCCATATATTCTAAACCGACATAGGCAGGAACCTTGTCATTTGCTAGAAATAAAGACTCTTGCGTAATGGTAACCGAAACATGAATTAGATTTTCTCTAAACTCGATAATCTTATCCAAAAGGATCATGGGTGCCTTATGAGGAAGAACATCCACCAGGCACATATCTTGATAGTTAATCATGAAAAATTTCCTTACGTAAAATCAAACTGACGTTACTGCCGCCAAAGACGAATGAATTGCTCATAAGGCAATAATGGGATCCTATAGGTTTTAACCTTTCGCCGACGGTTGTAAAATGAAGGGGTGGAAGGTTGAGATCTCTTTCACCATCCCATAAATGAGGGAGAGCCGGAATGGTTGCCTGATGGTCTTGCTGTAAACTTAACCATAAAAATCCAGCTTCTAAAGCACCCGCTGCCCCTAAGGTATGACCGATAAAGGCTTTGGTTGAACTGGTGGGGATAGTAGTCCCAAATAATCGACTAATACAGCGACTTTCACAGAGATCATTCGCTGACGTGCCGGTTCCATGCAGATTGATATAACAAATGTCATTGGGGGATAGATTTGCTTGATCAAGAGCGGCTTTGATGGCGGTTTCCGCCCCTTCGCCATTTGGCGCCGGGGAACTTATATGGTAGGCGTCCGAACTTTCTCCGCCGCCTGCATATTCTATGTCACTGGGCTGGCGTGACATCAGGAAGATAGCAACTCCTTCGCCAATATTGATACCTTGTCTATTGCGACTAAAGGGTGTGCATAAATCTTGAGCAATAAGCTCCAAAGATTCAAACCCATTTAAGGTCAGGTCACATAAAGAATCCACACCACCAACAATCACAGCATCGCAAATATTTGCCTTAAGCAAGCGAGCGGCTGAACATAAGGCTTTACCGCTAGAAGAACAGGCCGTAGAAATTGTGTAAGCTGGGCCGTCGATGCCCAGATATTGAACGGCAAAACCTGTTGGGCTATGCAACTCTTGTTGGGGGTAACAATAAGAATCAGGCCATCTTCCGGTTTGTTGATAATGAATAAAGGCATTTTGTCCTTCTTCCATTCCACTGGTGCTCGTGCTCAGAATGATGCCGATACGATGGGACCCATAAGTTGCTTTAGCATTTTCAACAGTCGTCTTGATTTCATCAAGCGCAAGCTTAAGGATCCGATTGGTGGGAGTATCTACTTTCTCAACGGGAGAAGTAATCGCCTCTAAAATACCGGCGACCCGTTTAACAACCACATGGCGGCCAGATGTCAGTGTCTCTCGTGTCACATTATGAGTTTCTTTTTCGAAGGAAAGAGTTGGAGAAAATAAAGCGTCACTAATCACTTGTTTGCCGATTCCCAAGGAACAAGCCAGACCTAAATCATTCAGATAAATTTTATTATGCTCTTTCATGGTGTGGGTATTGTCTCAATATCAAGTTCATAGCCAATTTTAGGATTTTGAATCCTTGCTTTTTGCCATAGATCTCCTTGGCGGTTAAGGCGCGTTATCTTGCGGACAATGCCGTGCGGTGTCTGAATAATTCTCTCATTGCCACGCTCAATAACGGTTGCTCCTTTTATATTGGCTTTCAGTTGATCAATGTCTAGATGGACTAACAAAAAATCACCAATAATATTTTCTGGTATCATTGTTTTAGGGATTTGGTCTGTGGCTTCCCACAGGGTTTGATCTGGTGTCCACTTGAGAGAATAAAGACGTCCTATGATATCATTAACGGCAATAAATTCAAGTTTAGTCGGCTCGAGTGTAATATGGACCATGATTGTATGGTGCTGTTGCCCGACTGAGCTTTTGATCCGTTGCAAATAAGTTCCTTGACCTTTTAAGGGCCAGATGGTTGCGAGCTGCATCTGAACGCCAGGAGCAATCTCAATCACTTTATCACTGGTTTTTTCTAAGGGAAATTCTGATTCCAATTCTACTTCCGATAAAATAGAAGTACAGCTTGATAGCATTAAGCAGGTTGTGAAAAGTAGAAAGGTTTGAAGCAATTTATTCATTTATTTTTTCTTTGCTCCCCAGAAAAATTGTTGTCCCTATAAAATAAGCTGTAATTCCTATAAAAACGCTAAGTCCAAAGCTATGGACAGCTCTGGTTTGACTAAAGCCTAGTAACCCGAACGATAAAACGGTCGTTATGGATGACAGACCATTACATAATAAAAGTAGGTTATTTTTCTTCACGGTCGACTGGCGCTGACCCCAATAAAGAAAAAGGGCATAGTCGATTCCAATGCACAGGGATAACAATAGCCCCATGACATGGAACAGGTTGAGGGGAGCGAGTATTTCTAACAATCCAATGCTTCCCAGAAGGGCAACCATAAGGGGGGCAATGATCTGACAAGCGGCTCTCAAATTAACGCCGATGGCTAGAATCATTGCTATTCCACCTAGAATAAGGCCTATCAACGTCATAACGAAGTGGCGGTAGAGAGTAAATAGATGGGAATATTCTTGAGCGGGATTAATATAACGGGCGTCTGGCTGATGATGCAGCAAGTTTTTTAAGGCCGCCTCATCTGGTAAATGGCTCAGCATTATACGCCCTATTATCTCTTCAGAGCCTATCGTGTACGCAAGTTCTTTTAAACCAATAGGAAGATCGTTGAGAGAAATATTAAGAGGGGGCACAGGGGGAGCAAAATCATTTATTTGGCTACCTGTTTTTTGGCCTAGGATTTGAGTAAGCTTAGTCAGAATATTAAACGTATATAAATGGTTTTTCACCAGCTCTTGGTTGCTTTTTTGGCGCGTATGAGAAGGGACAAGCGTGGCTAAAGCGCGATAGGAAATGCCAAATGCATCCAGTTGAGGGAAAAGCTTTTCTTGTTTTTCTAAAACATCTTGTAACGAGGAACCTTTAACCGCAATAAAGTTAGGAGACGACTCATTTGCCATTAGAGAATTAATTTTATTTTCTTGTTGTTTTAGGGCAGGATTTAAGGATTGTAGGTTTTGTAAGTTATCATCAAAAGAGAGCTGAAAACAACCTAGGACAAAAATAATCCCACTTACAATCACGCAGAATATTTTAAGGGTGGGGCTATGGCTATAATTAGCCATTAAAGCTAAATATTTCTGACAGCGTTGTCCCAGCGATGAGATAGGCTTTGTTTGGCAGAGAGAGAAATAAGGCCCCCAAAGGAAAACGGTTAAAAGAGCACTGATTAAACCTACTGATGATAGAACAGCCATTTGTTGAATGCCAGGGAAGGGAACCAAGAGTAAAAGAGCAAAGCCGGTAGCTGATGTAAGGGCGCTTAAGGGAAGAGCAGGCATTAATTTCTTAAAAATATCAAATGGTGAGGCAAAGGTTTGATAACTTGCACAAGTATAGTGCAAGGCATAATCGACAGTAATGCCGACAAGCGAGCATCCAAAAACAAGGGCTAAAATATGGATATTGTCAAACAAGACTAAACAGACTGTCAGGCCGACGATTATTGACGTTAGAATGACACTAAAGGCAAAGAAAAGAGAGCGCAGATTGCGAAAAATTCCCACCAGTAATAAAATAATACCAGCCAGTGACAGCGAACCAATTAATGAAATTTCATCCTGGGCTTGCTGGGCACCGGCAGCAGCATAGAAAATACTGCCTGTTTTTAAAATTTCAAGGTTAGGCACTTTGCTCATTTCCTTCAGAATAGGCGTTAGTTTGTTGATAAAGTCTTTCTGAACTTCTAAGGAAAAAGCAGATGCGTTTATGGTTCCCAAATAGATAACCCACGTTTTGCGATTATCTGTAACAAACAGATTATTATTGTCATCTATCTGAAAAGGGCTGTTAGGGCTGTTAAGCTGCACGTAATGGGTAAACAGATTAAAGGGATCATTTTTGATATTGACTGCACTAAAGGGGGCCATAATTTCAGCAATGGCGCGCGCCACCAATTGATCTTCAGAGTCAGTTGCTATGTGATGACGATCTTCTGGCGTTAAAAGATAGGACCGATAGGGAAACAACTCTGTAAACAGTTTTTTATAGTTTTCCGAGATGCTTTGAATAGGATGCTCAGACAAAGGGAGTCTGGCTTGGGCTATGGCATTCTTTAGTTTTTGTGTTTCTGTTTTAGCGATTTCAGGATCTTTATGGCCGACAAGAATGACAACTTTTTGAATAATATTACTGTCCTCCAGCAGACGGCGGACTTCTTGAAGGGATTCTGAATGGCTGGATGGCAGCATATCCAAAATATCAAATTTAATTTTCTCCCCAACTATAAATCCATGGACACAATATAAACTGAAGGCTAACATGAGTAGGCCCCAGAGAAGACTCATAAATTTATGAAGAGTGGTAAGTCGATTAATCATTGAGGAGGTTTGCTATATCAGCTGCTGGAGTTTTTGTAAGTTGATGTTGGGACAAGGTGATCTCGTCTGTGTCTTTATTGGCGCGCTGAATAACAATTTTCCTAATAAACTGATTTCCATCAATTTGAATTTTTGTGATAAATTTGGCGATGGCACCTTGGGCTAACAAATCAATTTTCCAATAGTTGTCACCTTCCATTTCTAAAACTTTAACTTTAAATTCAGTTATGGTGTTAAAATTACCGTTCAGGACTTTTGATAAAATGTTAAGGATAGTCTTGTCTTGATTCCGTCCATGGACTAGGTTTGTTTTCTTTCCCTCATCGATCTGAAAAATTCCGTGTTGATTAAGTAATAGGGTAATAGGAAATGGTGTTTCTGTTTCCCACACAATACCTTTGCCATTTTGTACTGTGAGGGTGCCGCTTGAAACTAGGGGAGCCGGCAGGCCGGTGATCTTTTTCTTTTGGATAAAGGATGCAGTTAAGACGCCGTCATGCCCTAAGGACTGGCTGATTTTTTCAAGAGAGTGATCTTGGCCGCAGATTGCTGCTTGAGCCAACAAGCCTATGATTACGAGGAAAACTGTAATTATTCTGAACATACTGGGGTCTCTAAATATTGTTTAACACGATTGACGAAATCAGGAGGGCAGACCATATCCATACTGGTATTCCCCATTTTTACTGCCACTTGGATAGTGGTGGCTTTAGTAAGTAATTTGCCTGTTTCTTGATCAATGAATTTGTAATCCACCACGATTCTGTTTTCATATTCCACTAAGGTTGCTTCTATAATGACTGACTGTTGTAACATAATTGGCCGGATATATTTGAGGCGCATATCAACAATTGGCCATACATAGCCGGATGCATCCATAGCCGCATAATCATAACCCACTTGTGCAATAAGGGCCGTACGTGCCATTTCCATGAATCGGACATAGTTGCCATGCCATACAACATTCATCGGATCCACATCAAAGTAGTGAATTTTAATAGGGTATTTTATACTTAAAGCGACAGTCATTACTTATTATCCTAATCTATAGAGCGGCAATTGGCGTCTTTGGATGACGCTAATCAGATTGCGCAAACAACCATCTAAAGGTTGATCTTCGCCGATGAAGGGAACATACTGTGCCACCGCTGTTAAGAAATTCTGCAGGTCTAGGGGATAGTTGTCAAGGCAGAGTGAGCCTTCTTGTTCTCTGAGGCGCAACGCTTGTAGAGTACTGATCAGCTGGGCAGCAGCAACTTGTTCGGTGAGTTGATTTACCCGAAGAGCATCGCGCGCAGCAATAGTGCCCATGCTGACTTTATCTTGATTATGGCTTTCTGTCGAACGCGAGAAAACACTGGCCGGCATGGTTTGTTTTAAAGCTTCTGCCGTCCAAGCAGAGGCCCCAATTTGCAAGGCCTTTAGCCCATGATTAATGGATAAGCGTTTTCCTTTGACGCCACATAGATTAGCCGGCAACCCATTGTTGAATTTAGGATCCACTAAGACCGCCATCTGGCGATCCAGCAAATCGGCTAGGTTAGCCACAAGATTCTTCAAGCTGTCCATCGCAAAGGCGATATGTCCTCCATAAAAATGGCCGCCATGCAGGATCTGTTCATTATAAATCAAAGGATTATCATTGGCCGAATTCATTTCTATTTCAATCATCTTCCTGAAAACAGGAAGCATATCTTCAATGACTCCGATGATATGCGGGGCACAGCGGGTAGAATAGCGATCTTGTAGTCGTCCTTCTGGAAAAGAAAGAGGAACTTTACTGAGGTCATCTCGAATGGCTGCAGCTGCACGGAGCTGCCCGGGATGGGGTTTAGTCGCAAATAAATTTTCATTAAAATGATGGGGATTCCCCTTAAGGGCAAGCGAGGTTAAAGCGGTGAGACGCATCGTGAGACGGCTTAAATACTCGGCCCGTTTATAGGCTTCAACCGCTAATGCTGTCATCACAGAAGTACCATTCATGATTGCCAAGGGTTCTTTGGGACGCATTTTATAGGCTGGAATGCCAAGATCAGCATAAACTTCTGCTGTAGGGCGCGTCTCGTCCTTATACCAAACCTCCCGCTCGCCCATAATAACGGCTGCCACATAGGAAAGAGGAGTTAAGTCGCCACTTGCCCCAACAGATCCTTCGCTAGGAATCAGGGGTAAAATATCATGCTCTAATAATAATTCTAGGCGTTTTAATAAGGTAAAGCTGACACCGGAATAACCGCGACAGAGGGTTGAAAGGCGAATTGCTAACACCATACGAGTTTGAGATGGTGTTAAATAATTTCCTAGGCCACATCCATGAAACCTTAATAGATTGAGGGGGAGATCTTCCACTAAATCAACAGGGACAGCCCGATCACAGTTATCCCCATAACCTGTTGTGACGCCATAAATGGCACCTTCCTTATCGAAATGGTGGCTTAGAAAATCAGACCCGTTTTGGATATAACTTTTAAAATTATCATCGGAAGTAAGTCTTAACTGTAGCATTTGACTGGATAAGGCATCTGCTTCTTCGATGGTAAGGGGTCGTTTTGCATCGAGAATAAGGGGCGTCGTCATTTTTTAGAACCTCTTGTCTTATCTTCCTACAATAAATATAGGAACTATTTCCAAAAATTAAAGAAGTTGAACCATTGATACGGATAAAGCAAGCTAAATTTTTCCAGGTATTGTGAAAAAGCAATAACATACTTGTCTATGTGATTATTTTTGTTTGCGCGGGGTAAGACAATTTTATCATCTAATTTTTCAAGGTTAACAGAGATGTTTGCTTGATCTCGTACAGCGATAGCCATATAGACAGGGCATTCAAGCAATGATGCCAAAATATATGGTCCTTGGGAAAAGGGAGCCTCTATCCCCAGGAAGGGGACATGGGTGATGCGGCTCTTATTTTGAGGGGGGAGCCGGTCGCCGGCAATGACCACCCAGTCACCCTGAGAAAGCCGATCCCGGAGATAAATGATTGTCGCAGGATTAATCTCTGTAATTTCAATGATATTTAAATTTGACAACGGATTAAAGGCTTTGAGAAACTGATTATACCGTTGGGAATTCTTGCTATGTAAAAGAATATGAAGACGGTTCTTATGCTCTAAGCAGGTAGCAGCTCGACAAAATTCCATATTTCCCAAATGAGAGACTAAAAGCATCCCGCCGGTCGGTTGTGCCATCAAATCCTTAAAAGTAGTGGGGGAGGTATAAATTATTTCATCAAATGTCATCTGTCCGCTCCAAGCGCCAAATTTGTCGAGTGCCATTTCCAGAAAGGAAAAGAAATGACGTAAAGAGCTTGTCGTGTCTGGACGGGCTGCTCTAGAGAAGGCTCGCTTTAGAAAGTCTTGGGAAGCTTGGCGTTGAATCTTATTAAAGCAGTAATAATAAAGGATAACCGGGGTACTGAGTGCCATACAAAGCCTTTTACCCATAAAGCGACAGCAATAAGCCAATATAAACATGCCCATCAGGGAAGATCGTTCTTCCAAGGAAGCCCAATGGGTATTTTCCACAGGCAAGTCCAAAGTCTTATAATTAGGGCGATGGCTCAGAATTTTTTTGAGATTAAAAACCATGGTAAAGAAAAGCTTGGTATGCATCTTAGTAATGCGCCAATTATCTCGGATTACATCAAAATTTGATATATTTCCTTCAGGATAAGTGACGGCAACCGGGCTCATGACCACCGGAATGCCTTGCCAAAATAGGTGGACCATGATGTGAGTATCAAAATCCATCCTTGGGCCAATGCCTTTAGATTCAAGGATACGGAGGGTTGAGTCGACAGGATAAATTCTAAAACCGCACATACTATCTGTAATTCTGAAAGACAAGGTTTCAATCCATACCCAAACGTGGGTAAACCATCGACCAATCCGACGGGCAAGAGGCATAGATTGATCATAAATTGGTTGTCCACTGATCAATGCCTCCGGGTTATTGCTGGATAAGTCCATAAAGCCTTGGAGGTTATCCAAGCTATGTTGACCATCCGCATCGATTTGAAAGGCATGTGTAAAGCCATGCTGATGGGCCCAACGTAATCCTTGGTGGATTGCCGCCCCTTTGCCCTGGTTGTTTTCTAGGGGTAGTAAGGTGAGGGGATACTGTTGTAATAAGTCCATTAAGGTTTGATGAGTTATCTCATTGCTGCCATCATCAACAATAAGAATTTCCATATTCGCTTGTATTAGTCGCTTAATAATCGACGGTAATGCCTTATAGTGATTGTAGGTAGGAATGAGGGCTAAGATTTTCATGGGCATCGAAAATTACTTTTTTATAGGGACGAAACGACCGGTAGAACAGATTTTCTCGTCAAGTTTATAAGTATAAGTCAGTGTTTGTATTTCAGGATTAACTGTCAGGAGTAACGTAATCTCATCTTCAGGACGGATAATATTGTTAAATTTTATTCGGGAAGCATCCTCAATCAAATCTGCCATTAAAAATATCTCTTTTGCAAAGTGTACAGCCCAGTGTAGTTGAACAACGCCGGCCAAAATAGGCATATGCGGAAAATGCCCATCAAAATATAACAAATTCTCAGGAACCTTCAATAGCAATCGAGCTGAATTTTCAGAAACTTTTTTTTCGAGAATTTGCGGTAATAAAATTGGTGCTGTCATGATTTAATCTTTTTTAACAAAAAGTGATTCAATTAAAGAAATCGGTGTTTTTCCGCGACTGTCGGTTGGAATTTCATTCACAAATCGCCACCGTCGCGGTACAACGACTTGCTCTAAGTACTGGTACAATTCAGTGCGTAGCTGGCGAATAAATTTAACTTTGCCCAGAGTGGTGTAAGCTGTTTTTCCCTCTTCTGATAAAACGGCAACAATCGCTGTTTCAGTCCGTTTATGAGATAGGGTGCAGGCGATGGCTGTATCAATCCACTTTAGATTGGTTAACCGTTGTTCGATATCATTTAGGCTCACGCGTTTGCCTTCGATTTTGACAATCCGATCAGCGCGGCTTAGTAATCTAAATTGTCCAGTTTCAAGTAACTCAATTCGATCTTCAGTTTGATAATAGTGATTATCAATAAGATAGGGGGACTTTAAAAGCAGGTTTTGAACCTCATTGCTCTTAATAAGGATGCTCGAAAAAGGTGTCCAGATTTGATCGGGGTTTTTTTGTTGTCTATAAGCAATCCCACCTGTTTCTGTGCTGCCTAAAATTTCGTAAGGTAAGCTTCCTAAAATGGCTTGGCAGTTTTGAGCGTTTTCAAAGCTTAAGGGGGCTCCTGAAGAGAAAATACGAAGGCGAGGGCCGGTCTGAATTGCTGCCATTCGACTTAAATGAGCGGGGCTTGAGATCAAAAAATCTTGATCAGCTGCGTTGTTTGCAATTTCTTCCCAAAATTGCACGGTATGGGGATTAATTTTATAACCCGCGCAGGCAGGCCACAGTAAAGAAAAGAGCAATCCATAAATATGATGATGAGGTACGGTTGACCAGACAGCCGGACAAGGAGTTTTTCCCCAGAGCTGATTAAGGGTCATAATTTCTGCATCTAACTGCTGTAATGTTTTGGTAATGGCTTTAGGAGCCCCTGTTGATCCCGAAGTATATAACCATAAGGTCGCGGTTTTTACTTCAGCAAAGCGAGTAAAATCCGCTTCTTTATAGCTGTCAGGTACTTCAAAGGTATCATCCATAATCAAGTCTCCTGGCGGGAGGATTTCTTGTAAAGCTGAGGGAGCTTGTGAATGAGGTATAATGACGGGCAGGCCATTATGAAAGGCACCCAGTAAGGCGGCAAGAAAGGACGCTCTATCTGATTGCAGTAAGATGACGCGAGGGGGGGTTATCGTTGTCAGATAAGTGTATAGTCGCGCACAGTCTTTTTTAAAACTGTCATTGGCTAAAAAAATAAGGTTCCAATCAGCCTCACTGCGATGGGATAATAAGTGACCGAGGGTTAGAAAAGGAAGAGGTAAACTCATATCACACCTACATCAAATTATGGTGGCGTCTATATTGACGAACACTATATTCAACAATGAAAAGGCTGCCCATCAATAAATAGGAAATGAAACCATTATAAAGAGCCCATATTTTTAAATCCCCATGGAGCGCGGTTAAGAAGGAAATCCCGGTATTCATTAAACCAAAGCCAAACCAAACTTTAGTAACTTGTCGTGTATAAGCAATGCCCCGTTCATCCAGGTTATGCTTCATTTGCCGGGCTATCCGTTCGATTAAGGATGGAGGGTATAATAGACTGACACCAAAAGCTCCTGCAACCATCAGGTTTATGGCTACAGGATACAATAAAGGGATAATGGATGTTACGGACATTTCCTTTAAATAAAGATAAATTAAAGCGGGATAAATAAAGGATATACCGCTGCAAAGCCGCCGTAAGACTTTTGTCCTATTCTTGATGGACAAGATCATACACCTTATCCACCACATCCCCAACTGTACGGACTTGTTTAAACTCTGTTGGGGAAATTTTCTTCTTTGCCAATTCTTGTAGCTTTACGATTAAGTCAACGGCATCAATGCTATCTAAATCCAGTTCTTCGAATAGTTTTGCTTCCAGGGTAATGGATGAGCGGGTAATTTCAAAATATTCCTCAAGATAGTCTGCAATTTGGTTGAAAATTTCATCTTTTGTCATTATGAATCTCTTATTGTTGTTTGCTTACAAATTCAGTCAGTGTCCTTACTGAATAAAAATGCTTTTTAATCTCATCATCCTGGACTTTAATTTTAATATTAAATTCTTTCTGCAAAGCAACTCCTAATTCTAAAGCATCAATTGAGTCAAGCCCTAAACCATCAACAAACAGAGCCTCTGTACTGTCAATATCCTCCACACTAATATCTTCTAGATTGAGGGAATCAATAATAAGGTGTTTAATTTTTGTTTCTAAATCATTCATAATTTAATGTCCTATTATAATAAGTTTGAACATCTTTCATCAAGGCACGAACTCTAAGGGATCTTGGCATGTGATCATCATAGTGGTCTAAAGAAAAATAGGAACCAACACTGAGTTCTAAAGTGGTTCGGCTGCATGGCGGACGGTACCACTTTTGTCCTTTGGTTAAGAAAATATTATTGCACTTTAAAACTAAGGATTGGATATTCGCGTTAGCGGCTAAAGCTAAATTTCCTAATCCACGAGCTAATTTAAGGGGAACGCCAGGTTTTGTCCGTGTACCTTCGGGGAATATTAAAATGTTTTCGCCATTTTGAAGTTGGCGTTTTGATTCTGTCAAAAATAATTCAGGATCTGTATCATTACGGAAATAACCAGCGGCACGTACAACCCCTCCTAAGAAGAAGTTAGACCATAACTCTTTTTTAACCACGCATTGTACATTCTTCATATAAGCCATAATGATAACCACATCAATTAAGGTTGGGTGATTACAAATGATTAAGCACCCTTTTAATTTATCCAATTTAGATAAATTATGAATCACCAGCCTAATAATACCCAAGAACTCAAGCAATTCTAGAAATATTTTAAAGGTTAAACGGATTGTTGAACGCACCCGATGGCGGCGCTTATCTTTATCACGTGTTCCAAGAATAATTATTGGAAAAACAAGCGATCCTAAAAGAAAGCCGCCGATGCCGAATGTGGAAAAACCAATGCCCACGGCACAGATACGTACAAAATAAGAGAGTTTATCCATGTAAGCGCTCCATAGAAAACGAGCCAAAGGAAAGAGAAATATTAAAGGTTGACGCTTGGCTTTCCATAAAGTGAATAAAGTCGAGCTCGCTCTCAACCTTTAATTCAGTTGTTAAGGTGGGGGACGGTGTATAGGTTAGGCGTACAGCCGCTTCATTATCTTGCGGGGGTGTCCCTGTCAATAGCATGGCAATACATATCTTATCCACGGCAAGCTCCGGCGCATAGGGGGGCGGTAATGCTTGATCATAATAAATATAACCGATAGGCTTTCCTAATTCTTGGTGGAGACAAAATGCCTCTAATAATCCAAGCTCAAAACTTTTTGGCCCCGCAGATACCACGGTTTGGGGCTGTTTATTGCCGGTAGCAATAGCAAATTGTCCGGCAATAGCATTATGAACAGACAGACTAAAGTCTGTGGGGGATAAAGATTCTTGAGTTGAAAGTTGGGTCAATAGGTTCTGAGTGCGCTCATAGTCCCCATGCCGAGAGGAGATCACCCAAGGGAGATCGTCGTCAGGGGCACATTCTTTAATATTGTAAAGCTCTCTAAAGGCCATTTGTCCCAGTGATGTTAGGCGACGACGAACCAAGGGTGGTATGGCTGGCGCATTTTTTGGATGTGGCCAACCATTGCTTCTTTCCTCTATCTCCCAATGACACGATATAATATACATGTGATTATGCTATTCTACTAACCTAGAAGTTTCCTCGAGTCTCAAGCTTATTAAGAATATCGTTCCTTAATAATTTGACCCATCTGTTATATCGGTGATGAACCTGATCTTCCCCTGCATCCATCTTGCCAGCCGTTATGTGGGTAATAGAGAAATCTTTCTTGTTAAAGCTTATGTCGATGGTTACATCATCTTCATGGTGCCTAAGCTTACATATAAGCTTATTAGGTTGGATTTGACTACAAGTCCAGCCGCGTTCTTTTGCGGCTTCCATGATGGTACGGCCAATATCCTGTTCTGTCAGAGATTCTGCAAGCGCCGGTAAAGTTTGATGAGAGACATTATAGGTTGGTTGATAGTTTGAGCATCCTTGCAAAGTTAATCCAATAACCGATGCAGTAGTGATAATCATAATTCTTTTCATTTTAAGCTCCCTACTTTGTTTATTCCTTCACCGTCAGGATTATTGCTAAAATAGCCTTTAACCGTCAAGTAAGAATGGCATAACCTCTTATTACTGCTTGAGAAGTATTTAGGAATTAGATAAGATATTTTCAAGTAATAAATGTAATTTTAAATCAATATTTTGGTTGTGAAAATAGTTAACATATTGTCGGAGGAAATGTCTTCTATCATAAAAGATTTTAGGGGCGATATGATCATTGAATCTGCATCTCTTTCTAAACAGAGAATCCCTTTTACTCTTCGCCGTCAATTAACCCATCTGATTGTTTTATCATTGCGACCAGATATAAAAGACCTAGAGATTCGTCATGAAGCGTCAGGACGTCCTTATCTTTACTCTTCTAAAGCGTCGGTAGACTTGCCTTTAATTAGTATTAGCCATTCAGGAACATGGATTGGCGTGATCCTGTCTGACCCTAGCACTTATGCTACCTTGGATTTAGAAGATATGACTCTTCCACGGTCCCATGCTTCCTTATCCAATAATTTTTTTTCTGAAACAGAAAAGAATTTAGTGTTAGCTCAAGGCGCATTAGGTTTCTTGAAATTATGGACAGCTAAAGAAGCAATTGCAAAGTGGCAAGGAGAAGGAATTAACTTTGTTTTAAATGTAGATTTAGGACAGGCTTTGCAGGGAGTAGTTTTGAAACAGCCAGTTCAAGTCTGTATTGAGGAGAAAAATTATACGTTGATGCAAGATATTCTGGAAGGACGTCTTTTTTATACGGTATGTCAAGGAACGACTTTAAAATAGCCCAGTGTTGTTTCCTGGGCTATTTTCTTATCAGAAGAAAGGTAAAAACCTGGTTTCATTAGGCGTTAGCTTCATCTCCGGTCGACAACTGTTCTTCTTGGCCTATTTTATCAATACTCCAAATATCGTTGGCGAAGAAATAAGGACGATAGGAAGGGGCACCTATATTCATAACATAGTCATATTTTAGGTAACCAAAACCTTTATTACCCCACTTTGTTCCCCAGGAATTGGCGAATTTAAACTCTTTGGCTTCATCATCATACCCTGTGAACATTAAGGCATGACCCCCAATAGAGCGTTCGCGGGGCGATGGCATAGGGATTTTACCGGTTTTTTCTGCCGTTACCGATTCAAAAGATGGGTAAACGTAGACACCAAAGACGACTGGAATTCCTTTAGCTAAGCGCGCTTTAATGGATTCTAGACTATAGCTAACATAGCTGGTTTTAACCCCGTCTAGTCCCATATAATTTTTTGCATCATCGTATGCTTCTTTGGATGGCTTAAGTTTGAATTTTTTCATATCATCACTATACGTCCAAAGAGACTCGCGGCATACGCCCCAAGTGCAAATGGCCTTAATACCGTCGGAAAGACTGGCGCCTGTATCTTCTTGGGTCGTTCCCATCAATTTCCTTTCATTATAATAAAGGAAAAGGGGCGAAAGACGTTGATAGCGATCCATTTCCCCTAATTTATATTCCATTGCTAAAGTTACGGCTTGGGCAGTACAAGATCCAAGAGCTCCTTGATCATGTATTGCTTTAATAGAGCTGCTAAAATCGACCTTAGAGGGCAATTGAGTAATTTGCTCTGCTGTTAATTCTGGTTGACTTGAGTTTTTTAATGCCCATAGTAAGCTGGTTGACTCTTCGGAGGGGCGCAAAGCGTAAGTATGTTTAGGGATATAGTTGTCATAATCAATATCAATGATGTTATCATCAACTGAATAAGCAACTGTCGCCAAAAGATTTAATGTCAGAATGAGCAGAGACTGTTTCATTGGATCCTCCTTGTGTGTTAGGGAACTCAGTTCCACGACACGATCCTATGAAAGGTACGTTAAGAAAAGGTTAATTTAGGAATAAAAAAACAAAATTATTTTTAAAAAAGATTTTTTATTTTTATTTTTAGATTATTTTTGTAATATAATTTTAATATGCAAGTTTAATGCACGATAAGGTGCAACCAAAGGTAGATTCTTGACGATGCATGCGACGGCGATTGCTAAAAAATAGATCTTCTTCCTCATAAGTATTATAGGGTGAAGGGCATATTTGGGTAATGCCAGACACCTTTAATTGTTGTTCCACGTATCCTGGCAAATCAAACATCCAATGACTTTCTTTGGGGGATGGTATGAAAAATTTATGGTCATCGGGTAAGTTTTCATAAAAAGCTTGGTCAACTTCATACGACTCTTGCCAGATACAGGGACCGATGGCCGCCACAATTTTATTGGCTGCCGCCCCTAAGTTTTTCATTGTTTGGATGGTGTTTGGAATAATGTTTGAGGTAGCTCCTTTCCAGCCCGCATGAACAGCAGCAATCATACCTGTCTCTTTATCCGCAAGCAGCACTGGCACACAGTCCGCTGTTATAATACCAATAATTAGGTTTTTACTGCGGGTAATAAGAGCGTCCCCTTCTGGGCGATCTGCATGTAACCAGGTGTCTGTTGCGACAATGACTTTATTTGAATGAGTTTGCCTCAGAGTAATAAGCTGATCAAGAGAACCGCCCACATGCTCGGCAATGCGTCGTCTATTTTCGAGCACATCGGCAGGATTATCCCCTTTCTCCATCGCGGCGTTCAGAGTAGAAAATAGTCCTTTGCTGACACCGCCTTGGCGCGTGGTAAAGGCATGCGAAATACTAGGAATTTTGGCGAGAAGAGGGGATCTTAAACTAACAACCATGAGGGACTCCTTGAATAGCAATGACTTTAAAAAGCTCTCCCATCTCAGCAGAGCTAGTTAATCGATGGACAACAAGCACATGGTTAGCAAATTTATCTGAGGCTACCCGTTGTTTTACATATTCAAGCATATCGGCGATCCCTAAATCTAAGAGAAAATCCGATTGTTTTTGGGGGCCTAGAACATTAATTTTATGAGCGCGAAATAATGATTTTAAATAGCTAAAATCCACATGATGGGTTAGATCTGCTTCGCCTAAGTGATCGAAAAAACTGACTTTTTTATGGTTCTTGATTGCTTGTAAGGTAAAACCAGGATGGTCGCCTCCATAATCAATGATGAGTCCAACGCCGCCAACTCTATTGAAGAGTTCTGAAATTTGCTTCACAAAAAATTCGTAGTACTTAGATCTCATAAAAATGGACTGAGAGGGTGTAGAGGGAATAGAAACATCAGTTTTACGCCAGCTGATAGCTTGGTCGGGGGTGACCATGGCTTCCTCCGCCTCATTATTGGTATATCGATAATACTGAATAGGCAAAGCATCAAAGAACTCATTCGCAAGGATGATAGCGTAGCCTCTTTGAATGGAATTTAGGTTATCTATCCATTCAACCTGCTTATGAGCTTGAAGTGTTACTTTTTGAATCGACTTCAGATTTTCGGATTTTTCGAGGATATGGGCTTGAAGGTGGGCAGATAACTCTGGCGCTGTTTGGAGGGCTGTAAGGATGTCACGCAACATTATACCCTGTCCGGCTCCTAATTCGATCAAATTGAGAGGAGTGGGGCGCCCAGCGTTGACCCATTGATCCACACACCATTGAGCGAGGCACTGACTAAACAGAGGGCTGAGATGTGGGGCCGTAATGAAGTCTTGGGTCTTTCCGATAACATTATTATTAGCATAATAGCCATACCGAGGATCATAGAGCACTTGGCTTATAAAATCTTCTAATAGGACGGGCCTATCAGCTATAAAATTATTATGAAGTTTTTGGTTCATTGGTCTGGACCATAGGTCGGCGTACCAAGAACCATCCAATTCCAATAAGGGGAATAGACAAGGCTTGGCCAATGGTTAAAGATCCGAGAAGTAGGATCTCCGGTTCGCGATAAAGTTCACAAAAACTGCGGGCTAAAGCATAGCCGATCCCAAATAACCCTGCTAGTCGTCCAGGCTTATGGCGTAAATCGGTTTTCGTCCATAAAGTTAGGAGAAGGAAAAATAGAAGTAGGCCTTCCGTTGCTGCTTCATATAATTGGCTAGGATGACGAGGAAGTGTATCTGCATAAGGGAATACCATACCCCAGGAGACAGTGGTGGGGCGGCCCCAAAGTTCCCCATTAACAAAGTTGGCAATCCTTCCGAAAAATAGTCCAATAGGAGTGACGCACGCAATAATATCAAGAATAGACAAAAATCTTATTTTTTCTTTCCTGACATACAGCGTAAGGGCGATCATAACCCCCATCAATCCGCCATGGAAGGACATACCACCGTGCCACGTTTTTAAAATTTCAATTGGATTGGTCCAGAATAAATGAGGGCTATAAAAAATAACATGTCCGAGCCTACCCCCCACAACAATTCCGACAATTAGCCAAAAAATGCTGTCATCGAGGTTTTGTTCCTTGACCCCATTCGAATAGTTTTTGGTTAAAGTGGCGGCAACTTTCCAGGCAAGTAAAATGCCAACCATATAGGCCAGACCATACCAGTAAATTTTTAAGGGGCCAAGTTTGAGAGCGATCGGATTTATATTGGGAAAGGTTAGCATTAAAATAGCCCTATAATTAAGCGCAAATAATTAGACCAATTTTAATCGAATCTAAAGTTTTAGCCAACAGGAAAATTTATTAGTTTTTAAAAAGAAGAGCGGGCTGTAAGAGGCAGTTTTCCTATACTTTTAAATAGGTGTTTTTATATAATTACTTTTTTTATTTTTAAATTATAATTTTGTTTCTATTTTAATATTTTAATGGTGAAAAAACCTTTAAAAAATTAATTTTTTTGAAGAAAGGGAATTGACCTGCGAGAAAAATCCCCTTTAAGATTTTAACTGTAGTCATGGTTTAACATTCAACATAGGATCTTTTAAAGTGAATAAATCAGAATTAGTTTCAAAAGTCGCTACTGCATCGGGTCTTACCAAGGCAGACGCAGAGCGCGCAATTGATGCAACATTCACCTCCATTACTTCATCATTGAAGTCAGGTGAAGAAGTTCGCCTTATCGGTTTTGGTACATTTGCGATCACAGATCGCCCTGCAACAACAGGTCGTAACCCCCGTACAGGTCAACCTTTGAAAATTTCTGCCACACGGTTACCAAAATTCCGTGCTGGTAAACAATTGAAAGAAGCAGTTGCAAAATAAATTGTGAACTTTTTGTAAAATTTGTGTTGCAAAAATATCTTAGAATGTATTAGGGTTCTTATATAAGGTACGGGTGATTAGCTCAGCGGTAGAGCGTCTCGCTTACACCGAGAGGGTCGGAGGTTCAAATCCTTCATCACCCACCATACCTTTCCTAATGCATTCTTTTTTTTATAATCCTCCTGCTTTACAATTGGTTACTGAGAATGAACTTAAAGTTTTTAAAGTACTTTTTTCAGCTAATAACCCTGATCATTCTGGGAACCCTCTTAAATGCTTGTGGGCGCAAGGGCGATCCCGAGCCTGTGGATAAAACTGATTATCCTCGCCAGTATCCTACTCAAGAAATCGGTGAAGGCCATCATTCATAGGGCAGTCTAAGACCCTGACAGAGAAAGTTGTTCTCCCCCTCCAATACTCGAAGCATAAGGTTGTTTCTCTTTTTAGGGGACGCTATAAGGCAAGTTACTCTTTTTGCTGAGATATTATTTTCTGAGCAGTGAAAATGGGTGCGGCTATTCTCTTGGCTAATTTCTTAATCTTTTTGGATTCGGTGTTCAACTCGTGTTAATATAACGCTGAAGGGATACGATATGAGCCATAAAAACAATCAAGAAGAGCTACGTGACTGGGTTATTAGTCTTATTAATCAGAGCGATCATCCGTTAACCAAGAATGAGATTGCCAAACAATTAGAGCTTAAAGGGCCTGATCGAGTGGCTTTAAAGGAAATCCTTCGTAGTCTCCAAGCCGAAGGGGATTTAATCAAGGGAAGCCGCCGTAAACTGGTAAGTTCAGTTAATCAAAAGTTAGGCAAAGGCTTAATTGCTGCAGAAGTTGTGGATGTTACGGAAGACGGTGATTTAATTGTAGCACCCTTAGAATGGCCAAAAGATCAAGTCCCCCCGCGTATGCGGATTGTTGAAATGCGTCGATCGCATGCAGAAGGACGCTCTGCTTTAGGACCTACCTCCCGCATAATTGTTAGAGTGATTAAGCAATTAACTCATGAATGGCAAGTGAGCGTCGTTCGACGGTTGGTACGAGATACCAAAAAGCATTTAGGCATTTTTCAACCCAATCGGAAGGGGGGCTATATATCTTCGATCAACCGCAAAGATGCTTTCCGGGGAGTACACGTTACAGCTGAAGATGCCCAAGGATTGGAACCTGGTGATATTGTGCAATATACTGTAGATCATGGGCACCATTTCCATTTTATCAAGGTGCTGGGTAAATTTGATGATCCCTATATGTTTAGTGAAATTGCAATCTACCATCAGGGCATTCCCTATGAATTTTCACAGGAAGCTATTGAAATTGCTAAGCAGGGTAAAGTACCGCCGCTGGGAGACCGCATTGATTTCCGTCATCTTCCTTTGGTGACCATTGATGGGGAGGATGCCCGTGATTTCGACGACGCTGTTTGGGCAGAGCCGGATACAGATGAACGAAACCAGGGCGGATGGCGTGCCATTGTGGCGATTGCTGATGTGTCTTACTACGTGCGGCCTGGATCTCCCTTAGATTACGAGGCTAAAACACGCGGCAATAGTGTCTATTTCCCTGATCGCGTCGTCCCCATGCTGCCGGAAGCTTTATCCAATGAAATGTGTTCTTTAAAGCCTCACGAAGATCGAGCCTGCATGGCAATTGAAATGATTATTTCTTCTCATGGTAAAATAAAATCCTTCCGGGTTAAGCGAGGATTGATGCGGTCAAAGGCACGGTTAACCTATACCCAAGTCCAAGCGGCAATGGATGGAACGCCTGACCCTATAATAGAGCCATTGTTGCAAGAGGTGATTCACCCTTTGCATGGGGTTTATAAATCTTTGCTGAAAGCCCGTCATCACCGCGGCACCTTGGATTTGGATATGCCTGAGCGTCAAATTGTTTTTGATCAAAAAGGGCGAATGGTTGATATTAAGCTGCGTCAACGCTTTGATAGCCATCGATTAATTGAAGAATTGATGATTGCAGCCAATGTTTGTGCGGCAAAGACGCTAATTGCTAAGAATTGGCCGTGTATGTTCCGGGTGCATGATAAGCCCGACCCGATGCGCGTGGCTAATCTTCGGCAATTCCTTAAGCAATATAAGCTGAACCTCTCAAAGTCAGTTAATCCAACGCCTGGACAATATAATGATATTTTGCAACAGGTGAATGATCGTCCTTATTCGCGAACCGTTAGTGAGTTAATCCTGAGGTCAATGGCGCAAGCGCAATATAGTCCTAATAATCTTGGCCATTTTGGCTTAAGCTTGGCTCATTATGCTCATTTTACCTCTCCAATTCGCCGTTATTCTGACTTAGTTGTTCACCGTAGTTTGATTACAGCCTTAAATTTAGGAGAAGGGGGGTATGAGCGCAAACCAGACGATTTAGAAGGTATCGGGCAACATTTGTCGGAAACAGAGCGGCGTGCTGCCACAGCAGAGCGGGAGGTTGTTGATCGCTTTACCATTTCTTTTGTGGCCAATCATGTTGGTAAAGAATTTGAGGTGGCAATTGTTGGCGTTAACCGCCACGGCCTTTTTCTAGAAATTCCAGAATCAGGGGCGGAAGGGTTTGTGCCCATGCATACACTTGAGTGGGATTATTTCTCTTTTGATGAAGCAAACTATCGTTTGGTGGGACGTCGGACCCAGTCCTCTTATCAACTGGGGCAAAAAGTCAGAGCAATTCTCGTGGATGCTGAGGTCCAGACCAATAGCTTAAGCTTCCGCCTGATTAATGATAGCCATGTCAAAGAGAGCAAGCAAGGTAGCCGTAAACAAGCTGCTCACCGCAAAAGGCTTAAAGAGAAAAAATAATAGTTTAGATTATTAATTAAAGTCAGCATAGTATTAGCAATTAAAGTATCTCCTTTATGAAGGAGATACTTATAGCTCAAATCTTTTTAAATCTATTTACCAAGGTCCGTTTATCATTCCATTGATCAAGTTGAGTTTAAAGTTAGTAATCCGAACACCACTATGATAATGCCAATGAATAGGATTTGGTCCATGGTGGTCAAGATTGGTTATTCCGAAAATGTGATAGTAACCCTGCCACTCTCCCCAAATAGGACCACCACTATTTCCGTGATTTATGTCAATTTCAAACTCTAGGTCTTCGGCATGCATACCTGTAATGGTGCCGCCGGCTGTCCACATGGTACGTCCCCAGCTGTGAGTGTGAAGTGGATCGTGAGGATCTGCGATACCCTTATCGCCGGGATATCCCGTCACATTTATCCACTGTCTGTCAAGATCACTCTCAAAAAGAGCTGCAATGCCCAAAGAGCCTGGTGTATTACCATGGGTGTCACTTACTGGCCTGTCGAGCTTAATAACAGCAAAATCCCAGTCTAAGTTTTCCTCCTCAGTCCATAAGTTAGTGCTTTTAGCTTGATAAGTAATATATTGGCCGTAAGGTTGCTCATTAGAAGGGGAGGAGGCATCGAGAGCAGGGTGACTACTATTTTGCTCGCACCACCTCCCAAAGCCTTATCACAAACAACATGCCCTGCGGTTAGAACAAATTGATCACCAATCAGGGCACCGCTACCTTGCGCTATGCCATACCCAGGGAATACCGCATCTATATGGCACATGGTAGACCAAGGATGACTAATTGTCTTTGGATATGCAACTTTTTTCCTGCCATCCTCACCGATAACAGAAAAAAATTTATTATGGTCATAATAGCCTGTTATCACCTGGGTATTCATATCGAAAACAAAATCTTCTTTTTTAATATTTTTTAACTTATCAGTTCTTAATTCATTTAGGTTTTTACCCTTTTTGATGAGTTCTGCGCCATCATCTATCTCTTTGGGTTCTACCTTAATTGTTGGAGAGGGGGTATAGTAAGCCGCTCAGTACCTGCGGGCTCTAAGCATATATCCTGCTCAGTCGTTACAGAGTTTTGCAAATCCCTGGTAAAGATTTTTAAATGGCGATGTTCATCCGCCGCTACGGATTCATGCATTAATATCCATGTCAGTGTAGAAGTAACAGTCGCTAAATATTTTAGTTTCATTACTATCTCCTTAAAATTATAAATTTGTATTATCGATACATGTACCATTTTTTAATTTAAATTATATTTTTAATATTTAAAATTGATTATCTGCCAAATTTTCATGGTGATACCATAAGAGAGGGATAAACTTTAGCGAAGCTCAAACAAAGCGGCGTTTGTGTCTTCGCAGGAAGGAACTATATGACTTAGGTTGAATAGTGTCACTCGCGAGAAAAAAATAAAAAATATAAAGTAGAAACTACTTTCAAGCTATCTGGTTTTGATAATTTTTGTACATCTTATAAATTAGGCTTCTAATTGGGTGCTGGAGTGCAGATTTGCTAAAGTTCCTCTGTGGCGTCGATGAGCCAGCTAGCAGTATCAGGATCCAAATAGGGTAGCAGTGTTTCTCTTACTTTTTCATGGTAATCGTTAAGCCATTGCCATTCTACGGACGTCAATAAGGTTTCATCAATTAAACGTCGATTAATCGGCGCCAAGGTTAAGGTTTCAAAGCACAGCATTGGCCGTTCAAACGTTCCCTCAGCTTTTTTAACAGCCACTAAACTTTCGATACGAATACCATAAGCGCCTGCTTTATAATAGCCGGGTTCATTAGAAAGGATCATCCCTGGCCGTAAGGCAACAGGGCTACCAATTTTGGAAATACGCTGTGGTCCTTCATGGACGTTTAAATAATAGCCCACGCCATGGCCCGTGCCATGATCGTAATCTAAACCCTGTTGCCATAAATCATAACGAGCCAGAACATCCAGTTGGGCACCCGTGGTTCCCTTAGGGAATAAAGACATAGCAAGCTTAATATGCCCTAGCAAGACAAGAGTAAAATTGGTCTTTTGTTCTTGGGTCGGTTCTCCTAGACAAATGGTGCGGGTAACATCTGTGGTTCCATCGGGGTACTGTCCGCCAGAATCAACTAACAGCAAGGAGGACTCATTAATGGTTTTTGCTGATTGTTCAGTCGCTCGGTAATGAACAATTGCACCATTCTCGGCAAATCCTGCAATAGTGGGGAAACTGCCTCCACGATAGAGGGGTGATTCTTGTCGAAATGCTTCCAGTTTCTCAGCAATCGTTATTTCAGTTTCTGCATCCTCATCAATTGACTCTATCCATGCCAGAAATTTGGTGAGGGCCACACCATCCCGCAGATGAGCTTCCCGTATCCCACTCAATTCATGGTCCGTTTTACAAGCTTTCATCAAGGCGATAGGGTCGATGGCTTTGATGACCTGCTTGCCACATTTCTGAGTGATCATAATGGGTGTCACCTGGGGATCAATCATAATTTTTATTTTGCTGAAATCCGCAAACATCGCCGTAAGGGTGCTTGGATCATGAAATGTAACAAAGTCCTGCAAGTGTACCTTAACCAGCGGGGGGAGCTTACGATCATCGCAAAATACATGAACTCCTTTTCCCTTGATTACCACCCCGAACCAGTCGACAAGAGGGGTATAAGGAAAATCAGTGCTACGACAGTTTAATAACCAGCATAAACTATCTGGTGCCATAATAACGGCAGCATCGGCAGAATGCTGATCCAATTGATCATAGAGATCAGCCAATTTATCAGCTATTTCCTTGCCGGCATACTTTATATCGTGAATTTCCACAGGGTTCAAAGGCCGAGCCGGCTGATCGGTCCATAAACTATCAATAGGGTTCTTATCGTATTCAATTAACTTAATCCCAGGCAAGGCAGCCCAGCTGGCAAAATCTTTTTCTGACATTAGCCATGGATCAAAACCGATAGTTTTTATGGGGAGCTGTTGATTTTTGATATAATCTTGAGGACGGCACTCTGCCAAAGGAATAATCTTAATAAGAGAAGGATTAACTTGACGGTTAGCTTGTAGTGTATAACGCCCATCTACAAATAAGGCCAGATGATCTTGAAAAACTAAGGCAATACCAGCTGATCCTGTAAAATCAGTCAGCCAAGCCAAGCGTTCATCAGCTGCTACGACATATTCGCCTTGATAGCGATCACTGTGCGGAACAATAAAACAGTCAATTTTCTTTTGTTTAAGAAGGGATTGTAGAGCTGTTATTTTAATCGTCATAAAGAATCCAATGAAGGGGGTTCATCCTAAAGCAGTATTAATGTTGCTAGTCCTAAAAATAGTGCAAATCCCATCACATCCGTTGTGGTGGACATAATTGGTCCGGCACTAATGGCTGGGTCCAAATTAATCCGATGCAAAATGTAAGGAATAAAGGCTCCAGCAAATCCCGACCACAGTACATTAAACAGAAGAGCCAATCCAATAATAATTCCAATCTTAAGATTACCGGTCCACAGAAGGGTAACACTAGAGAGAATAAGCGCGAGCCCTAATCCATTTAAGGCCGCAATACTGAGTTCTCGTTTGATAGCACTAACCACATGGCCGGCTCGTAGATTATAGATTGATAAAGAACGAACGGTGACAGTCAGTGTTTGCATGCCCGCATTGCCACCCATAGAGGCAACAATTGGCATCAGAAATGCTAAGACAATAAAGCTTTCAAGGGCCTGTTCAAAATGGGCAATGACAAAGGAAGCAATCAAGCAATTAATCAAACTAATGAACAGCCAGCCAAAACGACTCAGGCTTGCTTGAAGAATGTTTCCATAGAGGGAAGTTTCCTGCGTTACACCACCTAATTTCAAAATGTCATCACTGGCTTCTTCTTGAATAACGTCGATAATGTCATCAACCGTAATCATGCCGGCTATCCGTCCATCTTGGTCGACAACAGGCATGGAGCTCAGGCTATAGCGTTGGAAAATATAAGCGACTTCTTCTTGGTCTAAATTAATGGGAACGGATCGAACGTCTGAGTTCATGATTTTAGCGACAGGTGTGCGTCGGGGATGACGTAAAATCCAGCTTAACGGAATTTCTCCAACCGGTATATTGTCCTCATCGACAACATACACATCATAGAAATGTTCAGGAAGATGTTCAATATCTTCTAGAGAATCAATAACTTGACCTAAGGTCCACTGGGGATTACATAGCACAACTTCTCGTTGCATCAAACGTCCGGCAGAATATTCTGGGTAACTCCGAGTTTTTTCAAAAGATATGCGCTCTTCAAGCGGAAGGGCTTCCAGAACCTCACGTTGCATATCTTCTTGTAAGTCTTCAAGAATAAGAGCAGCATCATCACTTTCTAACTCATGAATCGCTGCAGCAACTTCGGCGCTGGTAAAAAGAGGAAGAATCTGTTCACGAACAGATTCCTCTAAGAAACTTAAGGCTTCACCCGTGATGGTGGTATGCAATAACTCAACCAAACGCAAGCGTTTTTGGGCAGGAAATTGCTGAATAATATCAGCCATATCGGCCGGGTGAAGGTTTGATGTTAGAGTAAAAACCTCATCCCACATCTCAGCATCAAAAGCACTTTCTACCTGATGAGCTAAATCTAGTTCTTGGTCGGATGTCTCATGATGGAGATCTGGGTCAGAGTTTTTTTCGTCCACGCCTTATCCTTCTCGTCTGGCTTTGCGGCGCTGAGCATCAACAGCTGCAATGGCTGCCATATTCAACAATCCACGGGATGTTACTGTTTGGCTAACAATGTGACCGGGTTTATTGGTTCCCATTAAAATAGGTCCAATCGGCAAGCCGTGTCCCAAAATTTTCAACATATTAAAGCTTATATTGGCTGCATCCAAGGATGGCATGATCAATAAATTCGCTTCCCCTGTTAAACTTGAATTCGGCATAATGCTATGACGCAGCGTTTCGGACAACGCCAGATCGGCGTGCATTTCCCCATCAACCTCAAGTTCTGGTGCCATCGTTTGAATAATTTGGACAGCGTCACGCATTTTCGTCGCACTATATTTGTCGCTCGAACCAAAATTTGAGTGGGATAACAATGCTACCTTGGGAGTTATGCCAAACAATTTTACTTGTTCAGCGGCCATCAAGGTAATTTCTGCGATTTGCTCTGGTGTGGTCTTTTTATTGACGTAAGCGTCCGAAATAAAATAAACACCCCGATCCAGCAATAGCACATTTAAAGAGGCCGCAATTTCATGTTCCGGGCTCAATTGCAAGACATCCAGGACATCTTTGAGATGTTCATGATATAAACGGGATGTTCCTACAATCATGGTGTCAGCATCGCCTAGATGGACAGTAAGTGCCGCAATCAATGTGGTGTTTGTACGAACATGGAATTTAGCAGCTTCAGGTGAAACTCCTTTACGTTCCATAATAGCATGATAAGCACGCCAGTAGGTTTGATAACGGCTGTCATTGCTGGGATCAATTACTTCAAAATCTGTATGCGAGCGCATGCGCAAACCTAGGCGTTCAATACGACTGTCGATGACAGAGGGGCGACCCACTAAGATAGGGGTACAGATCTTATCATCTAACAAAGTTTGAACTGCTCGCAGGACACGTTCATCTTCCCCTTCACCAAAGGTTACTCGCATCAACTGGGACTTTGCTTGGTTAATTACAGGACGCATCACCATTGAGGAACGGTAAATAAATGACTGTAAATGATGCTGGTAAGCTTCCAGGTCCTCAAGAGGACGCGTGGCTACACCTGTTTCCATAGCAGCCTTTGCCACTGCATGAGGCAGGACTACCGAAAGACGGGGATCAAACGGCTTGGGAATAATATAGTCTGTTCCAAAACGGTGAACTTCACCGCCATAAGCACTTGACACCAGATCTGAACTTTCTGCGTGGGTAAGTTCTGCGAGCGCCTTAACACAGGCAATTTTCATAGCCTCATTGATGCGTGTTGCCCCCACATCTAACGCTCCCCGGAAAATATAAGGGAAGCAAAGAACATTGTTCACCTGGTTGGGATAGTCCGACCGTCCGGTGGCAATAATTGCATCACTTCTGACTTCTTGCACAAGCTCGGGTCGAATTTCAGGTTCAGGATTTGCCAGAGCCAAAATAATAGGTTTCTCAGCCATTTCAATGACCATTTCTTGACTCACGACGCCTGCCGCAGAAAGTCCGACAAAGATATCTGCTCCCTTTAAGGCATCTGCTAGGGTACGGGCTTCAGTTTTTGCTGCATATCTGGCTTTATTTTCATCCATCGACTTAGAACGGCCTTCA
Source organism: Candidatus Paracaedibacteraceae bacterium (assembly GCA_019459505.1). Lineage (GTDB taxonomy): Bacteria > Pseudomonadota > Alphaproteobacteria > Paracaedibacterales > Paracaedibacteraceae > Paracaedibacter. The sequence goes on along the minus strand of JAIBEV010000141.1, from coordinate 25,314 downwards.
TAAACCACGCCATTACTATCGCAAGCGATTACATTTTCCTTGGATAAGCCAAGACTGACCAATAAGTCTAAGCATGCGATCGCCGCGGCCCCAGCACCGGATGTAACAAGCTTAATATCTTCAATCTTTTTATCGACTAATTTTAACCCATTGAGGATAGCGGCGCAGACAATGATTGCTGTTCCATGTTGATCGTCATGAAAGACCGGAATATTCATACGTTCCGTCAGTTTCTTTTCAATATAGAAACACTCGGGAGCCTTAATGTCTTCTAAGTTAATTCCGCCGAACGTGGGTTCAAGAGCTGCAATAATTTCAATAAGTTTGTCTGGATCTGTTTCGTTTATTTCAATATCCATGGCATTAATGCCAGAAAATTTCTTGAAAAGAACTGCTTTTCCTTCCATAACAGGCTTGGAAGCAAGAGCACCGATATTCCCCAATCCTAGAACGGCTGTTCCATTAGAAATAACAGCGATTAAATTGCCACGTGACGTATAATCAGCTGCTGTTGTAGGATCTTCTGCAATCGCAAGACAGGGGCCAGCAACGCCTGGTGAATAGGCAAGGGCTAAGTCCTGTTGGGACGCTAGTGGTTTGGTGGGTACAATATCAATCTTCCCTGGTTTAGGGGTGCGATGATAGAATAAGGACCGTTCATAAATTTCATTAGACATTTTAATATTCATTTTTGTTGATTAAATACATTCTCACTATACTCAATTTGTAAACTGATGCACAGTAATTTGATGTAAATTAAGAATCTTTATGGAGTGGATGTCCAGGAATCTTTTTATTTGAGACCAAAGCCCAATATTTGGTATTTCTTAAAGCGTGGAATAACAATATAATAGAAGCAGTTAGGATGCCGATGACATACATATCAAAAGCAATAGCTGTTCCCACAGAGGCGGAACACCAAATAGTGGCGGCCGTCGTTATTCCCTTGAGATGACCAGAGTCACGCATAATAACACCAGCTCCTAGAAAACCGATACCGGAAACAATTTGAGCTGCGATACGACCTTGGTCACCATATTCCACGAAGATAGAAATCAAACCAAACGAGCAAGCACCCAGCGATATAAGCCCAAATGTGCGGATTCCAGCCTCCTGCCCATGGTGTTCTCTTTCCCACCCAATAAACGCGCCCAGTAGAAAAGCGACTATTAGGCGGACAGAAACAAGTAACTCGTGAATCCAATCAATTGACATTATTGACCTCTAGTTTATCATAAGTAAATGGCAAGCACTGACTTTAACCTTAGTATGGCAGGCAAGTCCAGTGTAATCAAGCAATGTTAGCTAAGTTTTTTAAAAGCCCGATTTGAAGTTAATACGACTCCTGGAATACCAATAATTGTTATTATTATAAAACACGCCTCCCACGAGGCGTAGCTTGCGATTGTTCCTGCCGAAGCCGGTAATAGTGTCCGCGATAAACCCATAATAGAGCTTAAAAGGGCATATTGAGTTGTACCATAGCGTTTATTGCACAACCCCGTGATATAGGCAATATAAGCAATCATAGCCATACTACCTGTTAAACTTTCTGTTCCATTGACTATATAAAGCAACGTTAAATTATAACCAATTTTCGCCTGGACAATAAATAAAATATGGCTTGCTAAGTGAATTAATCCAAAATAATATAAAGACTTAGAAGTTCCTATCTTTTGTAAAATTTTACCTCCTAAAATACCCCCTATAATCGCCATAGTGGTACCAAAAAATTTTGAAGCCGTCGCAATTTCAGCTGCATTAAAGCCAAGGTGCAGCTGAAAAGGATTAACCAACACGGCTAATAAATTATCTGCAAGGCGATAAAGAATGATAAGGGAAATAATATAAATAAGACGTTTGCCTTGGGCAATTTTTAAGATAGGCCGAATAATGTTTGCTCTAAATCCGCGCGCTAAGTATTTCGACGGAGAGGGTGAAGGAAAAGTATTCTCCGCCACGCGATGAATAGCCATACTAATGCATAGAAAGAGGGCGCTCGCGCAGTAAAAGACAGTGACCCAATTCACTAAGCTCGATAGAAGAATTAATCCTGCCCCTGATGAGAGCATGCCAAAACGGTACCCAACAATATAGCCACTTGCTGAAGCGCCCCTATTACTTAAGTGAGTTTTATCGATTCTAAGTTTATCAAGATAGATGTCTTGAATAACGGATCCGATGGCCAAAGCGAGCGCTAAGGCTGCAATTGCTTTCTTATTGTCGATTGGATTAAGTCTGGCTAATCCCATTAGGCACACTAATATTATACATTGGGCAATTAACAACCACCTTTTTAGAGGGAAATTGATTTTATCCGTTAAAATAGAAATAAAGTATTTAAAGGAATACGGAAGAGCAACCAAGGTAAATAAACCTAAAGTCACTAAATCGACGTTAGACTCAGCTAACCAAAAATTGAGGGTGTTGCCACTGAGAAGAAGACAAAAGCCGCTCATGAAACCACATAAAGATACCTGTAAGGAGGTTTTTGAAATCATAGATATGGCAGTTCCCTATTGTTTTTCTCAAGCCTACAAAAAACAAGAATGTCTGTCCATAGGTAGACTCAACTGATTATTTATCACAGGAATAAGATAAAGATGATTTACTATTTTGTTCTTAGCTTTTGAAGGGAAAAAGGTACTGAAAATAAATGATTTTCGCAGAATTAATTGCATCTTGGCTCATTTCGCGTTACCAATAAGAAATATGAGAAGTAACTAATGGGATGGACTTTATGTCGAAAGCTCAGGAAAAATCATTACCTCCGTTGCAGGAGGAAGGATCGCTCGATCCCAAGAAATATTATAATAAAGAACAATTAATCAAAGCTTATACGCAAATGCTGTTGATCCGTCGTTTTGAAGAAAAAGCGGCGCAATTGTATGGAATGGGGCTTATCGGGGGATTTTGTCACCTTTACATTGGTCAAGAAGCCGTTGTCGTGGGAATTCAGTCCGCGATGCAACCTCAGGATACTGTCGTAACCAGTTATCGTGATCATGGTCATATGTTGGCCTGCGATATGGATCCGCGCGGAGTCATGGCTGAATTGACCGGCCGTGAGGGCGGATATTCCAGGGGTAAAGGGGGATCAATGCACATGTTTAGCCGCGAAAAGAATTTTTTTGGCGGGCATGGAATTGTCGGCGCTCAAATTCCGATTGGGGCTGGTATGGCGTTCGCTCATAGGTATAATAATGATAAGGGAGTCTCAGTGTCCTATATGGGGGATGGGGCCGCAAACCAAGGCCAAGTCTATGAAGCATTTAACATGGCTTCTCTTTGGAAGTTACCTGCTGTGTTTGTTATCGAGGACAATCTTTATGGGATGGGAACGTCCACTAAACGTGCCTCAGCTTCTACAGAATTCTGGAAGCGGGGAGAGCCTTGGGATATTCCGGGTCGGGAAGTTGATGGAATGAATTTGTTTGCCGTTCGTGAAGCTGCCGAGTGGGCGTTAGACCGAGCACGCTCTGGCCAAGGGCCGGCGTTGCTGCATATTAAGACATATCGTTACCGTGGCCATTCCATGTCGGATCCAGCAAAATATCGCTCTAAAGAAGAAGTGGAAAAGATACGGAACGACCATGATCCCATTGAGGGCATTCGCGGCTATCTTTTAGAGAATAAAATGGTAAATGAAGAAAATCTGAAAGACCTTGAAAAGCAGGTTAAATCCCAAGTTAACGACGCTGCTGAATTTGCTCAGACTTCCCCTGAACCTCAGGAATCTGAGCTTTATACTGATATTTTAATCGAGAATTAAGGTGACGCCATGACTCAAGTGATAACCGTTCGTGAAGCTTTGCGCGATGCCATGGCAGAAGAAATGCGCCGCGATGAAAGTGTTTTCCTCATGGGGGAAGAAGTTGCAGAGTATAATGGGGCTTATAAGGTTAGCCAAGGACTTTTAGATGAGTTTGGGGCCAAGCGTGTTGTCGATACACCGATTACTGAACATGGTTTTGCCGGCCTTGCTGTGGGAGCCGCTTTCTTAGGCCTTAAGCCGATTGTAGAATTCATGACCTTTAACTTCTCAATGCAAGCTATTGACCATATTATTAATTCTGCTGCTAAAACATTGTATATGTCGGGTGGACAAATGGGGTGCCCAATTGTCTTTCGCGGTCCAAATGGTGCCGCGTCGCGCGTAGGAGCCCAGCATTCTCAATGCTATGCTAGCTGGTATGCCCACTGCCCTGGCTTAAAGGTTGTTTCTCCTTATTCAGCGGCCGATGCCAAAGGCTTGCTCAAGGCCGCCATTCGAGACCCTAACCCTGTCATCTTTCTTGAGAATGAGTTGATGTATGGTCGTTCCTTCGAGGTGCCAGCGGATGATGATTTGTTTATCCCATTGGGACAAGCGGCGGTTGTCCGTTCAGGGAAAGATGTTACAATTACGGCGTTTTCCATTACGGTGGGTATGGCTCTCGAAGCAGCTGAGATGTTAGCGGCTGAGGGAATTGAGGCAGAAGTGATTAATCTGCGTACGATTCGTCCTTTGGATAAAGAAACAATTATTCGGTCGGTTATGAAAACGAATCGTTTAGTAACGGTTGAAGAAGGCTGGCCTTTTGCAGGCGTGGGGGCGGAAGTCGCCATGATGATCTGTGAAGAAGCCTTTGATTATCTGGATGTTCAACCCATTCGGGTATGTGCCGAAGATGTGCCTTTGCCGTATGCTGCCAATCTTGAAAAATTAGCTTTGCCCAGTGTGGAAAAAATTGTTAAGGCAGCTAAAGCTGCTTGCTATCGATAGGAATATAAGATGCCAATTAAGATTTTAATGCCTGCTTTGAGCCCGACAATGACAGAGGGTAACCTTGTACGTTGGTTAAAGTCAGAAGGGGATATGGTTAAGCCAGGTCAGGTTATTGCTGAAATTGAAACTGATAAGGCGACCATGGAAGTGGAAGCTGTGGATGAAGGGGTGCTGGCTAAGATTTATGTGGTGGCTGGAACTGAAAATGTTAAAGTTAATACCTTAATCGGCGCCATTCTTGAAGACGGCGAAAATGAGTCGACATTGGCATCATTATCGGATGGAGCTCCGATACCAGCGGGTAATAATGCCTTGCCAGAAAAGGTTGTATCAGCCGAGAATGGAGCCTCAACCGCTGCAGCCGCGGAAGTTGCAAAATCGATGCCTGTCTTATCAAATGAGCGGGTTTTTGCCAGTCCCTTAGCACGCCGTCTGGCTGAACAGAATAATGTTAATATAGCCTCTCTTTCAGGCAGTGGTCCTCATGGCCGAATCGTGAAGGCAGATATAGAAGCAGCTGTGACAGCAGGGGGACTATCAGTTGGTACTCAAAGGACTGCTACGGCGCAAGTGCCGGTGGTATATGGCAATGCAGGCTATGCTGAGTTGCCGCTTAACAACATGCGGAAAGTAATCGCAAAGCGGTTAACCGAATCCAAGCAACAAGTTCCTCATTTCTATTTGACGGTTGATTGTAATTTGGATGTCCTCTTAAAATTGCGCAGCGATCTTAATGCGCGGCTAGAGGATGCAAAGTTATCGGTGAACGATTTTATTGTTCGCGCCACAGCCTTAGCCTTAATGAAAGTGCCATCCGCTAATGCATCCTGGCATGATACTCATATCCGTCAATACCAAGCGGCTGACGTTTGCGTTGCGGTGGCAATTGATGGTGGTTTGGTCACACCTGTTGTTCGTAGTGCCCATTTAAAATCCTTAAAAGAGATTTCTATTGAGGTTAAGTCCTTGGCAGAACGGGCACGAACCGGAAAACTCATGCCAGAAGAATATCAGGGTGGATCTTTTACAATTTCCAATTTAGGGATGTATGGTATCAACCAATTTGCAGCCATTATTAATCCACCCCAGGCGGGTATTATGGCTTTAGGTGCCGGTGAACAGCGAGCCATTGTTAAAGATGGACAACTTCAAATTGCCACTATGATGACCTGTACCTTATCGGCAGACCATCGGGTAGTCGATGGCGCAGTTGGTGCAAATTTCTTAGCTGCCTTTAAAGAATTTATTGAAGATCCATTGCGTTTGCTTATTTAAAGCTTTCCCCGAAAGGATTTTATTCTCAAAATAAACAGAATAAAATCCTCTTATGAACTCTGTAAAAACTTATGATTAAATAGTCCAAATGATGGTAAAAACTTTTTAAAGTAAAACATTTTTTATAGGTAAATAAGAAGGTGATGTAAAAACTAAGCTCTTCCTAAAAAACTTATAACAAAATTTATAAAAGAGAGTTTGGCATAAAAAGGTAAGATTTTGTAATAAGTATTTTATTTGCTATTAGGGAAAGAAAAAGGCTTTTAAAGTTTCTTCTTGCCCTTACCCTCTTTTTCTCCGTTAAAGCTGCTATAATCCTCGACCTTATAAAAATCTAAAATTTTCACGTAGACAAAATAGATTAGATCTTGATATTTTTTAAAGGGTGCTTATCTTAGAGCCAAGTTTTTAGCAGTTAAATTATTTCTGCCTATTAAGTAATATTCCGGGATCTGCTAATAGATTTTTTATTATAAATAATAAAATATAAGATTTTTTTGAATTATTAACTGTTGTTTAAAGAGGTATAGCTATGAGAAAAATATTGTTACTAGGGCTTATGTTAGCCTATGCAGGTGAAAGTTCTGGTGCTGAGAAGCTTCCTAATGAAAACTCAACTGGAACCTTAAATAACCCTACGACTACCCTACCTACGTACCATATTAAACATTTAGAAGATCAATTAATAACATCTGATGTGTTAGAAGATGTTAAAAAAGAACTTAACAATAATAAGGATTTAGTGGTAGTGAGCTCGCATTTAGAAAACATGCGAGATAACGAAATTATGGCAATTTTGAAATGGCTAAAAAATAATAAAGATAATAGTAATTTATATAGGTTTATCTGGATGGATAACCCTTCGTTTTTTACGGAGTTGGGAATGCCATCAACACTTCCTCGAAAATTATTAGAAAAACAAAATCAACTGTATTATTCCTCGTGTCTTTCTAAATAATTGAGTTGTTAATTAACTCTTTAGTAAAAAATCATATTTAATGAAGCAAGCCTATATTCTTCTCAATAAAAGGTAAGCTTGCTCATTTTTAAATTTTTTTATATTAAAATTAAATTGTATACTCTTAACTTACTTAATGTTTAAGGCTTTTGTTATGTTTAAGTCAAAAAAAATCTTCCTGTTTATTTTTATAATAATTCAGTTTATAGAAATTGGGCGTTCTGCAGAAGAATTGCAGAGAGAAAATAAGCCCATTATGCATAGAATTGTGCAATTAGATAAATTGTTCACCGGTGAGAAGGCTCTCGATAATATTATTGAGCGTTCTAGAGCAGGAGCTGATATCTTTTATAAAGAAACTTTGCCTTTAAGACCCAGTGGAAGATATCAGGAAACGATTGCTGCTGTCACTAATATAGGAAGACTTGCTGTTCATATCTCTTATTCAGATGGTAGTTTAGTAACCATTGAAGATCAAATTCAAAATGATAAGAAAAAAATGTTTTCAAAAATTTGCTATCTCAGTGGTAATCAAACTCTACAATTAACACGTCGTCAGCCAGCTATTTCGCAAGATTATGGTTTTGCAAGTATGTGTGAGGTTCCAGAATCTGATCCCCATATAATGGTTATTCAGAGGACTCAACCCAATCCGATAACAATGAGCAGTAGGCTTTGTAGGCTAGCAGAGAATACTTCTGAAGTATTGGAAGGTAACTCTAACTCAGTACACTTCATTCCGGAAACTAATAGAAAAAAAGTAAGTATGGAAGAGGTAAAGAAAAATGCTGATTCTATTATTAATCTTTTAAAATATAATATCCACCAGGAGGAAAATAATTCCAATCCTATTAATCCTTTTCATAGTCAAGGTATAGCTTTAATGAAAGCGGTCCTTAGTTGTTTAGAAAAACAAGATTATGGGTTCATTACCGTTCCCGATAAACCTAGCGGTTTAAAGGCGCTGGGGGCAGACTATATAAAGACTATTAGAAAAAATCTTTACGGTGAATTGACTGATGACATCTTATATAATTCTAAGTATTTTAATTTGGGATGTAGTGAACAATTCCTTTTAGATTCAGTATTTGCTAGGAAAGTTAACAGAATAGGGCTAGCTGAAAGAGTTATAGAAGCTACAAATAAAAAAGAGGTAGATCATATAGCGATACAAATAGATACGACCAAAGCACCGTGTGAAATATGTGTCACTGATATTCTTTTAAATACTGTAAAGGGGGATATTAAAGATTTTTTTGATTCCCTAGAAATAGAAAAATTAGAAGACTATCAGAAAAAAGTAATTATTACTTATACAGAACCCTATGATGGAGATTACTCCTTTTCAATATCTTCATTTTCAGAATATTCTTCACTGTTTCCCCAGTGGAGTAAGGGAAATTCTTCGGTAAAAGTACTTATTGTTCCTAATCATACGTCAATTACATGGAAAGCTCATCATTTGCGGCTTAAATTAGAGGAGGTAGAGAAAGGAATGCAACTGATGGGGATAGATGCTACCTTGCCACCTTCCTTTAAGGAAGTTATTAGCCATATTTGTAGCTTATATCAAGAGCATAAAAATCCTTCCCAAATGGAAGCAATTTTAATAGAGTACTGCCAAGATCGGGATTTTGTAAATTTTCTGGTAGAAAGTGTACCTTTAGGAGATGAAAAAGAGGAACAAAAAAAGGCAAAAAGAGAGAAAAAGGAAATAAAAGATCTAACAGAGAAACTAGCCTTAAGTGTTAGAAGTACTAGCAATGAGAAACCTAAAAAAGGTATTTTAAAACAACAAGAATTCAACCGATTACTTGAAGTATTAGAAAACTCTATTAAAGAGTTACCTACATATCAAGAAGAGTAATAGAGGAGAGCCAAGAGTCTTCTCCCTAAGGGGATTATTCTAAAATTTAAAAAGGAGAGGACACTATTGCCCCCTTTTTAAAAACTCTTTGCAATTTGAAGGAAGCCTGCATGGGCTTGACATTGATTATTAAAATCTCCCTTATATCTAAGTGTTGCCTGTAGATTATTTGCCCATAAGGTGGTAAAGCCAACCGTTGGGCAGACTAATTTTTCCGGTTTACGATTTGAACTGACGACAAAGCTTGCGGTTTGTCCAATAAACGAGGCTGTGGTCATCTAAGAATTCTTTAAGCCTTTTTGCTGAGAATAAGTCAATTTTGCAAAAGCATAAAATTGCATGCCATTTGCTTTAAAGTATTTATCTAACTGAGCACCAACTTTAGCTTGAAGATAGGTACGGCCTTGAGAGCTAACATTCAGGTCTGTAGTACCACCCCCCCTGTTCAGTATATTTTGATTCATCTTTATAGAGGACACCGAAATTTGCTAAGGGTGTGAAAGCCACACTATAAGGAAGGTCTATTTTATAACCGGTCTCTGTTATACTACCCCACTGATTGGAATAATGTTGCTGAGAGGATCGTGCTTCAAAGTTTGAAAAGCTAATAGATCGCATGCCATTAAAACGGTTGTAAGCATACCACCCAAGAAACTTAACATACCATCGAGAAGTGAGGTCCAATGATCCATAAAGATCCATTTGATAAGTATTAACCCGGCCCTGACCCTAAATGGTAAGATATATGGAAATAGCTGGCCGTAAAGCCTAGTAAGAGATTATTAATAAAGCGATAATCTCCCCCAAGTTGGGTTCCTGTCCCTGTTAAACTTAGTTTAGGAATAAAGCTACCTGGGTTCTGATAGGTACCTTGATGAACAGATTTAAAACTGCTATTGATCCACACGCTTGATTGTCCGAAATTCGTTTTAACAGATAAGGGGGCTAAGCTTGGGGAAGGGCTAGAGTTAAATCGGTGGGAAAGAGGAGAGCGTTGGGTGGAAGGGCGAAATAATTGTGCGAGGGTGGTCGTAATAGGGGAGGTTACAACCGAAACCAACTTTGCAAACTTTTCATGAGAAGGCAATTCCTTTAAGGATGACGGTTGTAGAGACTTGAACACGGTATCTCCTGAATCAAAAAAAGTGTGTCAATTCTTGATTTAAAGAACCATTACTCGCATTGCCTAACTGATTGACCGCTTGATTAAAAGTGTCTGCCTCTTCTATTTTAGTAAGTTGTGTAATGGCATTTTTTAAAGAGCCAGTAGAAGAAGAAAGGCTATCCAAGTTACGAGCAATGGCGTTTCCATTACCAGCTTGAGCCAAGGTTGCTAAATTTGTTTTCTTTGTTAATGTTAATATTACTGAAGAGGATGAACTTGGTGTATTATAAGTGACAGCGTAAGAATAAAGCGAGGAGGGAGAGATATTGTTAAATGTGGATCCATTAAATCCATTTTAAGCGGTTAAAATTGTATAAGTATAGGATTGACTTTTTTGATAATTTCCTGAGAGCGGAACCACAGTGAGCGTCCCTCATAGCGTGGCAATATCAGTGATTTGAATCTGACTGGATTGTCCGCTTGGATTAACCTCAATCTTGTAAACACCATTCGTGTTATTAAAAGAGGTCGCTTGGAGCATTGTCCCTGGATTACCCGGTGCAACCACGCCATTATTAATAAGATCCTGAACGATAGCATTTCCACTGAAAGTTGCCCCATTGTTGACGGTAGCATCCGAAGGGAGCGTCGTATTAACTCTTAGCTCTCCTGCTTCAATCAGTGTAGCTCGGGTATAATGAGGGGTAGCGGTTAAGGTGAGTCTACCTGAGCCTTGTTTTATAAGAGAAGTGTCGCCTGCAATATCGCCGCTGAAAGCAGCATCATTGGTGTAATTAAAGACAAGTTGAGGATTGGTGTTATTAAAGGTAAAATTAGTATTAATGTTTCCTATGCTACCACCATTACCAAGATGTAAATTTCCATCATTTATAGTGATAGGACTTCCATCGATGGAGCCCCTTAAAATGAGGTCTTGAGTCCCATCTTTTCTTACAGTCCCGGGGCCAAAAATGGTACCTGCGTAAGTCATAGGAGCAATCGTCGGATGGAAAGTAAGGGTGATATTTTTGACGATGTCTCCTTCTATGCTTCCATCAGTAATACCATCTCCAATTTGCAGCGTTCCTCCATTGATGGTCGTCGTGCCGGTTCCTGTTTTGTTGCCTGTTAAAATAAGATTTTGCGCCCCTTCTTTTTTTAAGATCCCATCACTTGAAATGTTTCTTCCATAAGTCGTTGCTGTAGAATTACGGAAAACAAGCTCCGCTTCATTAATAATATTCCCTTGAAGGCTTCCATCCTTTGTTCCATTGCCAATTTGGAGAGTTCCTTCTGAAATAAGGGTGTCGCCGCTATACTTTTGCTGACCTAAAATGATAAGATCACCTTCTCCCCGTTTGGTGATTCCCCAACCTTAGGTTTCAGTGGGAACGCTGCCTTTCTGATCAGCAATAATATCATCTAGAGTTTGAGTTTCTCCTACAGCGGAAGTGAATGTTAAAGTCGAGGTAAGAGTGGTGGTAGAATTGGTGGTCCCACTCTTTGCCTGTAAGAATATTCCGGAACCAAAGGCAGAGCCAGAATTTTTTCCAGGACCCGGAGTAACAGTATTATCATTAATACCAAAATTTCCTTTAATATTGAGTTGAGCCCCTTCCCGAATAAAAATAGCGCCTCCCAGCCCTGCTCCCTCACCATTGCCAAAACTACCGGTCGCATTATTGTCAGAGAGATTTACATTTTCCAGAGTAAGATTAACGCCCACATTAGCGAATATGGCACCCCCTAAGCCTGCCCCACCGCCTGCCTACTCAGAAGAGGAATGGGCGTGACCACCGCCAAACCCCCCCCTGACTACAGTTACGATCGTTACTGCTAATAGGAGATCTGCTTCCTCCACCGCTGCCAAAACCTTCATTATTGCCATGGGAAACAGAAAGAGGGTTGGTCGGTATATAAGTTATCGCAGCCCGTCCATCAATACCTCCATTTGAATTATTGCTCATAAAGATATCAGACTTATTGTTTCCTTTACTAAAACTAGCCGAGTAAGGAAGAGGGGTATTCGTTTGGCTGATGCCTGCCAGCGTATCCCATCCTGTTCCTTCGACAGAACTATTTCCTGGCTCATTTATAAGTAAATTACCAAATCCACCTCCACCCGCAAAAAAATATTCATAAGGAGTAATTCCAGCTAACCCACCTCTACCATTCGCCCAATTATCCCCTGCATTGTCCCCGAGCATACCTCCCCCACCGCTGCCTCCTGTATTATCGTAACATTAGTATTCGTAATTTCCCCCGTGTGCAATCGTATTTTGAAGGGTAATATTTTTAAGGGTGATAGTCAGGGTATAAGGATACTCTTTGCCATAGGTCGCTGTATCAATATCTGTCTTTGGACGACGTGTGTTGGTATCCAGATAATCGGCTTCAGGGATCGGGCTTAGAAAGAGTCTATTATAAGTATTCTGGCCATCAATAATAAATGAATTATTAGTAGGTCCTTCGAAAATCCAAGTTTCATTACTGACGCTCATGGTTATTACTGCCAGCATAATTGGATATCATTGGAAGAGGGCTTTCTAAGGACAGCTGACCTGCTAAGCTTCTCAAATTGATAAAGATGGTGCTATCTGTAAAATCATTTCCTTGAAGGATAGCGTCTCGCAGCGTGGTTGGGCCATTGTCATTAGTAGAGGAAACCATAAAGGTGGCGGCAGAAACATAACAGCTGGACGCTAAAAGAGCTAAAGCCAGAGAGGAATATTTTAAGGAAATAAAGACCAATTTGGATGAGTACAATAAATTATCCACTTTTATTGTATTGCCTTGACCAAACCTGACCATAATTTCTTTCCATAAAAATTTAGTAAAAACATATATATTTATGGTAGCTCAAGTTATATCTAAGTTCACGGGATTCATATTAGTCAATAAAAACTTATCTTAACTAAATAACCTCGGTCCTTAAAATTTGAAATTTTTAAGAAAAAAGAGGAAATTAATACTTTGATTTATTTAAGGTTTTCTCAGAAATCTGTAGGGTATTTTTGGTTTAAAGGGGTAGGGATCTTTTCAATCTGCTAGAGGCTAAAGAATCTTAATATTAACAAATGTATCGAAAGGTTAGATCAAAAAATAAGAACTTCTCTCAAAAAAGAAAAGCTCTTATTTTTTTATAAAATTGCCTTTATTTAATTAGCTCAGCAACGCATGAGGTACCTGCTTTATCATCTTTAAAGGTGACCTTATAATCCTTTTCAATGTTTAAGTCATTACATTTTCCACCAGGAGTAAAGGGATTAGTGTCTCCTTTAATGGAGTAAACAGACTTACCATTCAGGTGCTCAGTATCAACTGTGAAGGTTGACTGTTGTTCAGCGGGTATTTCCATCTTTGTAACCGCCTTACTGTCTTCTTTTGCAACAATTTTAACTTTGACAGGTTTTTTATTATGATTGGTTACATGAAGGGTGCTGGCTAGGCCATAATTAGTAGAAACTAAAATTCCTAAAGCTAAATATTGTAAATGACGTTTTAGCATGATTATATCTCCTTTTATTCATTTTACTGTTAAAAATTTTATTGAGCGGCGGCGTATCTATCCCTTAAATCTCTGATGGTGTCATGATCTTTCAGCACACCATCATACTGTTTTTGTATCAAAGGACGGATTTCTTCACTGAGATTGTTTTTTAAGGCTTTAGCATACGTTGCCTTAATAACATCTTCCCCTCTTTCACATTCTTTAAGAATAGCAAGATCGTCTTGTCCGGTCAGAGTTCCTTTAATGCTTACCCAACCACGATGCATTGCTCCAAGCAAGCTTCCACTATCTGCAGGGGTCCCTCCTATTTCTTTTATTTTACGTTGGAGGTCGGTAATCGCATTATTGCAACTTTCAGCCTTTTCTAAAAAAATTTGTTTTAGAGAAGGCTCTTTAACATTATTAGCTGCTGTCCGAAAACCTTCTTCGCTATCTTTGGTAATTTGAATTAGCTCATTCAAAATAGAGACCGAATCAGCCATCATGTTATTTCCTTCTTGTAAATTTATCCTACTAGTATTTTATAAATGGAGAAATCTTATATGCCAGGTGAGAATGAGAGGAGTTTTTACGCCAGCAATAAAATCCCCATATTGCTTAAGAAAGATCAAATATTATTCTAGGTTTATTTTTTTAGTTTATTTGATTAGCCATTACTGGGTGTTTTTTGATTCTATACCTAGCAGCGCCTCTCCCCTTTAAGATTGGGCCGACGGTGTAGTAGGCGGCACAGGGGTAGGGGGAATTTCCGTGGGAAAAGGCGGGACTTCTTTGGGTGTTTGTGGTGTGTCTTCAGGGAAGGGAGGTAAAGAGGGAATCTCAGGCTCTTCATTTTTGTGGAAAGGAGGAAGTTCTTCGGGCGCTTGAGGAACATCCTCAGGACGAAGCGGAGGAGCCTTTTCGGGAGGAGGGGAATTTTTCGGTGGACCTTTTTCTGGCTGGGGCACGCCCTGGGGAATTCTATTTTTATCCTCAAGGTAGCAAGTTAAGTTCGTAGTCTCTAATCCCTGTATAAAAGCGCCCATTCGAACCTCCTAAACCTATAATAATTCTAAATATGGGGTATTAAAATTATTTAGAATAGTTGAAAAAAAATATTATTCTCCTGCGGTGATTTATTAAATTATTTGAAGAAGGGAAAAGTTGATTAGGGGGGCTCTGCTTCCAATTCAAATCCTTTGGCAAATCAGAATTTTTCCTAATCAACTCACTTTATTTTTTTGTTGAAGGCTATCGTTGCTTTTTTAAAATTGCATAGTTCCTTTATTACTCTTCGCTTTGGGGAGAACAGCTGAGCAATGTATTAATGATCGATCCTTGTAGAGGTAAAAAGCTATTATTGGTCTGTATGATATACTTCACAAAGCCTTTATATTGTTTCTCGGAAAGGTCAACATTATAAGATGAGCTGATAATTTCATCCGGATCATCAGGGAGATCACTAAATTGAGAATCACCAGTAGTTGCTAGAGACGTGTTAGAAACTCCTGAAATATCTAAAGAAGGAAAAAGGTAAAAAGTCTTTTTACCTTTTAATTTATAGACAAAATTTCTGAGCTTGCCTTTTAACTGAGTTTCAGCATTATTAGAAAAGTTTTTACTTAATTCTTCCTTCTCTTCCCCTAAGAGCTGATATTCATGGTTAAATTTGTCTTCTGCAAGGCCTTGGAAAGCAAGAAGAGGGTTAGGCGTAGTGACCGTACTATCTGTGCTACTCAAGCATCTAAAAAAGCGTGCATTCGCTTCGGGAATTCCTAAAGAAAAAGCTATCGCAGTGCCAAGGAGGAAGGTGAAAAGATTCTTTTTATCCATATTTTTTATCTCCATCTTTATTTTTTGTTTTGTAGGTAGGGTAGCTTTAAATATACTTTTATCCCTATTATAATATAAGTTATTTAAAATACAAAATCCAGGTTATTTTATTTCTTTTTTCTCTTAAAAAGTGAATTATTTAAGACAAAAATTTAAATGAACGAAATATAGGGTGGGAACGCAGAAAAACTAAACACGTCCTTTTCATAAAATATGCCTTCTGTTTAAAAAGACTCATATTATGTTATTTAAATAGGAAAGATCCTGTAGCGGAAAACAAAGACCTCTAATATGTTGATATATGTAAATTCATACCCATATTAATTAAAGATAAAAAATTGTGAAAGGGTTATACTTTAATGAAACTATTTTTCCATGCATGTTTGCTTTCCATTTTGGCCCTACCCAGTTTTGCTGGAGAACTTCAGGATCTTAACCTATCAGTAAAGGGCAAGGAGCGGACAGTTATTCGCTCTGAAGAACAATCTCCCAGCTCCGAAGATGAAGAACGGGGATTTAGTTCAAAAAATGCCGGATCTTCCTCTGAAAACTCAGACGAAAGCCAAGGGGAAGAGGCAAATGAGTCAAAGTCTAATGGAGAGGAAGTGCCTTCCATTCATACCTCCTTATCCACCGTTTGGACGGGCGAGCATTTGCCCTTCTGTTTAAGAGAACCGGCACGAGAATTTTATAAAGCTTGGCAACCCCTTTCTGCACAGTTAGGAAGGAATCCATATGCCAATTTTATCAACCAAGTGGTTGAGAGAGATGGAATTGGTATGGGTAATCCTCCTTTAACTGAAGAGGAGAATATTGAATATAATTTTAGCTCATCCTCCTCTTCTTCAGGTTTTTCACAAGCGTGGGAGGTATTTATTGATATAGCAGGCAAAGTTTTTAGTGCTCCTTCGATGCTTGACAATCCTTTTGCTGACTATTTTAAGGGAGTTTTTGCCTATTTTGGATTTTCAGAGGAACAATTAAATTCTTCCTTAAAATCAAGGTACAAGGAAGCAGCAGAATTGCTTAATCATGCCAGTAAGCATCACTACTTACGTGCGACAAATTTTATGCAAGAAAAGAAGTTAGATCATGTACTTCGCCTGGATGAAGAAGAGTTAGGGGCAAGAAAGAAATTAATTATAAATCCTCCTGAAGTAATTATTGATTATGTGACTCATATGAATTATCCAAGATTGGCAAAGCTTGAAAGTATAGATACATTAGAATTTCTAATTGATTCTTTAATAGGCCTTAAAGATTATCAAAATATCTATAATCATTGGTTAAATGAATTAACCCGCCAACTTGAATCTTCAAAAAAAGTCTCTTCGAAGTGGACAACTAATTTATCAGTTTGGACACTAAATAGTTTTGCAGCAGGCGTTTTACTGACAAGCGCAGTGAATACTTTTAGTAGTTGGGAATCGGATCAGATGGTTGCACCTGTAGTGCTGGGAACAGCACAAGCGGCCTCAGGCATAACAACTGCGTTGGTAGGAGGAGCCAGTACACCATGGATGACTAACCTCTGGTCAAGTCTCCGTTTTATTGATGCGGAAGGAAAGTTTCATTGGTGGCCAGCCCGAGTATCTCTCCTTAAAGATAGTCTTACCTCTAATGAAATCAAAGATTCAGTTCGACTTGTTATTCTTTATAGTCTTTTATATAATATTAAATATAGTGCTGAAGAATTAAAAAATGATATTGATTTAAGCTCAGATCGGTCAAAAAAATATATAAGAAAGCTGCGAGACCTTATCTTGTCGTGTGACTATGCACCAACAGAAACCTTCAGTAGGGTCATTTTAAAAAAAGAACCAGAAGAATTTAATTATTAAAAGGGAATAGCAACATGGTTAAAATGAAAAGCATTATTAAAGCCCTTATAGCACTTATTTATGTTAATGGTTTAAGCTTAGCCACGGAACAACGATCAGAAAGAGAATCTTGTTCCCTTTCTCAAATGTTAGTGGTAGAACCTCAAGCCTTAGCAAAGATGTTTGGGGTAGAGACTTTTTTTAGAGACAAGAAAAAAACTACAAATACTCTTGAGCTTGAACTGGCGGCAAAAGCTTTTCGAATTGCTAACACAATGCTTGTCGATGATAAAGGGGAAGAAGCATTAGGCGCTTTAGGACTTGCACTTTATTATGGCTATTTTCCTACTATTAATCTAATTTACCATATAGGTTTTGGATATCAAGGGCATAATTTTGAAGGCATTAAAGCTGAAACGAAGAAAAAAATTAGGCAGCAGTTTTTAGGAGCTTGTGAAACTCATGGTATTACCCAGAACCATCTAAATACTTTAACGGATCAATATCGTAAGGAGTGGAATGAAAATAGGGAGCTTATTGAAGCCATAGAAGCAGAACAAAAGAGGCAGCGACGTTGGGGGCCATTTTCTGACTTAGTCTTAAAAGCTCAAGGTTTCTTTACTGGTAATGACCCTGTGCCAACTATCAAGGTGGAGCAAACAGTGTCCTCTTCTGAAAAAGAAGCCCGAAAGAGGACGAGATCCCAAGAAACACCACAGCCTTATTTAAAATCTCGTCAAAGAAAAGTTGCAGATGATGAGCATCAACCGTTATTACAAGCTAGCGAAACTGAAGAAGCGCTAAACTCTGATGTGGGACAGCAGCGTCCCTCAGCATCAGTTCGTCAGCGTAAGCTTGTTAGTTTGGCCGAGCAACCTTTATCGGTTACAGGTAAAAATCAAGATCCTATAATTTCTGAGGCTAAAAAGGGAAAATAAGGAAGAGAATAGCTCTTCCTACATCAGTACTGTTATTTTCCTCTTTAAAGGGTTATTACATAAAGAAAGGGATGCTTTTTGTAGCATCCCTTTCTTTATTTTATACATGCATTAGAAGAAATGCTAAGAGCTTGTTCCTCGATTCTCTTCCGCTACTATTCTTTCTTTTCCTTCGGGAGTCTGAAGGAGTGCAATGAATCTCTGTAAACCTTGCTTGGCCGGTTTATTACCAAAAGCAACTGCCTCGTGATATAGCTTTATAGCGTCTTCTATCTTTCCATATCTTTTTGGTCCGTAAATATCAGCCAGGGCATATTTAGCCTCACCTAATAAAGCTTTACCTGCCTCCCCAAGACGTTGCGCTGCGTTGTCAATTTTACAAACTTTCTCAAGATAAGGAAGGGCAGCCTCATAATCATGAAGCAAATAATAGGTTCTCCCTAACGCAAAGTCTCCTCTCAAATCGCCCTGGTCAGCCGCTTTTTTATACCACTCGATTGCTGTTTCAAAATTAGGAGAAAGTTTGTAATCTTTATGGGAGCCGTTAAGATGCATATTACCCACAGCAATTTGAGCACCAGAATGACCTTTCTTAGCTAAGATTGTATGAAATTTGAGAGCCTTTTCAAGCTGATTGGTCTTCTGATATAAGTCGGCTAGATGGGTTGTACCTGCCAATACCCCGGCTTCGTGGGCAATTAAATATAATCTTTCAGCTTCTTGTATGTTTTTCTTACCCCCTCCTTCCCCATACTCCCACATTTGTCCAAGGTAGGCTGCTGCCTCAGCTTGGCCTTTATTGGTTGCCCTTGTGAAAAAATCTTTGGCGTCTTTGAGATTTTTTTCTTTAAGCTCAGGTGAAGAAGTGTTTGCTGTATAAGCTGCATATCCGAGTTGATAAAGACGAAAGGCATCCTCATCTTCATAATATTTATTGATAAGCGGCGAATACTTATGCTTAAAGGAAGATACCTCCATGGATGACACACTCATTGTTGATAGTCCTAATACAGCTAAAAATAAAGACTTAATCATTTTTCTCTCCCTAAATTGTAGACAATGATGACGCTATTTAAGCAGTCAAAAGTTAATATTTGGTTAAGAAGAAATAAAATTTTGAGAAAGAAAGGAGGAGAAGAGCAACTATAAAAGAATAAGACTGCTCTAAAGGTGCCTTTTAATAGCTAACCATTTATAGGTTATTATAGTCCTTACCTTTTTATAAAATTATTGAGCTCTACACGAACACCTTATTTGATCCTCTCTAGTTAAAGGGTTTAACGTATTAAGAATAAGAATCTGTCGTAGCTCAGGGGTTTCTGGAATAAATATTTGGTCAGCTTGAGCCGCCATCTCCATTAATTGATTAACAAAGAGAGATGATAAGATATTAAAAAGTTCTTGTCGTTGCGCTCCTTTTAGATCAGGTATAAAAAATTGCTGTGCTTGACTGAGCATAATAGTAATATGTACGAGACCTGTATAAGTAAGATGATCATGAATTTTGCAGAACCGTGATTCCTTTTTATTACTGGTCTGTGGATGCGCGTCGTCCTTATTCTTTCTAAAGAATATTTCTGCGTTTTGGGGAATTAACCTTGCCAAGCTACAGATATAATCTGGACCCAGAGGAGCTAATTTATGAAGAAGAAACTGCTGATCACTTAAAGGCATGGAAGGCACAAAAAATTTATCAGCGTGGAGAATTATGGCAAAAAGGGTTTTGATAGATTCTTTTGTAATAAATAGGCGGGGTTCGTGAATAGCGATGGTCCGTAACATCTCCTTTGAACTTTTATCATAAGCAAGCTTGGCCACCAAGGGAACTAATATGAAGGGTGGTATTATCTCCTTAAGAGATTGTTCTAGGAAAGGACCGGTTTGCCAGGTGTAGCTTGTATTTTTGATGGCCTCTATCTTGTGTTTTTTGATTGTTAAAGCCGACGTAGAGTCGAGATTTTCCTCAAACCATTCCTCATAGAAACTATTATACCTTTTAGGTGTAAGAGAAATATGCTGCTTCCATACCCATTTATCCTGGGACAGAGCATTAAAATAGTGATCAAGCTGTCGTACAATCCCCAAATCTTTTAAAGAGAGATATCTTAGAATATTGATAAGAATTTCGGGCGGTAATTCTTCGAGGTAAGAAGGGACCTTTTCTCCTTCCACATATAATCTTGAGGTGAAGTTTTCTTTGAACCATTTCTTATAAAACTTGTTATCTTCCTTAGAGGGGGAAGATATAAATTTTTCCCATTCAACAGTGGCATGGTAAAAGTTAGAATGCAAATAATGACCTCTAAAAAGGGTGGGAATAAGTTTTAAAGAAGATAGTTCAAGAGGTTTAGTAGAATTACCCTGTATTAAGTCCTTTTTATTAAGGTTGAGGTATGCATGGTGGGGAAATTGGAGTTCTGGTATTTTTAATGTTGAATGTAGTGTCCCATCTTCCTCAAGCGCAAAAACTGAAACACTGAGAATAAATAATAAACATATTTTTTTAAACATTATAATCTCGGGAACGGCATTAATATTAAATATAATTTAAAATAATTTTTACTAATAATTAATTAATTTTTTTAAAATAAAAGGTTCAACCAGACCTCTTAGGACGGTAGTGGATGTAAAGGGCTATAGAAGCCAGCATTAAAATAAAAGCCAATTAGCGTCAAAAATAAATTTTTTTCACTTAGTATTTTAAGGCTAAGAAAATATTTTTATAATATAAAAATCATAGAGAAGGAAACATTATGGTAACAATGGTTGGTCTAGAAAAAAACTTTACGGATGCTCTTAAAGACTTAATAGAGCTCGAATATGATGCTGTCGAAGCTTATAAGGCGGCAATTGAACGTTTAGAAAGTAAGCAATATAAGGATAAGATGAGTGAATTCTTAAGGGATCATGAACGTCATATCCAAGAGTTTTCTAACATTCTAAAAAAGCATAATGAAGAAGCCCCGCAAGGTCCAGATATGTCAAAGCACTGGTTAGCAGAAGGCAAAGTTGTGCTTGCTGGTTTAATTGGAGATCAGGCAATTTTAACAGCTATGAAAACAAATGAAGATGATACCAATACAGCCTATGAACGTTTAAATCAATTTAGCGATATGTGGCAGGATTCAGAAAACTTTTTAAAAGAAGCCCTCAAAGATGAAAGACGTCATAGAGCCTGGATTGAGTCAGAGATAAGTTAACTGTAAAAGTCTTATTCCTTACTGTAATTAAACTGTTTTTTGAAAAGTTATAAGTTTATAACTGTAGTTCAATTAGTGGAGACAGAGAACATTTTTTGAACCTAGTAGGGGAGTATAGTAAACAATGTCATTAGCAGAGATACCCAGTAAGATTATTGAGAAAACAGAAGCTTTAACAGAAAAAAAACTAGAAATAGCAGCCATTCTGACAGCATTAATTTATTGTACTCCTAGTCAAGAAAGCGTTACAGAAGAAATGGTTCTGCGAACGTATTTCAATGTCTTTAATGAAATTAAAAAGCTGACGCCGCCAACATTAGAAAAAATAAAAGATTCTAAAAGTGGCCCCCTTTATATAAAGATAATACTCGGTAGCCTTATAGCATTCGGGCTTATTAGTTTGTTAGTTTATCTTATAGCCTTTTATAAATTCTAAGTTACACCGCTTATTATCTTATCCAACATAACATTATAGGACAGTGCCTTAATCCGGCTCTTCTCCACAGGAGAATTTTATTCTCTTAAAGTATTTTTCTAGTCTTTAGATTTTTTTTAAATTAATAATTGTTGTAATTACTTATCAGTAAATTTATTTTTATAAACTATATTTCTAATTACTAGTTAAAAATATTTTAATATTAACCTATAATATTAAAAACTATAGTTTTAAGTGTAAAACCAAGGAAGAGGAATTGCAGGTAAAAATTAAAATTAAGGAGATTTGTTATGGCTAACAAACCAAATGAAACTAATCAAAATAATAAACCAGAATCTGGTAATACAAAAAAAGGTTTTGCCGCTATGCCTGAAGAAAAAGTAAAAGAGATTGCCAGTAAAGGCGGTCATGCTAGTGCTGAGAAAGCCGGTCACGAAGGGATGGCGGAAAGAGGGCATAAAGGCGGTGAAGCAAGAGCCCAAGAGTTAGGCCCTGAAGGCTATGCTGAAATAGGGCGTAAGGGTGGCAAATCTCATGGATCTTCTCACCAAAATGACAAAGATAATAAAAGATAAATAGCCCTTATCTCTTATAATAATCGAGAGGTTTATATTCGCCTAGAAGAGAATGTAAGCTTCTTGCCCTTGTGCTGACTCTCATGAATTTCTATTACCCTTGTAATGTTTGGGCGAGTGTTAAATAGGAATTTAATTGGCGCATATCATTAATAACGGTTTTTGCGCCTATCTGAAGTAGCTTTTCGGTTATATCAGGCGGAACATGACTGCCTCCGAAAAAGCCGACAACGTCAATGCATGCCGTCCTAGCTGCTTGAATCCCCACTAGGCTATCTTCGATCACTAGACAATTTTTTACTTTTTCTGACATTTTCTTGGCGGCGTAAAGAAACAAATCGGGAGCGGGTTTGGGATGTTTGACCATCTCTGCACTAAACACATTCCCCTTAAAAAAATCTTCAAGTTTGCTTGCTTTCAAGAAGGCGATTAATAATTTAAAAGAGCAATTAGAACCAATGCATCTTTTAGTTGTTGACTCCTTTAGGAAATGGACCACTCCTGGAAGAGGTGAAATTTCTTGGGTTGATAACTGTTCTAAAACTAAATCATCAATAGTCTGTGAAATGCTAAGTGGAGAAACAGATAATGGCATGGTTTGTTGCTGCTGTAAAATTTCCACAATGGTTTCCATACGCATACCAGAAAATTTATCTGTGTACATCTCAAAAGGGATAGGGATGCTAAAATTTTTTTTAAGATAGTTATATTGGATTTCATTAATTACTTCTTGTGTGTCCACCAGAACCCCATCAAAATCAAAGATTAACAGCTTATAATCTGGATGCTGCCCATTTGTGGTTTTTAAATTATCTTTTGCAGGCATAGTAGCTTTATAAGGAGGAACAACCATTTTTAACCAACTTTCTATTTAGATCAATAAGTTATAAAAATATTAGTGTAGTGCCACGGGTGAGGTAAATTTGAAAGATATAGTTTCTTTCACTATTGCGTTCGTACAAAAGTAGAATAATTAATTACAGTTAAGCTTTTTTAATGTTTGCTCTTGTGATCAAATTTAGAAGAGGAATTGAATACCGGAATCTCAAACACCTTATTAATATAGTCGAAGATATCAAGAACAAAGAGATTGGTTTCAAAATTCTAAGGGGGCAGAGGCCTCAAATTGATACCACACCCCCTTATGGCAAGTTAGTCTTCGGTATGGTTGCGGCTGTAGCTGAATTTGGGCGTGACCATCATCGTCGAGCGAACGAAGGCCGGATTAGAAGCGGCCTGTGCCTGCGGGAGGAAATGCAACCGATTTCTTAAAATGGGGGTCCATTTATTGAAAATGGTAATGGCGGCGATGCAAGCTTAGAAAGCTGTGGGTCAGAATGTTGCTAAGCGTCTAGGAATTACCACCCCGACCTTATATAGATATGCGAATGGAGATGGAAGGCCAAAAGAGGCTGGACAAAAGCTGCTTTCATAAGTCTCATCTAATAGAACAGCAATTCAGCAAGAAATATTAAATTTCTCCACCTTGCCACCACTTTTTGATTTACCTATTTTCTGAAACGCAGCTAATCTTTAAAAGGGTAAAATTAATACCAAAAAAGTAAATATCCTTATCCCTTCATCTTTAGAATTAGTTCTATAATAAAACGTTTAAACCATGTACTTTTTAACTATCAAGAAGTTGCTAAAGGAATATTTAATAGACATTGTTTATTAAAGTCTAAAAGAGGACTATTATGTTCTTTATCAATTACGAGAACCAGAGGATCATAATGAGTTTGGATGAGGATCTCTGTTTTATCGGCGTTCACCATTTTATTGAATTGTTCTTTTGTAATATTAAATATTAAGCAATTTGTATAAAAAAGTCTGCGGCCGTCAAGAAAGGTTTTTTCATGCCTGTAGCTATCTTCAATTTTGGACTCATAAGAAAGCTGTGAATTATGATAAGTTTTTAAGATAATGGCGGGTTTTTTCAAAGGCGTCGTTTCAGCTGTTCTTGGGAAATAATTTATCCCAACCGTTAGCTGATCTTCGTTAAATTTAAGAAGCCCGTAATTAACGTTTTCTTTGATCGCATATGTTAGTAGCCCTGGAAAACCCGTATTATTCCAATTCATTAATTTAGCTTTGCCATTGACCATTTTGCAAAAAGGCTTTCCATCCTCTGTCATCGATTTAACAACAGAATGTGTTGTACAGCTCGTTAAAAAGAGAGATGAAAAAGCGAAAAATAATCGACTATAGTTCTTCATTTTTTAGCCTGTAAAGTTGAAGTACATTTATTCAAGAATTGCTTAAATGCTTCTTTGTGAGCGTCGCCAAATGTTCCTTCGATTGGATCTTTTCCTGATTCAAAATAAAAGTCCACTTTTGGAGCATTGATAATCTGATTTAATTGGTCCGGAGTCATATTGAATGTAACCAGAACATTAATGAGAGGGAATGTTAAAGTAATATACTCACTTACAACACTATATGTATTGTGAGCTTTGGAAAGTTCTTTTACAGGAAAAATCAATTCTTCAACTTTTTGATCCACCGTAGTTAAGATAAATTTAATTTTTGACTTTTGGGTAAATTCATCATAATTAGCAAAAACTCCTCTTCTAATTTCAGATGTGATAATACCCTTAATCATTCCATCTTTTTCCATAGAAAGAGTAATAAAAGTATTTCTACCAGTGGGGCCCCGGTACTCTACCCTTATTTGATAAGGTTCTAATTTACAAATTTTTGTCTGACTAAAGTGGTCGTAGTTTTCAGTTATTCTGGGCGTTTGGCAAGCTGATAATAGAAGAGATAAACATAAGAGGAGGCTAGTACTAATCTTCATTGATGTTTCCTAAAATTATGGTTACTAGAACTTTCTATACTGCCCCTAGTTTAGAAAAGAGTTTAAATAAAGGAGTGTTTTTGTTTAATTAAGCAAAAGGAACACAAAAATGCAGCGACGACAATGGACAAGTGAGAAGAAGACCCTGATAGTTCTTTCAGGCTTAAAAGGCCAATCAGTGGCTTCTATTTGTAATGAACATGGCATCAGTCAGTCCCAATATTATCAGTGGAAAGATCAATTTCTAGCAAA
>JAIBEV010000083.1 GCA_019459505.1 Candidatus Paracaedibacteraceae bacterium | reverse complement strand
ATTTGCTTGACTGGAAGTCGATATTTGGTGTGACTCATTTATCGGATGACATATCCAGAGTAATTCTAGTGAGTTCAATCTTTGTTAGTTTAAATTTTATAATATCATTGTGTAAAAGCATTTTCTACGCACTTCAAAATGCTGCAGCAGTAAGTTGGATGGAGCTTTCAATCCAAGTTTTGAACCTTATATTGATTATAATTGCATCTAAATTTAGCTCTGAAAATTTATTAATGATGGCAATTCTATATGGGGCTTCGCTAATTAGTGTCAGCGTCCTTGCGAGTATATTTCTATTTTATAAAAATCCAAATTTGATACCGAGTCTGAGGTACTTTAGATTTGATATTGGAAAGGAAATTACATCTCTTGGTCTTCAATTTTTTATTATACAAATTAGTGCACTGGTACTATTTACGACTGATAATCTAATAATTTCTTCATTGTATGGTGCAAGTAATGTAACACCGTATACAACGGTGAATAAGTTATTCACCGTTGTTTCGTCATTTTATCTAGCTATAATAACTCCACTTTGGTCATCTTTTACTGTTGCAAAAGCAAAAAAAGATCTAACTTGGATGAGAAATATATATAAAAAAATACATATTCTTATGATTCCATTTTTTCTTGGAATCATCGGATTAGGTCTTCTATTTCGAAGCATTACTTTTATTTGGCTGGGAAGAAATTTGGATTATCAAAACGGATTAATTTTTTTTGGAGCGATATATGGAGCTCTAACCATTTGGTGCAATACCTACGCTATGATTGGTAACGGATTAGGCCTAATGAGAGTATCAGTCATTACTGCAATAGCACAAGCTGTAATCAATATTCCACTTTCATTATTTTGTGCAATAACACTCAATATGCAAAGTTCGGGTGTTTTATTAGGAACAGTTTTAGCGATGTTAATATCTGCATCAATAATACCCATATTTGTATATATGTATATTTTTAAGAGTGGGAGCGAATTAGTGTGAAAATATTATATGATTATCAAATATTATGTGCTCAGAAATACGGCGGAATTTCACGTTATTATTATGAATTGGTTTCGAGAATATCGAAGTATGAAAATACAAAGATTGAAATTCCGGCACTATTTTCGTGTAATTATTATTTTGAGAACTACTTCGAAAAGAAATCAGTTTCCCAATATTCTAGTCGCTTTGGCTCTTTAGTCAGATATGCCAATAGGAAGTATACACTCTTATTTGGATACAAAAACTATGACATTATACACCCAACATACTATAATCCTTATATAATCGGAAGGTTAAGAGGGAAATTGGTAGTAACTGTATACGATATGATACATGAATTATATCCTAAGGAGTTTTCAAAAGAAGATAAGACAGCTGAGTTTAAGAGGGAAATGATTTATAAGTCAGATAGAATCATAGCTATCTCTGAAAGTACTAAGAAGGATATATTGCGATTTTATCCTGATATTGATCAAAAAAAGATAAACGTAATATATTTAGGAAATAGTTTAAGTGCATTAGATCTTAAACCTGATTCCTGTGTAGTTCCTGATTCAAAATACGTGCTATTTGTGGGGCAAAGGAGAGCTTACAAAAATTTTGATAATTTTATTAAGGCGTTTGCAAAAGCATTTGCAAATATTGATGAAATGAATGTTATCTGTACTGGAGGTGGGCCATTTAGTACAGATGAGCTGAATCTGATCAATGACTTGGATTTAGGTGGTAGGGTAACCCAAAAGTCCCTTTCCGATAATGACTTAGCAATCGCTTATTGTAATGCTCAATGCTTTGTATTTCCATCATTTTATGAAGGATTTGGGATCCCGGTCCTTGAAGCATTCGCCTGCAAATGTCCCGCTCTACTAAGCAATAGAAGTTCATTACCAGAGGTAGGGGGAGATGCTGCATTGTATTTTAATCCGGAAAGTATCGATGAAATTGCAGAGAAATTATTGAGAATATCTTCAGATGAAAAATTGCGTTCTAGTTTGGTAAAGAAAGGTCAAGAACGATTAAAGTTGTTCGATTGGGATACGATTGCAGAAGACACTTATAACTTATATTTGGATGTGAGTAGTGAAGGATAGAGGTATGAAAAAAGCTATAATAACGGGAATAACAGGCCAAGATGGGGCATTCCTTGCAAAATTACTTTTAGAAAAGGGATACAGTGTATTTGGTTGGACGAGGTTGTTTTCTTATGATAAACAAATAAATTTGAAGGCTTTGGGTATACTTGATAGAGTGACCATAACAAGTGTCGATCTATTAAATTCGGATGCTATTATCAATGAAGTAAGTAAAATAAATCCAGATGAAATATATAATTTAGCTGCTCAAAGTTCAGTTGGTATATCATTTGCAAAGCCAGTTGAGACACTGTATTTCAATTTTAACTCTGTGTTAAATCTACTAGAGGCAATTGTAAAAGTGAATCCTAAGATACGATTTTACCAGGCATCGAGTAGCGAAATGTATGGGAAGATAACAACTCTACCTGTTCATGAGGATGACCCGCTAAGTCCAATTAGTCCTTATGCAACATCAAAAGCAGCTACACACTGGATGATCAAAAACTATAGGGATGTTTACAAATTATTTGCAGTTTCTGGGATTTTATTTAACCATGAATCACATCTGCGAAATGAGAACTTTTTTGT
This sequence comes from Candidatus Paracaedibacteraceae bacterium, assembly GCA_019459505.1. GTDB lineage: Bacteria > Pseudomonadota > Alphaproteobacteria > Paracaedibacterales > Paracaedibacteraceae > Paracaedibacter. Next base: position 5,485 of record JAIBEV010000083.1, on the reverse strand, counting down.
TAAGAAAGTAATTAAGCAAAGTATTGAAATCTCACGTGGAATGAGGAGTATTTTAGAGGTCGGTAACATTGAAATTAAAAGGGATTTCGGTTATAGTCCCATCTATGTTGATGCAATGTGGAGAATGCTTCAAATTGATGATCCTCAGGATTTCATAATTTGCTCAGGTAAATCCATATTGCTTAAAGACATAATATATCATTGCTTTGACAGATTTAGCATAGGGTATGATCGGCTTAGAATTAATTCTGACTACTATCGACCGGATGAAATTCCGGATATTTATGGTGATAACTCTAAAGCCAAACTACTACTTGGGTGGGAATATGATATAAAGTTTGAAGATGTGCTAGATATATTAATTGATTATGAATTAAAAACTTACAATAACTAAGTAGAGTATTAATTATATAATTTCTCTATCTCCATTGCTTTCTATATTCAGTTGCAGTCATACCTTCAATCTTTATGAATTGTTTGTTAAAATAACTATTGTCTTCAATCCCACAAGTTCTAGCGATTTCTGAAATTTGAAGGTTTGTAAATCGCAATAAACCTTTTGCATACGTTATTCTTTTATTAATTATATAGTATGTAATGGTTACTCCATAATTTTTTTTGAATTCGCGAGATAAGTGATACTTACTTATGTAAAAATTGGTTGAAAGCATATCAAGATTAATTTTGGTTTTGTAGTTTTGGTTAATAAATTCCATGATTTGAAACATTTTATTATTGTCTTTATCTGGAGTTAACGAATTTGTGACTTTCGAAGATATTATGGTTGTAACTAAGTTATTAAGAAGGCTGGATGAGATTAGTTCGTTATCAGTACTCTTTCCATTGGAATTTGAAAAAATCTTTTCAAGTGTCTCTATATAGTATGCGGGATTTTCAGTTTTTGAAACTGGAAATCCTATTCTTTTCATATAGTAATCATAATATGATTCTAATGGATATCCATTGAAGTGCACCCAGAATAATTCCCATGGATCATTGTCTGAGCTTTGGTGAGAATACGGTTCCTTGCAGTCTATGAATGCATAAGATGATTTCTCAAGTTCATATTTTTTACCTTTATAGCTCAGAGTACCTTTGCCAGAAAGTATTAGAATGAAGAGGAAAGAATCGAGATTTTGCCTTTTGCTTATGTGGCTCTTTAAGCTTCTTAGTCTCCCAATTTCTTGAACATACATCATACTACTCTTAGCAAACTGGCTAGGGGTACATATAATTCGTGATGAATGAGTGATTTCTGAAGAGGCATATTCTTCAAAATATGTACTGTTATTGGTTGAAATTTGCATTGTTGAGTCAACTCCTTAAGCAAAATAATACCATTTATTAGCAATAAAGACTATGGAAACCGAGTTAATGTAGTATTATAATTTACTATTGTAAGTTGTTATATTATTTGACTAATGCTCAATTTTAAACTTTAATAGAATATTTTGGAGGTAATAATGAAAAAGATTGCGCTGATTACAGGTATTACTGGACAGGATGGATCATATCTTGCTGAATTGCTATTAGAAAAAGGATATGAAGTACACGGTATAGTTAGGAGACATAGTACAATATCTACTGGAAGAATAGATCATCTGTATAATGACGAAAGCTTAAGTGATAGGTTTTTTCTTCATTATGGTGATCTTACAGATTCATGTAATTTGGTAAGTTTGGTAACAAAAATAAGGCCAGATGAAGTATATAATCTAGGCGCACAGTCTCACGTAGCTGTATCCTTTGAAGTGCCTGAATATACTGCGGAGGCTACAGGTGTTGGTACTATTCGACTTTTGGACGCAATTCATCAAAGTGGACTTAAGTGTAAGTTTTATCAGGCCTCAACTTCTGAATTGTTTGGAGGACTTCCAGATACTGCTCCTCAGAGCGAAAAAACACCTTTCTACCCGAAAAGTCCATATGGAGTTGCTAAGCTGTACTCTTATTGGATAACTGTCAATTATCGGGAATCATATGGTATATTTGCTAGTAATGGTATCCTCTTCAATCATGAATCACCAAGAAGAGGCGAGATTTTTGTGACAAGAAAAATTACTATGGCTGTAGCAAATATTATTGCAGGTAAGCAAAAAAAGCTTTCTTTAGGGAATCTTGACGCAAAAAGAGATTGGGGATTTGCTGGAGACTATGTAGAAGGAATGTGGAGAATACTCCAGAATGACAAACCAGGTGATTATGTACTATCAACAAATGAAACCCATACTGTACGTGAGTTTGTTGAATTGTCCTTTGCCGAAGTTGGAATTGGAATAGAATGGAAAGGTACTGGAGTTGAAGAAAAGGGGTATGATATTAGGACTGGTAGACTCCTTGTTGATGTGAATCCAAGGTATTTTAGACCTGCTGAAGTTGAACTGCTTTGGGGCGACTGCACAAAGGCTGAGCAGGAACTTGGCTGGAAACGACAAGTGAGTTTCCATGGACTTGTTAAGATGATGGTAGATGAGGATATGAGGCTTTTAGCAGGTATCTCATCCGAGGATTATAAAACTCAAAATTCTTAAAAGCCATCCTTCTTTAATTATGGAACTAGAAAGTAGGTTATGGATATTATGGAAAAAAATGCAAAAATTTATGTTGCAGGTCACAAAGGTCTAGTTGGCTCTGCAATCCTAAGGAATCTAGAATCTAAGGGTTATTCGAATGTAATTGGGAGAACCCATAAGGAATTGGACCTGCTGGATCAGAAGGCAGTAAGAGAATTTTTTGAAATTGAAAGACCAGAATATATTGTTCTAGCTGCTGCAAAAGTAGGTGGAATCAATGCTAATAATACAACGCCAGCTGACTTTATATATGATAATTTAGAAATACAGAACAATGTTATAAAATGCGCGCATGATTTCAAAGTAAAGAAGTTGCTTTTTTTGGGTAGTACCTGCATTTATCCAAAGATGGCTCCACAACCGATATCTGAAGATTCATTGTTAACAGGACCTCTTGAGGAAACTAATGAAGCATATGCAATTGCTAAAATTGCTGGACTTGAGATGTGCAAGTTTTACAAAAGGCAATATGGAGATAACTTTATTAGCTGTATGCCTACCAATCTATACGGTCCGAATGATAACTTTGACTTAAGAAACTCACATGTAATGCCAGCTCTTATCAGGAAGTTCTACGAAGCAAAAATAAATAATTCACCAAAAGTGGAAATTTGGGGTACGGGTGCTCCTCTACGTGAATTTCTCTATGTGGACGATATGGCAGATGCTTGTGTATTCCTTTTAGAAAATTATGATGGCGAGCAGCATGTTAATATTGGTACAGGTAAAGAAGTGAGCATAAAGGAACTTGCAGAGACAATCAAGAATGTTGTCGAGTATCATGGAGAACTAGAATGGAATACTAGTATGCCAGATGGCACTCCAAGAAAATTGACTAATGTTAATAAGTTACACAATATTGGTTGGAAGCATAAGACTGATTTAGTAGATGGCGTGAGGCTTGCTTATGATTGGTTTGTAAATAACTATGATATAAGCAAGAAGTAGTAGATTTTTGGACGGCTGACCTGCCAGCAGGCAGCCGTTTAAACTATTTAGCATGAAATTACGAGGAGGCATTGCGATGCAAAGATTTGGTGTAATCATGGCTGGTGGAGGCGGTACTAGGTTCTGGCCGCTAAGTAGGCAAGCTTTACCAAAGCAATTATTAAACTTAAGCGGTAAAGATCTAATGATAAACGAAACTATAGATAGAATAACTGCCAATATACCTAAGCAAGATATATTTGTTGTTACAAATGTAGCTCAAGTAGAAAAAATGAAAGAATGTGTTGATGGAAGAATTGAAGACAATCATATTCTAGCTGAACCCTCAGCAAGAAATACAGCCGCCTGTATTGGTTATGCAGCTTTCGAGATAATTAAGAAATATGGTGATGGAATTATGTGTATTTTTCCTTCTGACCACTATATAAAAAATCTTACTGAATTTAATCGAATCATTGAAGACGGTATTCGAGCTGCAGAAGCAAACAACACTTTAGTAACTGTGGGGATAAATCCTACTTTCCCAGCAACTGGATATGGATATATTAGATATGATAAGAATGAGAATACCATCGCAAAGAAGGTAATCGAATTTAAGGAAAAACCAGACTTTGAAACGGCGAAATCATACGTAGAAAGTGGTAACTATGCCTGGAATAGTGGAATGTTTATATGGAAGGCTTCTACAATTCTACAGAATTTCCAAAGATATTTACCTGAAGTATATGATTATCTTCAACAGATAGCAGAATCGATGAATACACCTAAAGAGTATGAGACGCTATCTTGGATATATCCGCTGATTCCAAGCATATCAATTGACTATGGCATTATGGAAAAATCTAATGAGGTTGTTGTGATTTCAGGCGATTTCGGTTGGAATGATGTAGGAAGTTGGGATATGCTTGATGCCTTATACGATGCAGATGATAATGGAAATGTGGTTCACGGTGAACAAATAAACATCAACACAACAAACTGTATTTCGTATTCAAGCGGTAAGCTAATAGCAACTGTAGGTCTAGATAATGTTGTTATAGTTGAAACCGCTGATGCTATTTTGGTTTGTGATAAAAATAAGGTTCAAGATGTAAAATTGGTTGTTGAACTGCTTAAAGAACAAGGGAAGAAGCATTACCTATAAACAATTTCATTATAGAGAGGATACAATTGTATGGATTATATGGGTAAATATTTGCAGTGGAGTACTGACCCTTTTTTTGACGAAGAAACAAGAAATGAACTTCAATCAATTAGGGAAAACTCAGCTGAGATTCTAGATAGATTTAATAATGACTTGTCATTTGGTACTGGTGGGCTACGAGGTATAATTGGGGCTGGGACTAACCGGATGAATAAGTATACAGTAGGTAAAGCAACACAAGGGTTAGCGAACTATATATTAAAAATGGGTGGGGCTGATAAAGGCGTTGCTATAGCATTTGATTCACGGCACATGTCTCCGGAATTTTCGGAGCAAGCTGCACTTTGCCTGAATGCGAATGGAATAAAGACGTTTAGATTTGAATCCTTGAGGCCTACACCTGAGTTATCCTTTGCTTTACGTGAACTTGGATGTATGGCGGGCATAGTAGTTACGGCGAGTCATAATCCGCCTGAATATAATGGATATAAAGTCTATTGGGAAGATGGGGCACAAATAACTTCACCTAGGGATTGTGAAATCATTGCTGAAGTAAATGCAGTCCAGGACTTTTCAAGCGTAAAAATGATTGATAGATTTGATGCTGAGAGAAGAGGATTATTTAATGTCATTGGAGCGGAAATTGACGACAGGTACATAGAAGAACTGAAGAAACTGGTTCTAAGTCCTGAAGCGATTGCAAAGTGTGGGGAAAAGTTGTCTATAGTCTATACTCCATTGCATGGCACTGGAAATATGCCTGTTAAAAGAATTCTTGATGAACTAGGATTTGAGAAAGTATTTGTGGTGCCTGAACAAG
>JAIBEV010000059.1 GCA_019459505.1 Candidatus Paracaedibacteraceae bacterium | reverse complement strand
CCATCCTGACCTGGCAACCCTCAGTCAAGCTCTTGGCACTCTGCTGATTGCCTTGTCTGGAGGCCCTCCAGACCTGTACTGGCCTGTTTTTGAAGATGGCCTCTTCTCATATTATTCATGTTCTTTTGGAACTGTGACACCCACTGGGAACCTCTGGCCAGATGAAATGTGAGTCACAGTCATTGAGGGGAGTGTGATTTTGACTGACTAAAAATGAAATTAAGTGTGCTAATCATGATTAAAAAAAAATGTGCATAATCAGAAATGGATTTATTGTTGTTGTTTTCTTTCAAAACAAGTATTGTGAAAGTACAATTGCCAGCAATGCAAGGTGGGGAAGCCTAATTTTTTTTATAAACAAGAGAAACCATGTCCAAAAACAGATGATTGAAGTCTGGAGGGCTGTTGTTTGGGGGTCAGTTTTGTGTCAGGAAGGGGTGTGGGATTCACCTTGTGTATTTTTTCAAGAAGAGGCACATGTGTTGCACCTGGTAAAGGTGAGCAGGTGTTGCTGGGGTTTGTGAAATCGTCGCGTATGCGTACGCAACGATTTTAGTAAGAAAAATCAGTGAAAACTCCACCAAATCTCTGAATTGTCCATGCAAAATTGCCGCGTACGCGTACCCGCCGATTTCACAACAAGGCAGCACCATTTTGCTGGTGTGGCGGTCCCTGTTGGTGTCCACTCCAGGAGGCTCTTTGTTCTCAAGCTGTCAGCCTGGCACCACAGGAAACACACTTGCCCCCACAGGGATGGTTTCCCCCTTGTGGTGCCTTTTCATTTCTTCTGTCAAAATTTATCTATGTGTGGGATTGGTGGCTCCTGTTGCAAAGTGTTCAAAATCAAGCAGATAATTATCCACAACAGTCCTCAATTTGTATTGACAAGCCATCTGTTAATCTTATGAATACTCACCCATTCTTCAATCTAACCAGTGCCAAAACCAGTTAATTGTTGATTGGCACCTCCACAATATAAAGAGGCAGCAACAATGAGACAATACACCAACATAATCAAATTAGTTTAGACTAATTTTTCACAGTCATTTTCTTACTCACATTTCATCTGGCTAGAGGTTTAAGGACGATTTTGTGGGGCAATTGAGTCATCACAATCTGATTTGTTGAGTCAAAGGTGGTGTTAATTATTTATTTTTCACAGGGCATTTCTGGT
>JAIBEV010000092.1 GCA_019459505.1 Candidatus Paracaedibacteraceae bacterium | reverse complement strand
TAAAAACTTAATTCAAGGGATCCACCCCTGTAACGCCTGCAATTTTTACAACAAAAAAATTGGCTGGGGGGCTTGCCTAATGAGCAAGCCAAGGCGCACCCGCTACATCGCCGATAGCATAAAGTCCAGGTTCAGCCGTTTGACACCATTCATTCGTTTGAATTTGATTCTTTTCGACTTTTGCTTGGGTGTTTTCCAACCCTAGATTTTCAGTGTTACCAATAATGCCAATCGCCAGAATAACATTGGAGGCTTCAAAGGTTTCGTGGCCCTTAGCTGTCTTAACGAAAATTTTTGCACTATTTTTAGTTTTCTCAAGCTTTTCAACCGTTGCTGATAAAACAAATTTGATGCCTTGCTTTTCAAAATTTTTTAAGGCAAGAGCGGAAATTTCAGGATCTTCTTGCGGCAAAATGCGATCAATCATCTCTACAACAGTGACATCAACACCAAGAGTCCGATAAAAGCTGGCAAATTCAATGCCAATCGCACCCGAACCTACGATGACAAGAGATTTTGGCATCGTCTTGGGCGTCATTGCATGCCGCGCTGTCCAAACAATCTCCCCATCCGCCTCTAAGTGAGGCAACGTCCGAGCCCGTGCACCGGTCGCAAGAATAATATGTTTTGCTTTGATGTCTTCTATTTTACCAGAATTGTCCTTAACGGATAGAATGCCTGTACCTTTCAGACTGCCATGGCCCTCTAGAACCGTAATCTTATTTTTTTTCATCAAATGCTTGATGCCAGACGCTAATTGTCCGGCAATTTTGCGGGAGCGCTCAACAACTTTATCCAGCATAATGTCTGGTTTGGCAACCTTCAGTCCAAATTCTTCGGCATGGTCGATCAAATGTTTGACTTCTGCGGTACGAAGCAGCGCTTTTGTGGGAATACATCCCCAATTGAGGCAGACCCCTCCCATATGTTCTTTTTCAATAATCGCTGTTTTCATACCTAATTGAGTTGCCCGGATGGCGGCTACATAACCGCCAGGGCCGGCACCGACAACGACGACATCAAAATCTTGCATTTCCTTAGAGCCTTTAATGATTTAAACTTACTTATGGTATATCATAAAAAGTGTGACAAACCCCAGCATAAATCGAGGTCTATTAAAAATGACTGAACAAAATGGCCATGTTTTGGTTGTCGACGACGATCGCAGATTAAGAGAACTTTTAACCAAATTTCTGAAAGAGGCAGGTTTCCGTGTTCAAGCAGCAGCAGTGGCAGCAGAAGCCAGAATTCAACTGGCAGTCCAACACTTTGATGTCATGGTTCTCGACATTATGATGCCGGGTGAAACGGGCCTAGACTTTACTAAATCCTTGCGGGAAGGGGGGAACCAAATCCCTATTCTTTACTTAACAGCCCGAGACTCAGTCGAAGATCGAATTGAAGGATTCGATAGCGGTGGGGATGACTATTTACCGAAGCCTTTTGAGCCAGCGGAATTATTATCAAGATTGCGAGCGATTTTACGACGGGTGAAACCTCAAAAGGCGCAGGGGGCCCTGTCATCTCTCGTCTTTGGAGATTTGATTTTTCATATCGAGGATGGCATTTTGCAGCATCATGAGGAGCAAGTATTCCTCTCATCAACCGAAATTATTTTGCTCCGCACCATGGCGCAATTCCCCCGACAGCCGTTTTCCCGCCAAGACTTAGCTCAACGTATTGGTCACCGCGTGACAGACCGAGCGGTAGACGTTCAGATTACTCGATTGCGTAAAAAGATGGGGGATGACTCCAAGCAACCGCGCTTTATCCAAACAGTGCGCCATATAGGATACGCCTTATGTCCAGATTCATGATTTTACATCCCTTTCGTTATTTAAAGCGATTCATGCCGAAAAGTTTGTTTGGACGCTCTATTATCATTCTGTTGACTCCCTTAATTGTGGTTCAAGTTATTTTAAGTTACATATTTTTTGAACGTCATACGGATGCGATCCTTGATTCCTTAGCCAAAGGAATTGTTGGTGATATGCAAATGGTTTGTGATTTGGTCGACCAAGGAATGGATCACAAGCAACTGGCAGCTCTGGCGCAGCGGAACTTTGACTTTAAGGTAACGATTGATCCCGATGGAAAGGTTGTTAAATATGGTGCTTATAAGGATAAATGGCTCTATCAATATATGGAAGAGCAGCTGAATGCTCGATTAAATCACCTTTATTTCTTGCGCATATTTGGGGATGTTATTCATGTGAAGATCCCGCATGAGCGGGGGGTCCTTACCATTGAGACACCACGCAAGCGATTGTACAGCCGTACAACTCACCTAGTTATAATCTGGACCGCTGTTTCGGCCTTGTTACTCTTTATTGTGGCTTCCCTCTTTATGCGTAACCAGATCCGTCCGATTCGGCGTCTGGCCAATGCAGCAGAAAAATTTGGTAAGGGACTGGATGTGCCTTTTCGAGCTGAAGGGGCGACTGAAGTGAGACAGGCAGGCCTTGCCTTTATGATTATGCGAGATCGAATTAAGCGGCATATTCAAGAACGAACAGAAATGTTAGCGGGGGTATCGCATGATTTAAGGACGCCTTTAGCGCGGATGAAATTACAACTAGCGATGATGGAAAAAAATTCAGAAGTAAGTGATCTGCAATCCGATGTAGAAGAAATGCAGCGCATGGTCCAAGGATTTCTTGATTTTTCAAAAGGCGTAGGTCAAGAGGAAATAGTCTTGGCTGAGGTGCGAGATGTGGTTGATCAAACTGTGGCGAGAGTTCGACACTTACCCCTATCTGTCTCAATAGTTGGGGAGTCGTCGATAGTATGTCCGCTTAAAGTTGAGCTTTTTAAGCGTTGCTTAACTAATTTGTTGTTAAACTCTAATCGATATGGCAATAACGCCATCATTACAATTGAGCGATCTGATAAATTTTTGACACTTATGGTTGATGATGATGGTCCGGGGATTCCAGAAGATGAGTGGGAAAATGTATTTCGTCCCTTTTATCGGTTGGATCCAGCCCGCAATCTGGATTCTGGCGGTGTTGGGTTAGGAATGAGTATTGCTCGCGATGTTATCCGAGGTCATGGGGGAACTATGGTATTGGATAAGAATGAACAAGGGGGCTTGAGAGTTATAATAAAAATACCATGTTAATAAATACAGGGTATTAATTAAATTCTTGACGCTGTTGAGTGTGCTTGAGACAATTTTGATAAGAGATTTAAAAAAAGGGGGAGTGACATGTCACAAAATCCGTTTCAAAATATGCAGGACATGGTGAAAGATATGTCCTCTAAGGTTATGGGTAATATGGATAAGGAGAGTATGATGATGAGTCATCGCAAGAATATGGAAGCACTGACAGAAGCTAATCGTATGGCAGTTGAAGTTATGAAATCAATTGCACAATTGCAATCTCAATATGTAAAGCAAACATTTGACGACATGGCTTCAGTTATGAAGGATGCGATGGCACACCCTCCTGTTTCCAAAGAAGCCATGACAAAGCATTCAGATCATGTAAAATCCCACGTTGAAAAGGCTGTAGGACACAGCAGTAACGTTGCGAGTACACTCGCCAAATCCCAAAAAGAAATTTTTGATCTTATGCACAAGCGTTATAACGATGGCCTGGAAGAAATGATTGATTTGCGTGATAAAATGCGCACTAAGCATTAAGCAACCGTAAAAGGTTCTAAGCTGTCAAACCCCGGCCAGTGTGCCGGGGTTTTTTTATAGCCAAATCAATGTAATTTGGTTCGCTTTCTGTGAGCCCGTTTGGCAACCTTCCAGCTTTTTGAAAAGTCTTCATTAGTCTTGGCTAGTTGTGGTTTTCAAGGCTTGAAAGTGTATCCCACGTACCACAATAAATCGGGACCAATTTACACTGATTTGACTATAAATAAAAGATTACGAATTTTCCCTCGCCTTTAACCGTTACTTAACTTTTTTAAGATAAAGTTGAGGGTGAAAATGACTATATAAGGAGAAGGCTTATGATAACTTATAGAAATTTAAATCTAGCAGCTTTACTGTTAACTGTTGCGTATGACTCAATTTCCCCTGTCGTCGCTGCAGAGGATGGTGCTGCTCCTGTAGAGTTAGATGCGCCTGCTCCTATTGATGCAGATGCTCCGAAGACCACCCCAGGGGGGGATGATATTAGCACTGTTGTGGATGCTAATAGCGACAGTGGCACTGCGGAAACGACAACAGAAGCTACTGCTTCTGAAACGAACCAACCAGAAGCGGGTGCCCCTGAGACTGCTGATGATGCCGCTGCAGCTACAACTGCTAATGACGATAAAGCTATCGACAATAAGCCTGCTGATGATAAGGCACCAGCGACACCGTCCGAACGCTTTGATAAAATGTATAATAATATGGCAGCTACCCATCCCCAAGAAGCCAAAAAGCTTAAAAAAGAATATCATGCCAACCAAGACAAAAGTGCAGTTTTAGCTAAATGGAGTAAAACAGCGATTGAATCTCAAGATATGTTGGATGCTGTTGAAGAGTTATTTGCAATCTATCAAGTCATCAAAAACATTGATGGTGAAGTGGCGGCTGATTTTGAAAAGAAAGTCGAAGATGAAAAAGATCCGCGGACAATGCTGGAATATGCACACCAATTATTGTTGAAAACTCTTAAGGATCGCAAGTCTCAAATTGAAATGGCTAAAGCTGAATTAGAGTCAGTTTCGGTAATTTTACAGTATGTTGATGGGGAAAAAGCCCAACAAATCGCCGACATTGAGAGGACCGCTGAAGACCCCCGGGCCCAAATCAGCGAGGCGTATGATCTGTTAGAGAAAACCTTGGAGGAAGCTCACAAAGATGTTGGTCTTAAACCACTTCAATAAAAACGCCAAACCATTAAAAAGGGAGGGGGCCTGAGGCCTCCTCTTTTTTTGTCTTTAGGAGACGGTGTAAAAACTCAAAATATATATAATTCTTTTAGTAGATTTTTCAAATTTTTAGCTTTTTTGTTGACTATATGGGTGGGGCAGTTTAATCCTTAAAATAAGATTAAAATTTATCAAATAATGAGGTGAATGGGATAATGCGTTATCTATTGACTACTTGGGGGTTATCTGTAGCCATTATAAATACAGTCCATGCTTTTGGTGGTGCCTACGTTGGAGCAGATTTAGGACTTGGATATGCTTCTACTCAGCATAAATACGCTGATTTGCAAGGTAAAGGCAAAGCAACCCAAACTGCTTATGGTGCAGTTTATGGAGCCCATGCTGGTTATTTGTATGAAATCGGTACATCCAAAACGATCGTTGGCGGTGAACTGTATGGCAATTTGGGCAGCATGAACCCAAGTATTAAAGTGGGAGCCGATAACTATCCCGTTCAAGGGGATGTGAAGATTAAAAGGTCAAATTCTGTGGGGGCGGCCCTCATTGTTGGGAAAATGCTTAATATTAAAACCTTGCTTTATGGGCGGGTGGCTTATGAACGCGCTACTTACCAACATGAGTACAAATTTAGGGCTAGCAATACCGTGGGGCAACAAGCAGGGAAAACTCTTAAAAAGAATATCGCCTTTACAGCCCCCATTATAGGAGCCGGTATCGCTTATAAAGCTGCTCGTATGATCATGGTGGGCGGAGAATATCAATTCGCTGGGATGTATGGAAAGAAAAAGGTTCTTAGTGTGTCAAATATCCAAACCGAAACCGATCCTGTTGAACATCGTATTCTCCTGAAAGTATCTTTTGTCTTTGGTTAATAAATGATCCCGTGATTAAAAGAGGGGCATTTTGCCCCTTTTTTAGTGGGTGATAACTTTTCGCGTTTTTAGAGCCCTCAGGCCAGATAGTCTGCGCTTTTTTATAGGTAGCTTTTTCTCTTCGATACCATATTGCTTACACTGACTCCATAGAATAGAAGGATTAGTATAATCTTCTGGGTGTTTAAGGTGAAACATTAGACGGCAGTTAGCTTTTGTAAAAGGTAGGGATAGAATAGTTTCAATCTCTTTCGGAATGTTCTTTTGTTGTGGGCATATTGAAATAATATCTACGTCCGTCTCAGTTTCTTCATGGATAATTGTTTCAGGGATGAGGTTTTCCTGATTGTTTAGCTTGTTTATTTTTTCTGCATCCATTCCATTGGCAGCAAGGGCATATGTAATAACTGCAAGAATAGAAGGAATTTTAATCATGAGAGGCTCTAATTATATATGGTGGATACTTATTTTATTGTAAGTTAAAACTTATCTCAGAGTCTATAATATTTGGTATTTTTTTACTAAAATTTATCCTAATTGGAATGCTTCTTTTTCTATTAAAGGAATAGTTGGAGTAATTAATGTAAAAGCTTAACTGTTCTCGAAAAAGGATTTATGGCGGGCAGACTATTGAAATTATTGTGATAATTGGGGGAATTGACACACATTAACGAAATTTTTTAGTAACCCCAAGATTACCCTCCTTTATGCATGTCATACTTAAGCGTAAAAAACACCTCCCAGCGAGGGGAGGTGTAATTGTCGAAACCATGCATATTAACGCTTGGAGAACTGGAAGCGACGACGCGCTTTTGCAAGACCGTATTTTTTACGTTCAACAACACGGCTGTCACGAGTCAAGAATCCACCAGATTTTAAGACAGGACGAAGATCTGGCTCAAAGAAGGTTAAGGCGCGGCTGATTCCGTGGCGTAAAGCACCAGCTTGACCAGACAATCCACCACCTTTAATTGTGCACCAGACGTCATATTGTCCACTGCGGTTTGCAGCGCCAAAGGGTTGTTGAATAATCATGCGCAAAACGGGGCGAGCAAAATAATCATTGCTTTCACGTCCGTTAACAATAACTTTACCGGTGCCGGGCTTAATCCAAACGCGAGCAATCGCATTTTTACGCTTACCAGTTGCATAAGAACGACCTTTTGAATCAATCTTTTGGGTTGGCAATACTTTTTCTTGAGTTGCTGTTGCAGGAGACTGAGAAACAGCAGACTTTAGGTCTTCGAGACCAACTTTATCAGTTGTGCGTGCCACGATTACATGCTCCTTGAGTTCTTACGGTTCATAGATGCAATATCCAAAACTTCTGGGTTTTGAGCTGCGTGGGGGTGTTCAGAGCCTGCATAGACGCGCAAGTTGCTCATGATTTGACGACCCAATGGACCGCGAGGAACCATACGTTCAACGGCTTTTTGAATCACGCGCTCAGGGTGTTTGCCATTGATGATTTGACCGATTGTGCGTTCTTTGATACCACCAGCATAGCCTGTGTGCCAAAAGAATTTCTTTTGAGCAAGCTTATCACCCGTTAAGTGGACTTTTTCAGCATTAATAATGATAACGTTATCGCCACAATCAACGTGGGGTGTATAAGAAGCTTTATGCTTACCGCGTAGGCGATTAGCAACCAGAGAAGCAAGACGGCCAAGAATCAAATCTTGGGCGTCAATCAGAATCCATTTCTTTTTAACTTCACTGGGTTTAATTGACAATGTACGCATGACATTAACCCTTGTATTAACTTAAAATAATAAACTGTATTCAATAAACCATAGTTCCCCCTGAACGTCAAGAAAAAGTATGTGGTATTATAAAACCGTATTATGGAAGGTTGAATATAAAGCCTAGAAAGGCAAAGATGATGCGGATAAGGGAAAAGAGGCTTTTTAGAAAGCCTCTTTTTATTTTTTATTTATTAAAAAGCAAAATGCTCTTAATGTTCCGGGCTGCTGGATGACTATTTTCCAAACAAGGTTCCATCAATACTATCCACCATTATGTTCATTAAATAGGCGCCATAGTAGCCCCCAAGGCCAGCGCCGATAAAGGGAGATAATGCTGTTCCTATCAGAAAATCTAGCGCAGGTGTATGGCTTGACCGGCCCCCTGCAATAACGTCTCTCATTTGGTTGCCAAGGCTATATATAACGCCCCCGGCTGGGGCACCGGTGGTTCCAATTACAAGGCCGGCGGTTCCACCCACTGTTGCTGACACTGTTCCTAATGCTATTTTGGTGGTGGTGCGCGCCCCTTTGCGTGCTCCACCTAAAATCTTCCAAAGTAATTTTTGGGTGATTATGTCGCGTGAATTATCGGGGAAAGAAAACTCTGGGGTTCTGAGGGAAGTTTTTGGCTTTGGATGGAGTAAATCGGGGTGAGTTTTTTCAACCCAATCAATAAATTTAGACTTTTGGTGCTGTGACATGACAACAACAGGGACAATTGATCCTGCATTATTCAATTCATCACTAATCTTTTTTAATTGGTTATATAAATGCAGCTCATTTTCAAACCCAAGGATAATAGGGTCTTGGAAAAATTGCTCGGGTAGATTCAGAGAGGGCGCGATGGTCGGAGCCTGAGCTGTTTTAATACATACTTCAGAATTTATTTCGGGATGATAAGCGTGAAGATGTCCATTGAAAGCCGGAATCCAGCTATCAGGTAAAATAACCCAGGGGGTAATTGAAGTCTTGTCGTCAAGCTTAATGTCAAACTTGACATATCCGAATTGCTGATCCTCATGAGCTTGCTGATGGAAATCTTGAGCTAGGAAAAGGGTGGTTTTAATGTCATCAGCTTGAGAAGCAGAATCCATTGCGATGGAGGAAGCGATGGATAAGGCGGCTCCTCCTAAGCTTAAAAACACCCTTAAGTTATTCCTTTTTCCTGAAAACTTCATATGGACTCCTCATAAATTAATTTATATCTTTTAAAATTTTATCATTTAAATTAAATTTTACTATAATTTAAATTATAATTTAATATTTTAGGCTTGGAAATGGTGGTAACCCTAAAGAAAAGAGGGTTTATAAGTTTTTGTTTTTAGAGAGAATCTATTGATCAACGAGAAAAAGTTTGTAATATTAAATTTTCTTGCTCATATTAACTTTAATTTGGTATTAATCAAAAATGTTGTAGGGATTGGTGTGAATCAGTTCTGAAAGTTTAACTAACCTTTAAGGGTGGTGTATGACCCAAACGACACAAATGACAGATCAGGTTATTGATTCTGACGTTCAAATTATTGAGCACAAAACAAAAAATGATCAGTTATATCGTTACTGGCAAATTCGTATTTTGTATTCCCTAACATTTGGGTATGCTGCCTTTTATCTTGTGCGCCAGAATTTTAATTTTGCTATGCCTGTTCTTGTTAATGAGTATGGTTATACTCGTACTGAACTGGGATATATTATCGCGGTATGGCAAGTTGTCTATGGGATTGGTAAGTTTCTAAATGGCTATATAAGTGATCGTTCCGATGCTCGTAAATTTATGAGCTTGGGTCTCTTAGGTTCTGCCGTAACCTGCTTATTAATGGGTTTTGGGAATGGCTACTGGTTTTTCACAGTTTTGTGGGCTTTGAATGCTTGGGTTCAGTCGATGGGATGGCCACCCGTGGCTAAACTCTTGCCTCGATGGTTTTCACCCACTGAGCTTGGAACTGTTTGGGGAATTGCTAATGTCTCCCATCAAGTGGGAGGAGCGGTTATAGCCGTTCTGTCGGGATTTCTTATCCCTCTATATGGATGGCAAAGTTTATTCATTTTGCCGGCACTGTTTTCCTTGATGATTGGATGTTTTTTGTATGAACGTTTGCGTGATACGCCCAAATCATTGGGGCTGGAATCAATTGAGCTCCACAGTAAATTGATCTCCAAAGAAGAAGAAGTGGATGAGAACGAGAGCGATATGAGTCTTCTAGCTGTCATTCGCAGTTTAATTAGCAGCAAAAATTTATGGTATGTGTGCTTAGGCAATATGTTCTTGTATATTGTGCGAATGGGCGTCTTAACATGGGCTCCAACCTTTCTTAAGGAAAGTAAGGGGGCAGAATTCATTACCTCAGGTTTACAGGTCGCAGCATTTGATATTGCCGGCATGATTGGGGGGATTACTGCAGGATGGTTGTCCGATAAGGTCTTTAAAGGGCGCCGAGGCCCCGTGAGCTTTTTCTTTATGGTTGCTTTGGTATTTGCCTTAATTTATTTTTGGACTATTCCGGCAGGGCATCATTATTTGAATGCTATCGCGATGGTTTTTGTTGGTTTTTTTGTTTATGGGCCTCAGGTCC
>JAIBEV010000054.1 GCA_019459505.1 Candidatus Paracaedibacteraceae bacterium | reverse complement strand
CGTTTTAAAAATGCCAAGCAATATGCTGCTTTTGTGGGTGTTACTCCCTCCCATTTCCAGTCTGGAACGTCTGTTAAGGGTAAATCGCATATCTCCAGATTAGGATCTAGAAAGGTTAGAATAGCGCTCTATATGTCGGCGATTGTTGTAAAAAATCATAACAACGCTTTTCAAGTCTTTGTAAACCGCCTGATAAATAAAGGTAAGCCTTCAAAAGTTATAATTGTTGCTATCATGAGAAAGCTACTTCATATATTTTTTGGAATCTTGAAAAGTAATAAATCTTTCAATCAAAATCTTGCTTTTCATAGTTGACAATAAAGACGGTATCTTTATGTAGATCGACCCAAATCCACCAATATTAAGCCTATTATTCCTCCAGCTCGTGGATCCCCTCCCCCTCAGCTGCTGATGAGGTAATCTCATCGTGGCAAGAAACGGTTAACTACATTGATAAAAAAGGAAAATACGCCTGGCAATCTAAAAACAAATACTGATGAAGAGCTA
This sequence comes from Candidatus Paracaedibacteraceae bacterium, assembly GCA_019459505.1. GTDB lineage: Bacteria > Pseudomonadota > Alphaproteobacteria > Paracaedibacterales > Paracaedibacteraceae > Paracaedibacter. Next base: position 9,198 of record JAIBEV010000054.1, on the reverse strand, counting down.
AAGTAGAAAATACGATATATCGCTATAAAGAGATCATCGGCCGTAAATTGAATGCAAGATTATGGAATAACCAAGATACTGAATTGCATCTTGGATGCTTCATCCTGAATACTTTTACTAAACTTGGTATGCCTAAATCTGCTAAAATGTAGCAACTTTGGGGGCGCCACATGACCCTTAACAGTTTCTACAAGCTGCTTTAGCATACTATAAAATTTTAAGGAGTTTTTTCTTTACTGATTAAAGTTAGAATATGATCTACATGGCTGTTAATTATTTTTCTTAAAGTTCCGACTTTATATCCATCCTTAACCTCTCTTCGAGCTTGCCCTAATTTCACAGAGTGTTGGGAGGTTTCCAACCGCATTTCTGTCCCCCTATGAGAACCGCGTCTCGCTATTACCCCTGTCTCTATTGCCCCAACCTTTGAGAAGGATTTTTTCAACTTATTTAGAATTTCATTTGCTTTAGGAGAGTCAAAATGTTTCCGGTCTTTAGTCTTCCCCAAATAGTATGTTCTAATATTTTCTAAGAGCTTTATTCTTGCTTGCTGTTTGGTCTTTTCTGCTTGTTGTATTTTCTTCTCTCCCGATTTGTTGGCCTTAATTATTCTAATTGCTTGGTCCTTTGCTTCTTTACACTTAACTTTCCACTTACGTTTTGCTTTTGAATGTTTAGGAGGTTGGTTGTAAGAAGCATAATGAAGATTGGCTTCTTGCGCGATTTCTTGCAAAATTTGTTCATCTTCCTGCAAAATCTTTTTGTCAATTTCCGCTTCTACTTCCGCAGTAATTGCCCGCTCAATCTGGGTTTCAGCAGTTTTCCCTATTTCCTTATATTTCTCCTCTACCAAAGTATTCTCTAAAGTTCTGATTGAATGCTCTAGTTTCCCTTTATCGATATCTGTTTCCATATCCTTGAGTTTATAAACATAGGGTAGCAAGAAAGCTGCCTGTGCGGAAGTTAATCGATCTGAAGTTTGAGAATCTAATTTATGTAAGAAAACGAGCTCTTCCTTAGAAACTCTCTTAACTCCACCTGCTAAAGTTACCAGATCTTGTAGAGCCACATCTTCTGAAAGGGAAAATTCAGGAAGAGCCGGTGAGATAGTCTGAAAACATTTTTGCCCCAAAACTTTGCTTGTCTTATATGTATAAGCCTGAAAATCATCTTCGAAAATACCCCCCTTTATAACAACTACCCCCTCATGAGGCCAAAGTTTTCCTTCTTTATCGAGAAGAAATCCTGTCTGTTGATGCATTAGAGAGTTATCAGAAGGTTGAAATTGGCTCGCCCATATACCACTCATTTGATAGCTTCCAAAAGATGAACTATTAGGGAGGGGGATATTACGAGATTCAAAGTAAATCCTAAACAAATCTTTTTCAGCTATTGTTTCTCTATAATAATTTAGAATGGGCAGTGGGAAAGGGAACTTCCCCCACAGATCAACATCCACCTTTAATGCTCCCTTTTCGCAGTCACTATCTGGGCTTATAAATCCTTCTGCCTGAGGGCCTTCAATTAAGAAAATGGCCGATAGTAACTGATGGTCCATAACCTGTTCTATAATTTGAGAAAGGCAATTTTGTTGCTTGGTAAAATTTTCCCCGTAAGATTGTAAATCTTTAAAAGAGCTCAACTGGGTAAGAGCTTTTAATTGAAAGTAAGAATTTAAAAGTTTTCTTTGAAATAGGATATCAACCTTATTCTTCTCCAGCCCGCAAAAGAGGGATTCGACATCTTTAAAAAGTGAAGGCAGAAACTTTAATGCATCCTTAGCAATTGAAGACCCCATCTTGCCCATATATTTGTACATATCTACGATATAATCATAAAATTCTTCCCGAGCCGCGGGACCGCCTCTGTGTTCAGCTGCCTCCCAAATACTTACTTTGCGGTTGCTTTTATAAGCGGTCAGATTACTTTCAGTGTTTGGATCTCTCGTATCCTCCTTTTTGAAAGCCCCCTGGGGTAGATGAGATAAATTTTGATTATCTCCAAGGTGCCTAGAGCCCCTCTCTCCAGGGCTATCACTACCTTCGGTAGCAAAAGGTACTGAGATTAGAGAGTAAAGGGTTAAGCCAGAAATAATAAGAGATCGGTTTAATCGTTGCGCCATTTATACTATAACTCCTGTTGGTTAAATTTCTTTCAAAGATTTAGGGGAAAAACTTCTATCTTTACTAAGTCTGACTGATTTAAAGGGGGACAATTTGTAGATGAAATTGAAGAAGTGAAATGAGTTACTTGAAGCAGATAAAGTATGCATTTTAAAATTTTCCCTATAAGCTAGTAACACTGAAGTATTTTAGAGATCGATCTCATCCTTCCTTCTAGATGCTTCTCTTAATTTTGATCTAAATTTAGGCTCCTTTTTACCTCAATTAAAATAAGAAATTAAATAAGCATGATACACAGTAAAAACTAGGTACTTTTCCTCTTTAAACAGTCTTCCAAAAAACTTATTTTATTTTCTAAACTTAATTAAGGGTTTAAAAGAACAGGAAGTTCCTTTCCAATAGTTAATTAATTCTTGGTTAGTAAATACAGGGTCTGTTGCATTTAGAAATGAAGTCGGGATAATAGTCCTTAGTAAGGTTCTTAGAGATAGGTTTATAGAATGAGGAGTGACTTCTGGAAGCGTCGTTTTAGTGGTTTAATCATTTTACAGTGTATGCGTTGGTATTTGCGCTATCCACTTAGCTATCGAAACTTGGAAGAAATAATGGAAGAGCGTGGAGTAGAGGTTGACCATACAACTATATATCGTTGGGTGCAAAAGTATGCTCCCATGTTTGAAAAAAGATTGCGCTGGTATTCTAAAACTCTTGGTTTTACTTGGAAAGTCGATGAGACCTATATAAAAATTAAGGGCCAATGGAAATACCTATATAGGGCCATAGCTTCCACCGGAGAAACCATAGATTTTATGCTTTCCCATAAAAGGGATACCAAGAGCGCTATAAGATTTTTCAAAAAAGCTCTTAAGCAATGTCATGATCATCCCTGCCAGATTAACTCAGATCAAAACCCAGCCTATGGCAAAGCTATAAAGATCATGAAGGTAAATGGTTCACTAAGCCCTAATGTCAAGCATACCCAGGTAAAGTATAACAATAATAGAATAGAGTCGGATCATGCTAGGTTAAAAAGACGACTGAGAACTATGCTTGGTTTTCAATCATTTCCTACCGCCGATCGGACACTTAAGGGTATTGAAGCTATGCTTATGATGGTCAAGAAGCAGACATATTTCTTGAAAAAGCCTCTGAATGACCAAATTGAGCTCATCAATAAGCTCTTCTATATATACTCCTAAAATTTTAAATAATAGATAGGAGTCCTATATGGTTGATTTCTAAATGCAACAGACCCGTAAATACATTACCTCTTCTACAAGCTCATTATCCAAAGCGTTATAAAAAACCCACATTTTATACCTGAGATTTTTCCCTAGAAGAGTTTCGTTGGGTATATTCTTTAAGTTGATTAAAAAGTCTCCAGGATCCCCCTGCTACTTCCTTATAAGTTATGTCTAAGTGCTTAAGCTGTCTATTATGGCTTAAAGCCATTGCTAAAGCTTCCACAGCCTCTAAATTTAGACTGGTCCAGTGTAGATAAAGGTATTCAAGCGTTGAATTACAGAGTAAGGTTTCTGCGAAAGCTTTTGCCCCTTTTCCTGTGAGAGGGTTATGTCCTAAATTAACACAAGTAATCGTTGTATTATATTTTAAAACCTGAGCAATTGCCTTCGCCCCCTCTGGTCCAATTTTATTATCACATAATCTTAAGCTACGTAAACTTTTAGTATAAGCTAAAGACGGTGCAAAGGTACGAGCGTGCGTATCTTCAACTCCTGTTAGTATTAAATTTTCAAGGGTTACTGTATCATTTATGAATCGTTTAAAAGCGGTGATTCCTTCTGGAGTGATTTTAGCTATGGAGAACCTTAACTCTTTAAGGCTTTCATTCTTTTGTAAAGCTTTAAAGAATGCTACAGCATTGTAATCGGTCAAAAATTCAGAGACTTCAATTGACAAGCTTGTAATTGAGGAGTTGAAAGGAAGTGCGTGAATAATAGCTTCACCTTCCTCTCTTGTTCTTATATTAAAAGTTGTTAAACCACTTTTATTAAAAGCAAGATCTAATATGCAATTCGCTAAGTGTGGATTTAAGTGAAAAAGATTATGGTGGGGTACCTTATTCTTCTCCAGAATGATGCAGAATTGCTTAAATCCTTTGCTTTTACAGACTGGCTCATAAGAAGTGAAGAGTGGATCTCTTAAGAAATTCTCAGCATATAGCTTCCAGTAATTATCGATAAGAGCATTAAATCTTCTAGCTGTTCCTTCAAGAGCAATTAAAGAGGGAAAATCCATAAAAGATAGGATATGATAAAAGGTTTCTGTCGGTAGTAAAAGAAGGTCAAATTCATTCTTCTTAGGTTCAGAAGGGAGGAGAGACTGAAGAGGTAAGAGACTCTTTTTTAAAGCTAATCTCTTTTCCTTAAGGCTCTTTTTTGTTTGCTTGAGAAGAGTGATGCATTGTTTGAGGTGAACTTCTTGCTGTTTAATCTCGGCAATTTCTCTTTCCTTATTAGATGCTATTTCCTGACATTTTATTGTGGAAGCTTGTAAAGCTAGCAGAATAAGAAAAACTTTCAAAGGAAGCCCTCTTGCAAGAGAAAAAGATAAAAGAATGGTCACTGTAAAATTCTCCTATTTAAATGGAAAAAGGATATGAGACCTGTCTGGTAATTTACTTTCCAAGAGAGGGTTATGAAAGCAATGCATAAATTGAGCATGAATCATTGAAATGTCAGGACTTACAATTTGTGCAAATTCAGCTGCTGATCTAACACAGACTGCTATTTCCTTAGGATAATTAAAATGATCAATTTGGCTATTTATTTCTTCTTTTAATTCTATAATTTGTTCTCTAACTCGATTCAAATTATCTTTGACTCTAATATGAGATCTGACATCTAAAATATTTTCTTTTTCGAGATCTCTTATTTTTCTATGAACTGTCCTTAAACCAATAGATCTTTCATACCAACCTGCATGCTCCCCTAAAGGGCTTGCATCTCTTCTCAGCGGCAAAGAATGTTTCTCTTTTAAGAGTGAAGTTAAAGAGTTCTCATATTCTTTAAGACATTCAGTTAATATGGCCTCATTGTTGATAATATGTTCAGATTCATGTTTAATGCTGCCCCCTAGTGCATCAATAGTTTTCTTCATAGTTATATTCTGAAAAATGCATCTTCTTAAGGTAGGAATGGAAGTAGAGAATATGGTAGTAAGAGAATCTTGTAGGGTTTTATTCTCTTCTTTCAGGTTTTCTACTTGTTTGGACAATCTATTAAAATTTCCTACGATCCTAACATTTGTCCTAACATCTAATACACCTTCACTTTCTAATTCTGCTATTCTTTGAAAGGTAGTATATCCTCCCCATCCTCTTTCTGCCGCACCAGGAGGCTCGTCTGACTCAAAGGCAGAGCTAGAGTGAAAAACGAATAGAATACTTATTATAGCGACTAGAAAATTAGAGAGTCTTTCTTTTAATTGATGGGTCATATAGTATCTATCTTTCAAATTATATACAAATTTATGATCCTAGCTTTACTTTATGCTCCCTTTAAGAGCAACGTGAAAATTTTCTTCTAATACCTACAAAAGAAGAAGTTTCTTAACTTGCATCATTCTTTGCATTCTTGCTCTACAGCGTTTTGCCTATTATATGTCTTATAAGTGGCTTCATAAAAAAGAATTAATATAAGCTTTAAGAGTGAAGAGTACCTTATAACCTTTTAACCTTAAGATAGGCAACCCAATAAAACCATTATTCTTTTTTGTAATAAGGAGTTTTAATGGAATAGCCTTAGATATAGCTCACATCCTCCAGGAAAACACCAATACAGAGGAGAAAGAATAGCAAAGCCACTGTGATTAAAACGGTAATAGAACCATACCTCTTAGGTGATTAGTGAGACGGGAAAACGGGGCGTTTAAGGTTTTTGGATAAAAATATGCGGTAAACATACCAACTTTATTCTTCTTCACTTAATTTCATAATTATTGGTAACTTTAATTTAAGTCCAAAATAAAAACTTTCTTTAATGCTAGAAAAACTCTTTTTTCTAAATCATATCAATATCATGATAATGTTAGTTTAAAGAATTTAAAGCTGCGTGCATTAGGTGGTAACAGTAATTCTTCACAGAGGAGGGTTAATTTTATATTTATTTTCTCGGAAAATTGAAGATATTTTTAATTCAAAATTATTTTTAATATTAATCAATAAATAAGAATAAAATAATTTATAAGGGTATAATTTTCTATTATTCAAAGTATCGAACCATATATCTCTTTCTGATACATACTTTCTTAATATTTTTTTCTTGTCTTTCCATAGTTAAATCAATGGAAAAACTGAATACTTCTCATGCTCTTGAGTCCTCTCTAACGGTACCACAAGAAAAAATTGAACCATATATTTGTCAAACCAAAATTGAAACGAAAAAACATTCTATTTCTTGCTCTCGAGCTAAATCACTTCCCTTAGAAGCAACAAGACAAACACAGAAGGGCAGCTCATTTTATAATGAGCCGACACCAATAATCAGGTCTTATAATCACCCTTCAGAAGCAAGAGAGCCTTCTCAAACAGAAAAAGAATTTGGCCTTCCTTCTAATACAACTCTGAAAAATTTAAAGCCAACTGTATCCCTTGTTGAGAAAAAGGGGAAGGAACAAGAATCAAATTATTGTGCTAATCAGCTCTCATTTTTTCAGAAGCAAGCCCCCAACAATCTTCAACACCTTTATCAACCTATCGAGCATTTAAGCTTTTCTAGCCCTGACGAAGGTTTAAGAATAGATCTCCATGGCAAATCTGTTGAACAAGCCGAGAAAATTGTAATAAACATAATTAAACAAGCTAAAAATTTGAACATAAAACGTATCCATTTTATCTGTGGACGGGGTAAGCATAAAAGTGCTAAAGGACAACGAGGAACTATTTTCAGAGTTTTCCCTCAATGGATCATGAAAGAAAATGTTTCTTCCCTCATTAAGTCTTTTGAAAAAGGGCTAGGAACCTATGAAATTTTCTTGCACTCAGCACCATCTAATGGAAGCACCTCTGGTTATGTTTTAAATGCTGACATTATTCAACAGCTTGCTGAACTCAACAATCCTGATGCCCAATTTTCTCTTGGAGAATTATACTTCAAAGGTTTTCAGCTTAAAAAAGACTTTAAATCAGCAGTTAATTGTTACAGGCAAGCCGCAAATCAAGGACATGCTGAGGCCCAGTTAAAGCTAGGGTATATGTATGCGATGGGGCAAGGAACCTGCTATAATCCAAAAGAAGCCTTGTTTTGGTATAATAAAGCTGCAGAATTAGGCTCAGCTTTTGCATACTTTAATTTAGGAACAATGCATTATGTCGGTGAAGGTGTAAACCAAGATTTGCAAAAAGCAGCCAAGTATTATAGGCAAGGTGCAAGGCTAAACAACCCTCTTTGCCAACGTATGCTTGGTATCCTATATGGAGAAGGGTTGGGGGTCAACCAAAATGATGGAAAAGCTATATATTGGAATAGGCTAGCCGTTGAAAATGGTGATGGACATGCCAAGGTAAATTTGGGAGACATGCTTTTAAGCGGAAAAGGCAGCCCCCCCGATGCCCTAGGTGCTTTCAAACTATTTAAAGAGGCAACGCAAGAAGAAATTACGCAAGCTTACTTTCGTCTGGGAGAAATGTATGCTTACGGCCAAGGAATTGAAAAAGATTTACATCAAGCTATAGGGTGGTTTACCAAAGCTGCTTTAAAAGATGATGATTGGTCAAGTTATGAGGCACAGTTTATTATTGGCTCTTTCTATTATAAGGGAATAATCTTAAAACAAGAGGATACAAAGGCAGCTTATTGGTACCTCAAGGCTGCTGAGAATGGACACTCAGAGGCCCAATGGTGGATAGGCCTCCTGTACAGATTGGGAGCAGGAGTAACCAGAGATCTAATTAAATCTTATGAATGGCTAAAGGTTTCTGCTAAGAAAGGAAATCATTGGGGACAATATCATTTAGGAGAGGTTTACGGAGGAGGTTTTGGAATAAAAGAAAATAAGAAACTTTCTTTAATGTGGATGCATAAAGCTGCAAAGCAAGGAAATGCTATGGCCTGTATAATGATTAATAGGATACCTAAAGATTTACAAAAGGAAATTGATCAGAATGATATTCGAAAGTTAGACGCTTATGGTCTTGCAGTGTGGGACCTCCCCCAAGAAGTCAAAGCCCGTCTCGATAAAGAGGAATGTAGTAAGGCCTCTATTTCTAAGGAAGAAGAAATAATTCTTGATAAAAAATTGAGAAAAGAGGAAGAAGGTAATAAAAAGATTAAAACGCAAGAGGAGATATATCTCTCAAAGAAACAGCCTAAATTGAGCATAAATCCTAAAGAAAATTCTAAAGAGTCTCCTACCTTTCCAGGTGAAGAAATCCCAGAAGAAAACTCCGTACCCCAAGTTGCAATATTTAATTCACCAAAAAATGTAGTAGATCCGAGCACATCAATTTTAGTATTAGCCCCCATTATTCCCGAGCAAGGATGGTTTCATAAGCTTTTTGGCTTTCCTTTCCCCCGCTTAAGAGACCCAAGCAAACCTTTTATTGGCCTTATTTAAAAAATTGGTTCTATTAAAAGGATTCAACTAAACGGTTATTTTGTATAAGGGAGGAGGATTACTAAATGGCTAATTTCAAATGGTGGCTCGATTGGTAAAGGCTTTATACATGTTAATGAAGGATGCTGTATACAGTAAGCTGCATGTAAGGTGGCTAAGCTTCTTCACTCCATTGTCATTACAGCAACTTCACGCTACTACACGCTAGTCCGCCCCTAAGCTTTGTATTAGTATAGTACTCTCATTCTTTTGTCCGGTAATAACTTGAATTTCTCCCATATCATCAAAGCAACAAGTTCCTATAGATCAACATAAAAGCACAGATCAAGCTCACGCTACCTTTATGCCGCGTGCCGCCTGGCGGCTTTGTTGCTTAAATGAATTAAGAGACTAGAAATTTCCTATCCAAATTATTTTTAACGAGCTTTCACAGATTTAGGCATACCCAGACTTGTCATTTTATTGAGCATGCAACAAACTAAATGGGATTCAGCATCTT
>JAIBEV010000022.1 GCA_019459505.1 Candidatus Paracaedibacteraceae bacterium | reverse complement strand
CCCGTGGTTTCGGTATCGAGAATTACTAATCTGGTTTCCAGCAAGTGTAAACGCCCCCCTATCAGATGGCTGATTATACAGGCTTCTCGCAAAAAATCCGTTGTCATTTTCGCCGCCATTGTGTAAACAGTGCTGATGGATGACAAAAACAACGACCAAAAATGTAAAAACCGATTCCGCATAAGGCAGTTCATCGCCTCAGACGGCAGGCGGTTCGCGCTTCTGTTCGATAGCGAGGAAAGCGCGTGGCCAGCGCTTGCGCCGACGGCTTTCTGCCTCCATCAGCTTTCAAACAAGGGTGCGGCCACTGAGAGGCAGTACCTCCAGAGCATCAAAAAAACCCTAGAGTGGGCGGCGGATCAGAACGTGGATCTTGAGGCGCTACTTCAGTCAGCCAAATTCCCCGTTCCGCTGATTGACTCACTAGCTCAGGCGCTCAACAAGAAGCAGAAGCTTGGTAAGGATGATGAAGAAGGGGCAACAGTTACCCCCAAATCATTCAACTCAGCCATGGAGCAAACCCATGAATATTTCACGTGGTTATTTATACAAATCCGAAGTAACCCAAACTCAACTGCTTCCGAAAAATTCCTAGAGCGCTTGACTAAGGCGTTTAAGTCCCGCAAAAGGAAAACAGGTTCTGATGCAGCCTACGCACAATGCCTCCTGAATAAAAAACTATCTGAGCCGACGCGATTAGCACTCACTGAGCGTTTTGAAAAGCCTTTTGGCTCTCATATGACAGAATTTCAAAAAGGGGTTTTATTTAGAGACGCCTTAATGCTTGAGATCTTTTACGAACTTGGCATAAGGCTTGGCGAACTGTTATCGCTAAAATTAGCCCACTTCATTCAAGCAACGGGCGGGGATCACGCCTATTTGGATATCGTTAGAAACCAAGACGACAAATATGATCGCAGAGTAAATCAACCTGTAGTCAAGACCAATGGCCGTAAACTAGCAATAAGTCCAGAGCTCGAAAGAAAAATATTAACGTACTTAGGTGATTGGAGAGCGATTATCCCAGGCGCTGGCTTTGACGATAACTCATTCTTATTTATTGCTCACAAAGCAGGGCCGAGCCAAGGTCAGGCACTACAAATCAGCGCAATTCGCTCCTTCTTTACCACCCTGCGCCGAAAGGATAAACGGCTTAGCGAACTCCATCCACATTTGGTGCGTCACGACTGGAACTATCGATTTTCAAAAGAGTGCCAATCGCGAGGAATTTCTGAGAAGAGGGAAATGGAGGAAAGATGTTTCCTCATGGGGTGGCGAGACAACTCGGATATGGCCAAACATTATAATCGCAGGCACATAGCCGAGCAGGCCTACGAAGTTAGCCTCTCCATGGCCAAAAAGATTAATCGCCCGAAGAGCTAAAATCATGATGCTTAAAACTAAAAAACCGCTACCCGACGAAGCACTTCAGGACAAATCTTCGCAAGCCATAATTATTGAGTTCGAAGACAAAAGGTTGAAAATCGTAGGCCAGGGCACCATTAGCATAAAACACATATTGCAGCTTGAACCTGTATCTCTAGAAGGCTTCAAGAGCACAATGACCTTAATTGGATTAAGCGGCAGGTTCGCCCCCACAAACATTGCCACCATTGTTAGAACATTTGAAAGAGCAGTAAAGCTCGCGAAGTGCAAAAGACTGGATCTAGCGAGTTATCACATCATGACAGCGAAACAAAAAAATACAGATAAAAACAGATTGGTTTCGCTACTAAAATTCTGGTTAGACTCAGGCTTCCCTGGAATCGGAGACGACCTCACCAAAGTTTTACCTTTTGAAGGTGGGACGGCATCTACGAAATCCAACCGCCTCTATAGTGTGACGGGAGGGCCTTATTCAGATCAAGAATATGACGATCTTCTTAGCACATATTGGTACGACTACGAATATGGCACAGCGTCTTTACAAAACACTGTATTGAATCTCCTACACGCCAGCCATAGCAGAAGACCAATTCAGTATGCACATCTAAAAATTTGCGACTTCGAGAATATTGGTGAAACCAATTGCGTTAAGGGGCCGAGGATCTCCTACCCGGGAGCTAAAGATAAGGGCGTGTCTGGCGTCCGTCTATCTTAACAGGAAACCCATCCTCTTAGCGAGGATCTGTGGAAACTATGTAATCTGCAAATTCGTGACTCCATCTCAAAATTTGAAGAGTGGACGGGTCATGAGCTAAGTGCAGACGACAAACAGCAAATTCCATTTTTCTTGACACCCTACAAAACATTGCTAATCAAGAAGATGAATGAAGTGGAGAAATACGCCACCCTGTCAGAGTATTATTCATCCGAAATATGGCATATTTCTTCGCCCGCAATAATCAAAAAGTTATGT
>JAIBEV010000085.1 GCA_019459505.1 Candidatus Paracaedibacteraceae bacterium | reverse complement strand
TATCCTGTTATCATTATTTTGTTTGGCTAATTGCATGCTGCCACCCCCAATATCCCAGCTCATGATCGTTTGAGGGATTAGAGGGTTATCGGGGTTATTGCCAGTCATCTTTCCAAGGACTTCTTTGCCATTTTCTGTTTGGTAAAGAAAACTTTGTGAGTCGACCATTAAAGAGCGCAAGGCGGCCAGAGTCGCATTAAAGCCGATCTCTCCTTCAATGGATTGATCAATGATGGTGATCGTAATGGCCATCTCAGATTTAATGGCTTCAATAAGCTGATTACTATTATCAGCGGCTCTAGCCCACGCTGTGGCAAACCCCACAACTTTTGTCTGAGCAGGATTGACTCCAGCCTCCGATAATAAATTCTTAAGGGCACTCACGGTTCGCCTCTGAATATCGTCCGGTAAAATCCTATTCTGTATGGCCGCTTGCAAGAGAATGCGTTCTTTCTTGCTAAAAACCTGTTCTTCCACAATTCTTTTCTCAAGGTTGACCTTGAAGCCCCCTAATTGCACCCCACTCGAGCCTAAATCAATGACAAACTGAGTCTGGGTAATAGAATCTTCTACTCTTTTCTTCTCCTCAGGCTCAACCGGCTGTTCTGTTACTTGGGCAATTCTTTGAGGAGAGGTTGCTTCTATTTCTCCAGAGGCCTTAAGAATTATGGCAGCTATCTCATATCCTCTCATACCAGGCTTAATCACCTGTTTTGCACTATCTATCACCCTCTGCCGTTGCTTAGCCTTAACCTTTGCTAGGGCTTCGATTATGGAAGCTCGATTAGCTCCTCTCCTATAAGAGCTGCTAATCATAAAATCTAAGGAATCTTCTCCCATATCTGTCTTAATGAATTGTTTTGCTGCTTGGACAACACTCTGTCGTTGATTGGGATCAATTTTTGTAAGGGCAATGATTATGGAAGCTCGCTCAGCTCCTCCCATATCAGATGCCATCAATTGTTTTGTTGCCCGTGCGATACTTCGCCGTTGCTTAGCTTTAACCTGTGCAAGGGCAGTAATTATAGAAGCTTCCTCATAGCCTCTCCTCTCAGGCAGCAATTGTTTTGCTACTTGGACAATATCCCACCGTTGATCCGCCTCAATCTGCATAAGAGCGTTAATTATGGAAACTAAATCAACTTCTATATTAGACATAGTCAACTCTTTCGCTGCTTTTACAACACTGTGCCGTTGACTCGCCTCAATCTTTGCGAACGCTTCGATTATAGAAACTTTTGTATGTTCCCACATATCAGGCGTTAGTAATGGCCTTATACTATCTATAAAACTCTGCCTTTGATTAGGATTCACCTTTGTAAGGGCTTTGATTATGGAAACTTGTAAGTATCCTTTCATATCAGAGGCGAGCAGCTGCTTTATAGTTTTCACAACATTTTGCCGTTGCTTAGCCTTAACCTGCGCAAGGGCTTCAATTATAGAAGCTCGCTCATGTCCTTCCATCTCAGGCGTCAATAACTGTTTTGTTGCTTGGACAATATTCCACCGTTGATCTGCCTCAATCTGCATAAGGGCGTTAATTATAGAAACTAAATCAACTTCTATATTAGACATAGTCAACTCTTTCACTGCTTTTACAACACTGGGCCGTTGACCCGCCTCAATCTTTGCGAACGTTTCGATTATAGAAACTTTTGTATGTTCCCACATATCAGGCGTTAGTAATGGCCTTATACTATCTATAAACTCCCGCCGTTGATCAGGATGCACCTTTATAAGGGCTTTAATTATGGATACTTCGAGGTATCCTTTCATATCAGAGGCGAGCAACTGCTTTATAACTTCTACAGCACTGGGCAATTGAGCTGCTTCAACTTGTGCAAGCGCGGTAATTATAGAAGCGCGCTCATGCCCGCTCATCTCTGGCGTAAATAAATGTTCTACATTGTTTATAATATCCTGCCATTGAGC
>JAIBEV010000068.1 GCA_019459505.1 Candidatus Paracaedibacteraceae bacterium | reverse complement strand
TTGATCTTTCCACTGATAATATTGGGACTGACTGATGCCATGTTCATTACAAATAGAAGCCACTGATTGGCCTTTTAAGCCTGAAAGAACTATCAGGGTCTTCTTCTCACTTGTCTATTGTCGTCGCTGCATTTTTGTCTTCCTTTTGCTTAATTCAACAAAAACACTCTTTTATTTCAACTCTTTTCTAAACTAGGGGCAGTATATTCAGCTATTATCTCTAAGCTATCTTTACAGCTTATATCAATTTTTTTAAGTAAACAAAGCGGATCCATCAGGCAGCCTATTTGAAGTGAAACAGTTTTAATATATTAGTAAGAAAATTGGCCTAATTGAAAACAATTATAGCGCAATTTCCCCTTATGCATTGTATTAAATACTCAAATTCTAGTAACAATCCCAATAATACAAAACATTTGAAAAGTTAAGATTTATTAAATCTTTTCTCTCAATAAAAAATGTTGCAATCCCTGCATCACCAAAAGATATTTTTTGATCATGACCAATTTGCAGAAGTAGAATTAAATCTTTTCTTTCCTTAAGATATGAAGGTCCTTCTTGAGTAAAGGAGGGATACCCACCAATTTGATGAATATTGCTATCGTTTATGAGCGAAGAATATAATTCATAAAAATCAGGTTCTAATTCATCTTGATTAATGTACTCTGCAAAGCAAGAAGAAAAGTCCGGGTTTGAACAAGAGATAGGTTTAAAGGTTCTAAAAAAACTAATTTTATGTTCACAGTCTATAGGAAAATATTCTGGCGTTTTTAGAAAGCTTAAATCAGATTTATTACTATAATCTTTATCATAGTGGAAGTTGTCCTCGGTATAATAAGGGATATATATCACTTTAAAACCACTAGAATTCTCTCCATCAAGATCCATTCCATATACATCATCTGCATCTATATAAAATTGCAATATCCCATCTAAAGGAAAATGGTCAAGACGGGGCATATCCATAAAATTGATCTGAGCTAAAAGATGTAATGGTTCTCCTTTATTATTTTTAGGATATGGAAATTCTTTGGATAAATATGGTAGCCCACCGAACTTACTCTCCCAACACTCCAAGGGTCGGCTTAAATCATTAATAGGAGTGGCATTAATACCAATGCATTCTTGTCTAGTTGCATAGATATCTTTTAAGACTTTTAATTTATCCATTTTGAATCTCTGTGTAAGAAGATTTTAAAAAGCGAGACTATTTTTTACCTCTATATAGTTATGAACCTTTTTAATTATCTTTCAAGCCGTTAGAAATAATTTGCTTTGTACCATATTTGCATCGTTTTTTATTCTTTTACTTAAAGGCCCATAGCGACGCAGGATGGTAAGCAGTTTTAATTTTTCACCAATAAGCTTTCACAGCTTGTTCCTTGTTGTATCCTTTAATACTATTCACCCGCAAAAAGAAACAGGTTATTTCAAAAGAACACCCTTCACCTGATGCCTTAATAAGAAGATGCTCATCGTTTAAACGAGAAACCATAATCTCGGTTATATTTAGCACTTCGGGATAGCCAAGATATTTTCCCAAACGCTTCTCATCTATACCAGCCCCAGCTTTATTACGCTTAAGGTTATCTTCAATTTTTACCGTATTAAAAGATGTTAACGCTAGCTCTATTGTGGCTGCATCATGATTGTGAAAAGCCCATCTGTCAGGGGGAGTGTCAGGGAATTTGATAAGCGTTCCCCTTATTATAATTCTAGTTTCTTCCCATTCAATTTTTATCTTTTCTATATTTACGAGAAGCTTATCCTCTGGTTCTTTATAATAACTTGTATAAGCAAGTGGATTTTCCAGATATTCAAACCATTTCTTATAAAGACTCTCCATAACTATCGTTCTATCTTATCTAAATTAAGGCTCTAACATATTCTCTAAAATTGCTCAGGTCGTATAAGAGCAAATAGAGAGGTTATGCTCTAAACTTAATCCGATCCCTTTGCTCTCTTTATGCCCTTAAGCGTCCTTTTCATATCACGAACCTCAGCCAGTTTGAAATTGATATAATACTTCCTGTTATCAATGCCATTGGAAGGGGGAGCATCCGCGATAAAAGTGCACTATTATCTACATTATTTAGAATACCAACATTGTAATCCCTTTCCACCTTCCTTTTTATGTGCCTGAGATAAAAATAATTGCCTCTTTTAACCGTGCATATTCTATTTTAGAAATATATATCTTCACTTTAAAAAGTATTTTAAATGCTCGTCAATGACGGAATTATAACCGACCATACCTTTAATGGGTTCTTTCTTCCTTCTTCCTCGTCTAGGTCCGTTATATTTCGCTCTCGATTTTTCTCTAATACGACAAAATCTGTTAAGGGAATAACCCTCTTATAGGGATCATTTAGAAATTCTTCAATAATGCAATCGAATGAGATAGATTGGCTCATTTCGCAATTAAGAGGCAGTTATTTCCCTTTTGAAAGCCCTTTCCAGACAACTTGAATTAATATTGCCTGACATGGGATCATAGCAAGTATAATAGATAGCTTCTTAATCTCTGCCTAATTTTCTCAAGTACTAGATGCAAGGGCTGACAATGGATTTGTATAGCTGGATTATATCATTCTTAGTACATTGATTTGGGTTAATACCGATGCTCCAGCAGTGGGGGGAAATTTAATGAGAACAAAAAATAGATATAACTTCTGGGCTCTCAGTTCCAATCGGAACGGGAACAAAAATATATGGAATTTTTACTATTACCTTTGAGCCTTCATTCCTAGAAAATACAAGTCTTTTATATCAAATTGCCTCTCTCATTCAGCATTTAGGAGCTTATATGATTTCCTATAAAACGCCCCCCTCCCCTCTTAGAAGGAGATCTTAAGCCTATTGAAGGACGACATAAAAATATACTTAATCGAACTTTTAAAGCTTTAGTTCATCAATCTCTATATATTGCAAAACAAATTAACAATGAGCCCTACTAAAGCCTTTATTGATGGATAAGTAATTTAAGGCGTTCCGCTTATTACCAGACTAATAATTTTTTGATCCCTATTATACTTCTGCTAGGGAATTCGTAAATTCCTCTTTAAGGGCTAAGAAGCTAAGCAGTTCTTGAATAAAGGGTTGCAGACGCAAACCTATAATAATAAACCTGAAGAATTTTTAAGCTCTTGACTATTATACAGCAGTAAGCTGAGATAAAGATCAAAAGTTTATTGATACACTAAGAATAAGGTCCTCCATGAAAAAGAAAATCTTCAAAATCACTGCTCCCCACAGTGTCCTACTTCCTCTAGCATTAATAATCACAGGATGTGCAGGCGTTAGCTATCAAGACCCTAAATCAGGTCCTGTAACGCGGGTTAGATTTGTGACAGATACAACTGGCCCTGTTGCAGTAAGAAGTTATGCATCTAAAGAGTGTGATGGTGAGTATAGAATGATGGATCTCAGAAATGGAGTTCTCCTGGGTAGTGAACCTCGGCGCCTTGGCATACCTTTATGGAACTACCATACGAATGCTGCAAAAGAGGTCCTTATTAGGGCGGGTATTCCTCAATTTTATATGTTTCAAGGTGTAGAAAATAGCAGGAATTATATTAAAAGTTGTGGGATCGTTGTACAGCAGAAATTTGAGGAGGGAAAAGATTATGAAGTTAGTTATAAATGGAGTCGTCAAAATTGCAAGTTAGAAGTCTATGAAATTAAGACAAATGCTTCAGGAGATGCTGAGAAGATCCTCTTGCAAAAGAGAGATAACCGCTTAGATTCTGATTTTACTCAGTCATGTTTAGCAAAATTTAAACAGCAACGTTGGTTCTAGGGGTTTAATTCCATTAAGTAGGAGTGAAGATAAGCATAAAGAGGTCACTAATCCATTTAAAAATAAATAGATTCGCCCTTAAACCATTAGAAATCCCATTTGGATGAATCAGTCTATAAAATGCAAAGAAGCGCATCGCTATTATATAAACCTCCCCTATTCCCCGTACACTATAAGAGGAAGCGTAAAAATATGAAAAAGATAAGCTGTGGACAGTACCAAGCTAATCGCTTTAAATTTCCGATTAGCAAAGAAGATGCAGAAGAATATAAGCTATATATTGAACATGCAGGTAACTGTAAGACCTGTGTAGACTGGGATATTGCGCAGAAGATCATTGAAAGAGGAGCCAATCCAAACGATTTTTGCTGCCTCATTATGGGAGAAAAAGTCACTTTCTCTTGCGATCAACATCCTGATCCCTGGGATTGTGTAGACTACACCCTTGTACGAACTGAAAAAGGGAATTATGGCATTCCTATTAGAGATGGAGGAAGTTCTTATATAAGGATTAGCTTCTGTCCCTGGTGTGGAACAAATCTGAAAAAGGTTAAACCTATTAAGGTATTAAATAAGAAAAAGTAGACTTTAAGATGATGCTCGATATTCCCGTTCCCCCTACTCGAAAGGCCCAAGTGGCCCGTAAAGAGATAATACATTTCGTAAAAGCTTATCAAGAAGAGTCACGTGGGGTACAAGAGGTTCTTTGTGCATTATTTCAAGCGTTTAAGGATGATCCATTGCTGGAGAGCAGTTTCAATGATATAGCAATAAAGTTTGTTAATGATGAGTATGATAACCCTTTATTTGAGAAAAAATTTGAAGAGTTTGCTCAAGTCTTATTAACCCTCCCAATTGTAGATGAAGAGGCTAATCCCTATTATTTTTGCTCAACTCACGACGAGAAAGTTGATCAACAGATACTTCTTGAGCTCAAACAAGCTTATCCTGAACTTTTAGAGGATAAATATTATTTAAACCTACTAGAATTGTTTCCTTGTGCTCATCTTTGTTACAGCGAATTTGCAAGTAAGGTTAGTAAAGCGATAGAAGCCTTACCAGATAACTCTAATATTAGTTCTTCTTCTTATTTCTTAAGAGAAGCTTTTCAATTTATTGAAAAAATTCTCTTACTAGATGGACTAGTTTGCGGGAAAGTGCAGGAATTAGGGTTTTGATGTAGATTTTCGTACTTTTGAGATTGTGGATCGTGAACATCCGAGAAGATTCACAATATCGCTATAGCTTTTACCTGGGTTCAAAAGTGTAGCAATATTTTCGTTTCTTTTAGGATTAGCAGTACGCCCTTTATATTTGCCATCCATTTTAGCTTTGGCGATGCCTTCTGACTGTCTGCGCCGCCGATCTTCATAATCCTTTCGGGTGA
>JAIBEV010000057.1 GCA_019459505.1 Candidatus Paracaedibacteraceae bacterium | reverse complement strand
AGTACACGCAGATCCCCTCAAGGCTAGAGTTCATAACAACTCATCGATAAGCCGGATATATGACTGCAATATTCTTTTACGTCTGACAATTTTTATCTTGCAATACGGATCGGTCCATATATTGTAAGTCCAGCTAATGCTATAAAGAGCTTAAGAAGGAAATAACTTTCTTCTTGGCAGAGAAGAAAGTTATGGGGTTGAAAGGCCGTCCATATATGGGCTTATAAGGCCGTCGTCATCTGGGTCTTCCTCCCCAATTCCTTCGAGACGTTTGAATAGTTGTATGGGTTTATCGCCCGCTTACAATCTGAAATACTCTAAACTCTTGAGGCATTTATGACGATTTCATCTTATCATAGCTTTATCGGGATTGATATCTCCAAAGCAGACTTTGTCGTTGCCATCCATAGCCTAAAAATAACGACAATATATCCAAATACTCTCCCAGGGTGGCGTAATTTTTTAACGGAGCACCCAGATTTATCTGAGGCTTTAGTGATTTTAGAAACGACAGGAGGGTATGAACTGGGACTTGCTCTCTTTCTATTAGAGCAGGGAGTAAAAGTTCATAGAGCCGATACTCGCAAGGTTAAAAACTTTATCCGCTCTTGGGGACAACTGGGGAAATCGGATCGTATTGACGCTTTAGGTCTTGCTCGATATGGCTTCGAGCGTCACGCTCATCTCCCTTTATTCCAACCCCGCCAAGAAACTCATCAACACCTTTACGAGCTGATTCAGCGGCGCCTCGACCTTAAACAAATGCTTGTCCAGGAAAAGAATCGTCTTCAACTCCCTACCAGTCCAGCTATCCTTAAAAGCTATCAGGCTCTTATTCTTTGCTTGGAAACACAACTCACTGAAATTGAAGGCCTTTTGGAGAAACTTCTCCAGACTGACCCTGTTCTTAGCCAGCGCTATCAAACTCTCCAGGAGATTGCAGGGGTCGGTCCTATCGTAGCCACCACGCTTTTAGGATTACTCCCCGAATTAGGAACCCTGAACCGACGGCAAATAGCCAACCTTGCAGGATTAGCGCCTCATCCTTGTGAAAGTGGGAAAACAGTGGGCTATAGAAGGACAAAAGGAGGCCGAGTCGATGTTAAACGCATCCTCTTTATGGCTGCTATGACAGCGAGAAGAATCGATAGTCCTCTTAAGGCTTTCTATGAAAATCTTATCAACAGAGGTAAAAAGAAAATGGTCGCTTTGACGGCTCTTATGCGTAAAATTGTCATCATTG
>JAIBEV010000096.1 GCA_019459505.1 Candidatus Paracaedibacteraceae bacterium | reverse complement strand
TATGGACCGATCCGTATTGCAAGATAAAAATTGTCAGACGTAAAAGAATATTGCAGTCATATATCCGGCTTATCGATGAGTTGTTATGAACTCTAGCCTTGAGGGGATCTGCGTGTACTCTCTAATGGCTCAATCAAGTTGGCGGCAAATTAACCAATTGCCATGACGACGCAAGAGCTTATAGAGAGCGGTTTATCCTTGTGGGTCCTCATTTTCACCTTTAGCAATTTCCCTGAGAAGAAGTTATTTAAACTTATGCCCTTACTTTGTAATGGGTCTCCTTTGTCATCAGTGCCCACAGAATGCGCGCATTTTTATTTGCTAAAGCGACGCATGCCTTATTGTACCCTCGCCTTTGGATAAGATCTTTTAGCCAATGGCTGAGCTGAGTTGATTTTTCTGGAATTCTTTTTAATACAGCTCTTGCTCCATGAATAAGGAGGCTACGAAGGTACCTGTTTCCTCTTTTGCTAATACCTAAAAGTACTTGTTTACCGCCACTAGAAGATTGGCGCGGGACAAGTCCTAGGTAGGCCGATAGTTGCCGAGCTTTTTTAAAAACTTTCCCATCACCAACAGCGGCCACAAGAGCACTCGCGGTTAAAGGGCCTACGCCCTCAACCTGAAGAAGGCGTAGGCAGATCTGTGAGTTCTTGCATAATTCCTTTATCTTGTTATCATACTGAGCTATGCGCTGGTCCAGGCTTTTAAGCTGATCAAATAAATCCCAACATAAAGACTGAGCCATAGGAGTGATCTGGGTAGGGGGAGCATCAATTAATATTGGTAAAGCATTTCTCAGGCGGCTAATCCCCTGAGCAACGACAACCCCATACTCAGCTAGCAGACCACGGATTTGATTAACAAGCCCAGTTCTTTCAGAAATGAGGCGACTGCGAATACGATGCACTGCTTGCATATCTTGCTGCTCAAGGCATTTAAGCGGTACAAAGCGCATCGAAGGCCGAGTGACAGCTTCAGCAATTGCCTCAGCATCATTCCTATCATTCTTGTTTGTTTTGACATAAGGCTTTACGTATTGAGGGCTCATCAATTTAACCTCATGGCCAAACGATTGAAACTTTCGAGCCCAATAATGTGCTCCCCCACAGGCCTCCATCCCTATAAGGCAAGCAGGAAGATTACAGATAAATTCAGCTAATTTATTTCTGGAGAGGCGTTTTTGGAAAACCGTTTTTCCTTTTTCGTCTACGCCATGGAGCTGAAAAACATTCTTTGCCAAATCAATACCTAATACGCTAATTTTAGTCATGGTGGATCTTTCCTTTTATACAGTGTTTATTGCTTCAATATTAAACAACCAGATTTTCTTGGATCGGTCCATCCCATTAAGTTGTTTAGAGGAAAGAAGATAGACGTTCTTTCGGGTCTGTTGCATTTAGAAATCAACCATATAGAACTCTTATCTATTATTTAAAATTTTAGGAGTATATATAGAAGAGCTTATTGATGAGCTTAATTTGGTCATTTAGAGGCTTTTTTAAGAAATACGTCTGCTTCTTGACC
>JAIBEV010000089.1 GCA_019459505.1 Candidatus Paracaedibacteraceae bacterium | reverse complement strand
TTCCTCAATTTTTAGGCAATTTTCTGGTTTTGGAACTGATTTATAGTTTAGCCACTTATGGACCGTCCCCAGAGTAACATTGAGCGCTTTCGCCAAGGCTGTGTTTGTTCCGAAGAAATAAAATGCTTCGACGATCGCTTCAACATTATACTGAGTTTCTTTATTTAAACGTTTTCTCAAAATTCTCATCCTTTTTCAAGAGTCATAAAGAGCTAGAGAAGCCCTATAGGACTCCTCCAGCTTTTAGTTAGGCAGCAGGGGCGGCTTGTTGAATAATCGAGCTACTTTGACTCATTCCTTTGAAGTAGCTTGTCCCCCAAGACCATAAGCCTTTAGCGATCGTCGCTGTTGTCTTTAAGCCGAATTTACCAGCCTCTGCTGTGCAGTGGGTAATAAGACCAGCAGTCGCACTTAAGGCACCCTTGGCAAGGCTTGAATTGACCACGACAATGGCAGCGTTTGTTGCGCCGACAAAACTATTAAAGGTGCCAAAATTTGCCCAAGTCATTACATGGTAGGCCGTATAGTAGGTCCCCCAGAAAATGGCTGCATTGCCATAAAAAAGAGTAGCCCCCACCACTGTGGCTGCTACACCCCATTTAACAGCAGTCCAGGCATAAGTCGTAAACTGGCTCGACCAATCACTTGGCCGATTGGCCAGAGAGACTGGAGAGAATTCGTCCTCTTTCTGAAGACTCTGGGAAGCTTCCCCGATAACAGTAAATTCTAGGTTATTGGCATCCTGGATCTTTGAATATCCTAAGACGTCAGCAGGCAAGATCTTATCTTGGCTATAAGCTCCTATATTGACTAAAGCCGTGGCCATGATCAGACTGGTTATGAGTTTCTTCATTTTGATTCCTTTCTTATAAGTGAAGGATTCCCAAGTCTCTCAGAGAAGGTGTTGCATTTCCAATCTGAGAGACAAAGGCTAAATTGTAATGCTGCTGCCCAAATTGTTGAGGGTAAACAGGCATTACGAAGGGCTCAGGGTCTTGAAAAACGGGATGATAAAGAGAAGGGATGCAAAAAGCCGGAGGAGTTAATTTTTCTTCGATTCTTTTCCATAAGTGCGGCTCTGCTTCCGTAAGTTCTGCTGCATCCATCATATGGCGGGCCAAAGAAAGATCCGTGAACGTTAAGAGAGCGCTTGCTTTTTCGTGAGCATCAAGACAAATAAAGCTGCCCACCAAGTCGAGAGGATAATATTCTTTAATGTTATTCTTCTGAAGGTAAGACTTAAAATAGTCAAGAAACAAAGGATCCTCTAAGGCGGAACCCTCTCGGCTCAAGGAATGCCATTCTTTTAAAAGGCGTTGAAGGGGACTATTAACCAATTCCTCAAAATATTTGATTTGCGCTTGGTTGATGTAGTCAGCAGTAATCTTAGGCGCTTCTGGATCGTCCTTAGAGACATAGAAATCAATTAGCCCTTGGTTAAAAGCTATGACAGCCGTGTCTTGCTCAAGAGTGGGAGTCAGATAAACCTTTTTAATACGAGGGTCAGTTATCTTGCGGCATACTTCCAAGCCATTAACGTCCTGGATTTGCTTGCCAATAAGGATACAAGCGACAATTTCATGCCGGAGAGGGTTAGTGATTTCTTGATAAAGATAGCTTGCACTACTGCAATCTAAAGGATAACCTTGCTCCTGCAAAATTCGTTCAAATAGCATGTTGCTCTTCTCTTTATCTCTTAGATAAGAGAGAGCTATTTCGGCCTGATCAAATAGTTGAAAAGTGGCCGTGTTTTGGTGTGTATTAAGGCGTAGTGTTTCAACTAACCCTGGGTCATCATCAATGCAGACAACTTTGGTAGGAAAGAATCCGTAAGGAAGGGCAGTCACCGGGATTCCTCCCTAATCTTAACATTCGTAATAATCCCTTGAATGTTAGATAACTCCACTTCAACTTTTTGGCCGACCATAATATCCCAAGCCAAGCAAATTCTCGAATCTTTAGCTAGGATTGAAATGGGCTCGAGCTCTTCATAAAAAAAAGTCGAAGGGACTGATAAAATCTTGCACATCTCATAAAGTCGGTTAGCTGGGACCTTGTTAGAACCCAATTCATATTTTGACATCTGCTGGGCTGTTATTCCAAGAAGACGAGCTAGTTCGTGCTGCTTAAGATTTAAGGATTCTCGTCTCTCTCTAATTTTCTGTCCTATTTGGCGCGTTATATCATTTGTTTTTTTCAGCATGTCAAGTTTACCTATTCAATTTTTATTTGGGAAAGAGTCCAATTAACGATCAGCTCTTTTCCTGTCTTTTAAGATTCATAAAATCTAAATTTATAGAAGGTTTAGGACTTAAGGTTTTCCTATGGAGATTTGGAAGAGGGAGACCAGCTCATATGCTGAGCCATAGATGTAATCCATATTTCCATATATGAAATGAGAGACATAAACTAGTTTAGCTTTTATAACCATCCAATTCGTAAAAAAGGCATTTTTATAGTTCCTAATAAGCATCGTTTACCGTTAATTTGTAAGATCTGAGAATCTTGATAAGAGGAAAGAAAATAAAAGGGAATACCTTAATCATCGCTATAGGCTATCGGCAAAACCGATAGCCTATTTATAATAAAATCTAGGAGAAATAAGGATTTTAATGAAGAAAATAAGGAATTATTGCTATCTGTTTATCAGAAAATAATTTAATAATTTCCTAAAGAAAATATATTGTAATATTTATTTTATTATGTCTTTTTACAAAATATTATTTTTTTATTTACTTAAATTTTATGTATTGTATCTTACAACTTAACAATAAGAAACTGTTAAATAGTGACTTTTTAAGAGGAGGATAAAAGAATATTTTCAACTTGGGTGGCTAAAATTTTATCAAGACCTGATCCTATGGCGCTTATTAATTCTAAGAGTCTTGTTGTAAAGGCAACCTGATTCTTAGTTTGCAAATTTAGCTTTTCGGCTAGATTATTTATAACCTGGTTATGGTTTTCAGATTTATTGATTTCAAAGTGTCTCTCGTATCCAAGTCCCGCTTTGGGTTTGGAAGAGGCTTTTAACACATCAGCCAAAGGATCGGAATATCCGTAGTTCTCTCCTTCGAAGAATCCGATCATTAATGTAAAGGCAAGGGGTGACAACTCTGCAGCCTTTCTAAAGCCTTCCATCAAAAAGACAATTTCTTGAAAGGGATCAAGTTCTTCAGGAGAAGTCCCTAGAGCCCCTAAAGAAGCTTCCATAAGTTTATCATGCCCTCTTTCTTCTGCAATAAATTGCTTAATTTCTTCTGAGGCATGAGCAAAGGGCTTGAGACTGAGAGGGCTATATTGTTGGAAGTGTTGAGTGATGTAATGGGTTTGCTTAATTAAGGTTCTCATAAAGGCGAAAAACTTTGCTTCATCACTCTTTCTCAATTCATCCAAAAGACCAGGAAGGCCTTGACGATAGTGACTCCCTTGGGCATCTATTTCTAACATTTTGCCCTTTAAAAAGGATACTACAGACAGGGGATCAAAATAGGGAGAACCCTCAACGGCAGATATTTTATAAATCTCCTCTAAGTCCCATTGCCATTCTGAAGCTAATTCGACCTCAAAAGACAATGAATAAGGATCAGAAATCCAGTGAATTAGATTGATCGGTAAATCAAGAGTTTGCTTGTTAGGTAGCTTTTCTTTTTCAGGAGTCAAGGGAATAAGGCTATCCTTGTGATGCCTTGGTTTTATGTAATAGACATTGTATTCTTCAAAAAACTTCAAGAATTTCTGGACTTCTTCTTTAGCTGAATCTTGATAGAGGTTATCAATAGCTACTTTCACCCAGTGATGATCTTCCGATGTAACTTCTATCTCTAAGGATACCCAAGGTAGGTTCAAAGTAAATTTTTCCTGACCTGAGTGCCATTCAATTAACATATTTGAATAGGGAAGCAGCATATAATTTATTAATATTTAGGTGCTATAATTAAGTCGTGTGCTACATATAACAAATTTAGGTTATTTTGAAAAGCTCGGGAATTACAGTAAGTATGCAACAATTTACAGATAAATTTAAGGACCCAAAGCTTCTCTCTCTGGTAACTATCCAATTGTTGCAGAGTTTTACCTTTTATGGAGTGCGCTCTCTCTTAGTTCTATACTTGACTAAAAACTTCTTTTTCTCGGACCAAAATGCCCTCTCTCTTTATGGCAATATAATGGCATTGTTATATCTGACACCGTTACTCGGGGGGATTCTACTTGATCGGTATTTGAAACCATCTCTAGTTTTATTTTTAGGAATTTTACTGACTCAGTTTGGAACGCTGTTGATGGTTTTTCCTAATAAAGAGAGTTTTTTTCTTGGGTTAGCGATATTAGTCATGGGACAAGGTTTCTTTAAGCCCATTATTCCCTTCCTATTAGATTATTTCTATAAAGATCAAAATTCCGCTCGAGAAGCCAGATACACTGTTTATTATGTAATGCTGAATATTGGTGCTTGCTTATCACCTTTCCTATGCGGTTTTGTCAGTAAGCTATATGGGATGTCATATGCCTTTATGATTGTCTCTACTGGAAGTTTAATCGCTTTCTATCTAGCCTTTAAACTGATGAGAAAAGAAATTCTATCTCCTTTAACTTTGAGAGAGAGCAGTAGCTCTTTACTGTATATTCTTCCCAGCATTGGAGTTCTCTTCATTCTCTTAAGTAACCCCCACTGGATTGATTTTCTATTAGTTGCCTTATTTCCTATGGTATTAGGCTATTTAGCCTATAAGTATTTCCTTTCTTCTGAAAAGAGGAATATGAGGAATATCATTATTTGTTTATTGGCCTTCTGCTTTTTCGTTACGCTTTTTGAACAAGTTGGCGGGTCGATGATATTATTTATGGAAAGATTTGTTAATCGAGATATGTTCGGTATCAGTGATATTCCTGCTTCTACTTTTCTAGGGCTTAATCCTCTATTTCTTATTTTATCCAGCGGAATAGTAGCTAAAGTGGGTCAATCTTTAGAGGAGAGGGAGTTGCGCCTTTCTTCATTTATAAGAATTGGTATAGGCTTCTTATTTATCAGTCTCGGATTTTTGATTGTATGGAAACTAGCGGGCCTATATGCTTTTAGGGGGAAACTAAATGCCTTATGGATATTGATAACGTTATTCCTTCACTCCCTAGGAGAACTTTTTATTGTTCCAACAACTTTGTCTTTGATCACTCGATTAGCTCCTCTCAAGGAAAAAGGCCTTTACTTAGGGTTGTGGGGTATTTCTGTTGCATATGGGCATTTTCTCGCAAGCTTTATGGGTAGGCTTGTGATGTCTAGTGAATCGAATGATCCCTTAAATGCCACAAATTACCAACACATTTTTCTTTGGGCAACTACTATCTCTTTCTGCCTTTGTCTAATTCTTTTGCTTCTTGAGCAGCTAAAAAGACAGACGAGAAGAGAGGGATAGATTGGGAGTATACAAAGATGATGGTATCAAGCAAAGTAAGATATTTTTATGTAATAGCAACAGAGGGCAGCTTTAGTAAGGCGGCTCAACGCCTTAATATCTCCCAATCTTCCCTGAGTGATGCCATAGCAAAATTAGAAAATTCGCTTAAAGTATCCCTTTTTTTGAGAACGCCCAAAGGTACCGTTTTGACAAAAGAAGGAGAAATCTTCTTTTTTCATGCACGCAATATGATCATTGAGTCAGAAAAAGCAGCGACAGCCTTCAATAGCCGAAACACTCAGATAGCCGGAGAGCTTACACTTGCTGCTCCTTATGGTTTTACTAGTACAAATTTGTTTCCCAAATTAATCAAATTTTTAGAGTTATACTCGGATTTGAGGCCTTTTAGAATAATATGCAATGATGAAAATTTAGACCTTAAGACCCGAGAGGCTGATGTAAGCGTCAGAAATTACGAACCTAATGATAATTCATTACAGCAAACATATCTTATGACACGCATACAAAATTTATATGCAAGTCCTAGATACCTGGAAAGATACGGATTTCCTCACAAACCAGAAGATTTAAAATATCATAATTTTATTTCTTTTAATAACCCCCAAAGGCCCATGCCTTATGGAGAAACAGAATGGGTATTAAAAGTAGGAAGAAATGAAAATGATCCTCTTCGGCAGCCAAGATTAATACTTAACTCAGTAGAATGCCTCTACCAAGCCGCCGTAGAAGGCGTCGGTATAGTAGCAATTTCGAATGATTCACTCTTACTTAAAAAAGGGGAGCTTTTACCCATTCTTCCTCAGCTTCACTCTCCGAAGCATGAAATGTATTTCGTTTATCCTAGAGAATTAAAGCGCATTAAAGTGGTTAAAGCTTTAGAGGCGTTTTTAGTCAATTCATACAAAGAAGGTTAAGGATATCCCCAAGTACGCGGGCAAGCGATCTTTACTTTTATTATTTTCATATTTTTCTCCATTTTTATTAATAAAAGAATTATTCAAGAATTTCTGCGAAAGTATAATATAATAAAAAAAGTAAAATGCCATAACTAGAAATCTGATTTGGTTTTCTCATAAAAGCTATCTTTTTTATTGTTTTCATTTTTTACCTATTAGCTTTCAGGAGGCATTCTAGCAAACGATACCTATTTAGGCGAGAAAAATTAAAAAATCAATCAATGGTTGAATTAATAACCCTACTTTGATTTTCCCTGTATTAATTTAGCAACAAGTAACAGCAATTTCTTATTCTCTCCTTAAAAGCAAATCATGAAAATATTTTATAGCAGTCTATTTGAGCTATGCTCAACATATTAAAAAAATAAATA
>JAIBEV010000026.1 GCA_019459505.1 Candidatus Paracaedibacteraceae bacterium | reverse complement strand
TAATGAAACTGCTAAATAAACGATCGGGGTTGTTGAAAAAGCCTCAATTCATAATATATGGCGTAATTACATAAAGTTTTTTCACTCCTTGGAAACGTCTCTTTATATAACTAAGTAACTGATTAATGATAATAAATATGTTATAAATTAAATTAATAATAAAGCTGGATTACTTAACAAATGCAAGGATCTCATTTTTACCAACCTTGCCTCTTTAGCTATATTTCTTCTGAGTCTTTGATCCCTAGCTCTCATATTTTAAAACGTATAGATAGCCTAATTGAATTATCGTTTGTTAAGGGGCTCACCTCAGCAACCTATTTTTTAAACAATGGCCGCCCCTCAATTGATCCAGAACTTTATTTTAGAATGCTACTCATCGGCTATCTATATGGAATCTCTTCAGATCGTAAACTATGTGAAGAAATACATTATAATCTTGCTTATAGATGGTTCTGCCGCTTAAATTGGGACGATCGTATACCTTATCACTCCTCCTTAAGCAGAATCCGTGATAGATATGGCCCAAGTGTCTTTGAACGTTTCTTTCAGTATGTTATTGCTCTGTGCCAGAAAATGGGATTGGTTAAAGGTGAGTGCTTGATGACTGATAGTACCTTAATTAAAGCAAATGCGTCTTTAGCCTCGCTGGTTGCTCTCGCTCCCCAAGACGAGCCCAAGAAACACTATGAGACAGGCCTTCATCCTCCAGTTGTCCGCAAGATTAATAACGCTACTCATGTTAGCAAAACGGATCCAGATGCTAGCCTTGCTCATAAAAAGGGAACCTCACAAACTCTTAAATATAAAGTTCATCACTCTATTGATAGTTACAAACGTATCATTCTTGATTGTTATGTTATCTCAGGTTCTATGCATGAGTTGCAGGTCTATATGGAACGCCTGAATCATATTTAAAAACCTATAACATTCCTTTTAAAAAAGTTGTCGCGGATCGAGCATATGGCTCTGCTGATATTTTAAATCAGCTTATCAAGCAACAAATAAAATCATACATACCTCTATTTAGTAGTCGAAGTGGTAGCGCTTGTCCTACTTTAGAAGAGGGATTTATATATGATGCCGGTCGAGATGTATTTGAGTGTGTTAACAAGATTACTCTGTTCCCTTCTTCTCAATAGATAGAGGGATAAAGACGTATAGAGCTCCAACTAAAGAATGTCGATCTTGCGTAAAGAAGGGCAACTGCCAAGCCTAAGGTTATAAAGAAAAGTGGAAGAAGATATGTCTTAAGAAGTGTTTTCCAAGACCTATATTCTCAGGTAATTGAAGATATGAAATCTCCCCAGTTTCTTAAAAAACTTAAAGAAAGGATGTGGAAGATGGAGGGAATAATTGCAGAGGCGAAAAATCTGCATGCCTTAAATCAGGCTAAATACCGAAGACTTGAGAAAGTTCAAATTCAAGCATTCATGACAGCAAGTGTTCTAAATCTCAAGCGGTTACAGTCCGTTAATTAAAGCTATGCTAACAGATAAGAAGTTATCTTAATAGGGCTTGGCTGATTTCATTGCTCCCTTTTATATACAGAAAATAAGCCTTCTAGCCTTTTCTATATAATTCAATACATTTTCACAACAAAGTAGTTTCTTAAACTTGATAAGCTTCGTGTCTTTTCCGTCCGACACAAAAAAGGGTGACTTTTTCAACAGCCCCATTCGCTTATTTAGCAGTTTCGCAAAGGGATCAAGATGACACTTATTTACACTAAAAAAACCGGTTAAATAATCTAAGCAAAATTGTATACTCAAATTGAGTTATTTTGCAGCAAAAAGGTTATAAAATACTCATTGGTTATATGCGCGTTCCACGAGTTGATGGAAGCCAAGTTTTTGACTTGCAAAAGATAAGATGCCCTTTTAGAAGCGGACGTCGACCCAGAGGGTATCTACAAAGGTTTAGCCTCAGGAAGATTTGATGATCGTCCAGGATTAATGATGTGTCTAAAATCACTTCAGCCTGGTAGTACTTTGGTCGTTTGGAAGTTAGACGGGCTAGGTCGTAAATTCCAGCATATCGTCATTATGATTGAAGATCTAAGAAATAAGGAGATAGGATTTAGAGTTTTAACAGGGCAGGGAGCTCAAATTGATACAACGACATCGCATGGTAAGTTAGTCTTCGGCATGTTTGCTGCCCTTGCCGAATTTGAACGAGAATTGATTGTCGAGCGAACAAACGCTGGATTAGAAGCAGCTCGAGCTCGGGGCAGAAATGGGGGGCGACCTCGTAGAATGGATATCCATTTATTGAAAATGGCTATGGCTGCCTTACAAGATCAGAGAGCCCTGGCTTAGGGATTACCACCCCGAAATTATATAGGTACGTTAATGGAGACGGAACGCCAAAAGAGCGAGGGAAAAATTTACTTTCACAAATTAAATAGCAATTCAGAATTGAGGGTCTTGTTGCAAAAAATTCACTAGACATCTATTTGTTGTAAGAGAGGAGGGGTAGCAGATTACTATTTTAAATAGCAGTATTGTTAACATTAAAGAATACAAACTTCGAAAGACTTTAGTCTTAAATTGTTAGTTACATTCCCAGTCTGCCTATAAGAGGGAGAATTCCTTGCCTTCTTTTATTCCTTTTCAACCCCTTAATTAAGATTTATTAATTAAGGGGAGAGCCAAGAAATTTTTATATAAGATTTTTCTACTGAAGCGTTTTCCTTCCTAATAGATAGCCATAGAAAAGACTAACTCTCCTAAACAAATTCTTGGATAGAAATTCTTCTTCTGAAAGAGAAACGCTTGCATATCTTTACTTAGGTTAGTACAACCATAGTTGTTATGTTATGCATAAAGTTCGTTAGGGCAATTCTAGGAAAACTCTTGATCAATGAAAATGCAACTATAATTAAAGAAACAAGAAATAAGCTGGATTCCTCTAAAAATTCTTGTATTGAGTATGTAGAAACAATAAATGGGGTTAACTTCACTTCTCGTGAAATAGATATAATGTCATGTATGCTTTACGGGAGAGCAATAAAAAAAACAGCCTCTTTCTTCTCCATTACACCTCGAACAGTCGAAACTCATATACGTAACATTATGAAGAAACTCGAATGTCATTCACGGGAAGCTATAATAGATTTTATAGAAAATTCGGGTGATTTCTGGAGAATTAAAAATCACTATTTAAATTTGCTCATCCATATTGAATTTGAGAAAAAATTACGTCTGCTATCCAATCTTACCAATAACAAATTTATTGACTACAAAATTTTTTATGTAGAAGGCTCAGAAGATGTCCCTTCCCTTTTTTATCAAATTATTCATCATTTAAAACTTATTGGAATTAATGTAAAGGAGTTTAAAGGAAAACAACGCTGTTTTAAACCATCTTCTCAAGCAGATTATGTCATTTATGCTTTCTCTCCTCTTTTATTGAAAAGATTAGTTAGCAACCAGAAGGAAGAAGAGATTTTCCCATTTATAGAAGAGACAAAAAATTCAAAAGTGCTTTTGTTGCTTTCACACATGCCAGACGAAAGTTTACCTCTCTCAGAAAAAATCCATAATTTTGAAAATTTAAATATTGAAGCTTATCAGAACTATTACTTTTTATTTCTAGAAGTTATAAAAAAAATATTACCTCATGATAACCTTGAAACCCTTATCTCTTCTTTTAAGGAAAAGTCGGACAGTTTATCTATCCCTTTTAATAAGGCAACGACCCCCAATAAAGGAAAAAATAATAAACTTTATTCAAAATTAAGCATAAAGTTTGATTTGAAGAATATTACTAGAAAAAAATATATAAAATTAATTATTTTTTCCCTTATTATACTGATTTTAGCGGTTTCATTTAAATCTTCCTCCTTGTACATACATAAATTCTTTACACTAAAGTCTGTTATATCTGGCCCATTAGATTCAAAAGATAATCGTAATCCCTCTCTTTCAAATCCTTCTCTTTTAATAAACAAATGGGAATTACCTTTTCCAAATTTTTACTTTACGGGGCGGGAAGAGGAGCTTAAAACCATTGCCTCTA
Organism: Candidatus Paracaedibacteraceae bacterium; assembly: GCA_019459505.1. GTDB lineage: Bacteria > Pseudomonadota > Alphaproteobacteria > Paracaedibacterales > Paracaedibacteraceae > Paracaedibacter. The sequence goes on along the minus strand of JAIBEV010000026.1, from coordinate 8,260 downwards.
ATTTTGAAGAAAGTGATAAGAAAGGTGATCAGCTTAGCATGGTTGTCTGCACAGGTTTAGGAGGAGTTGGAAAAACTGAAATTGCAAAAAATTATATTCATAACTGGAAAAAATTTTGGAATAAAAAGTACTCCATAAGAATTTGGTTTGGAGCAGAAAAATTAGAGCAATTAATAGAAAGTTACTCGTTGCTAGGGCAGAAACTAGGAATAGTAACCCCCGAGACTCCGACAGAAGAAACTATTGAAACTATAAAAGCCTGGCTAGAAAACCATCCAAATTGGTTAATTGTGTATGATAACGCAGAAAACTTTGACTCTTTAATTAAGTTTTTCCCCCAAAGCGGCGGCCATATTCTCATAACCTCACAACACCAAAATTGGCCCAATTCTATTGAAATTAGAAATATGAAAGAAGAGGAAGCTGTAAATCTTGTAGGAAAATTCTTTAATTCTAAAGAAGATCGGGCAGAGATGAGATTATTAGTTAATACTCTGCATAATTTACCTTTAGCTCTCTCCCAGGCCGCCTCCTATATCCACAGACATGGAAAAACCATAAAAGGTTATTTAGAAGAATATAAACAAGAACATCAAAAATTATTAAGTGATCCAACCCTGCCGCCTGGCGCCTACCATACTCCTGTAGCTGTTACATGGAATATTAATATTAAAAAAATTAAAAAAGAATCTAAATTGGCTTATGATTTGTTAAATTCTATTGTTTATTTATATCCAGATAATATTTCACGCAATCATTTACTGCTATTGTTAAAAGAAGACCATTCATTATCTTCTTCCGTCCGCCTACTTGATAAAGCGATTCAAATTTTACTACAGTATTCAATGATTACCTTTAATAGAAATAATAATACTCTCTCTATCCACCGTTTAGTTCAAACTGTTATGTGGCATAATCAACTTCATGAAAATAGCCATAAAAAGTGGCTGTCTAAAGTATTAGATGTTTTAATTGAAGATAAGGATGACAATTTAATTCTCGGAGGAATTGCTGCTCAAAAAGAATCTTTAAATCAGATCATACAATATTATGAGAAAATGCCGTTTCAAAAGAAAACGGCTTTGTTTTATCAAAGTTTAGGATGCTGCTATTTAGTCATGAATAACTTTAAAAAAGCAGAATCCTGTTTTCTAGAAGGCATTAAAAAAGGAGGAAATTCTTCTATTCATTGTGAATATGGTCAAGCTTTGTATTTAAAGAAAGATTTTAAAAAAGCAATTGAACAATTAAATTTATCAATTGAAAAGGAAGGGGATAATTTTTTTTCATATTTTAGTGAGATGGAAAAGCCTACAGTTATTGATATTCTTCAAGAAGAAATAGATAAATTTGGGACTATTAGGATAAAATCTTCGCATTTAGCATACTATTTAATTTTAAAATGTTATTTGGCATTAAGAATGAAAGAAGAGTTTAATAGCTATTTAGAAAAATTCCAAAAGATAGTACAAACGCAGACTACAGCCCTTCTTCATACATTACATGACGATATAAGGAATCATGCTCATAGCATAAATTTTATTTTTAATTAAGGGCTAAATTAATTTAGCCCTGAGATTAAAATTAAAAATACTTCTCCCTGAAAACAGCGCTTTTCTCAAAAGATTTAATAAGAGAACCCGCAGAACTATTACTATTAAGCTTGTAATTTTATCGCTATAAAATATGCGTCTCTTCCTTTTGTAAGACCTACGTAAGTTTTACGTATTTCCCTTTTATCCGTTTATTTTGCCGATAGGATCTTTTGAGGAGATTGATTAAGGTCAAGCTGTCTTCCACATACAGTGAAGATAAATTTATAGTTCAAACAAAGGAGAATATACAAATGAAATACATTATGATGGTAAAAAATTTTCTTAATAAGTTAGATAAAAACGAACAAGCAGATCGTATAAATATATCTCTGTCTGCATCAAAAATCACCGCTGGAGGCTGTGGAGAAAAATTTGAGCAAGGTGGTTGTACCTCGTTGCAAAAGTTTGATTCCTAAGCTCCAAGTGTGAAGTAAAAAAGGTTCTGTTGCATCTGTTAAGAAAAGATGTGACAGAACCGATTAAACGAAGCTCCCGGGACAAGTTTAAAATGATATATTACTCATTTTCCCCGCATATTTACATCACCCAATTTCGTGATCAAGTTATTTTGCTCGATACAAAGAAAGATAAGTACACTATATGCTCTTCAGGTCTTGCTAATATTCTATTAAAAGTTGTGCACAATCAAGAACTTGGAGAATCAGATCAAAATTATTTAAATGTACTGCTTGGGGAGAAAGCCGTACGCCCTCAAAAGATACCGTACTCTTTTTATACAGACTGTAAGACAGAGTCTATCGGCGTTTCCAATATTGACTGGCGTCTACCATTAAATGAAGAAAGAGTACCTTTAGACTTTTCTGTCATACACGCTTTATGGCAATTAATCAAAGTTAACTTCTATATCAAGTTTTTGGGTTTTCATTACGCCATCCTTCTTATTAAAAAGACCTCTAAGAAGAAGAAAGACTACTTCATCCCAAGCGAAGCAGACTTAATGTATTTAGCTAATATAGTCAACAAAGCGTGCCTTATTTACCCTAGCCGGACTAAATGCCTGGAATGGGCGATAACGTATGTTTTATTGGCCCTACAACAAAGGTGGAAATGCAACCTAGAGATTGGAGTGCAGAACTATCCTTTCATGGCCCATGCATGGGTAGAATGTGATGGCAAGGTCATAATGGATTCTCAAGAAATTAGGGAAGGCCTTGCTATTATCCTCAATGAACCTTTTAGAAAGAAAAATATATGATTTACCTTGGTTTGTGGAGTCAAGAGGATGCTTTGGGTAAAGAGGCTAAGTTAATATCTATCCTCCAACAGCATATAGATGACGAACCATCCTTTATGGTTAAAAAGAATTTAACCTTTGTTTATGGTAAGCAAAACTTAGAACAAGATATGGATCAGGTTTGGGAGAGTGAGGCAGCCGTCCTCATAGGGCGTATTTTTGGAAGGGATCATTGTGCAACTATTACTTCTCAAGAGTTTAGCTTTTTATCCCAAGGTCTTAAACAGGATTTACCTCAAAAAATGTGGGGTAAATATGTTTATTGGTATATGGATGCTGCTAACAAGCTAAGTGTTATGGTGGATCCTACAGGGCAACTTTCTTGCTTTTACTATACGTTGCCAGGTGGTGACTTAATTTTCTCATCACATATTGAGCTTATCCAACAATATGTATCGTCTCCTCTCGGACGCAACTGGCATTATCTATGTTCTTACCTTTTCTATGGAAACAGTAGCGCGATTCAGACTCCTTTTAAGGGTGTGGAAGAAATCCCCCCAGGGTGTATTCTAACAGCTACTCCCTATAGTCGTGATATACAACCATTTTGGAATCCCTTTGCTACGTATAGTTCAATGATCCCAAATTCTACTGACGCTGTAGATGTTTTACAATCGACCCTCAAGCCCATGATTGAACCTTACAAGAACATATGTGTGAGTCTTTCAGGAGGGCTGGACTCAACGGCTCTAGTGTTCTGTTTAAGCGAAATTGTTAGGCCTGATCAAAAACTTTCAGCTTTCAACTACTTTGATTCAACTATTCAATCATCCAACGAACTACCTTATGCTCGGAAAGTATGTGAGGAGGTTGGTATTGATCTTACAGAAATTGACACCTCTCAAGTTTTACCTTTTGATCCCTATGTAGTGGATCAGGGATTAAAGCTCAACAAACCTTTTTCTGGCTGCATCAGTACTGCTCTCATTAACGAAGTGTCCCATTATCTTCCACCCCAGGACTCTTCTATCCTACTGAGTGGGCATGGTAGCGATCACATTTTTATGCGTCCCCCAACACAAAAATGTATTGTCGATTATTGGCTAAGGCATGGTACAAAAGGTTTACTGGACAAGGTCAAAGAAATCACCCATTTTTATCGGGATTCTTTAACGCCCAGTTTAATACAAAATATGGCAACCCTCGCAAACTACCTTGCAGCAAGAAAGCCTAAGAAAAGAGGAAATTCACAAGATAAGCCCCCATATTGGCTCAATCCTCAAGTGAACTGGTATAGGACGAGTGAGTTTGTTCACCCTGCTTATCACGATCTTCCAATCCGGATTCTTCCAGGAAAGTACAATCAAATTGATGCTTTATTTGAGGGGCTAGCTTCGATAAATGTAAGGACCAATACTTCTTATCTTGAACAATATCCATTCTTCTGTGAGCCTGTTGTTAATTTTGCTCTTTCGCTCCCGACGTACGATTTATTCCAAAAAGGGTACGATCGTTATCCATTACGTCATGCCGTTAGCACACGTTTTAAAACTCATACTGTATGGAGACGCGATAAAGGCCAAACAACCGGAACTCTCCAACTCGGCGTGAAGAGAAACATTGATTTTGTTATGGAACTTTGCTTAGAGGGCGAAATGGTTAAACAAGGCTTTGTAGATAAAGAAGGTTTACGACAAATGATCTCACTCATAAGTAATGGAGATAATGCTCATTTATGGCCGTTTATCCAGATTTCTTCGATTGAGATGTTCCTTAAACTATGGTCAGCTAAATTAACATGAGAAGTGAGTTGATTGACATGCAAGGTTATAAATATCTTAAGGACATCTTTGTTCAAGCCTTGTCGGATTATTCCATGCGATGGAGTTTTATTGGTTCTGCTTGCTTCTTATTAATCGGGGTTCTTACTAGTTTAACTCTTCCTCTCTTACTCAAATACGTTATGGAAAGCCTTTCTAACAATGAGACAGGCTTATGGGTACCATGGCTACTTTTCAGCTATGGTGCCATATGGATGCTGAGTCAGGTCATCCAACATATTCGCTCTTTTTTAGCATGTCGCTTGGAACAACGTGTAACGTTCCTACTTGGTAGTAAGGTCTTGGCTCATCTTTACAGCTTGTCTCATCAGTACTTTATCAATCAAAAGCCGGGAGCTTTGGCCAATATTATTCGTCGAGCCCAAAGAAACGTTCCCAGTGTCATGTTGGGTTTGTTCTTCTATATTTTACCAACCTTCGTAGAATTTATGTGTGTGATCGTGGGCATTATGATCTTCTACTCACTTTTTTATGTCAGTATTCTTGCGTGTGTATTGGCGAGTTTTTTTGTGTATGCGCTACTTTCCATTAAACCCATAATAAAACTACGTGAATACGCTAACAACATCGATCGTGAAGTGGACGGTGTCGTAACAGACTGGATTTCTAACTATGAAGCTATCAAAACGTTTGGCAGACACGATCTTGCCATTAGCGTTTGTAACACCGAGCTCAAGAAGCGTGAAGAAGCTGAAATAGATTTTATTCAGCGATACACATGGGTGCAAATAGGGCAATCATTTATCCTAGGTATTGGTTTATCAATATTAACCTATTATGTCGGCATTGGTGTACGTGATGGTTCCCTCACTGTGGGTGACTTTGTTCTTTTTAATGGTTATATGCTGCAATTAGTAGGGCCAATTGGCATTTTGGGGCACCTCATACAAGACATAAAAAAAGCTCTAATTGACATGAAAGGAGTACTCGAAACCTTATCAACACCCAGCGATATTCAAGAAGTAGAGAACCCCGTCGCACTCACAGGATCATCATTTTCTGTGGAATTTCGCAATGTTTCTTTCGGCTACGATAATCGGCTCATTCTGAACCAAATATCTTTTCGTGTGGAAGCTGGGCAAACAGCCATTATTACTGGTAAAACAGGTATTGGTAAATCAACCATTGCCAAACTATTACTACGTTTATATAACCCGATAGAAGGAGAGATTTTAATTAACGATATCAACATTAAGAACATTGAACTTGATTCTCTATACAAAGCAGTGGGTTGGGTTCCTCAAGAAAGTTACTTACTTAATGATACAATTATGAATAACATTAGATTCGTATGTCCCGACGCCATACGGGAAAATATTGTAGAGGTGGTAGAAAAAGCACATCTTGAACCGCTGCTTTATAAACTCCCTGATGGTCTGGATACCATTGTAGGGGATCGAGGTGTAAAACTCTCTGGGGGTGAAAAACAACGTCTGACCATTGCGCGCCTTTTTCTCAAAAAGCCTGGTTTATGCATCTTTGATGAAAGCACGGCGTCTTTAGACAAAAAGACGGATGCCATTATTCAAAAAAACATTGAGCAATACCTCCCTCATGCCACCAAGATCATTATCACCCATCACCCTTATTTGGCCGATAAAGTAAACCAAGTAATTGTGTTAAATAAAAATTCCAGCAATTCTGCTGTGTGCATTGTAAAGAGGAGCCTATGCAACAATTAAAATTAGATAAGCTTAACCTCAGCATCAGTTAGATCTAACTCTGCCCACTTCTGATAAGCTGTATAAATTGGAAGGTTCATTCTTATCCCTAAAGCAAGACAGGCTCGGGCTTCTAAAGATAAATCTTTACCTTTAAGCTGTTTCATTAAGTTTGCTGTCAGTAAAGCATAAGAGGTATCAAAAGGGATAAGCGAAGAAATTAAAGGAAGCAAACAGTCTTCACACTCTTGCAAGGTCATATCAGACTGGAGTAGGATAGTTGCCGCTTCGGTCAAGCTGAGGGTGGACATAACAATTTGTCCGAGCATATCTTCTAGGGTAGAAGCCCCGGATTCATTTTTGATAAGAGCCAACAGGGCAGAAGCATCGAGAATAACTTTACTCATTATTTTCCTCTTTCTGACTGGATGTTAGGTTTCCGGCTAAACTTTCATCCTGTGAATGGTACTTACTGATTAAGTGTCTTGCTTTTAATAAAGATGTCCTTAAGGAAGAAATAACAATTTGCCCCTCTTGGATATCCATTAAAACTTCATCACCATCCTTTAATCCTAATTGTTTTCTGTAAATAGAAGGAATAGAGATTTTTCCACCAGTTGTTATTTTAGTCCTTATAGCCATAATAAATCCTAAGGTATAAATATAGATAATCTTTATAAAACTCATTATATTACTCTTTAGGATTAATGCAAGATAATGTCTATAATTTTGAATATGAACCATAAACTTAAATTCAAACTGAAAAAATTATTTAAGAAAAATTAGATTATATCCTATTTTAAGTAATTCAGCCTAAATTAGAATAAGAAGTAATTTTTATTGAGGTATAGTTTTTCTTTTTGATACTAAATATTATTTTCAACCTAATTCTTAAAATAGGTATAAAAGTCATTTTGTAAAAAGGGTTGAGGCAAGAAACTATCATTTTTCTATACCTCTTAAAAACGCTCGTTTCCAAGAGGGGAGGGGAAAGAGTGGAAAAGGTTCTCATTTTTTGCCCTTTTATCTCTCAAAACTCTTTCTTGAAATAAAAGCTCTTAAAAGCTATACTAAAGATGAGTTTTAGGAGGAAAATATGCTCATTGGTTATGCTCGCGTCTCCACCCAAGATCAAAATCTGTCTTTACAGCTTGACGCTTTAAAGGAAATAGGGTGTCATAAGATATTTACCGAAAAAGCATCAGGGGCTCAAAGAGAACGTCCTGAATTAACAGCCGCCCTCAATTATATGCGAAAAGGAGATACCCTTGTCGTTTGGAAGCTTGACCGCTTAGCCCGGTCGTTAAAGCAACTTATTGAAACTGTGGAAAAGCTAGAAAGCCAAAATATAGGGTTCCAATCTCTGACAGAAGCAATTAATACCACCACCTCAGGCGGGCGGTTAATTTTTCATATTTTTGCTTCTCTGGCCGAGTTTGAACGCTCTATTATTAAAGAGAGAACCTTAGCCGGATTATCCGCTGCTAAAAGGTTAGGAAGGGTAGGGGGCCGACCCCCATCTTTAAAAGCTGAAGATCTAATGATTGCTAAGGCTTTACTGAAAGATGATAATATTACTGTTGAAGAGGTGGCTAAAAGGCTTTCTGTTGCTCCTTCGACTCTGTATCGGCACTTACCCGGAGGACGTAGCTCTATTTAGTCGCTGTCGCGAAATGATTTTTGCGCTGTAGAGGTGATAAGTTTGTAGTTTACGCTGTTAATACTTGATTGATTTTTTATGATGTTATTTGACCATCCTCCTCTTTACACGGCGTTGTCACATTTTCTAGCTCTGGCACCTCATAAGTTGCCGTCGTGTTGTAATTGCCTCAGAGCACGCGCAATAAACCAAGGAAGCTTAGGTAAATCTTTGCCAACCAGCTCACAAGCACGCTTAATACGAGTGACTTCTTGATAGGCTAAGGCCCATAAATCAATTAAAGGCTTTTCTTTATCATAAAAACAGTG
>JAIBEV010000093.1 GCA_019459505.1 Candidatus Paracaedibacteraceae bacterium | reverse complement strand
CCAAAGTCGTCCGTATCGATTCGGGTAATGTGATGCGTGAAGCTTTGCTTGTCAATAGCTCCATCTTGAAATCTTAGGAGTCGAGCTTGCTGATTGAGAATCTCGGTCTCTTTTAAGGTGTAAGCCATAAGTACCTGGTTCTCCTTAGGCGCAGCTACAACCGATTGATGCCAATCTTGAAGCAAAGCTGTCATCGTGGTTTGTCTTGGATTACAGATGAACTCTCCTTCTTTGCTGGGCCCCCGATCAATAGCCCATTGGCTAGCCATTGTCTCAGCCTCTTGCTTACTAGTAGATGTTAAATTCTCAGCAATCCGCAGAGGATCGGTTCTATAGGACGCAATGTAAGGCCGGCAAGCTTCAATATTTGCTGCAATAGCTTGAGCCGCTTCTTTCTCAACCGCTTTCCAAAGCTTTATCTGAGAGCTCCCCATCCCTCTTTCGGAACTGGTTAACTCAATATCGCTCCTCAATGTCCAGCCTGCTAGCTTTTGAGAGCGGACAGCAATATTAAATGCTTCAACCAAGCCGGCGTAGTCCCGATTGATTTCTAATTTCCTAATATCCGGAGTCGATTCATCAATCAGGACAACGCGTCCCTTTTCCAAGTAAGTACCCAAAGCTTTTTCTGCCTCGCCCCTGCCAAACTCACGAGTCGCTTCTCTCATCCACTCTTGCTTTTGACGGATAACGGTTTCTAAAGTGGCAACGCCGGTTTCTTTAGTCACGAGCCGGAAAGCAGCCCCGGCTTCAATCGGTTGGAGCTGTTTACCATCTCCCACTGTCACAAGCTTAATGCCGAGCTTTTGGGAAGCCGATAAAAGTTCCTCAAACCGGGTGGTATCAACCATTCCTGCTTCATCCAGAATCAAAACCGTCTTTGAATTGAAATGACTGCGTCCTTGATGGTATTGGTGCAAAAACTTATGTAGTGTCATTGATTGAATCCCATCATTTTGCAGATTCTGAGCCGCCTTCCCGGTGGGCGCTAACCCATAAACCGTATAGCCATTTTCTTGCCATATATCCTTAGCACAAGAAAGAATAGAGGATTTACCAGATCCAGCATACCCGATGATTGCCACAAGGTTTTTATCCTGAATAAGATGATTTAAAGCTGTTTTCTGGTCGCTCGATAAGCCGCCAAACTGTTCATACTTCTGGTCATAAATTTCGACATTTCTTTGAACACTTAACTCATCAACTTTATGGCCTTCGCTTTGATTTAAATTGTGTGCTAACTGAATTAAGCTCAGCTCCCGCCTCATCATGCTGCAGGTCGTATAAACAGTCCCCTGCTCTGTCTCTCTTAAGAGTCTCAGGTTAGAAGAATTTATAAGTTTGGCTTGGCAGGCTCGAAACACCTCAGGATCATCAATATAACGCGCTAGAACTTTATCAATATCTCCTTCCATAAAGGTGGCTTGAGCTTTATGAATAATATCAAAGACTACCTCGGGGTTCTTCATAAGCCGGTAAAGATTCTTGAGCTTGATATGCTGGTACTCGGTGGCTTTATCGGTGTAAGGGTTAGGTTTAAGATCTTCAGTGTTATAGCTGACTCGGTCTTCCATTTCTTGAACACTGCGTGATAATTTTGGTTGAGGATCGATCTCAATGCCTTGCTCTGCATAAGAGCGATGATCAACACGGGCTTGATGACCATGCAGCTGTAAATGGAAGTTGGTGTAGGCGGCTAATTGCTCTCGCCATTCTTCTAATAAGTTGGTTTGATTCCAGTCCCGATTTTTATGTTTTGACAGACCCTCTTCCGTTAATTCCCGAGTCAACAAGACAGCATGACAATGGGGTTTCTTCTGTCCTGTTTTATCGTCACAGTCATTATGGAAATTGGCTAAAATAGTAATACCCCGTTGACAAAATTGGTCCTTAAGGAACTCTCGCATTAAGACTTTATTCTGCTCAACTTTTAATTCAGCCGGTAACGCAAATTCAAAGTCTTTAAAAACTTGTGCATCAATCCTTTTCTCCGATGATTCGGCGATCCTAGAGAGTTTTTGCACACCTTTTTCACGGTTTTTTTCAATTAAGGTCTGCAAATCTTTGGTCCATTGAGGGGAATTTTCGGGCAGCAATAACTCGACATGCTCGACAGATTTATTTCTAAAATTAAATCCCTCTCCTGTTCTCTCATCTGTCAACTGCGTTCCAGAGCGATAAGCCAGAGCCGCCACCGTATTACGATTGGCTCGACTGAGGACTTTGATATGAGCATGATAGAGAGCCATAATAACCATTTCTTTCAGGGTCGCTTGCGACCAAGCGATGTTATATTTATATAACGTATAAGCGCGCCTTGCAATTTTTTATTGCTCGGACTTGCAGAAATTGTTATCCGTTTGTTATACTATCTCTATGAGTCAATCTGTACAAAAGGGATTGTTAAGGGAGAATTCCTTAACAAGGATTAAATAAGGACCAGCATGAAAAAAATAGATAATCTTTCTAAGAAATTACAAGATCTTCAAGCGGAACAACAAAAGCTCCAAGGGAAAATAGCAGAACAACTTTTTACGGAAATACAAAAGATTTTGGGGGAGGATTTCTCGCCTTCTTTAGCTTTAACCTTAATTAATCAAGGATGGAATCATTCCGGGAAGTCAAAGGAGGAATGGCAAAAGCTTTCGACCTCCTTTCAAAGTTCAAAATCTTGATACTTTATGGGTCAAATGGAATCGGCAACAGCGTGAAATGGTGAAGGTCAAACAGAAGATTTATCAAATGAACAATCGGTCCGGTTTAGCAGCAAATGGCTTCCGCAAAGCTCGAACAAGAACTCTTATCCAATTGGGTGGCCTTATTGAAAAAGCGGGTTTGTTCGAGGCTATAGGTTTAATACCTGGAAGCGATCTTCAAAAAGATCCTTTAATGCAGCCGATCGCGTTAAGTCTTCTGGGAGCTTTGTTGGAAATTAAACAAGATTTACAAACTGATCAAGTTTCTTTAGAAATGTGGAAATTAAAAGCGCAAGAGTTCTTAAATAAAACTTAAGAATTACTGATCAGCAGCTGATCGCTTTAAGTCAGTTCCTTTTAATAGGAGTCAATTATTATCTACTTTTAGACAGCTTTTTGATAGAGATGTTTGGAATTTAATATATAAATTACTTATATAAAAAGGTGGTTGGTTGTAACTGCTTGTGAATCTGTGGAGAGAGACGAGCATTTCCAAATTTTGTCCATCAGGATTTATCCTGTGGTCAAAATGTGGGAAGCGCAGACGGCTGCTTTAGCAGCTATCCATAAATTCACAACTTAAGGTTATTAATTTAGATAGAAATAGAGTGTTCGTGAAAAGAAAAAAGATAAAGCAATATAATCAGCAATTTTTGTTAAAAACTGTTATTACCTTAATGGGAATTGCCTTTGGGGCAGGATACAATATTCCTTATTATATTGCGGCAACCTATGAATTACCGACCCTTATCCAAGAGCAATCCCAAGATATTATGGTTTGCTTTTCTCCTAATACATTATGTCGGCAGACCTTAATTACCTCGCTGAATATGGCGAAAAAATCAATCCATTTACAGGCATACAGTTTTACAGATGGAGCCATTGCAGCTGCCTTAATCAACGCTAAAGAGCGAGGAGTTTCCGTTAATATAATCCTTGATAAGTCTAATAAGACTGATAAGCGTTCACAGGCTCGAGCGGTAGCCCAAGCCGGTATTTCTGTCTATATCGACAGCCCGAAAGGGATTGCCCATAATAAAGTCATCTTAATTGATGAGGAAACAGTGGTTACAGGCTCATACAATTTTAGCTCGGCTACTCATAGCAGAAATGCTGAAAATCTGCTCTTTATTAAAAACACCGAACTAGCTCAACGGTATCTCAAGAATTGGACATACCGCAGAGACTTATCTCAGCCTTATCAGGCTTCTGCGGATGCAATTTTAATCAACAAACGTGTAATTGCATCCGAGTCGACGTTCTGATGTCAGTCGTTTCTTGAGGATCTTTTGTAAAAATTTATCCTTTTCCTCGGCGGTCTTAAAACCGTAAATCTTGGATTGACCTTTATGCCCGATCCGCCCATAGGAAATGATAAGGGACCAACCGACCAATAAATCTTGAGCTTGTTTGATTTCATACCAGCGGTAAATACCTTTTTCTGGATTCTGTGCCTTGAGTCGATAATCTTGCATTTTTGTCCACAAATCCTGTGGATAACCTCCCTCATTAAGAGGAGTCCCCTCCTCTAAGTCTGGCTTCCTGTCTAGAGATTACCTCTTTGCCCATGAATTAAGCAAATAGGAAAAATTGCCTCCTCTTTACTTAGCAAAGACTTTGGGGAGTTGTCTCCAAGACGTCGTATAGCTAGGAGATTTCCTGCTCTTCTTGTCTCTCCAGCTTAATCTAGGGCCACAAGCTGCCATATGCACTGTGCCTCGCCCGTAGCGTTGATTGATCTTATCAAGAGCTCGACTGATTTGCTGGGCCTTAGCGCTCCCCTCTCCTTTTGGATCGAAGAGTGTTAATTGAATGGCTGTAAGGGGGATTAACTCTAAAGCCACAATCCCTGCTTTATGGTAAGCAAATCCTGTTTTAAAGATAGCTTCCAATCCTTGAATGCTTGCTGCAATCAGGCGAGAGTCATCATTAAGGGCGGTTGGTAAATTAATCAAGATACTGTTGTAATAGCGGCGATTCCTCACTTGAAAGCGATTGGTACAAACTGAGATCACAAGCGTTGTCGTTTTTAAGTGATGCTGCCTCAGCTTTCCGGCTAGCCGAGTGGCATAAGAGGCAACCGCTTCTCTGACAGCGTCAAACTGGGTTAAAGGAGTAGAAAAACTTCGCGAGACTTGAATGGAGTGGAGGGCTTGAATCTCAGGCTCAAGATGAAGGCAAGAAATCCCGTTCAGTTCATAGACCAGACGCTCCCCAACCACCGTGAAAGTCTGCCGCATCCATCGAGGATCCATCTGCTTGAGCTCCTCAGCCGTTGTAATTCCTAGAGCCTTCAGCCGAGCCGCAATACGACGCCCGATCCCCCAAATGTCTTCAATCGGAAAGGTTTCCAGGACAGCCTCTATGTCGGAGGCTTTTTCAAGGATACAGACACCTTTATATCTTGGGTTCTTCTTGGCTAAATGATTAGCGACTTTGGCCAGAGTCTTGGTGGGGGCTATACCGATGCACGTCGGAATGCAAAGGCAGGCGGCAATCTGTTCACGGATATGCTGAGCAGTTTTAGAAATATCCTGTATCCCGGAAAAATCAAGAAAAGCTTCATCGATTGAATAGACCTCAACTCGGGGCGCTAACGCTTCCAGGATGCTCATCACCCGGGCCGACAAATCAGCATACAAAGCGAAGTTTGAGGAGAAGACACTCGCTTGATGCTGATCCAATAAGTCTTGAACTTGGAATAAAGGGGCTGCCATAGGAATTCCGAGGGCTTTAATTTCATTAGAGCGAGAAATAACACAGCCGTCATTATTGGACAAAACAACGACCGGTTTAGCCTGCAAGTCCGGACGAAATAACCGCTCGCAAGAGACATAAAAATTGTTGGCGTCGATTAGCCCAATCACCCTTGGTTCCTTACTTAAATTGATGGACAACTGAGGTAACGACACCCCAAATCCTGAAATCCATTGCTTCGGTAATGACTATTTCTGAATAAGCCGGATTTTCGGGCACAAGGCTATACCGACCGGACTGGATTTTGAGGCGTTTAACCGTAAGCTCCCCATTCAAGACGGCAATCACAACACTATTGTGTTTGGCTTTCAAAGAACGATCAACAATCAAGATATCCTCATTGTGAATTCCGGCCCCAATCATTGAATCCCCTGACACCCGGACAAAAAATGTGGCTGCTGGGTGAGCAATCAAGTGCTCATTTAGGTCGAGAGCTTTCTCGATATAATCATCGCCTGGCGAGGGGAATCCCGCTTGAATACGGTTCGAGTAAAGGGGCCGCCTAAGACAAGAGCCTCCTGGAGAGAAAATATCTTGCAAACAAGACCTAAGCTTGACGGAGGGAGAGGCACACTTAGAGCTGGGCGGTTCCTGAAATTGAGTCAGCATAACTGAGGTCCTTAACAATAAATATGAGCGCTAATATGTTATGAATTACGTATGATAATTGATACTTATCAATTATCTTCACTTTGAATTAATTAAAAGGCTAAAAGGGGATACCTATAAACAAAAGCATCAAGAGGCTTTGGACTTCTTTAATCAGATTGTTTCCACTTACCCTTCAGTCCCTCTGAAAAAGGTCCATGCTGGTTCTTCTTTATTCCCCTTCAAGGATTTGTTGTGGCCAGTTCAGAGGGTTCTCTAAGCATAAGACCGTCCTATCAAGGAGTATGCAAAGGTAGTGAGATAGATCCTCTTTCAACAATTGTATCATGCTTCCCCTTTCCCCTATCTCCCCATTTGATCCATAAACTCCATAGACTCTAAACTTTCAGGAGAGACGTTAGGAGAGAAGTAAAGAGTCAGAAACAAACCTAGTAGAATTAGAAGGGCCAATACCATGATCAACAAATTCATCCTATTGAAGAACGGCTTATCTTTATTCCTCGATAGTCCGTCTTTGATATCTTTATGGTGTCTTCTATGTTTGTGATGTAAACTCATGATACGTTCTCCTATGGTCATTTAGACTTTTTCATGCAAGAATCTCTGGTATATGGCCTTGCTCTAGCTTAAGAAAGGGAAGAAAGTTTAGAGTAGACCTTGCAAAAAGAAACCTTGTATGATTGTTGTACATTAATCATAATTTATGGAGATGAAATGTCAAGAGGTGGATTGAGGCCAGGGGCTGGTCGAAAAAAAAACTCTGGAGTGTTTGGGGAAGAGACGGTGGCGCGCAGAATTCCTCAATCGTTAGCCCCGGCACTTGACCATTATCTGAGTACCTTAACTCTGTCCACCAAGCTCGGCGAGAATATTCAGTCAATTTTAACCGCCCAGGCAGACTCTCTTCAGCTTCCTTTCTTTTCAAGCAAAGTCGCTGCAGGCTCTCCGGATGTCGCCGACGAGGACCAAGATTCTTTAAATCTCCAGGAGCATTTGATCCCCTCTCCCGCTTCTTCTTTTTTGGTTCGAGTCACAGGAGAGTCCATGATCGATGCTGGCATCCAGAGCGACGATATTTTGATTGTTAACCGAGAGATAAAGCCAAAGGATGGGCACATTGTTATTGCCGCTGTCAATGGAGAGATCACAGTTAAGCAATTAATCGTGCAACATGACCAAGTTATCTTAATGCCTGCCAATCCCACTTACTCGCCCTTATCCATTACGCCCTCTATGGAGTTCCATATCTGGGGCGTCGTCACCTCTGTCGTCCATCAGTTAGGAAAGTGATACCTTAGAACCGGCAGGTTACGGCAGGAATACTAAGAATTATAGGGCCTCAGGTTGCCCTCTAAGCAGCAGCAGCTAAGCCGTGGAATTACGGCTAATCTATCAAGAGCCATAATCCCGTGTCCTTGGTTTCTATAGAGGCTCCTCAATTGGGGGGGCTATGGGATGTATTGTAGCGCATCTCAGCTCGATATAATGTATCGTATTGAGATATATTTAGAATTAGACTACTAACCTTGGATTTTATCCTGTTGATGCTTATAAATTTGTTTCCAAATATCGCACTCTGTATCAAAGCGGTCTTCAAATCCAGGGTCTTGGTTTTTAAAACTTGAAATTATATCTTCATATTGACGCTTTTGGAGGATAACCTGCTTGTCAGAGAACTCTCGATCCAGGAACAAAGCATGTTCTTCGGCCCGTTTGAGCCAAAATCGGGCTTTAGCAGGTTTAAGAATATACTCGCTGTATCCTATGGCCAGCTCAACCTTATTTGTTGGTGTTAAAAATTCAACTTCTCCAGCTAACTCCAAAAGACTTAAGTGTTTTTCAAAGGGCCGATTAAGGGTACTGCGATTATCAAAATATGACTCACTCATTTGAGTGCATTGCTGAGCAAAACCAGCAATTATTTGAGAAGTTAAGTGAGATTTATAAACGAGAGGAGTTGGGAGATATGGATCACTAAAAATTTTTATATATTTTCTTGTATTCTGTATGGAGACGGGGAAATTATGATCGTAGGGTATATCGAAAATCCTAAGATTCTCTGCATTTAGGGCCCCTTTCAGTCCTACAAACGTTATACCATTGGGAATTGCTATCCTACGATTTGTTCCGTTAGTAAAAAGAAGATTTTCCTCATCGTAGTAAGGATATTGTATATACGCTCCGCCGACTTCCTTCCTTAAAAATTGAATGTAATGATTTTTCAACTTTCTATTAATGGTAGGAAGCTCAGGCAGATAAGCACGCTTATCATGAGTAGAATAATAGCGCCCGTTGATTCCTCTTTGGTCTTGCTCAGGAATATCTACCAAGTGCGCTCTTAAGGGTCTATCTCTTCCTACAGCAATAGTATCAAGCAAGTCATGGCAATGGCCTCTATCAAACCTATAACGGTAACCCCTGTTGGTAGGCTCATAACTCCTCATGTCAGTATAAGGTAAAAGGTCGGGGGTAAAAAAGTCAAATTCTTCTCCTTTGAGAGGATAACGCCGCGATTCTGTATGGTCCTTAAATGTGTCATTAGCGGGGCGTAAATATGTAAAACTTTGGCAATTTATATCGCCTATAAAACAATCAAAATTTATATGGTTGTTATGCTCGTAATCTGGGCCATAGATCACTATTTTTATCGTATGGCTCTGTGCTAATGGATGTTTTTTTAAAGTTAAATGTCCAGTTTCCTCTCTATGCCAGCGATAGCCCATGGGAAGAGGAGGAAGTACCCAATCAGGCAGTTGATAAAAAATTTCTTCAGCTTCAGGAGCTGCATCATAGAACACAGAGGCCATCTGCAATCGGTTTTCTGTAAACTCTCTTTTCTCTTGGCTAGCTAATAAGCTCTGCAGATTTATAAAGCAGAAAAGAATGACTAGTGTTCTTTTTAACGAAATATATATCTTTTTAATCTCCTATTTTTTATTGTTAAACCTTGCTGAGTAAAAAGAAACCAGCTCCTCTTATTGAGGTCTAAAAGGCTATCAAACTAAGGAATCCTTTTCCAGGGCGGCCTCAACCACCGTTGCTTTCTCTTGATCCGTAGTCTCAGGCCCGACCTTTTGAGGGTAGAAAATAGTTTTATCCTGAAAACGGTAATTAAAAAGAATTAGGCATGAAATTACGGCCATAATTGTAGTGAGCCTGCATCTTCTAGTTGGGATTGATCTCTGATGAGACATCCTCACATTGTTTGAGAGATAGAATATAAAGAGCTACTTTGAAGCTTTCTTATATACCCCTACTAGCTGCGCTTGGGCTAGGATATGCCCTCTCATAGCTTTTTCTATCTCTGACTTCCGAGAAGCATCCCTTAACTCTAACTTTTTAGATAGAGCATAAAGTTTGAAAAAGTAATGATGAGCCCCTGAAGGTGGACATGGTCCCCCGTAATCCAATTTCCCCCAGCTATTGATCCCTTTCTTAGTGTCTGATGAAAAGTTCCTCTCATTCTCTTGGATATTCCTGAGGTCTTTAGGAAGATTAAAGAGAATCCAATGATCCCATACACCCGCTGGAGCATCAGGATCATCCATAATCAAGACAAAACTCTCCACCTCGGAGGGAACTCCCTCCCACTGCAGGGGAGGGGAAATATTTTCTCCCTCACAAGTATATCGAGAAGGTATAACCTCTCCCTCTTGAAAAACCGCACTCGTTAATGACAAAGGCATTGTCTCCTCCTACAATTTCATAAGCATTGTTCTTCCTAGGTTCCTACTCTTCCCCCTTTCTTTTTTGTCGTAAAGTTCCCTTATCATACAATTTTTTGAAAGGTTACTCGAATAGGGTGCCCAAAAAAATCCTAAGATCACAAACGAATAATCGGCTTCTAGGGAACCCCCATAAATCAGCTCTCTAAATAACTATTAATAACAAATGAGCTTAGGCCCCTTTGAGCTCACCATAAAAAAGTATAGCTTAATTTAGCTCACCTCATTAACCTTAAAAAAACTTTAATTTTAATCTTGGACTAACAAATGAATGATTATGAGGTGCCGGCCTTAGGAGCTACCATCAATTTTGCTTGCCATGAAGGAAAGTTTTAACGTGAGAGACCACTATAAGGGATATCTATCTGCGGCTTTGTGGCTTAAATCAGTTTTTAAAGTAAAGGCCGCCTTTAGGACGGATTTTTAGATGGCTTTCACTGTTTTGGGCATACCAAGCTCAGTCATTCTATTGAGTAAATAACACATTAACTGGGTCTCAGCATTTTGATTGCTCCAATTTCTTGACAATATTTTTCTGCCAAAGATGGTCTTCAATCGATAAAAGGTGTTCTCTACCTTATTTCTTCTGCCATAGTCATTTTTATTACACCAAGCCCAGTAGCCCTTCTTTTTGATATAGTCGATTGTTTGATTCCTTAAGCTTGGATTATTTGCTGAAAAAATGACAGCATGCCTTGGAGGAGGAATGATAGGCTTAATCTTTTTATTTGCGAGGTAGTTGTAGACTTCATGGCTGTCATACCCTCCATCCGCCAGTAGATCATTCCCATCTTGTGCGCCAGCCTGATTCAAAAGAGATGGTACACAAGCTCTGTCATCTGTCAGATAGTTGGTCATTTCCCTTGCTACAATAATACCTTGCTTCCCAACGCCAATATGCAATTTCCTCCAAACCTTACGCTGATACTGCTTGCCATGCTTGGTTTGTAACCACTCTTTTTCACCAAATACCTTAAGGCCAGTAGAATCAATAACCAAATGGCTAGCTCCTTCTAATGAAGGTAGGCGTAAAGCTGATAATGATCTATTCATACGCTTTGATAGACGGCTAAATTCAGGAATGGGCAAAACCTTTCCTATCAAAACAAATAAAGATTCAACAAATCCCGTTAGTTGCCTTAGAGATAATCTAAAGATGCGCCTTAGTGTTAACATGAGATTCATGCTGCTATCTGAATAAATAAAGGGCCGTCCTCGATCTTGCTTTCCTTCCTTTACTGCAAGCCAGCTTTGATCGAAGTCTTCACTAAACCAAATTGTAAGGGAACCTCGTTGCTTCAAGAAAGCATTATATTCTCGCCAGTTGGTTACTTTGTATTTTTTATTATTGTTGCTCATGTGTGCTTTTCAGGTTTGGTAAATCTCAAGCAAAATCTACCCTTAAATTCCTATTTAAGCAACAAAGCTGTGTTTTGAGGCCTGCTTGGGTTGCAAGATATCCCAACGCAATGGCTAAATGGGTCTTGCCCACGCCACTGGGGCCCAGCAGGATCACATTTTGATGGTGCTCCATAAAGGCAAGAGAGCGCAAACTTGCTAAAGTCTTGGCAGATAGTCCTGTCACCAAGCTCGTATCAAAGTCATCTAGGGTCTTAATCACGGGGAAGCCAGCCATTTGCGTTAAGATCGCTTGGGTGCGGCTTTGGCGTTCCGTCACTTCTGCTCTCAAAAGGTGCTCAAGAAAG
>JAIBEV010000143.1 GCA_019459505.1 Candidatus Paracaedibacteraceae bacterium | reverse complement strand
AACTTATTTTACGATTTTAGCAACGACGCCCGCACCCACGGTACGGCCACCTTCACGAATCGCAAAGCGAAGACCTTCGTCCATCGCGATCGGCGCAATCAGCTGAACCACCATACGGATATTGTCACCCGGCATAACCATTTCAACACCAGCTGGCAATTCTACTGTTCCCGTTACGTCCGTTGTCCGGAAATAGAACTGTGGACGGTAGTTGGTAAAGAACGGGGTATGGCGACCGCCTTCTTCTTTTGTCAGAATGTACGCTTCGGCTTCGAAATTGGTGTGCGGTGTAATCGTACCGGGTGCCGCCAAAACTTGACCACGCTCAACGTCTTCACGCTTCGTTCCCCGAAGAAGAACACCGACGTTATCCCCAGCTTCACCTTGATCCAAAAGCTTACGGAACATTTCAACACCGGTACAGGTCGTCTTAACAGTATCTTTTAGACCAACGATTTCGATTTCTTCACCAACCTTAACCACACCACGCTCCACACGACCCGTCACAACGGTACCACGACCAGAGATGGAGAAGACATCTTCGATGGGCATCAAGAAAGGACGATCTTTTGGACGTTCCGGTTGAGGAATATAACTGTCGACAGCTTCCATCAACTTAAGAATCGCATCGCGACCCATTTCTGAACTCTTATCTTCCAAAGCGCAAAGAGCAGAACCACGGATAACAGGAATGTCATCACCCGGGAAGTCATAGGAAGAAAGAAGTTCACGAACTTCCAATTCAACAAGGTCAAGAAGCTCAGCATCATCAACCATGTCAACTTTGTTCATGAAAACAACAAGAGCAGGAACACCAACCTGACGAGCAAGCAAAATGTGTTCACGGGTTTGAGGCATCGGACCATCAGCGGCAGACACAACAAGAATTGCACCGTCCATTTGAGCAGCACCGGTGATCATGTTCTTAACATAGTCAGCGTGGCCTGGGCAGTCAACGTGCGCATAGTGGCGATTGGTGGTTTCGTATTCAACGTGGGCAGTCGAAATTGTAATACCACGAGCGCGCTCTTCAGGCGCCTTGTCGATTTGATCATAGGCGGTAAATGTTGCCCCACCTGTTTCTGCCAAAACCTTTGTAATTGCCGCTGTCAAAGACGTCTTCCCATGGTCAACGTGACCAATAGTTCCGATATTGCAATGCGGCTTGTTTCTTTCAAACTTTGC
>JAIBEV010000073.1 GCA_019459505.1 Candidatus Paracaedibacteraceae bacterium | reverse complement strand
AGGTAAATATAAAAAGAAATATATTCAGAAATTTAAAGAGCAATAAATAAAGCCCACTAATGTGGGCTCATGCTGTATGCGACAAGCGGCGACTATTAACATAATCGACCACATCTTTTTTCTTGTATAAAACAGTTTTGGTGGTTGGCTTGAAGAAGGGTATTCCATCACCTTCACAACGTTTTTTCTGCAACCATGGTAACGAAAATCCATAAACTAAAGCGAGTACTTCTGGTGGAAAATCTGCGTCATCAGGAGCATTCCGATAAGAGTCAATTAACAGTTTCTTCTCATCATTTGTCATCTTGTCGAGTTTGGTGAGCCGTGCCATCAAACCACCTCCAATCTTTTATTAAAATAAATAACTGTACTAAAAATCGGGTCTACTTTTTTATTAAAGTAGTTTTATGTTTAACTAGCTGTTCCCATGATTTTTTGCTTTCGACGATCAAGCTCTTCTAAGAATTGATCCACCCGATCTTTAATAAGGCCTATAGCTTTTTCATCACGGTAAAGTCTTTTTATGAACATAGGCATTGAAGGGCAATAACTTATAAAATCTATCCACTCCCGTTCTGCTGCCCATAATCCACCCATGCATTGCATGTAATGTTCACCAGGAATCTCACGCTCATATAAAATTGAAGCCTGAAACTTTGGCAATTTTGATTTGATTTCAGTTAGGCCATTTGAGCCAATTAAACCATCGGGGCTATAGCCAATTTTCTCGCCGATAATGAAACCGCAACGCTCAATCGCTACCTCATGCTCTAGTTGGTAAAGTTCAATAACGATTGATTCATGAGCATGTCCACGCTCTGTATGGAATCCCGAATAGCTCTCTTTAGGCTCACCAGTAATTTGCTCACCAATCAACTCATACATATAAGTGATTGCACCTTTTCCAAACTGATTTTCGCCATTGCCTTTTGAGAAAACTGCTTCAAGTTCGGAGCAGGTGATTAACCCCGCTCGAGCTTGTAACCATTCAGGTGAGCCTTGCTCACAATTAAGTATTAGCATTGCCATTTCCTTGCTTGATCAACTTGTTCAATGCTGATTGAGCTTTTGTAAACATAGATTTATTGATGCTCTCTATAGCTCCAAACTGCTCAAAGAAAAGCTGTTGCTGGAATTCATTAAGGCGACTATGTAATCCAGTTAGCATCTGGGTCTGCTCAACAGTTAAAGGACAAAATGGCTTAGCCGCAAAGCCATTGTCATCCTCTTTGGCAGTAGTAATATTCAACATTGCACAAAGGGTATACCGCTTACCGTAACTAACACTTGATCCAAGAGCTTGAACTGCATTTTTAGAACCAGAAGTATCTGCGCTCAGTTCCATACTGGTACATTCACGATGCCCATCTTTATGCATCAAAACACAGGTAACTTTGACCTTATTTGGCTCTGGATGTTCGACACGAAATGAGGTGGCAAAACCGTATTTTGAAAGGATAGGGCGCACCACAGCATCAATGGTCTCTAGTGCAGCATAGGTAATGTTGTGACCGTTTGAAGTCTCAGCAATCACAGGGATTTCTTGAGCCATTGTTGCAAAGTCGCGGTTAAATGCCATTTCTGCCTGTTTTGCTAAAACACGCTCTTGCATGTCTAGCATTTTCTCTATTACAGCCATATCAGGAGTAGGGCTGCTCAGCACCTTCTCAACAAGACCAAATAACTGATTTTCTTGATTGTTGTGTATTACCGGTGCATTCATATTCTTCTCCTAAACCTTTTCCCAATCCTTCAAAGCCCACTCCAACCGCGCCAGAGTTTCAGTCAGATAACCCAGTCTCAACTTCATGGAATACTGCTCATTTAAGTCGAGCTGCATCTGTTCTGAGCCACGTCCGACATATCGCAAGTGAATCCAGTTCGGGCCAGTAGTAACTACAGTTTCGTCATTTGACATAGCTTTTAACTGCTCAACCGTGTTGCTGAGTTTCTGTTTAAGCCGCGCCAGTTCAATCGTTGTTGTGACGTTTGCGTTCATGCGGACTCCTCAATAGCCTTATGGCTAGCATCAGCATCTCTATATTCGCTACCCAAGATTTCTTCTGCATGCTCAGAATCTTTAGAAATACTTGTGTCGATGTATAAAAATCCATTGTGTTCAAAGCATGCGAAGGAGTTAAAAAATAAGTCACCCCAATCAAAACCGAGTGTCTTATAGAAATCGCTTTTTTTAACTGAAGTGCCATTTGGGAAATACTTTTCTTTAAGAGCCTCCCATTTGTTTACCTCGGCATCAAATTCAGCACGAAACTCTTTCTTGGTCGGCTTAACTCGAAGGCTAGATGTTCCAAATTGTCGATCTGGTTTGCG
>JAIBEV010000064.1 GCA_019459505.1 Candidatus Paracaedibacteraceae bacterium | reverse complement strand
GATCGACGACTACAATGCAACTTATCTGCATTCAACACTTGGCTATACCCCACCTAATACATTTGAACAAAGATTTTTAACCCATAACAAACAACACGACCCTCTTTTAAAATTCGCTTGCTAAATAGGGGGCATTACATGGGCCTATACCGTTGGCAAGAAACAAAAAGTCCTGTACTTGAGGCAAGAGGCTATAGTATGATATCAATTGATACTGATATTGATATTGATAACCTTGAAGAATTTTTAAAAAGAGAAGCAAATTGGTTCTTTAATAATGAGGAAAATCAATCATGAAAAAAATTTTACTTATAACCCTATTTTTTTTAGATATAAAAATAGCTATGTCTGCGGATATACCCAAACGTGTCGATCATTGGCAGATTAACATACAGAGAAATTCTATAATTCGTAAGATATGGCGTGGAGAAGAGGTTCCTCAAGAGGACCTTAAGGATTATTTTAAGTTAATTGAAATAAATTTTAACTCTAAAATTGAAAAAGATAATCCTAAAAAAAATGTAGCATTTAATAATGCTAGATTTATCGATAAATGGAAAAGCTCAGAGATAGAATTTCTAAATTTTATGGAAGCTCCTGATAAAGAAAAAGAAATTGAGAAGATTGAGAGATTTGCTGCTCAAGTTGCTTTTTTAAAAGAGGATTTTTCCGTTACTACTATAGGAGAGGGCCTTAACATTATTGCAGCAAAATTAGCAGGCCTTTGAAATTAGATTTAATTTTAAAGTTTAAAACTAGTGTTTGGTGATTTATTAAGAGGGCAAAGGCGCTGTCACATTTATTAAAGCACGATTAAGGAGGAGGCCATGCTCTTTTATAAGTCTGTCAGCTTAACAAAACAATTAGAGTATAGGCATAATTCTAGGAATCTGTTATATCTAAGCATTTATAATAATTAAATTTATATATTTATCTGATTCTAGGTGCTATTTCTCTAGCAAAAAGCCATTGAAAGCATTATTACATTTTTTTGAAATAAAATTAATTTTAATTTCTAAACGTAATAAATCCTTTTTAAATGGTTCTGTTGCAAATTCTTGAAGAGGTGTTAGGTTAAGGGTAAATTATCTAATAAAACGTTGACCATTCGACCATTTACCGATGGATCTAGCGTTATGCTCCCGAATTTGAGAAAAGGATACATTGATATGCTCGTCCTTCAGCTTGTTAAGTGTGGGTGAACCTTATATTAAAGTCTAAGGCGAATGGAAGTACATCTACAGAGCCATCGATAAATATAGGCGTACTGTTGATTCTATGCTGGCCCATACTCGGGACCTGGCCACTGCTAAGCGATTCTTTAAAAAAATGCTGAAAGAGTGTAGAGAGATGTCGTCCTCTATTACCAAAGATAAGCATTCTTCTTACCATACAACTATCGAAGAATTAAAAAAAGAAGGGCATCTTAGATCAGTGCCTAAAGCATAGAAAAATTAAATGCCTTAACAATATCCTTGAGCAAGATCATCGACGCATCAAACGCCGCATCCGACCTATGTGTTAGGATTCCAATCGTTTAAGACGGCTAACCGAACGCTCAAGGGAATTGAAGCTATGGCCATGATGATCAAAGAACAAACAATTTATTTAACAAAAAGCTTCCAGGATCAGATTCGATTTTTCAATCGACTTTTTAATGGTTACGCCTAAATTCTGTCCGGAGTATAATGCTGCAACCTTAACTCAAACTGTTTCCCAATTTGCAAGGGAATCCTCCATTCCAAGATAAGTCAGAAGATGTACTTATTTTTTCTATAAGCACTCTTTTCCTTTCAAACTTATGCTGCTGGAGCGGCTGGATGAACCTCGGTATAGACGGCTAGTTCTGTTCCCAGAATATCTTTGATCGCGGCATTGACTTGCGCAACAGTGACAGCGCGGATCTTTTCCGGATAAGATTCAACTTCTTCGATCGAAAAACCAAAGGCAAGGCGTTTGAAGGCATTAATCGCCCCACTGTTACCATCTCGTGCAAACGCAAGGCCAGCTAAAAGATCTCGTTGGGCCGTTTTAAGCTCAAGTTCTGTGATCCCTTTGTCCACAAGAAGTTTTAACTGGTTTTCAACAGCAGCTTTCAGCTCTTCTGGTTTATGGGCTGGATGAAGAGTAGCTGTGATTTCAAAATGTTTTGGATCAATGGATTCATCATCATAATGGGAATTAGCCTCAAGAGCGATTCCTGTTTTATCGACAAGTTCTTTATAAAGACGACTGTTGGCATTCCCGCCCACAATTTGTGATAAGACAATCAAGGGATAGTAGTGTTCTTTTTGTTCTGATGTGTGATTAGGAGCCCGATAATACCAATCAAAATTAACAAAACTAATACGAGGGCTTTTAATAAAGATCTTTTGAACCACTCCTTTGTCGACCGGATCTTTGAGACGCATGCGAGCGGGAAGAGGCCTTGCCGGTGTGTCACCAAAATGCTTTTCAACCATAGGGAGCAATTTATCCATGCTAATATCACCGGAAATAATTAAAATTGCATTATTGGGAGTATACCATTTATTATAATGAGCTTTTGCTGCCTCATTAGTATAGGCGGCAATATGTTGCGGATAACCAATGGTAGGAATACCATAAGGATGATACTTGAATAAGGCTCGCAAAATTGTTTCGTAAGCCGCACCGAGTGGATTGTTATCAAGACGCATGCGTCGTTCTTCCATGACAACTTTTTGTTCGGCTTGGGTTTCTTTTTCCTCAAAGACAATATTAGACATACGGTCGGCTTCGATTTTTAGAACCATATCTAAATGTTCAACCGCAATGTCACAGGTATAAACTGTTACGTCAGGTGTGGTGTAGGCATTAATCATGCCGCCTTTGCTGATGATGCGTTCTTTAAACTCTCCTGCCGGTACTTTCTTGGTTCCCTTAAACATCAGATGCTCTAAAAAGTGAGAAAGACCGATCATTTCTCCCGGATCATCCGCAGTTCCTATTTTATAGGTCAGAGCAATCGATACCACAGGAGCAAGATGATTTTCTATGAGAACAATCTCTAAACCATTATTAAGTTTTGCTGTTTTGGGTTTAAAAATTTTTGAGTGTGCCGGTGTTGATAGTGCAAGCATAACTGATAGACCTATGGTGTGAAGTTTTATCATCTTTTAGAGCCTTTAGATTGAGGAAGGCCTTCTGGCTTTCCAACAATAATAAATGATAATTTATCGGGTTGGATTAAGTTTTTAGCGAGACGATTAAGATCATCTAATGTAACGCTACGCATCATTTCATTTCGTTTATTAATGAAGTTTGCCTCTAAATCATCTTGCTGATAATTATTTAAAAGGCCAACAATGTGGGGGGTAGAGCTAAATCCTAGGGGAAAAGCACCTGTCAATCTTTCTATAACAAAATCCTTTTCCTTGTGCGTTACACCATTTTCTTTAATCTTACGCCACTGTTCCCGTATAATTTCAACCACTTGTCCTGCATTAGCATTCGCCGTGGCTGTCGATCCTAGCATATATTCAGTGTGCTGAACCCAGCGTAAATCACTATCAATTCCATAAGCTAATCCTCGATTTTCCCGCACCTCATCCCATAGACGAGATTTGAAGCCACCATCTCCTAAAATTTTATTAAGAACATAGGCTGCATAAAAATCTTTATCATGCCGTTTAATGCCAGGTTGATAGAAGAGGATAAGACTTTGGGGGATATCCATGGGAACCACCGTGATATCTCCCGTATAGACAGGCTCAATATCCTTTACTTTACTGGCAACAGCTTTTTCAGGAAGATCTTTTAATGCTATATCGAGGTAATTTTTTAACTCATTAATTGAGAGATCCCCCGCCGACGTAATTTTAATTTGGTCGCGTGCTAGCCGCTCTTTTAAATACTTTTGAATGTCCTCTCTTTTAATCTTTTTAATACCTTCAATTTCTAGCTTGGTGCTGCGCCCATAGGGATGGTTTTTAAAGGCTTGTTGATTAAATGTGTCTGAGGCCACTTGTCCTTCGGAGTGAAGACTTTGGTTTAGAGACGTTAAGATTTGTTCGCGTACGCGTGCTACAGCGTCCTCATCAAATCTTGGAGTCATTAAGATCATGGTTAAGATATCAAATAAATCTTTAATATTATCTTTTGTACTGCGGAGAGTTATAAAAACTGAATCAGAATTTTGGGAAATCGCAAGTCGAATATTTTTCTCAAGAAGAAGAGCTTTAAAATTTCCTGAATTATAAGGACCCGCACCTTCATCGAGCATCCCGCACATAAATTCGGTCAATCCTGCTAACCCTTCAGGATCATTTTTATCCCCGGCATTTCGAAAGCATAAGGAGATAGTTAAGACAGGAATGTCTTGGGTCTCCACATGCCATCCTGTTAAGCCCAAACCTGTTTGGTAATCTATAACTTTAACAGGGGAAGGGGTAACAACTACGGGTTTTTGTTCCGCATGAAGAGATTCAGTCATCAGGGGGGTTCCTATTATCAGAGTAAGCGAAAGAGCTGAAAGTTTATATCCAAAATGGATAAGCTTGCGTAACCCTCCAGGGGATCTAGAGTGGGAAAGGATAGTTGGCACTTTAAAGTCTCGGTTTTTTCGGGAAAGCAATTGGAAAAGGAAAAAATACCCCCTCCTTATGCCGTTTCTCTTGTTAAGCCTTTCATAGGTGTCAACTTCCCTTGCTGCTTCTTCAGATTGATAGGATGGAAAAGCAAGCTGCAATATCATATGATTACCGTGCCTCAGCTGGATGTTGCTTTGAAGCAGAGGTTTCTGCTGTATTTGTACCGTGGCCGCTCAGATTCTCAGATGCTGTTTTACCCAGATTAGTAAGTTTTTCTAAAACATTTTTTTCTTGAGTGGCTTCTGCATCGACTGTATTACGAATGTTTTCATCGGCTGCTTGTCCTGCACTCGCTTTTTTAATAAGGTTTTCTTCGGTTTCCTTCGACCCATTGCTTGATGGAGTACCGAGCAGTGCCTGCGCTCTTTTTTTCGCAGGGGTGTATCCCAGAGGTTGCGCATGCAGCTCTGGGTGAGGTAACTCATTATACCCCCGAGGCATGGATAAAGGAGGTGTTATTGGAGTTGTATATTCATCATGTTGAGAGTGATCAAGCCCAAAGGTGTGTTTTATGGAATCGCACCCTGAAAGCAAGATTGCTGTAAATCCAAGTAGAATAACGTTCTTATTCATTAGTTAAAATCCTCTTTTTTGGTTAGAAAGACCAAATCTATAAGTAATAATATTGCACCAATCACAATACCACAATCAGCTATGTTAAAGGTATACCAATGGTAGCCAAAAGCATGGAAATCTAAGAAATCAACAACCGCCCCATACGTGACACGATCATAAATATTTCCCAAAGCACCGCCTAAAATCATGCCAAAACAAATACTTTGGCATTTATTTTCTGCTTGCCATAACCAAGTCCCGACGAGAGCTGAAAGAATCACAGCGACCCCAAGCAGTGTATAAACACCATATGGACTATCGGCATGAAACATTCCAAAGCTCACCCCGCGATTGAAGGCAAGAATGATGTTAAAGAAGGGCGTTACTGTAATGGCCTGGCCTCCCTTGTCGAACCAACTCAAAACAGCATATTTACTGACAAAATCGGCTATCAGAAGAACAACCGCCCAGACAAAGCCAAGTATTCGTAAGTTCCTCATGCTGTTATCGCCTCATCACAGCGCATGCACAGAGAATGCTCATGGCGAGAGACTTCTGGTAAAACGCGCCAGCATCGTACACATTTGTCTCCCTCAGCGGCTGAGACAACGACGCCTATATCAGTTACATCCTCTAAGATAAAAGCCTGCGCCGGTGGTTGAGCAATGGTAATGGTAGCCGTTGAGGTAATTCCCACTTCTGCCATATCAAACTGATTTAAGAAGTCGGCCATTGCAGCAGTTGCAAAAATTGTCACATGCGCTTGAAGACTTGATCCAATCGTTTTAGCGGCTCGTTCCACTTCTAAAGCCCCCGTCATAACCCGTCGACAATGGCGTAACTTGTCCCATTTAGCTCCTAGTTCTGGATTGGCCCACTTGTCGCCAATGGTTGGAAATTGCTTTAAGTGGATGCTATCTCCCGTTTTGCCATGACGTGTCAAGAATGCCTCTTCAGCTGTAAAGCTTAAAACGGGAGCGAGCCAGTGAACTAAATGTTCAAAGATATGATGCATCGCCATCCGTGTTGCCTTACGGCGGGGGCTGGTAATTGGATCGCAATAAAGGCAATCTTTACGAATGTCAAAATAAAATGCCGACAGATCCGAGGCACAGAAATTATGGAGTGCATAGTAAAAACTAGTCAGATCAAATGCTTGAAGACTACGATCGTGGAGCTCTTGAAGCTCGGCCAATTTATGGAAAATCCATTGCTCTAATTCAGGCATATCTGCGAAGTCAATTGCTTCAGCCTGGCTATAACCATCCAAGGCCCCAAGTAAATAGCGCAACGTATTGCGCAATCGGCGATAAATATCTTCTTGTTGTTTTAAGATTTCCTTACCGATGCGCATGTCATCCGAATAGTCAGCCGAAACAATCCATAATCGCAATAAGTCAGCGCCTAGTTTATCAATAACTTCGTTGGGGGCAATCACATTGCCCAAGGACTTGGACATTTTGTACCCTTTCTCATCCAACACAAAGCCATGAGTTAAGACCTTGCGGTAAGGAGCCGTACCGTCGGTTCCACAGGATTCCAACAAAGAGGATTGGAACCAACCGCGATGTTGGTCGGAGCCCTCTAGATAAAGGTCGGCAGGCCACGATAGCTCTTCACGATCCTTTAAGACAAATTCATGGGAACAGCCGCTATCAAACCAAACATCAAGAATGTCGCGTACTTGTTCATAGTCGTTGGCATCATATTTATCACCTAAGAAGCGCTCAGCGGGACTTGAAAACCAAGCGTCCCCCCCTTCTTGATGGATAGCTTCCACGATCCGAGCATGAACTTCTGGATCACACAAAACCTCACCTGTTTGCTTATGGACAAACAGAGTCATAGGGGTGCCCCAGGCGCGTTGACGCGAAATACACCAGTCTGGTCGCCCTTCGACCATGGACTTTATTCGATTTTTACCTTGGGCTGGATACCACTCAACTGTATCGATGGCTTTTAGAGCATTATGTCTAAGGCTTGTGTTTTCCATACTAATAAACCATTGAGAGGTTGCTCGGAAAATCAGCGGGGCTTTTGAACGCCATGAATGAGGATAACTGTGAACAATTTTGCCGGCATGCAATAAGTGTCCTGCTTCCGTTAAAGCAGCCATAACGGATGGATTGGCTTTATAGACATGTAAACCAGCAAACAAGGGAACATGATTATAATAAATGCCATCGGGTCCAACAGGCTGGGCAATTTCAATGCCGTTGACTTTACCCACTTCAAAGTCTTCGACGCCATGACCAGGTGCTGTGTGAACAAGGCCAGTTCCGGTCTCCGTGGTTACGTGATCGCCATGGATCAATGGCACGTCAAAATCATAGCCTTTACCATGGAGAGGGTGATGAGCAATTGCCCCTGCAAGCTCAGTTCCTTTGATGACGGCTACAATTTCTATAGAGTCCCATCCTATCGTTGTACAAACGTTGGTTCTTAACTCTTGAGCCAATAGATATTTCTTGCCCGACTCTTTGTTAAGGATAACCTCATAGTCGTAGTCTTGACCAAACGCAAGGGCACGGTTCCCCGGTAGCGTCCATGGCGTGGTTGTCCAAATTATGGCATGAACATCTTTTAGGGCAGCCTGACTTGTTTTAACAATAGGAAAGGATACGTAAATTGAATCAGAGGTATGATCTTTGTATTCTACTTCTGCTTCAGCCAGCGCTGTTTTCTCAACAACCGACCACATGACAGGTTTTAAACCGCGGTAAAGGCTGCCATTCATGAGGAATTTTCCAAGCTGCTCCACCGTGCGGGCTTCGGCAGCATAATCCATCGTGATATAAGGGTTCTTCCAGTCAGCAATAATACCCAATCGTTGAAATTCTTGACTTTGAAGGGGGATCCATTTATCAGCAAAGGCACGACATTCTTCTCGAAATTCAAGGATAGGAACGTCATCTTTATTCATGCCACTGGCGCGATAGCCTTCCTCAACTTTCCATTCAATCGGCAGGCCATGGCAATCCCATCCTGGAACCATTGGGGCATCATAGCCTTTCATTTGGTAAGTTTTGTTAATAACATCTTTCAATGTTTCCGACAATGCGTGACCAATGTGAATATGACCGTTGGCATAGGGTGGGCCAAAATGGAGAATAAACTTCTTCCGCCCTTTCGATTGAGTTCGAATTTTTTGGTATAAATCGATTTCTTTCCAGTAATCTAAGAAATCAGGCTCACGAACTGCCAGACTGGCTTTCATCGAAAAGTCAGTTTTTGGCAAAAAGACAGTATTCTTCAAATTCATTTTTTATCTATTTCACAGCGTCATTTTGACCCATTTTAGGACGTTTTGCCTAAAAGGTCTAGGAATAGTTTTCCTTTTGAAAGCCCCTATATGCTTAATTCTTTCTGTAAAAGGAGGGGAGGGAGAGAAAATATACACTTTATTAATAATTTCAATAAATTTGGATTATTGTGAAGATTTTTTCATACTTATCATAGGGTTAATAATATTAATTTGCCGCTAAGTGGGGCGCTTAATAGAGGAAATAAAGTCATTTGTTAGTGCATAGAGTTTAACCTATAGACTGCTCTTTTTTCTACCA
Source organism: Candidatus Paracaedibacteraceae bacterium (assembly GCA_019459505.1). Taxonomy (GTDB): domain Bacteria; phylum Pseudomonadota; class Alphaproteobacteria; order Paracaedibacterales; family Paracaedibacteraceae; genus Paracaedibacter. The sequence continues at coordinate 4,174 of JAIBEV010000064.1, read as the reverse complement.
AACTCCCCATATATTCTTTCTGCTTTTAGTAAAGGTCTAGTTTTAAGAAAAAAATTTCTCTCTTTCAAATAGCCTGTACCTTTCCATAACAGCAGTATTCTTTATGACCACTATGATTGCAACATCAGGTTTAGCGGGGAGTACAGGAGGATCAGTAGTAGGTGCTCCTGTCAACGGTTCAGGCTCAGGCGGGAATGGAAATGATGGTATTACACCCCCTACTGCGGGAAAGGATGGGGAAAGTGGGACAGGAGTAAAAGGGGTGGGAGGCGCAGCCGGTAGTGTTGATGGCAGTAATGGTGCCAATGGTGGAGATGGGGAGAATAGCGGAAATGCAGGCGGCGGTGGGGGTAATACCACCATTGTTACTGGAAGCAGTATTATGTCACCACTCAGGGGTGGTAATGGTGGGAATGGTGGGAATGGAGGTAATCCTATCGGGACCGGTAATTACGGTGCTGGAGGTGGTGCTGGTGACGGCGCAATCGTTAATGGAGATGTGACTATAGAAGCGGAAGTTACAGGGGGAAATGGAGGAAATGGTGTTGGAATGGTGACTGGAGATGGTGGCGGTGGTGCGGGTATAGTGATGATCGGAAGCGGTACTATAATTAACAACAACTCCATAACGGGCGGAAATAGTGGTGCTAGCTTCAATATTGGTGGCGGCGGTGCCGGTGTTATCTTTTCGTCAACAGCTAGGGGGACATTGAATAACAGGGAGTCAATAACCGGGGGGCTGGGTCTAAATGCTGGGGCCGGTGTGGTTTTATCTGCCCCCACTCTCACTATAAATAACGAGGGGGCTATAAAAGGAGGAAATACTCCTGCTTCCGTAACAGCAGGTATAGGAGGGGCAGGCGTCTCTGTTGCTAGTGATACGACGATCATTAATACAGGGTCAATAAGCGGGGGTAACGGTGTTTTGGGGGGCCGGTTATGGCACCAATAGTTTTGATGGTGCAAAAAGCGGAGAGGGTAGTGGCGGGGCGGCTGGTTCTATTGATGGTCCCAATACAATAACGAATAGGGGAGGAGCAGGAATTGATGCAACCGGCGGAAACGTGACTGTTGTCACCAGCGGTTCTATTGCTGGAGGATCTGTCGGTTATGACGCTGGGATAAGTGCAGAAGGTATTTCAAATGCTATTTCCTTTGGTGGGGATAATAATACTTTGGAGCTTCAGTCTGGCTTCTCTTTCACCGGTAATGTGGTTTGCACTGATGGCAGCGCCACAAATAATAAATTAGCCTTAGGAGGAACGGTTGATTCCACATTTGATGTGTCTCAACTGGGGACTGATAGTTACCAGGGATTTAATGTTTATCAAAAAAAGGGGGCCAGTACTTGGAGGTTATCGAATTCAACTACTGTAAATACACCTTGGACGTTGACAGAGGGTACTTTAGAAATTAGTTATAATGGTGCCTTAGGGGATGCTAGTGCCGTGGTTACGTTTGACAGTACAGGGGAAGGAATCTTGAAGATTGGCAATAATCTAAGTGGGCCAATTGGCAATACGATTTCTTTTGTCGGCGATGGTACCATTAATACAAATGGTTACAACGCGGTTGTCAGTCAACCTATTGCAGGTTCGGGCAGGTTGATAAAAAGTGGTGCCGGAATTTTAGAACTCAGCACTGTGAACACTTCTTTCACCGGGCCAGTTTTAATTAATAATGGTGGGGTTAGAATTAATGGAAACTTCCCAGTTTCCAGGATGACCATTATGAGAGGCGCACAACTGACTAGCACTGGGGCAATTGATTTTGATCCTACAACGAGTGTTTATACCTGTGAAATTGATAGTTTAGGGAATACTGGTCGCATTAATACAGATACCGCTCAGCTGGGAGGAAATGTGTATGTTATCCCACAAGCGGGCGATTATAGTGCTGCGATCACTTATACAATCTTAGAGGCGACGTCGGGTATTACAGGGGACTTTGAGAGTGTAACAGGATCCTCGCCCTTTTTAAGTTATAAGCTTAATCGTGTGGTTAATCGGATAGACCTAACCGTAAGTCCTTTATCCTCACCTTTTAAAAATATTGCAAAAGAAGGTAATACAGGTCTTATGGCTCAGTATATTGATGGTTTAGGGAATATTCCTTCCAATTCAAGTCTTAAAAGTTTTGAGAATGCGCTTATTACGCTGTCTACAACTGAGGTTCAGGAGGCACTTAATCAACTGCATCCCGGCCCTAATAATTCAGTGAGTTCATCGGTAATGACTGATCAATTTAACCGAATGGATAACGTGATGAGTTTTTCTTTCACGGATCGTAATTCTTCCTTAATCAATACACAATTGAATGGAATTGGTGTCGCGTCTAATCAGCTCACTCCGCAGGTTACGCCGATTAATCGATCTGGGCGATCAAGAGGTGACAGCCATTTTGGCAAGCCTTTCCGATTTTCGGAATTATATATAGAAGGCGCTGCTAACAATCCATCCATGTCTCAACCCATGCGGACCACTGTGGGCGGGACAACTCTCTGGGTGCAACAAACGGGAAGCTATAGCAATCAGGAGTCTATGGCTGATGGTAGCTCAACCATTGGGATTGCTGGGGTAAAATCAACCTTAACCGACACATCGGTGGGGGCTGATACACTTGTTGCTGAAAATTTGCGCCTGGGCGCTACGGTTGGCTATGGTAAAACACTGTATCAATTAAGACAAGATTATGGCAAAGGCAGAATCAATACGTATCGCCTTGGTTTATATGGCATATGGCAACTGGCAAAAAATTGGTATATAAATGTATCTGCCTTTTACGGTTGCCAGGATTTTAAAGGGAAGCGAACGCTGACTCTAACTGGTGTAAAGCATACCAACAGTCAAAGCCATAAAGGTTATAATGTGGGGGCTATGGCAGAAGTAGGACGGGATGTTGCGATCACAAAAGAATTAACTCTAACACCTTATGCTGGTTTGGGCGGGTTGAGCTTGCATGAAGATCAATATTCTGAAAAGGCTGAGGGATTAAATCCTGGTCTGACAGTCCATAAGCACAATAATCATCTAATCCAAGGCAAGACGGGTATTCAGGTGTCTCAAGTCTTTAAGATAAATGAAATGCCTTTCTATTTTTATGGAAAGCTGGGCTATACCTACCGTAAGCATTTACAAAATTCTCACCGAATCAAAGCATCCTTTACGGGATATTCAGGAAGCTTTACGATGGTTACGCCTAATAAAGGGATCAATATGGTCAATCCTGGGGTGGGTGGAAGCGTGCTATTAGACAACAATATTTCCTTGACGGCTAATTATAATGCCGAGCTCTCTTCCAAACTTCATATTCATCAAGCAACCTTAAATTTGACCTATCGGTTTTAAGCCTTAAAGTGAGCCAGACTTATTTGAAGAATCTGGCTCATTTATACAGACTTATAGATAATTCCCACTTAAAATCCTAAGAAGATAGGCTCTTCCTTCCGTAGTAAGTGCTCATTGATTCCTAAAAAAAACAACTAAGATATCAGACGTATATAACGTGTTAATAATTTAAACAAATCTGATTTTTTGGGAGGAATCTTTAGAAGATTATGTTGTTTTATTTAGGGTCTAATATTATGAAGAAGCCTATCTCCCTACCCAGTAGATTTAAAATTTCTGTTCCATCAGGCCTATCCCTTTTCCTGTCGATAACGATAATTTCCACTCCTCTTTTAGCAGGTGGTACTGGTGGAACAGGGGGGAGTCATCGAGACAGTAGCAGAGGAGGAACGGGGGGCAAGGGAAATGATGCTCCCATCTCTTGGAATGGGAGTGCACCCCAAGGGGGAACGGTGGGTGAGGATGGCAACAGTCCAGGTGCCGGTGGGAGCGCTGGTACGGCCACGGCCAGTAATGAAAGTAGTGGGACTGACGGTGGTAATGCTAATGATGTTACAGCGGCTGGCGGCGGCGGTGGGGGTGGTAATAGAAACACAATTTCTAGTGGGGGCAATATTAATTTTTCAATAATAGGCGGCAGCGGTGGCAACGGTGGGGATGGAGGAGATGGACTAGCTCCACCTTTCGATGTCGGCAGCGGTGGTGGCGGCGGCGGGGGGGGTGAAGGGGACATCGTGACAAATAATACAACGTTAAACTCTAATAAATCGTGGGGAAAAGGCGGAGCCGGCGGTAATCAGGGGAATGTAGTTACTCATGAAGAGTAC
>JAIBEV010000034.1 GCA_019459505.1 Candidatus Paracaedibacteraceae bacterium | reverse complement strand
CCCCATGACTCAGTGAAAGTGCGATTTTTTCGATTTCCACATGCGAAATGGCGTTAGAGATTGCTAGCATTTCAGAATAGGCAAAAGGGTATTCTGAACGATCGCTAAATATCGCTGCCCTGCCATGCTTTAAAGCGGCATTAACTAACGACGAAAGCGTGCTTTCCCTCATGGTTAATGATAGATGGGAAATGCATGTCGCGATACAGCTTACGGCGCGTAAGCTTGTGCACCAAGCGTTTATGTTGTTGGCAATTATGGAAATCGCTTCTGATAACGATTGGGTAATTTTTTTTCCGAGTACGCCGGGTATGGCGGTTAAGTTATTAGAAAGCCACTGGACAAGCCGCTCAACTCCATAAGAGTCAAACTCTTTCAATGTGTGGCCTCCCATTAGCTCCAGCCAGCCTGTAGAAGTTGTTATTCTTTCGGTGGTCTGCGTTTCATTGGGTGGAGTGCGAAGCTTAATTAGTAGTTTCAAATAGCTGATAGTGCGGTCTGCAATGCAAATGGTATCGTGACTATTGTATAGTTGCCTGTTGTCCTCTGTGGTTATGACTCTGCCGGTCTCAGTTCTCTCGATTTCGGGAAATCTGTCGAGAATGTCCAAGATAAGCCGAGTCAGGTTTGAAGTGTGGTGGCGGGTGCTTGGTAAGTTAATGGAAAGATTTTCGAATTGTTTGAAGAATTTTATTGTTTTTGGCGTTAGTAGGTCTGGTGAGGCTTGGATAAGTCCGTTTATGTAATCTTCGATAGATGGGTTCTGAAATTTGACGATGACTTGAGGTTCGTCGTCCTCCCATTTGGGTAACATGTTTGTCAGGGTGATAAAATTCGCCGAAAGCTCTTTGAGGGCCTTATTGAGTTTAAGATTGCTGTCGTATCGTTCGTGCTCAGGTTGGAGTTCGGTGATGATTTTTTTTAAGCAATTGGTCGTGGTGGTACCGCCAAAAGTCCAGATGGTCAATAACACGAGTCTTGCTGTTGCAGAAATCTCATTTTCAAAAGGATGTTGCCAAATAGATACTGGGTTGGCAATCTCCTGTCGGATGTAATCTATAAATTCCGAATTGCATAGTGAGTGGCTGTTGGCGTCTTTGCAAATGGTAGCAATGACACGAGGAATAAAATATTCTTGGTTGATTATTTCTGCGTATATCTTGCTTTCGATTAGATGTTTGATTTTTTCTTTAGGTAGATCGGAGAAAAATAGATGGTTATAAAGTATTTTTGCTCTGTGTAGCTTGGTGTAATCTCCAACCTCGATAGTGTGTCGGGTGATTTGATCTGCGTAGTCTTGGAAGTGGCGATGGTTGGACTTCGCGTCCTCTATAATGTAATCTCGGGAAGTCATTATGAAGCGCAGGTGATCTGATCGCTTAGCGTAATCTAATAAGGTTAGTAGTTCGGCATCTTCGTTTTTACTAAATTTGAGTTCATTGTACCGCGTGGCGCCAAGGAAATCATCGTAATAAATAATTGCCTTGTTTTTTTCTTGGCTTTTAATTAGTCCAAATATTTCATGAATGCCGTTGGTGGCTACAATTGGTGTGAAACCTTCTTTAATGTAGCGGCAAAGTAATAAGTTTGCCAGCGTTGTTTTGCCAATGCCGGGATTGCCAGTGATGATGCAACTGTGTGAATGCTCAAGCTTTCGGTAGCATTCATCGAAGGCGCTATGAATAACTAGTTTGGCAAAGCTTTGGCGTATTTTTTCGA
>JAIBEV010000124.1 GCA_019459505.1 Candidatus Paracaedibacteraceae bacterium | reverse complement strand
TACTTCGTGAACTTGGTCCCATCTGTTATGGACTCTATGTACCCATTCTGGTCATACGTGTAGGTTATGACGCTTCCATTGTTGGTTATGGATGCTACCCTTGCTGTGGTGGACCCGTTGACTCCTGCATGGTAGGAGTATCCCACGGTCCATGTTGCTGAACCTGTGCTTATTACTGATGTATTGATCCTGCCTAACTCGCCATAGTTCGTCAAGCCATATGCGCCGCTTCCCAGTGTCACCTTCTTTGGCCTGTTGTCATTGTCATATTCATAGGATGTGGTGTATGTGGTGCCATTGCCTTTCTCCGTGATGCTGCTGACGTTGTTGTTGACGTCAAATCCATTTGTCAGGCTGCTTCCATCACTTCCCGATATCTTAACAAGGCGGTCTGCAAGGTCATACACATATCTGTAGCTTGCACTGTTTACCACATCCTCCAGGTAGCCAAGGTTCCCAGATGCGTCATAGCCGTACCTGAACTTGACCTCATACTGGCCTGTTGCACTGTTCCACATAAAAATATATTTTCTTTAGATTTTATTTAATAGGCCAGCAGATTTGAGAATCACACCTATAGTAAAAATTACACCTATGCCAATGCAGTAGTTGAATAATAGCACACTATATTTGTATCTTTTAATATCTTCATTTCTCCTCGATGTTACTTTGATTGTGTACGAGAAAGCCGGAAGCATCCAAATTAATATAAGTAATGTTATTTTCTCAAAATCATATTTAGCGGGATAGGCCGAGTTATATAGGTGAGTGAAACCCGTAATAAGCCAAATAAACAGTATAAACATTCTCATTATTTCATCCCAGTGTTCTTTTTTATAAATCGCTATAATTGTTTTATACCCGAAATATACACCTATAATTAAGGGAATTAGTAACCTGACGCTTTCAGGAAAGCTTCCATACGTTGTGAATATTATTATAACAAGGATTATTTTCACAAGTTCATTATTTTTTAGCATTAATTTCATTCACTCCCCCACTTATTTATATTTATTCTCCATAAAAATACCTTTTTACAGCACCACTGATAATCTCTGCCCCAACAGTCATACCTACTACACCAAATAAGCCCATACCTGGAAAAGTTACTAATGCTGTAACAGTTCCAGCAATTAATAATCCATCAATTGCAATCCTTCCGGCTGCTCCGCTGGTCCAACCATACTCCTTTATATTCTTATGTGCAGAAATTGCCATTCCAATAAAACTGCTAATCCCTATTTTGCCAGTCGCAGTTTTTAATAAGTTCCCAACCGGATTCTTTTCAACATATGTTCCCATAGTAAGATTTCCTGATTCAATATATCTAAGCCCTGTTTGAACATATTTTGATACTAGCATAGCCGTACTCTTATCAATACCAACGTATGCCAAACTATTTACTACAATTCCTCCAATATTATTTATGCTTTTAATAATTCTATTTACCGATTTTGGTTTAGCTGGATATATTCGTTCGTTTAAGTTATATGTAGTCGCTCCTTCTGCTGGTTTAAAACCTGTTGGGTCCTCCATATTCACTGGATTATTTAATGTATATGCAAACATATTGTGGGTTAAAAGTTCACCTTCAATACCGGTGATGCCGTCCGCATTGACGAACCTTCCCCACTCCGGATTGTAGTACCTTGACTGGAGATAGTAAAGTCCAGTCTCAGTGTCATACCTATAACCTCTGTACTTGTATGGAT
>JAIBEV010000029.1 GCA_019459505.1 Candidatus Paracaedibacteraceae bacterium | reverse complement strand
ACTCCAAAGCAAGGGTCGAATGGGAAGTCTGTGTCAAAGTTGGGAGATAAGTTGAATGCTGGTTCCCAGGACAAGGGGAGAGCAGGACTGTGAGGGCTGCTGAAGTCTCCCACCACTTGCTGGACCTGTGGGAAGGAGGGCCACCGCCGCTCCAAGTGCCCACAGTCTGGAGGAGCGCCCAAGAAGGATGAGTCCTCTGGCAAGAAGGTCAACATGATCCAGGGTGGCAAACCTTCACCCATCAAGATGAAGATGGGTAGGTCAGGACCTACCATCCAAGCTCAGCTAGGGGAAAGGATGATCAATCTCCTAGTGGACTCCAGAGCAACAGGCTGCTTTGTCAAGTGAGAGCTGCTGCCTGCTGGAGTGTTGATCTGTCCATGTGAACAGACATGGACTGTGGCATCAATAGAGACACTGAAGGTCCAGGGTTGCACCGACTTGGTGCTTACAATAGGCACTGGAGTCTACAAGGATGAAACTTGCAGTCATTTGAAATGAGAGGTCCAGTCATTTTGAAAAGTGATTTTGATTGTGAGTTTAAGCCTCTATAAATGGTTTTGACAACACAAAAATGATTTTAATTTAAACATAGCAAGACAAAATTGGGAGCATCTTGAGAAATGGCAGATTCAAATACCATCATCATGAGAGACATGACACTGTAACTGGGCCATCAGATTTTCCAAATCATGTACATGTACACAATAAACTTAGTATCAGTAGGTCAAACATGTAGTCATTGCATATGGTGTACATGATAAAGTAAATGTCCTGTTTTACAGCATAATATTGCTCAGCTGCAAAAAAAGAAAAAGTTGCCACATCACACAGTTCAGAAGAACCATAAAAGCTGACATGCCTCTTTCTTTTTTGCCACCAACAAGTTCTTGGGTGGATTTTGCACCAGCCAAGCAATACTCCATACTTGGTGTTTTCAAGTGTGCTCAATGGTACATCACCACCATGTGAAGAAAATAAAGAACAACTGGCTAACCCAGTGACATTACGCCAATCTTTTCCCATTGCACCACACCAAACTAAAGTGACCTTGACTGATGGCCCAGTTACAGCATCATAATATCTCTCATTATGGTGATATTTTAATCTGCCATTTCTCAAGATGCTCCCAATTTTGTCTGGTTATTTTTAAATTAAAACCATTTTTGTGTTGTCAGTGACTTAAGAACAAGTCAAGAGTTGAGGAGTTTAGAATGGGAGCCATTGAGGTTCATCCCTGTTATAAGTGTGGGTGAAACCATAACCTGTTGTGGTTTCATGCAGTTGATGGGAGAAAGAGACACAACTGCTTTGGCTTTAGGTTTATTTCTTCCTAAAACAACAAGAAAAGGTGAAGTAATGGCAAAGAAAGGAAAGAAGGAGAAGTGTTAGGGGTCCCGGGGGGAGTTGTTGGTTTGTGTTTCGTCGTGAGCTCATCAGCCCTTGCGGCCGAAGAAGGACGAGACGCC
>JAIBEV010000123.1 GCA_019459505.1 Candidatus Paracaedibacteraceae bacterium | reverse complement strand
GAATAAGTTTTTGTACTTCTCAGGATCCGCAACTCCATCTGCTTCGTTTAGATCATCGGTTTGATCTGTGGCAGAATTTTCGTGGGTCTTACCCAAGAACTTACCTACGGTGTCAATCATTAGCAGTCCCGGAAGATTGGTGTCCTTCCGTAGCTTTTGAGAAAGGATAGCCGTCAGATAACCAATTGAGACGATCGTGCGCAGACCTCCAGAATTGATTTTCCGATACTCAGTGCCTCTCACTACAGGGAAAAAAGTTTTTGAATGAATTCCTACGCCGTTGTGGTTTTTTATTTTAATTTCTTTTATGAAATTGTTGAGGTCAATGCCTAAGTCTCTAATTACGTTGTCGAGCGAAGGCGCATTCTTTCGAAGTTCTTCCAATTTTATTTTAAGATTCTCAATATTTCCTGCTAAGCGCGCTATCTGATCAGCAATTCCTGTTTGAGTGTTTCTTACACGCAGAGAATGCAACGCTTTTCCTCTGCGTTCATCAAGCTGAGCAAGTTCTGAAATGATCGTATCTCGCTCTGCTAAGTAAGGAGATATCGAGGTTTTTAGCTCGTCGTCGATCATCTCGCGAGCTTTGTTTTTCTCTGTATAAGCGCTGAAAGAAGGCTGTTGGCTATCTCCAGGTCAGCTCTGTTCTCTGAGATTAGCTGCTTCAGATCCCTAGTTCTACGGGTGATAGCTGAAAGTTCGTTTTTTAAACGGCTATCGTCAGGTAAGTCAAATTTTTCAGATAGATCTTGGATTTCGATAACTGTTTCACAAATTGGGCAATTAGTTTGCTCTTGGACGTCACGTCCGATGATTTCCCTTGCTGAAACCCCGGCCTTTATTCGCTCAATATCGTTTTCATACTCGTTGAGGAGCCGAGTGAATCGTTCAATGTTACGTAACTTTGACTTCTTTGTATCTTCTTGCTGATCTATCTTGAGGCTTATTGTGTTTAGCGCGTCCTTCAGCCCTTGGTACAGTGCATTATCGCTCGTCATTCTTTTGTTTAAATCAGATACTTGATCCTTTAGCTCTGCTTTAACAAGGTCGATGTTGCTAATTTCTTCATCAAGTGACTCAGTGTCTTTGAATTCCGTTTGCTTCAAAAATGAAGTAATTGCCGTATACTGACTGATCAGTTGTGTCTTATCAGTTGATTTTTTTGAGATTTCAACCTCGAGTTCCGAAGCGCTAGAATCTAGAACATTAAAAATGTATTTTAAGACTTCCCTGTTTTTAGTTTCCAAAACAGGGTTGCCGATGTTGAGCATATGAGAGCTGCCTACATCATCTTGGTCTAAATACATGAACTTAAATAGGTCTAAAAAGCTCAATCGAGCTGTTTCTGACGAGTCTTTTGTCGGTGCTTGCTTCAGCCGGACAGTAGGGAACTCCAAAGCCTCTAGCAAAAAGTCAGAAAGACTCTTGTTTTGCTCATCTCCCTTTGTAACGCTTGACCTAAATTTTTCCGGGAAAGAATCAGATATTTTTGAAAGCTCGCAGAAGTATACGTCAATGTCTTTTGACGGATTGAATAAGTCTCGGCTTATGCAGTACGGTCTTCCATTGATGTGAAGTTCAAGAGTTGCGTGTTTTACCGAGGAGGTGATTTCTTTGTCCAGCTTGATTTCTTTGCCTCCGAGTAAATAATAAACAAGACGCAGAATGCTTGATTTTCCGGTGTCGGCATCGCCATAGATTATGTTGATGCCGGGATGGAAAGGGACTCGATATTCTTTTCGATGTCCATGCAGAATTAGATTCTTGAGAAGAAGACCTTCAGATGTATTCATTGTGCTTCCTGCCTTAAGGCTGAATTTATATATCCATTGAGTTTCGAAGGAGTCTGTGACTGAAGCTCTGATAATAATTTGATGAAGGAAGATATTCTTTGAAAATATCCCTCGGTTAATTCTCTGGCTTTGTTTTTGCCGATGTCAGTCAGGTCGAATAAGAAACCATCGCTATTGGAATATTCTACGGATAGGAAGTCCTTTGAAGCTAGAATTTTTAGCATAGTCAGAATCCTTTCTCGGTCGAATAGTTCTTCGACGTTTGGAGACAAAGTCCCGATTGTGTAATAATCTCTTTCTTCTATGAGGATTTGATTTTTGTTAGCAAGCTTCAGGACGCTATTGAGTAAGGAAGGGCGAGTGGTAAGAAAGTAGAAAGATTGAATTTTATCTAGATTCAATACCTTTTTAAGTTTTTTTGTTACGGCGAGTCCGCTTATTACTAGCAATAGCACGCCAAGATTATAGTGAAGCTCTCTCTCTGGTTGTATGTAAGGTAGCTTACTCATTTTTATCCTCGCTTATAAGTTTTTTCAAGGACGAAGCAGGGATGTCTTTGGTCCACCAAATATTCTCGTCTTCAGAGTTTGAAAGTTGATGGAGCATTCCTTGCTTATGGATGGCATTTATGAAAGGGATGAAGGTTTCTAAAAAGCCCTTGTCTTCTTTTAGAATTACTTCGTGGACGTCTGTTAACAAAAGGCCTGAATTGGGAATGCCGTCATGAAGATATTTAGAGTAGCTAGTTTGGTATATTTTTCTAATTTTTTTGTAGAGATCGGCGAGGCGTTTTTGATCGGATGGGCTGTTAAATATTTTTCTAATATATTCGGCATTTAGAAAGACTTCTTTGGCCTCTCTTATAGAAGTTTTGTGTATGTCTGCGCTTATAAGCTTTAGTACAAACAGTTCGTCATCAAAATTGGTTTCGTCTAGAAGCTCTTGAAATTCTAGATTGGACATTCCAGGGTCGCTTTTCTCAAAATCTAAAATTGTTTGTCGAACTGCGATAAAGATTGTGCTGCCTGGGCCCTCAGGCTTAGTGATACTTGTGTGATCTTCGTTAACAGGGATGATATCTGACTTTTCTTTGTCCGATGGAGCTGCGCTGGTTTTTTTCACTACTGTGTCATAAGCGCCATAAAAATATTTTGTGGTAGGTCTGAGACTTGTTTTCAGCCACTCGTCACTGATCTTGTGTATGAAGTCGTTAAGCGGGGCCAACCCTTCAATCTGAA
>JAIBEV010000139.1 GCA_019459505.1 Candidatus Paracaedibacteraceae bacterium | reverse complement strand
GCGTCCTCTCGGATCGCCGCTAACGCCACTTGTGCTTTAAAGTCGGCACTGTGATTTTTTCGTATTCCACTCATTTTTCTAGTCCTTTTTTATTGAGGACTATAGCTTAATATAATGTCCCATTTCTAGGGCCCACCTCTAGGAGAGTTGGATAAGGGTTCAAGTTTCTGGATCGTGTTACGCTTGCCGTGAAAAAAGTCTCTTTTTCTAACTATTTTCATATCTCTCTTCTCTTTATACCCACCAATTGACCTCCACAAACAGGTATGCGACAACCGGTGGTGGTGGGAAAAGACGTAGGCAATCCCCGCAATACCCTTACCGCCAAAAAAGCAAAAGCCTGAGCCTCTATCATATCTGACTCTGGCAATGGTGCGGCCTTTTTTCCCAATAAACTCATGAGGGTTTTATTCTTGACCCCACCGCCACACACTAAAATTTCTTGAGGCGGTTTGGGGAGCATATCAATTCCCTTCAAAATAGAGTGGGCTGTCAATGCCGTTAGCGTCGCAATGCCCTCTACCCCTTGAGCCTCTTTTAAAAGCCTAGAAAAATGATCGCGGTCTAGTGATTTAGGAAACGGCTTGCTGAAATAGGGATCCTGCAACCATTGCTGCAGCAAACTTTGGTTAATCTCCCATTTAAGAGCCGTTTGGCCATCCTGATCAAACTCCTGACAAAAATCTCGCTCCATTACATCGTTTATTAGGGCATTTCCCGGTCCTGTATCACCTGCAATTAAGCTCTCGCCATCACTATAGGTCAAGTTTGCTACACCCCCAATATTAATAACCACAACGGGAGAGCTTTTATCGCGGCATAAAGCTTGATGGTAGACAGGAACAAGCGGCGCCCCTTGTCCGCCAGCTGCACAATCAGCTGTTCGGAAATCATATACCACGGGCAAGCCAACCACATTTGCTAACATCTGACCATCTCCCATCTGCACTGTTAGAGGGGGGGCATGAAAGGTTGTTTGACCATGATATCCAATTAATTTGACGGGTCTATCTGTTTTCTCCAATAGCTGCTGAGCAACCTCACAATGACGCTGCGTTGATTGCCGAGCAACTTCAGGATCTGGAAACTGATGTCCTAACTGTGATCTAAGTTGCATTTGAAAATCACGGTCATAGGGAGCATACAGGCTTTCTCCCAGTTCATAAATTTTCTCTCCATCGGTCAGAATAAGGGCAGCATCAATTCCATCCAAAGATGTTCCACTCATTAACCCTAAAGCCCAGATTGGTTCCATTTGGCAACTCGCTGATTATGTGTTAGAAGTAAAAAATATCATTTAACAAGCGCTATTATCATGAAATCAGAATTTTTACAAATACTCAAGACCCGGGGCTTTATTCATCAGGCAACCAATTTAGAAGCTCTCGATAATATTTTCTCAACAGAGACGGTAACCGCTTATATCGGATTTGATGCTACAGCCAACAGCCTACACGTCGGGAGTTTAGTACAAATTATGATGTTACGCTGGCTACAGAAATGTGGCCATCGCCCCCTCGTTCTTATGGGAGGTGGTACCTCTAAAATTGGCGATCCGACAGGGCGGGATGAAGCACGCCTCCTCATTACCGAAGAAACCATTCAAACAAATATTGAAGGTATCAGCAAAATTTTCAAAAAATTTCTGACCTTTGGAAACGGCACAACAGATGCCTTGATGGTCAATAATGATGATTGGCTCAAAAATCTTAACTACATCACTTTCTTACGGGATTATGGGCGTCATTTTTCTGTCAACCGCATGCTAACTTTTGATAGCGTTAAGTTGCGTTTAGAGCGGGAACAAAGCCTTAGTTTGCTTGAATTTAACTATATGATTCTTCAAGCTTATGATTTTCTTGAATTAAATAAACGATTGGGCTGCACTCTCCAAATGGGAGGATCAGACCAATGGGGCAATATTGTCAACGGTGTAGAGTTGACACGGCGCGTTATTGCCAAAGAAGTTTTCGGTCTTACCTCACCTCTCATCACCACAGCAAGTGGTGCCAAAATGGGCAAAACCGCCAATGGCGCAATTTGGCTAAACGAGGATCGCTTATCCGCTTATGATTACTGGCAATTCTGGCGCAATACAGAGGATGCTGACGTCGGGCGTTATCTGCGTCTCTTTACTGAAATTGATCTCAATGAGATTGAACGGTTAGAGCAGCTGTCGGGATCTGAAATTAATCAGGCGAAAAAAGTGCTAGCCGATGCCGCCACCTCTTTGGCCCATGGAACCGAGGCTTTACCTGCTATCCATGAAACAATCGCTCAACTTTTTGAACAAGGTAATTCTGGAGATTTATCAAGCCTTCCCAACATCGAAATAACATCAGCTACCCTTGAAGGGGGAGTGCCGATTCTTGATCTCTTTGTGCAACTGAATTTAGTTCCTTCAAAAGGCGAAGCCCGTCGTCTCATTCAAGGAAACGGTGCAAAGATTAATGATGCTAACCTAAATGATCCGCAGCAAATCATTACCCCCAAGGATTTGAATGATGAAGGAATGATTAAGCTGTCTGCTGGAAAAAAACGACACGGCATTGTTAAGATTGGATAAGAAGTTATTTGCTCTCCTTTCTCTTCTTTCCGGACAAACGCAGTGTGATCCGGAAACCATGCTTCTATTTTCTACCAGAATGGCTTTATTAAACCTTGATACCTTACAGCACAGGTATGGATTCCGGCTCAAGGCCGGAATGAAGTAGGGTTCATCTTAACCACTGTTTCATGCTCAGAAGTAGGAATAGAGGAAAGAGGACTTATTTGCTCTCCTTTCTCCTCGGTCTGGACAAACGCAATGCGATACGGAAACCATGCCTCTATTTTCTACCAGAATGGCTCTACCAAACTTATGCTTTCTTAAACTTTACCGTCTCAGGAGATAGGTATAGATTCCAGCTCAAGGCCGGAATGAGGGAGAGTTCGCCTTAACCGCTGCTCCACGCTCGAGGGACGAAAAGTAGACACTCTAATCGCGATGATAGGGATGACCCGCTAGAATCTGTTGGGCTCGGTACAATTGTTCAACAATCATGACGCGCACGAGCATATGAGGCCAAGTTAACTTACCAAAACTAATAATTTTAGAAGCTCGATCTCTTACTGATTGATGTAAGCCATCCGCCCCACCAATACAAATGGCAATTTGAGAATGTCCAACATTTTGAAAATCTTGAAATAAACCAGCAAATTCCCGACTACTAAGTGTATTACCGCGCTCATCTAAGACTAAGAGGGGAACACTGTCAGGAATATAGGACTGAATTTGTTCCGCTTCAAACTGTTTAAGAGCCTCTCCACTTAAGTCTGAGCGACTGGATAACTCTTTAAGCTCAATCTTCCAGCGGCTACGTTTAAGATACTCTTCTATTAAGCTGAGCTCAGGTGATTTTTTCAAAATCCCTATACAAATGAGGCGGATTTTCATTCAAATTTTGCAACGGGTACCGGAACGTCCACGCCCCACATTTTTTCTAAATTATAAAAGCTGCGAACTTCAGGACGAAAGACGTGAACAATAATATCACCCGCATCAATAATTACCCAATCACATTGTGGAATCCCCTCAACGCGTGATTTGATCCCTATTCCTTTAAATTCACGATGCAAATTTTCAGCCAAAGCCCCCACTTGACGACCAGAATTACCTGTTGCAATCAACAAATAATCAGCAATCGTGGACTTACCTTTTAAGTCGATAGTGACGATGTGTTCAGCTTTTTTATCATCTAAAATTTTAAGGGCAAACTCTTTAAGGTCAACGGATGATTCTAAGGTAGCGGCCATAACTCTTTCTTTTTTAACTAACAATTTCTTGGTATAATAGCATTTCGCTCCTAAAAAGTACAGAAAAGTAATGAACTTCGTAGCCACTCAATTGTAAAGATGGCTATTGACAGAAGATATAAATTTGGTAGCTTTTATATGTTGCTGAAGTAGCTCAGTTGGTAGAGCAACTGATTCGTAATCAGTAGGTCGCAGGTTCGACTCCTGTCTTCAGCACCACCTTTTTTCTTAATTTTTCCAATAAGACATTAAAACATGAGAAAATTTCTAAGTAGCAAAAAATAAGGGGAATGTTAGAAAACTCATGGTATTTTCATTTCACTATTCAGCATTTTCACGAGAAATGCTGATTTAAAATGTAGAGGGAGAGTAGATATAGAGGTAAATCCTGTTAGGGAAACTTGTTACCACCTTGCCAAAAATTCCTCTAACTAATCATCTTTTACAACATACCATAAGCAATGTAATACTGGTGTGGACATTCCCTTATAAATTAGTCACCTTTGATAGTACTGTTGCGGATGAGATTTCAAGTTTTAAAAACGCCTCTGGTTGGCTCTAATCTCGTCAAGGCTTTTTAGAGCAAAGAAAGATCCACGAAAATCAGCCTAGAAAATTAACCAATTTATAAGGAAGCAGCTATATTAGCTTATTTCTAAAAGTATGGTCGAGAACTTGTAAACCCTAGCATGAACAGGTACATTCATTTAAGAGATAAAATACGACAGACAATCATGGATCGAAATCAACTCTTAGCTTTCTATTATACCATTATCTTGGGATCGACCAGCCAAGCTGCGGAAAAATTAGGCTTTACTGCTTCTTGGATAACAAAACTTCTGCAAAAACTTGAACAACAAGTGGGACATCAGCTTTTAACCAAAAAAGGCAAGCATTTAGTTTTGACTGAAAAGGGGAATATCTTCTTAAAAGATGCTAAGATGATCCTTAATTGCTATGATTTTTCTTTAAAGAAAATGCAGCGGCTTTCAGATCGCATGGAAGGGGCATTTACTTTGTCCCTACCGCCTTTTATCAGCAGTCTATGGTTTATGGAAGCAATAACACCTTTACTTAAGGATAATCCTCATATCTCCTTCAACATTAAAACTTTAAGGGAGGCACCCGACTTCAAAGCAGGCGAGGTTGATATTGATATTCGAAATGTCAGCCCCCTCTTCCTTGATCCACAAGAGGTGGTTGCTCAATACTTAACAACCTATAAGTTGAGACTATATGCTAGCCAAGCTTATGTAGAAGAAAAAGGAATCCCTCAAAACCTTTATGACTTTGACGATCATACATTAATTTCTTTTATGGAGGACAGTCTCTTTCCTCATATGTATGAACCTCTGACGATCAAATGCAAACAACGCCTGATTATTGACTGCTCCTTAGGTATAGCCCATGCGGTTGAAAATGGTCTAGGCATTGGCCCTCTTCTTCCCCATATTGCCCGCCAGAGTCCCCAGCCCTTGGTTCCAATTTTACATAATCAGCTAAATCAGTCGCTAAATATATATTATACCTACCCAGCGACCTTAAAACAAAACCGTATGATTCAAGACTTTTACAATTATCTCCAAGGCCTGCCTGACGATTTCTTAAAAGGCAGGGTCACTTTATTGGCGAAGAGGCAATAAAGTTAAAATCCCACCCACGACTTTTAATGTAATGTCTTTTCTCTCAACCTTAGATTGATATTTTCAACAGCAAGTATTGACGAATCAGGTTAATAGTAGGTATACCATTAATTGCTAGATTCAAAAAAATTAATGTTCTTTCTTTTTTAATAAAATTAAACACTTAACTTAATAATAATTGTAAAATTTTAAATTATAAAAACAGGGAATAAGAAACAAAAAAGTAACACCATATGACATACGATATTATTATTGGGAATGGTATATTAAGCCTCTCTATGGCTCTTTCCTTAGCTCTACTGGATCCCTCATTAAAGATAAGAGTGATAGGCCGTGCCAACAGAGAGGGGGAAGCCCGTGTAGCCGCAGGCGCCATGCTAAATGTTTATGCAGACCTCACTAATGTTTCTCTCCCCTCGTCTGAAGGTCATCTAAAATTTGAAACGGCAAGGAAATTTAGTCTGTTATGGCCTAATTGGATCAAAGAGATTATGGTTTAGCGCCTGATGTGGTTTTTATGTGTGATTTTTCTGCTGATCGAAAGAACCCAATCAATCACTTAAAAGATTGTTTGAGTTCCTATTCAAATGCTACCAAATGGGAACTTATAAGCTGAGTTAATAAAAATAATTAAGGAATAATAAAAACAATGACCCTAGAACAAGATTATATCGATTTATTTTCATACAAAAGAAAAGGTCACATGGGTAAATACATTTATAGGTATAGACCAGCTATTTATGATGAAATTTTAAAACAAGAGGCTTATTATCCGTTTAAAATGGAAAGTGATCTTTTAATTCAAACATCTCATAATATTTGTAAAAACTTTGAGAATGTAAGGCATGTATTAGAGCTGGGCCCCGGCTCACAGACCCCTATCCTGTCCAAGACCGTTCCCTTTTTAAAAGCCTTAAAATCACACGTTGGATCTTTCACTTATACAGCGGTAGATTCAACTCTAGAATATGCAGAGCACGCTTGTACACTGCTGAGCCAGCAGTTCGATGATATTAAAACACAATCGTTAGAAATTGATTTTTTACACTCAAATGCATTTGAGACTGCCAAAAATGGTGCACAACCCAATGACAATAAACTTATGATATGCTTTGGGCAGCCTATATTTGCTAATAATAACGACAAGGATATTGAGATATTGCTCAAAAACATTGGGATTTGCTTAAACAAAGACGATTACTTTTTATTTGGAATTGATAATAATCACAATGAAGCCCTTTTAAAAAGGGCTTACAACACAAAATTAACGCATGAACTTCTTTTGAATTCAATGTACTACTTAAAATCCAAACTTAATTTAAAAGATTTTAACCCAGAAGCATTTAACCTTATCTGTAAATGGAATAGTAAAGAAAAGAAGGTAGAGCTTTCCTTAAAAGCCACAGTGAAGCATATCATAAAAATTAGAGAACAAGAACTATTGATAGATAAGGGACAAGAATTCAATATTTTAAATTCCAGAAGACCACTTATTGAAACTATTAGAAAATTTCTTGCCAAAGAAAACTTGATTATAAAAAATGTGATTTCTTCAGATACTGACACCAACAATACATTTTCTATCGTCATAGCTCAGAAACACTCAAGCATCTAAATTTTTTATGGTTTATTAAGATTATTTTCTTAAGCTAGGGTGTAATCTTTATAAAGGTAAGTACAAAAAGGATAATTAAATGAGCCTAAAGAAGAGATTTCTTGAATTTTTAGATCGAAGAGTTGAAGGATTTGGGGGCGCTCAATACAAGACCTTTGGTTTTTTCGGTGTTATTAATTATCCTGTGGGTTACTATATCCTTCACCTTTTAGGAGCGGATGAGAGTATAGTAGCTCGCCTATCTGCTACTTTAATGTGTCTCCCCTTAATCTTTACAAGGCATTGGCCTATGCAATTGAAAAAGTACCTCAATCTGTATTGGTTTGTAACTCTTCTTTATTGCCTACCAATTTTTGCCACCTATACTTTGCTAAAAAATCAGTTATCTAATGAATGGTTACTAAATTTCTCCATAGGATTATTTATTTTATTTCTATTAGTAGATTATGTTCTCTTAATTATTCTTTATGTGTTAGGAATTATTTTAGGTTTTTTGCTTTCTGTCTTAAACGGCCATGACATAATATTTCAAGAGGGGCTACCAACCAATTTTATCTATATTTATCTTGCCATGATAATTATTGGGTGTATATTCTCTCGGAACAAAGAAGTCCTAGAGAAAGAAAGACTACAAACAATGAAGCTGGTGGCTGGTACGATAGCGCATGAGATGCGGACTCCTTTAGCGGCAATTGAAACTGCAGCTGAGGGGTTGCAAATGTACTTACCCAATCTTATTTATACTCAAAAAATAGCACAAGAAGAAGGACGCGCTCAGCCCCCTATTAATAAAAAGAAATTACAATTGCTGGCTGAAATTCCAGATGAATTAAAAGGAACAGCCAGAAGTGCTTTCACCTTTATTGATATGCTTCTTATGAATCTTAAGGAAGATTTGCCTGAAACCATTGGGGGGAAATATTCCATTTCGCACTGCGTTCAAACTTCATTACACGATTATTCTTTAAGAGATGAAGATAAAGAGCTTATCCAGGTAAAAATAGACCATGATTTTGAATTTTATGGCCATCCTCTTATCTTTAAGCATGTTTTATTCAACTTACTTAAAAATGCTCTTTATTACCTTAAAGCTGCCAATAAAGGTAAGATCACCATTTGGACCGAGACAGGCGACAAAGTTAACAAATTATATTTTGAGGATACAGGTCAAGGGATTTCCAAAGAGCATCTCCCCTATATTTTTGATCAATTTTTTGCTCGCACAGCCTTTGGATCAGGTATAGGACTTGCTTTTTGCAAAATGGTAATGACCAAATTGGGCGGTGATATTACCTGTGATTCTATTGAAGGAGAATATACAAGATTCACCTTAACCTTCCCTACTTTGACAGAAAGCAAGCTGCCGTATTGATGAGTCTCTCTCCTCATCTTGCTTGTTGAGACTGATCAAATGAGTAAAGGTTTACCTCCTTCTCTAGATCAGGATGAGAAACATACGCTACATAATAAGGCTGATTACCCTCTATAATATCGAGCGAATGAATATAATTTTTCCAATTATGGATATCAACATCCATAAAAACTTCTCCATAGAAAGGAAAGCACATGGTTTTGCGGTTTTCTTCTATATCTTTCATTAAAGACTTATAACTTGGATTTTCTAAATCAATAAGATCTCTGAGAGTTACATTGGTATTGATCTGATTATCTTCTAAGGTTGCAGCTGTATAAGCATAAAAAATACTCAATTCCCCTTTACGAGAAAGGCAAATAAATCCTCCCACTGCTTCGTTGATGTAATATTCGCATATGTTATGTTCTTTTATTAATTCATCAAAATATTTAATAAAAACCGGATCATAAAAAGCGGTTTCTTTTGGATTTATAGAAGTAATTTCCTTAAATACACTACCAACCAAAACATCCGTTAACGTTCTAAAATATGCAATTTGACTGGTTTGGATAAAATCATTAATGACTTTGGATTTATTGGAATCTTGCTTCTTAATATAGCCATGAATTAACCCTTTATTGAAGGCTTGAATAGCTAAGTCTTCATCAGCTATGCCAGTATACAAGATCTTGCGAATATAAGGATTTTCTATTTTTTCACAAAATTCTAGACCATTCATAGCCGGCATTTGAAAATCGGCGATAACGGTTGAGACTTCTTCATGGCGTTTTGCATTGTACATTGCCTTATACATCTCATAAATTCTTGCTTCCGGAGACGAAACATTTGAAGCAATAAAATCAGTTGGGGCAGAACGGTTAATCGATTCTAAGGCCTTGTAAGGATCAGTAAAAAAATCGTAATTGGCCACATCATCATTTAAAAATAAATTAAGGCTTTCTAAAACTCCTCTATCATCATCAACAAAAATAACGGTAGTGGGAAAATAACAGCATAATAAAGAATTCATTCTTTCACCTCTTGTACATTTAATGCTAGTTTGCCAGAAAACAATTAACAGAGCACATATTTTTTAAAGGAAAGACGCAAAGCGTATTTAAATTTGAAAGAGCTTTTTGCGAATTTAAGAGCGGGCAATACATCAGTATGAATAATCTTAACTTATAGGGGGTGAAAATAATGTCCTCTTTTAACCGTGCATAATTTGTCTGAGAAGTATATCAGAGGAGTATATCAATCCGTTAAGTTAAATTTATCTTATGAAAA
This sequence comes from Candidatus Paracaedibacteraceae bacterium, assembly GCA_019459505.1. Lineage (GTDB taxonomy): Bacteria > Pseudomonadota > Alphaproteobacteria > Paracaedibacterales > Paracaedibacteraceae > Paracaedibacter. Next base: position 15,175 of record JAIBEV010000139.1, on the reverse strand, counting down.
AATCGTCCTTTCTAACCAAAGACCAAAGAGAATCGTTGGGCCTTATCAATATTGGTACTCTTCTCGAATATTTTGATTTTTACACCTATATCCATATCGCCGTCGTCTTAAATAGTGTTTTCTTTCCAACCTCTGATCCTTATACAAAATCTCTTCTTATGGCTCTCTCCTTTTCTATGGCTTATGTCTTACGGCCTTTAGGATCATTAGTGTTTGGCTTTTTAGGAGATCTGTGGGGACGAAAGGTAACCATCATTATTACCACTTTAATGATGTCAATTTCTTCTTTTACTTTGGGATGTATGCCTACTTTTGAACAAATTGGATGGACAGCGTCCATTACCGTTCTTATCTGCAGAGCAATTCAAGGAATGTCCTCAGCCGTTGAAGTCATTGGTGCCCGGATTTACACCTGTGAAATGCTTAAAGCCCCTAAATCTTATTTCTATACGGCCCTCATTAGTGTGGCATCTGATTTAGGAACAATCTTGGCCTTAGGAATGTGCTCACTCATGCTTTTTATCCATCCCGAAGATGGATGGAGATATGTCTTTCTTTTAGGATCTGGTATTGCTGTCGTCGGCTCAATTGCACGTACTCGGTTAAAAGAAAGTCCGGAATTCCTAAAAGCGATTAAAAAGATTAATAAAAACAATAGAAAACAAAGTATATTGAAGACTTTCTCACAAAGCCAGAAAAATGTTATTGCTTACTTCTTTATTGAATTTAGAACGCCTATCTTATTCTTTATATCTTTTATTCAGTTAGGCGAGTTTTTATCGACAAATTATGGATATACCCCCACACAAATTATTCATCATAACCTCTTCATCACTATGCTAAGTGCAACTGTTTATATAATTAGTGCCTTTCTTACCCAATATATTTTTCCTATAAAAATTATGAAATTCTCTGCCTTTGCCCTCCTCCTTTTTTCCTTCTTTTTCCCTTTTTTAATTAATCATGCACACAGTGTGGGGGAAGTCTTTTTAATTCAATCTGTTCCCTGGGCTCTTAATATTACAGGTATTGGAGCGGCTATTTTTATGAGAGGATTTCCTGTTATTGGCCGCTATACGATTATCGGTGTGAGTTACTCGTTGGCTCGGGCTTTAGGAGCTGTAACGACCTCTTATGCTTGTGTATGGTTAGCCGCTAAGTTTGGCCCTGTGGGAATGGCGGGGCTCATGGGGTTCACTGTCCTCCTTCATATCATCGGACTTTATCATTTCACGCCCAATAAAGAAGATAATTATTTTGAAAAGCCCTTAAAGAATTACTTCTGGAGAAAAACCAAATTAGAGCCTGAGGCTCCCGGGGTAGATGCTTTGTAATTTATTTTTAACTTAAAACTAGTCTATTGGAGGCATCAAAAACTCGATAGTAAATTGCAATTATACATTTTCTAAGCTCTTTTACTGCAATTTACTATTTTATCTACTCTTCTCTGAATAACGCTAACTATTGCTAAGGGGCACGACAGAGGCCAAGGCATTCTTAACCACTTCAAAATATCCGTTCTCTTTATATTGAAGCTGTTGGCACGTCCGAGTCCCAAGGCAATATTGATCCATAAGCTTAAAAAGATATAGGTTTCCTTCTATGTCGACATTAATTAAGCTTCTAGAATAATTTCCTTGCTGGATCGCCTGTTGTATCTCCTGCTTGTATTGAATACCCTTATTAGTTAACTTATCTGCATTATTTTCTATCCAGTTGCGGGACATTTGCCCGCAGCGACATTTTACAGGGTTAGAACACTTGTCCTTTGTTAACCGGGCCTTATTGAATTTAACTTCATTAATAACGACAAAATGCTGCACCGGAGAATAGTTCACAATATAAAATCCATCAAACCCTTGATCTCCAGTAGTTTTTCCTACATATGCCTTAAAGTTAGCTTCTGTAAACCATGAGTTGGAGCATTTTTCTGCCCATTTACCATACTTAGTATTATAACTACTTTGGATTCTTCTGGCGTTTTGAGGATCTCTTCCAATAGCAATTTTTTCCTCTTTAAGAAGTTGGGATAATTCTTTTTTCTCATTATCTCGTGCAGGGATTTGTACCTCAGCATAGACAGTTAAGGGTACAGTACATTTCCACGTTATTAATTCCTCACGTAATTCCTGGCTTGAAGAATTTGCTGTTGTAAGAAAGAAAGCATTAAAAACTAATAGTAATCCTAAAACTTTTAATAACTGCTTTCTCATAGTTAAGATCTTTATTTTTCCTGATATTTTTTCATATAGGCTTTCTTTTACTTCATTCATGTTTACCTCTGTTTTAATCTGATGTTTTAATCCGAGAACGAGGTAATAATAGTTGATAGGCGTATTTTTTCTTATCCGTAAAATATACTTAAGTATAATGGCGAGTGGCTTAGATGAGCGTTTTCGATTCGATGGTTGAATCGTTTATGAGATCTATGTTCTGTATTCCGGTAATGGCTCAATCATCCTTCGAAAAACTAGGTGTTCTCGACTATCCTTCTAACTGTTGGTGAAGCGGTGATAAAGCCAAACTGCTTGATTAATTATTGATACAGGAAACTGATAACGTTTTGGGGCTCTATTTAAGTTCATGTCTGATAATATTTTTTATTATTTTCCCTCTCTTAAAGCTCTTTTCATCCTTTATTAATGTGAGGGTGCCTAAAATTTTTCTCCTTTAGCCGCCAAAGAAAAATCCACAGTTTTTTCGCAAAAAAACTACATAATCTCAATATTAATGACTATATAACTTATATGATTTTTTAAATAATTTAAAATTGGAGATTATTTTGACTATATATCGTTTAATATTAAGGTCATGTTTTTTATAGATGTCCTCTTTGGAAGTTTTAAAGCCTGAGCAGTCATCTTCCGTTGCAAAAAGGGTAGATTTTCCAACATTGGCAGTAGATGCGCAACAGTATTTTAAAAGTTTTTTAGATAAAGTTCCTGATTTAAATAATTTAATAGTTGCAAACCGCGGCATATAAAATAACTTACTTCCGGCAAAAGCAAACCGTGTTGTCAGCTATAACTTACAAAATGAGCAGCAAAAACAAGCTCTGTTCTATTATTTGCAGCAAGCAAAAGATCGGAATCTGTTGGTATCTCTTAAATTGAGCACCGCGATTGATGAGAGTTTACAAGAGCTAGAAAGTTATATGGATATAATTGGAGCATTAATCGCTAATCTAGAGCCTTTGGCTAATGCGTCTAATCTTGAAAAACTAAGTTTAAGAAAAACAAAAGTTGCGAATATAGAAAGTTTATCTAATATAAATACTCCCCAAGTTCTCGATTTATTTAATACTCGTGTCGAACAGGTTACACCATTAAAAACTTAAACATCTTAAATGTCTAGATTTAACGGCTGCAAAAGTTAGTGAGGAAAATGAGAGTATTTTGACAATTGCTAATCCCGATTTAAAAGTAATAAATTCAGGTATTCTTACTCATTGAGGGCCCCACAAACCTATCATGTAGATTTAAGGAACTTCAAGGTGAAAAAAGTAGAGAGGAAAACTTGACCAACGGGCTTTTAGCAGTGAATTAAGCTTTTCTATTTTAAGCTAAAAATTATTCCTCTTGAGTTTTTTCATAAAAATCTCCCATTGCAGTGACCTAATCCCCACGGATTAGCTCACTATTCTTTTTTTAGATTTAATGCTAAAATGAATTGCTGCTAGGGAGTTAGCATCCGTATAGATAGTCGTCAATAAAGAAAGGTGTTTATAAGCCCCGAGGTAAGTTATCCACTTATTTTTGAATTAAGCTAAAGCCACGTGCAATATCTCCAAAAAGACATTCTTCTTTAGGTCTTAACTTTAAGGAGAGAGGAATGGCGATCACTCAACTCTTCCTCCCTTTAGATCCTAAAATTTCCCCCTAAAAGGGTTAGAAGCTTGACTATTAAACAATGCTGTATATCGTCTCATTGCCTCAGTATTCTCAACAATTATATCAGCATTAGGGAGAGGAGATACAGGAACACCTTGATTCGTTGAATTTAGCTCTTGATCACCCGAGGGCTTGCTGCCGGGATTTGTAGTAGGGTTCCCTAAATGATAATGAGTAACAGCTGTTTCTACTACATGGTGAGGATGAACCACTGCACGTTTCGCTTTAAGCTCCGCCCCAGGTAGAAATCGAAATAATTTATGAGAAGTATGTCCAGACAGGCAGCGTGCTGCCATCTTATGAGGACCACTAGTCTGAGCATGGTCCTCATTGAGCATTTGTCCACTTTGTTTATTTTGAATATAATAATATTCTCCTCCACCCCCTATTAATTTAAACGATTGATGAGAGATATATTCATTGATAGGGTGGGCCGACATGGGATGTTCTCCGCTCGTATGAGCATGGAGCTCATTGAGCACCTGTCCACTTTGTTGATTTTGAATATAATAATAACCGTTACCCCTGTCTATTAACTTAAACATTTTATGAGAGGTAAATCCATCGATGGGGTGTGCTGTCATCTCATGAGCACCGTCAGTATGAGCATGGAGTTCATTGAGAACCTGCCCACTTTGTTGATTTTGAATATAATAATATTCTCCTACCACCGGTTCTTGAATAGCAACAAAAGCACTCTGGCCCTTCAAAACAGTTCCTCGACAATAACGCCCTTTTGTGGCAGCTTGTCCTCCAGCAGCATGGGTTCCATGGTGGCCATTGCTTCCATCTCCTGTTTCGTGTATCCATGCAAAAGGCTGAGCAACCCCATCAATTTGAGCAGAGCCCTGGCGACCACCCATACCTCCTTTACCCCCTCGGCCACCATCTTGACCATCGGTACCAATTTCTGTGGGAGGAGCCTCATAAAAGGATTTAGTCCCTCTAGCCCGCCATCCTGGACCATACTGAGATGCGTCTATATCGTAGGACTCTGTCCGGGTAACTGACGTTAGATCCCCATCTTGTCCTGCTTCCCCATCCTTACCAGCGATACCTGGTTCACCATTTTGTCCTACACCTCCGTTGGTTCTAATGGTTAAATGGTCTAAGCCGACAAAGGACTGTCCTTTTCCATAAAAATGTCCACCATTTCTTCCTGAGTCGCCAGGCAAACCATGGTCGCCCGTGGGTCTAGATGTTCTACTAGCAGCTCGAATCTCCCCATCTTGGCCGCTAAGCTCAATCACAGGATCTCCCACAACTTGCCAAGTTGGCGAAATAAAGCTTAGATAATGACCAGCATTATTAAGGTCGGGATTAGCCCAATCTATATCACTATCAATCCACAGTTTGTGTAAAGAATGTACGATGATCTTTTTAACGTTAGGGTGAAGAGACTGAATTTCCCTTTGAACATCGCTTGTACCCAGCAAGAATCCATGAATATATAAAAGTCCAGGTTGAGGGAAAGTGGTTACAGGATGTTGAGCTAACGTACTTATAAAAGGCTCTAAAGCAACCAGACCTCTGCTCCAATCAGAAAATGGATAAGCAATATTATCATTCACCGACTTAAGGAAAGTTATATACTCGGTTGCAGCATTAATTTTTTTAAAATGCTGCCTTAAGTCGCACCTTCTTAATACATTTTGAATCCGGTGACTAAATTGATCAGGAGGCAATGGATGATCCCGGCCAAGCACTCGTAAATCAGCAATTAGAGTCATAAATGAATTTCTTAATTCTTGTAGAGTAATGCTGGGTACAGCTGTTGCAATTCTATTATAGCAATATTGTTTTATACCGGGTTCAACAGTTGTATTAATAAATTGTAATATCTCCGCTGTAAATGAATTAGCCATTGTAAAAGCAACATTTTTTGCCTCAGCAGATACTGTCAGAGTAGGAATAATCTGTACATCATTAATTGCCTGAAGCGTTCTAAACTTGTCTAAGAGAGCATCCCTAAGCTGTGTTCCTTCGTTATCCGGTAAAAAGGGTCCCTCATCATCGGGCGCTGGTACTAAGACGATGTGAGAAGTAGGTTCCCCCCATCCCCGCAACAGATTTCGAGCTTGTTCATTAATATCCAATTCTCTAGCGTCCACTAGGTTATTTAGTTTAGCCCTAACTCTTTCCTCATTGCGCACCCCCCGTCTTGGATCATTTTTAGTTATGCAAATGCACGACACCTGAGCTAATTGATCAATGTTTTGTCCAAAAAACTCCTTTATTCGCTTAACAAATGTTACTAAACCTTTCCCTCGACCCTTAATAGAGGGCTCTGAGATAACAGCTAAAATTTTGGCTGTAGGAAAGGTCTTAAATAGCTTATAAATAGCATAGGAATCTCTAATATTATTGTAGGTATCAAGCATCGTTTCCAACCCCGCACAATCATATAGAGTCAGGCCATCAATAATATGCTTAGAAGGTCTATCTGTACACGACCCTTCATGGGAAATATGACTTCCAGTCAGCGGATGGTCGTCTGCAGCAACTCCAATAACTAAGCCATCTATATGGTCAATAACGGTTAATTTTTTTTGAGCTAGAAAATTGATCAAGGTGCTCTTTCCCTCTCCCGTTAAACCTAAAAGCATGATCGGGGAAGAGTTAGAAGGAATTGTCATCGCATCCTTTTCTATAAGTTCATTGATATTTGCAATAGACTCTTGAAGAGCTAGTAATTTTTGCTCATCCGCAGATGTTGACGGGGTCTGCATAGCGTGACTATGTATTGATAAGAAAGTCAGCAAACCACCAATTACTTTTAATCGTTGAAGGTACATTTAGTTCTCCTTTGGTATTAAAACACATTGCAAGCAATGGTTTTATTGTCTCCATTTAAATTAGGCATTATTGATCCTTCTTTTGCTTCAACAACCATTAAGATAGGATACACACTTTGTGCTTAACTGTATGCTCGGTTTTCTTCATTTGCTCAGCGGCTTTTTCAACATGCTTCATTCCCTTAACAAAGTTAGAAGAAGCGTCCTCTATAGCCTTAGATAAATCATCTGTACCATCACGAACAGCATTTGATACATCAGCAAGAGCCTGCTTAAAATATCGAGAGGATATTTTAAGACTATCTGCAACATTGGCACTACTATTTTCCAGACTTGCAGCAACTCCCATTAAAGTAGAGTCTAGACATGTCATTGTGTGTTCAAGCCCCTGCACAATTGTATTTGTATTTCGAGTAAGACTCTCACTCGTTTCTCTTGCTGTTGCGCGAGCCGTAATTGATAAGAATTGAATGGCATTTTCAAAAGAGCGAGCAGCAAACATAACTGTATCTCCAAAGCTTTTCGCACAAATTCTTCCTGTTTCTGAAAGATTCTCTGATGAAGTAACCATGGCCTGAGAAAAGTTAGTAATAGCTTGCGCAATATTCTGACTAGACCGTTCAAAGCTCTTACCTATTTCTTTACCTACATCCCCTAAATCCTTGGTTATAATACCCAATCGTTGGAGAGCGGCGTCTGTTACCCTTTCAAAATCCTGAGCTGCATTTCCTGTTACTTCATTAGCTATAATTCCAGCTGTTGCCGGTTTTAGCCAAGAATTGATAGCAATAAACGATAATGTATCCTCTGTATAACGGACCACAAAATCAGAATATTCAATACCTTTTTGACCTCTTTTTTGAATGATATCGCGAAGCTTAACTTTAATACCGTTATAAGACGTAGTTATATATCCCTTATTTCCCAGAGTAACTTCTACATTGCCAAGCATCGGCAGGTCTAAACTATCGTATTTGGGGCTTAATAAAAGGACTTGTCCTTTTTCAATACTAAGAATCTCTTCGTCAGGATCAAAGTACTTCTTATTTAAGGCGTCAGCAGCATACTCGCCGATCCCTTTGAAGAATCTTCCTACATTATAAACTCTTATGGGGAAATCAGCTGACGTAAGATAGAGCTCTTTGAGATAAGATAATTGTGGAGTTCGACAGTAAATATCTGCCTCCACAGTATCTTCATATACGGCAGTTATTTGTTTTTCGGGCTTTGCTTGGTAATGTAAAAGGTAGAGAGCTTGAATTTGTTTTTTAGAAAGTACGGTGCTTGTTATCGGTTCTTTTTGAGTTACTTTGAACAGTAATGATTGCTGGTCAACCATTGTAGGATGTAAAGCATCAATCTCATAAACCGGTTGTAACTGCCACACAACAATTTTGTCTTTTTCAGACTGGTTAAACCCTTTTAAAACCAGATTGCTGTTTGAGTCAGAGAGAAAAGAAGAGCGGCGTTGCCACCCTTCATTAATTTTAATACGGAACTGCTTGACCGGTAAATCATCACTATGAAAAGCCCAAGTTTTATCCTCCTGGCCAAAGAAAGAATGACTGGCCGGTTGACAATTATAATAATTCTTATCTTCGGTAAGTTTGGTAAATGAAAACAAGCTTCGCTTGTCAATAATTGAGGTAAGAGAATAGCCGGTTTCTTGTAAACTTAAAAAAAGATGAGGCGCATTTACAGGGCTAAGAGAATAAGAGACCCCTTGCACCCCGATCGGAAAAGCGTGGTTATCTCCTCTTATACCTTGGATAAAAAGGTCTGGCTCTTCATTGGCTGCCACTTCATGATTAGTTAAATGCCATACCAGGGACACAATAGTACAAAATATTAAAGCCCTCAATTTTGTTTTTATTACTGAACTTTTGCCCGTCTGATAAAAGTGAACAGGATAATCCACTACTCTCATTTTTAATGTTTCCTAAATTTTTATGGTGCCTTACAAACTTATATTTAGACAGCTTCCTCGGGGAGAAAAACTCTATATTATTAACAATCGACACAATTTTTACTAAAAATTTGTAGCTCTTTAAAAAAAAGGAAACAATATTTAAATTAACTATTTATTTCTCGTTTCACGTGAATTAAACTTATTTTTATATACTATACTACTCTCTTTAAAATTTAACCTTCTCCAAAAAAATTATTAGACTCCTTTAAGGATATCCTTCTTATATCTCCTACTTAAACCATTCCGTGTATCAAAATTTTTAAGATTAGGTGGGTATTATTTCTTATATTGAATATCATTAAGGCCCACGGTATCATCATTTAAAATTAATAGTTGTCCTCCGTAGGCCACAGGTTCGCTGCCTGCCTTTAATATCCGTTCTTGTGTGAGATAACCTATGTCCATTTCTTTTCTCAAAGCTCAGGCACTCGGCAATGACTTTGTCATTATTGAAGGCAGTCCACTTAATCTAGAAAAAATTCAGCACATTGCCGATCGACGCAGTGGAATTGGATGTGATCAAGTGGTTTTCTTCCAACACACCTCCGATAAAGATATTATTGAAGTTCAATTCTTTAATGCCGATGGAACCGCTGCAGAAGCCTGTGGTAATGGTAGCCGAGCTTTAGTGACCCTTCTTAATCGGCCAACGGTTATCCTGCGGACAAAGACGCGCCACCTTCACTGTACTTATAGCAATGGTGTCGCGGTTGTTAATATGGGTCATGTTTCAATTGCTGACGTTGAGGCTCAACTCCTCCCCAATCAAATCGGCTTATGGAGTGGTGTCGATGTCGGCAATCCTCATTTAATTGGTTTTGTTGAGGATATTAAGAGGGTTGATATAAGCACCCTTGGCCCCTTACTTGAAACTCACCCCACCTTTCCGCAGCGTGTGAATGTTTCTGTCGCTCAAATCCAATCGGAAATGATTTTACTTAAGACATGGGAACGAGGCGCAGGATATACGGGAGCTTGTGGTACTGCAGCATGTGCCACCATGGGACTGGCGTATGCCAAAGGATTAATCTCAGATAAAATGATTATATCACAAGCAGGGGGCAACTTGCTTATCACATCAACAGATCATGGCATATGGATGGCCGGGCCAGCGACGATCGTTTTCAAGGGAGAAATATTTTAGGATTCCCCCATTTTCTTAAGAGGGATAAGAATTCTCCCCTCCCCCTTACTTTTGCTGATCTTACTGCAGTTTTTTCTGCTGCCACATATCTCCCAAACCAAGTCTATCCATTAAGGCTCCTATTTCATCCACATTGGCCCGGACCTTATCGGTGAATACAGTCCCCGTGAGAGGTGAACAATATTTAGAGCAGTGTTTATAAACTTCTTGCACTGTACTAATTTTTTTACCAAATACAGATCGCAACTTCGATGCAAAGGTTGCATCCATACTGATGAAATAATTCTTTGATAAACAGCATCCGCAAGACAATTCATTTAAATCATTTGCATCGAATGCTTTAGAATTGATCTTTGTTTGCTTAATTATACTCTTAACATCGCAAGAGGTACCACGGTCAATTTTCATTGGAACTGTTTGACCTGTCCTAAATGTATGCGTATAGGTTAAATTCTTTACCTCTGCTTTCGCTAATTTTGGCTGTTGACTTACTCCTTCACTAAATCGTGATTCAGTTATCGCATTATGATTTTGCATAGTTTTTTGAGTAGGCGCTGTCTGAGTTTTGGGCGACAAGGTTGCAATCACATCGTTGACAATTGGTGCTGGCAAAACCTTTACTGCATCTTTATTGCTCCGTAAGAATGTATTCATATCCTCAAGAGTGCTCTTTAAGACTTCCCCTTTTAACAAGTTATGAGATTGCATATAGTAGAAAATTTCGTGGGCTTTGCGGTTTAGCAATCCTTTCCAGTTTGTTTCAATTAAGTTACTGTAACGATCGGAACTATGATTGGTCCACGGACTTAGTTTATTAAAGAGGGAAGCCATACCTTCATTATCAGATAAGGGAATACTGGTTCCAATATGAGCATATCCTAATAGCGTCATCAGAGCTGATCTTTTGAAAACGTCTTCAGTTTTCTTGATAATACTAAAAGTTGAAACGGGATCTCCTAAATTCCATACCCGCAGAACATTGCCTTTTCCGAGCAAATCTTCTGCTTTCTGAGCAAATTTCTTATCAATTATAGGCGGTGCTCCGAATGTGTAGACCACCACCTCAATATTGATTTTATCTTGATAGTGAGGTGCAATATTTTGCTTAATATCTAATGCCATGAGCAGAGCTAAGGCGCCTCCCAAACTATGCCCTGTAACAGCAATACGAAGGGTCGGTCTTTCCCCTCTGTTTGACTTACCTTGACCATTTTCTTTAACATACTTATCGAACCATCGCTTTAGGTTCGTTCCATTATAGCTAAGACTTTCAGAAAGTGAATTCATAATACCTTGATGAACACGGAACCCTATAGCCAACGAGTGTTTTGCTTGTCCCTGATTCTTCAAGCCATCAAAATTATGGTTCCAATCTTCCACAGAGTTTGATCCCGAGAAGGCAAGAATTAATTGATCAATTTTGTGAGGCTGCCCCCCCTTGCCTCCACGATAGAGCATAACGCCTGACACCTCTTTATTGCCCAGATCTGCCTGACTATTTGCCTTGGAAGCCACCATACGACGGAGAAGATTGGGTGTCTTATACGGGGTCATATTTCGATAGAAAACATCGACCGGTTTAAATCCTTCTAAGAATCGATTAAAGGTGCTATCAACCTTTACCCAAAATTCTCCTACCCGCGGATCAGATAAAATTTGCAAGGATCGCTTTGCTTCAAGCAGGGCATGAGTCGTCTTACGTGCAATACGGTCCAACCGTTCCTCAATATCTTCTAAAGTCACGCTATTGATATCGGCTATCCGGGCGTCGACATCATTAAAGATTGAATTGAACGTTCTTGCTTTTTCCCGCACTAGCTGCGGAGCAAAGTTCCGCACATGAAGATCATTAGTTTCTGTTTGCACTTTACCAGCACGTCCTTGATCTCGGCCGCTCGCTTGACCAGAGCCATATGAGCCACCACCATGCTGTTGACCAAAAGAATTTTGACCAGCATTATTACCAACCTGCATTCCAAAACTTTGATCATAGCGACCTGTATTAATAGATGAATCCTGTCGTTTTACATCACTTTCTTCTTGGCTTTCCAAACGACGTTGCTCGATAAATTTAATGGTATCTGCTCCAAATGTGAAGGCTAAACTATCTTCAAATTGCTTAATCTTTTGCAGCTTTGCCGTTAAAGATTTAATTTCACCCTCAAGCTTTGCTAATTCTTGGCGATAGGCTGTTGAAACATAGTTAGGCGTATTTTTAGAATCTGATTTGTTGTAATAAGTTAGATAACTTAAAGTAAACATCAATTTAATGAGATCAGGATCAATTCGTGGATAAAAATCACTACGATTCGTTATCTGATTTGGTTGAGTGGACATCACATAATGGGTAATAGAATCAAGCATATCTTTATCCAAATCGGATAAATCCTTAAATTGTGATTCTAATTTAGTTCGCCAGAAAGTAAGTCCTTGGTTAAGTTGTCCTAAGACTTCTGTTTTCTTCCCTAAAACCATACCCTCTTGAGCGGCGGCCTGGACACATTCCCCCCCTTGCCCTTTGCTGGTCATTGTATTAAGAATATTAGCAGGAACCCCCGATTTAAATAAAACAACAATATCATCACAGCTTTTCACCAGAGTCGGACCATTTGGAATGAAGCTTGATTCTTCCACCGGAGCAGGAATTAATGTGGTTTGCGATACCCCTCCGGATGCTGGGGGAGATAGCCTTAGGCTCTGTCTCTTATTGCCTACAGATGAAAAAACAATACTTGGTTGATTATTTTGTGGTACAGTTTGTGCTTGCTCTAAGCGCATGCTATCGTGGGTCTTTTTTATGGGAAGGGGTTTATTAGCTGCTGTTATGGCCATTGTATTAGATCGCAACCGTTGACCTTGAGGCGTTACTTCAGCATTATTTGCCTGACAGACAGAATTTAATAAGCATGCAATTAAAAAAATAAGTCGTCTCATGGATCCCTCTCCACATAACAAGTACCGTACCATTATGACTTCATGATAGATAAAATTTATTTATAAATTCTTAATACTCTCCAATATTTGTAGTAAAAAATGATGATAAAAATAATTAGTTGCCCTTAACAGCTTCTTAAGGACTTGGGAGTATCATTAAGAAATCCTATTTTTGATGTTAGCATCTGGACTGCCATCTAAATAGAGCAGTATAACAGAGGGAGAAAGAAATGGTTAGGTATACGCTTGTAGCAGCCTTGTTGATAGGAGCCACCCATGCTTCGTGCCCTATTTTAGATCCAGAAATTTTCCGTGAAACCCTAAATAATGGCAAGTCAGAGATTGTTATTAATGGCACCCCTTATAAAATTGAGAAAAGAGATATTCCTAATTTTGCTATAGAGTCACCGTTAAAACCAAAAATAAAAGTACAAAAAACACAAAAAAAGCCCACTGAAGTCTGTAAATATACACGACGCATTGGCAAACAAAAGTTTGGCTCTTTTACTTTAAAAGAAAAAGTGACCCCTATCATTATTAAAGAGGACTCCCGTCCCGTGATTGTTGAGCGTTCAGATCCTGTTATTATCGAACGCTCCCAGCCTGTTATTGTGGTCCCTGAAGACGGTCATTATAGTCACCACTATCATCACCGCCATCATTGATAATTGATCAAAAACATTCACCCCTGCTGGTTTTAAGTCTAATGGCCTTATAATAAAGTGACCACCAGCAGCTGCTTTATCCTTCTCTAGAAGGCTATTTTAAACATCCTTAGCATTTTATTATCAACTGTAGCCTTAAACTCTGGTAAAAGGGGAGACGGAGGCGGGAAAATATTCGCTATTTGTCTATTCAAGAACGGATTATAGGGCGCGCCATGCCTTTCATAAAACTCCATGGTCTGCTCCCCATACATTGAGGTATCCAGGGAAGACCTAGGCTCAGGCAACAGCCCATAAGAGAAAGTAAAATTATTTACCGTTTGCCTTTCAATGAATGAAGTGTCAGGGAGCAGAGGCTTCTCATTTAAAGCTCTTTTCTTTTCCTCATACTTTAAAATATATTGCCCAATAAGGATTTTTATCTCATCTGAAATACTATGACTAGTTTTTATCTTTTGGCATTCTTCTAAAGCCTCGTCTACAATTTTAAGTTTTCCTTCCACATCCGGTATTAGTTGATAAAAATTTTCATAACTATTAAACAGCGAAATTAAATCCTTATCCCTAATAATTTGCTTTCGTACTAAAAATATTTTTTTATTTTCCTCAATAATTTGATGTAATAGTTCTTTCTGATGAGTAAGATCTGAAGTCAGGTTTAAGGCAGCATTTAAAATTCCCATACAAGTGCGGAAATATAAAACTTTATCATCTAGCTTCAAAACAGCAGAGGAGTTTATAAAAGCATTCATTTTTTCATGAAAAAACTTGTAGTTAACCAATAGCCTCATCCTATCAATGGGGGTTTGGTACACTATATTCCCAATATCGGCTAAATATTTTAATAGATGTACATATTCATTAAAGTAAATCTCTTCTAAGGAATAACTTAAGATAGTGTCAAATACACGCGTTCCTAAAGATAAAAATTTTTGATATTCTTCTTTATTCTGATTAAGATTTTTACTTTTTAAACTCCGATATTTATAAAGCATAAGCTGTACCACTAATCTCGTAGAGGGATAGGGGAAACTTTCTTCTCCCCTTGGAAGCTTAAGCAGATTTTCTAATTGATCTTCAGGCGTTAAAGGTTTATTAGAATATTCCGGATTTTCTTCTTGCAGGCGAAGTCTTTTTGGAGGTGGTGCCTTTTTGGGCTCAAAATCCTCATTTGTCATCATTTCATGCCAAGCAGTTTTTCCATCTGGGAAACGCTCAACTCTTTTTTTAGGGCGGGACTTCTTTGGTTTAGTACTGAAATTTGTTTCCAGGTGCCAAGTGAGACTTCTTGTTCCTTCATTCATCGGATTTACATTCTCTTTACTTGAAGAGGAAATCACTATAAGAAGCATTAGAGAAAGACATCTAAAATTCATAATTTGTCATCCATTACAAAAAATTACTATGAGATCAAAAGAAAGTTAGGACAGTCATCAAGATAATTGATAAAAATTCCTAAGCCTCGTACGCATTATCTTTATCTTTTTTGAGATAGGCGCTGTAGCATTTGATGATCTACTGAGGGTATGAAGACAGGCAAAAGCAAAACTTCACATTCTGAGATGCTCCCAGAAGGTGGAGGTAGAATTGTTTCTTTCTCACTTGGTAAGGAGAAATTAATATCAGGTAGCAGGCGTTCTATACTGCCCCTAGTTTAGAAAAGAGTTGAAATAAAGGAGTGTTTTTGTTGAATTAAGCAAAAGGAAGACAAAAATGCAGCGACGACAATGGACAAGTGAGAAGAAGACCCTGATAGTTCTTTCAGGCTTAAAAGGCCA
>JAIBEV010000094.1 GCA_019459505.1 Candidatus Paracaedibacteraceae bacterium | reverse complement strand
GATAAATTCACCACCTTTTAATAACAGTGAATCATTAGGAAGAGCAACAATCCCGAGGCCTTCCAATGCCGCATGATAAAGATACTTAATATTAGTAAAATGGAGCCTTTCTTTGCTGTAGGGATCGTTGCTCTCCCTTCCAATCTGAAGGATCCAATCTGCTTTATCCTTGGGATGCTGATGGTAAGCGTTATCCAAAGCTAAAAGCACATGATTTTTCAAATCTTGAGGGGTCGAGGGTAGCCCATATTTTTCGAGGTAATTTTGCCCTCCCTAGAGGCATCTACTTGGGAAGTAAAATATGTGTGATTCAATCTTTTATCCTCTCCATCACCTCTTCTAATATAGGCGTCAGAGACACTTCCACCTGAACTCTTGGACTGATGACACTTATCCTTATAGTCAAATAGCAAATCTATTTCCGGATAAGACTTCAAAAATCTAACTACCTTAGGCAAGAGAGTCGTATGGCTAAACCCAAAAGATAAACTAAGTGTAAGCGTAAGCCGCTCAGCCTCCTGCTTATCTTCCTCTAAAATATGTTTCATTCTATTGATGGAAGAAGCCATATTTCTAGCAATATAAAAATAACACTCCCCCATAGGTGTCAAAATTAATCGAGAAGACTGAGGGATAAAGAGAGGGTTATCAAGGTTTATTTCTAATTCAGCTATGGATTGTCAGAGAACGGAAATGGAAAGATTAAGCTGTTTAGTGGCCTTACTAAAACTATCTTCAATAACAACAGTGTAAAGATGTTTTAATTGATTCCAATCCTTAATTTTATTTAGAACCATTTACTCGCTTGCCAAGAAAAATCCCAATATTTTCTAATTTTATCAGGGTAAAAATAAATTTCCTAATTAAAGATAAGATATTTAACATTCCCTTAATAGGCAGACAGTCCCTATTTATTTTTTTAATATGTTGAGCATAGCTCAAATAGACTGCTATAAAATATTTTCATGATTTGCTTTTAAGGAGAGAATAAGAAATTGCTGTTACTTGTTGCTAAATTAATACAGGGAAAATCAAAGTAGGGTTATTAA
>JAIBEV010000082.1 GCA_019459505.1 Candidatus Paracaedibacteraceae bacterium | reverse complement strand
CCACCGTATTTTCGAACTTCGGCCATAGAATTTGGAAGCGATGGGAGTTTGTTGAGTGACGACAACTCATCAATGAAAAACCATAGCTTTTTTTCTGTCCCTTCAGGACGAGATAAGGCCGCTCTTGTTGCAAGACTCAACCATCCAGATAATAGGGGTCTTAAACTTGATCGTTGTTCTGGAGAGCAGCTTAAAAATAAAATCCCAGATTGTTCTGGATCTAATATCCATTGGCGGATAGAAAAGTTTTCTTCTGCTTCCTCAAGGTATTCAAAACATTTAATGGAAGCAGCAATAGTCGATCTGATTGAAAGAGCTGTTTTCTGAGAATCTGGGTGCATCATGCTGGCTGCTATGGTTCCTGAGAAATAGGGAAATACCTCTTTTAAAGGCAAAGAGACTGTGACTTCCATAAGTCTTTGAAGTGAATAATCATTCTCGTCTGCAAGCTGTCTAGCGGCAACTGTTAACACTGTCCGTGCCGAATTACTCCAGAATGGATCATGACCAATTTGAGGAATAAGACTTTCGGAGAATTCATCAAATAAATACTCTTCTGTACATTCTTCCCAAAGATTCCAGCTCTTTGAACGACTATCTAAGGGATTTAGGATAATATCCCGTTGCTCATTATAAAATCGTTCCACAAAGCCATTCGTTGTATCAACGATGACAATTTTATCTCCCCGATCTCTAATTTGTTGGATAAGTTCATTCATTGCATTGGTTTTCCCGCATCCCGTAGTTCCGATGATTAGCATATGTTCAGTTTCTCTATTTTTAATTAGAGGGAGATCCGCTAAGATTAAATCTGATGCTTGATTAGATTTTTTTATGAGATTGATAAGCTTGTTAATAGGGACAATTTTCCCACCAGAAATGATTTCTTTGATTTTAAGGGCTTTACCACTGTATCCACAGAACAGAAACAACAAAATCATGCTACCAAGAAAACAGAGGAATGTTTGGAAAAGTTTTCTGAAAAGGAGACCATGAATCAAAATAGATGAGAGGACATATTCTTGCTTATGGACAATGATGTGATCGCTGATTTCATAGTACTTTCCATCTCCATGAAGAACCCAAGATGTATCAAAAAACTCTTTCGGCAGGTAACTCATAGAGTCCCTAATTTGTGCTTTATAAAAAGTGAACAGAAATCCAAATTTTTCCCAGCTTCCGTCATAGATTAAAAGAAAAATAAAACATAAGAATGCGATAATTGATGATATTTTTAAGGTCGTTCCAAAGACCTGATTAATCATGCGGAACTTGTGAAGTTGGGTTTGGCCGCCCTGTGTAAACGTATCTGAGAAATTCTTCATCTAACTTAATTCCTTATACTTTTAGGTTTCTATTAAGGTTACTTGTGGTATATTTGGATTATGGAAAAAGATCTGAACACATCTCCTCACCTTGAGGAATATATCCTCTGGAAACGTACTAAAATCGTCTTGAGATTTTGGAAACGTCATTTCTTTACTTTGCTTCTTTCTACTCCATTTTTGATGTGTCTTGTGACGTTGAACGAAAATGCTATTTCTTGGGGTTTTTTCTTGATTGTAGCTATGTGTGTGGATGCTGGAAAATCTCAGAAAGGCAATATTCGCTCTACTTCTTCCGAGGATTATCGTACTCTTCAACAACAACAACCTTGGAATGACTCGTTGGTTGGAACACCCGCGTATATCAGTCGTATCGGCGAGCGCTAATAGATTATTAATTTTGTATTTCATCAATAACCTTTTCAAAAGATCGCACAACAACAGATCTACCTTCGGAGTCTTTAAAATTTTGCATAGTTTCTTGATGGTTAAGATCAATATGTTCATGTTGAGTGTTAATATGGCGGCGATGTTGTGACAGTTGAGAATCAACAGAGCCTGTAAATAATTCTTCACGAGTAAGTTTATCGGATGTAATTTCTGACTGTCCTTGCGATTTAACAGAATTCAGTGAATCCCGTGTGACAGCATCTTGGTGATGTCCAGTTTCGTGATCATAGGAACTTTTGATTTTCTGAGCACTTGAACCAACTGATGAGGATGGAATAAGTCCTCTCTCAGACATAAATCGGTTAGCATAAGCACTTGTCATTTCAGGATCATTAGCGATGATATGGGATGCCCCATGTTTTCCAATTCTTCCACTTGTTCCGTCTGCTTGTTGATCAGATAACCACTCAACAAATTGTTGGTTGTAGTTGGAATTGATGGAGGCTGAATTTGCCTTAGTAAACGTAGCCTGTTGGCTGTAAGATTCTGCCTGAGAATAACTTTTAGCAGCTTCAGCTCGTTGCTGCATCCCTTGTTCGTAAGATCCAGAGACACTTTCAGCGAGGCGTTTACTGACTTCGTCAGAGACGTTATGAGAATAATTTCGTGCGGCTTGAATAGCCAATCTCTGGGCTTCTTGGAAATCTTGAGATTGGGTTACTCTCTGTGCTTCATTGAGTAGTTGTTGATCACTTGTATTAACAGATGATCGTCCTCCAATAGATCCGCCTATACCAAAAATCTTTCCACCCGCACTTGCTTCGGCAAATAAAGAAGCAGCTTTATCTGCACTAATGTTATGTTGCTTTGCAAATTCATTAACCATATTTGCTGATTTGTGAATTGCCTTGGAGTCTTCCGACGAAATTCCTTGGCTGACGGCATTGCTTGCCTGGGTGGAATTACCAATGGTGTTACTAAGGTCAACCATATCTCGATAGCTACTCGATAAACTTCTGGCGGAACTTTCTGATTGGTTGAGAGCATGTTGATAGCTCTTATTCGCCATGGCTGAATACTGGGCACTTTGAGATTCAGCAACGTTAAGAGACATTGGAAGATTAGAAGAACCAACATTCATGATCTGTGATCCATCCGCCATAGTCGTCATTTCTGTCCGACCATCCGCAAAGTTGAAAGACCCCGCCCGATAACTTGCAGCCATAGATTGGTTGAATAGTTGGGCATTACCGATTTGTCGTCCCCCTTCAGAAATATTGCCCATACTGTAGTTACCGGAAACCGCTTCTCCAGCCGCTGAAGCGGCAGCACTTTGGCCCACATGCCCCAGGTGAGATGCCAAGGAGACAAAGGATCCAACCCCTTTAATTAAAGCATAACTGATGAAGGGAATGCTTAAGGATAAAAACCCCGCCGTTGCACTAATATCCGCATTGGCATCCAGAATACCAACAGAGTTAGCGATTGTGACACCCGAGGCATTAGAAATTGACATGGCAGCAACCGTTTTTGCCGTAGCCCGGCTCATCATGATATAATTTAAAATGGCATACAGAGGGGCCCAGAGTTGCAGCCATACAATAATTTGGGCCCAAGCTGAGAGTATACGCCACCCAAAAGGTAGTATGGCTAAGAAGATCATAAAGATAAAAGAGGCATAGGTAATTGATTCCATGACCGCTCTCAAGATGGGAAGATTATCCCCGGCAAAGGCCCCTAATGTCTGATAGGTGGCTCTTTGGCTTAAATAAGCTCTTTGAGCGGCTAGATTTGAGGCATTGCCTAGAGCAACAGACTGTTTATCTGTGTCTTTGACGAAGGAACTGATCATAATTTGCTGCTTTATGATGTTGGTGGCATCTTGACTCATGAGACCTAATTGCCCGTAAGTCAAGGGAAGGTATTTGAGAAGTTCTGCTTTCGCATCGACCCGTTGACTCGCGCCAAACAACTTTTTGCCAAAGAGTGTGGCACTGGATTCAATTTGTTTTGGCCATTGCGCATTAAATTTTGCCACGCCAGCTTTACAGGTAATAGGGCGAGCCATTCCCCCTTGTCCTGTGCCTTCCTCTCGGGGGTCGCGCCACATAAATGATCGGATGGGAGAGGCATTTGCTGATACCAATCCCCAAATATCATCCGTTTTCTTAAGATCATCGATCGTGTATTTGCGCCCTAGCATCGCATCGTAAACGATGCACTGATTGACGAACTGATGCATATTTTCAGCTAAATCAGCATTGGTTATGCGAAACTGATTCGATTTTTGCATCAAATTACTGGCAAAAATGTAGCCGGTCGATTGGAATTTCAAATCATCGGGGAGAGAAAAAACTTTTTCCACTTGTTCTGTAATGCCATGACCAATTCTACTGACATACCCGGCAAACATAGCTAGACCATAAGGAACATGATCCACGCTGTCATGAAATCTTGAGACCGGGTCGTGAATATTAACCCGGGCTGTGGGGACAAACAAGATGCCTGTAATGATCGTTAAGGGTAAAATCCAAGAAGTAAAGATTTTAGCTATATCATTATACAAAGCGTAAATAACCGCCCAGAGAGCCCCGACAATCATGCCCAATCGAATTAAGGGCTCGTATAACGTGCCAGACTTTGAATTCAAACACATAGCCAGAGCATTAAAAACACCTCTTAAAACTTCCCCATTCCCATAAGTATAAATATCATAAGCCATTCGTCTTTCTCCTTATAGCCAGCCTTGTTCATCGGTCATGCTGCCTAACATGGCATGAAGTTGTTTTTCGATGAGTTGAGTTGCTTGAATAAAGGACAATGTGCTGTCCATTTGCTGATAAGCACTTTGACGCCGTTCAGTAACTCTCTCGCGTGCATGACGCAAACTTTTAACAAATCGGTCAATATGCGCATCATCAACTTGCGCAGATTTTAATTGGATAACACTTTCGTGCACAATGTCTAAAACCTCTAGAATATATTTATAGAGAACATCGAGAGCAATCAGTTCTCCATATTGGTGAATATCCACAGGGGCATACCCTTTCCTAAAAGCTGTTACCACATTCAACATTTTATAGACAGGCAGACGGGTTGAATTGAGAAAATCCTGTTCTTCAGGGGTGGGAGCAACATCATCATAAATCTTATTGACCAGAGACTCTAAAATGTTCTGGGTTCGAATCAACAAGGCACTACTGGCGGATATCCTGACAGGCGATAAGATTGGATCTAGACAGTCATTTGTTGTGCATTTGTAAACCTTTGTTTCACCCCCTCCTAAGAGTCCATTCAGGAGATCATCCCGGTCTGCATAACCGGGCAAGTTTACCACTTGAAAGGCATCACCTGATTTTTTAGAGATGATTGATCCGACCAAAGTTAAGAAGAGCTGGGCGAGTTCTTTATCTTTGATCAAAAACTCATTAGCTTGAATGGCTTTCCACGATAGATTAAATTCGCCCACAAGCATATCTTTATAGCGGGGATCACTCTCTTTTCTGGATAAAATACTGCTGCGGTCTCCTTTAGCCCCACACCCTTGACGGGCTGCTGACCAGTCTGAAAAAGCCCCCAGATTCGTTCCCATAGCTTGACATAAGTGTTTTGAGGAGGCATCAGACTTAGGCCAGATCCCCCCTAAGGCCGTTGCAGCGGCCTCACAAGAACCAATGTTCATCTGGTTAATTTCCGTGGCGATTGCATTGAGCTCATTCATAATATTATAAATTTGAGGAGAA
The DNA here is from genome assembly GCA_019459505.1 of Candidatus Paracaedibacteraceae bacterium. Taxonomy (GTDB): domain Bacteria; phylum Pseudomonadota; class Alphaproteobacteria; order Paracaedibacterales; family Paracaedibacteraceae; genus Paracaedibacter. The sequence goes on along the minus strand of JAIBEV010000082.1, from coordinate 1,825 downwards.
ACTGATTGGACAGCCAGCATAAAAGCATAAGATCCAGCAGCTGATCCTATATTCTGCAACATCTCCACTAGGCGATCTGAGCTGATATGAGAGAAGCCACCCGTCCATAAATCAATGCCCCCGCATCCAGCCCTATACCCCGGTACTTGAAGTGTCATCAATTGCGCGCTGCGAACTTGGTTACGGGTTACAATGCTTCCGCCTGTATAATAACCGGCAGCTTGATCTTTAAAAGCCGACGGCGTTGTCACATTTTTTGAAACACTACGATTAAAGAATCCGTGTAAGTCTTTTTCAATATTGGCATGACCGGAAGTCATACCAACCATCAAGATAAAGACACTTGTCTTTAATGTTCTATAACTGAGATCCATGACCCTGTTGAAAAATTTGTTATACATGTTATACTTATTTGTAAGATGAGAAAGAAGGTGTTGAAATGCTTGCAGTCCGGTTACCAGCAAGTCTGGAAAAAAGATTGGCGGCTTTGTCTGTAAAGACAAAACGGTCAAAGAGTTATTACGTAAAAAAAGCCTTGGAAGATTTCTTAGAAGACCAAGAAGAACTTCAAGAAGCAGTCGCCGCTTACGAGGAGTTTCTTGCCTCTGGCAGAAAGGGATCGACCCTTGAGGAAATGAAAAAGCGGTATGGCTTTGAATAAAAAGTGGACGCTTATTTTTTCTCCAAAAGCTGAACGAGAATTTAAGAAGCTTGATCGACCGATTCAAGGTCGCATATTTGATTTCTTTGACAAAATTATCAGCGAGCCTGATCCTACTATACAGGCAAAGCCCCTTCGCAATGAGCTAACTTCTCTTTGGTCGTATCGAATCGGCGATTATCGGGTTATCTGTCGCTTGGAAGAAGACAAAATGACCATTGTCGCCTTGAAAGTGGGTCATCGTAAAGATGTTTACGACTTTATTCCATAAGTTAATAATCATTTATTCTCCCTTGTTAGCACCATGATCCTATTCTCCATTTCATCGATGCTAGTCATGCCTTGAGCCACTTGAATAACGTCTTCTGTTTCTGGGTTGACGGCAAATAAGGAAGGTAAGGCGGTGACATTCCATTGGCTCGCCAATCCGTTATCTGGAACAGCATTTGGAAATAACTCGATTGGCCCGCCATCTAAACTAATGGCTAAAACTTCCCAGCCATACTGGTCCGCAAAGAATTTGACAATTGGTGCGAACTGGTGGCAGTAAGGACAGTTACTGGCATAAAAGAAAAATAATCCGTGACTTTGAGAGAGCGATTTAATGACCTGTTGTTTCTCTTCTTTTTGTTGGTCTAAATAAACATGAACAGCTTTTTGGTTCACCGGCGCAACCAAGGTATGATCAAGGCCTGCATTAGAAAACACATTCTTCATCCACGTTTGAGAAAAGACCTCTGACCGATTCATCATATCTTGCTGCATTTCTTGATATCGGCTGACATTTTGAGACGTAGGGTTAATCCAGGCGTGAGCTAAGCGGTTTTCCAACTCTTCTCTATAAGCTTTCATCTTTTTATACTGCCCCTAGTTTAGAAAAGAGTTGAAACAAAGGAATGTTTTTGTTTAATTAAGTAAAAGGAAGACAAAAATGCAGCGACGACAATGGACAAGTGAGAAGAAGGCCCTGATAGTTCTTTCGGGCTTAAAAGGCCAATCAGTAGCTTCTATTTGTAATGAACATGGAATCAGCCAGTCCCAATATTATCAGTGGAAAGATCAATTTCTAGCAAACGCTTGTAAGGCCTTTGATGTTGATAAAGTTAGCCAGAAACAAGCACGCTTGGAATGTGAGAACCAAAAACTTAAAGGGTTGGTTGGGGA
>JAIBEV010000023.1 GCA_019459505.1 Candidatus Paracaedibacteraceae bacterium | reverse complement strand
ATGATCATAGACGCAGTTCTGGAAACGCATGACCGGGTTGTGGGAAAGGTTTATAGTGATTGCAAGCGCATGCGTGACGACCAGTTGGTTGATCAGAAGAAACTGGCAAATGAAACCCTTATATCCTTTATGCAATTAGGGGTCTTCCGACATATTGGCGGAAAAGTTTCGTTCGTTGGTGCTGAAGGACATTAATCTTGGTAAGAAAGTAGATTCTTGTTGAGATCAAACGATTTATGAAGGGTAGGGGGGGGTAAAGGAAAGCTTAAGGGTGAACTTGGTGTTCCATTTGTAGTTACCCCTATTGCTTTCAGCAATAAGCCAATTTATGAAAAAAGTCAACCACCAGCTGGTGGTTGCGCTATCTTTAGGAATAATATTTTTTTCATGTCAAAGAGAAAGCTATTTCCGATATGCTTTGTAAAATCAAACTCTCCATGCAGGTTAATGTGGCGCCAAGTAATGATGGATCCGTCCTTGATGAGGAAAAGGATGTTGTCTTGCTCTTTATCGTCAATACAATTTGCTAACAATTGAGAGAGGTACAAATAATTCCAAAGGACGATTGCATTTTGGATAATAACTTTACAGAGGGTTGAAATCTCTTGTTCTTCTTTAGTTGCTTGTTTAAATTCACCGTCGTTAGCATAGAAAACAGCGTTGGAGAATTTATTGGAAAGCTCAATCCTATTAAGTTGCTTTTCAATACGCTGCCGTAATATGACATCATCATAATAGGTTAGAATAAACAACGACTTGATGATACGCCCAAACTCTTTAAGAGCTTTGTAAAGAGGGTTATCTTTTGCATAAGAGCTCAGACGTTTAAATAATTGGGAGGCTGTGACTTTCTTTAGCTTGAGGGTTACCATGAAGCGTAAAATATCTTCCCAATACTGCTCTATTAATTTTTGATTGATCGTGCGGCTGGGCAGAATTTTGTAACCACGTTTTTTGTAGGTTTTTCCTGATGAAAAAGCATAAAGTTTTTGGCTGTTTATATTTTTAATTCTTGGAGCAAAAGCAATATCAAGAAAGTGAGTTGCAGCAAAAATAATTTCTGAATATCCATGGGTATCTGTTGAATGAATAGCAACTTTAACAACATCATTATCTTGCAGCCCATCAATCACATACGCGGCTTCACGTTCAGCAGAACTCATAACTAACGGGTGAAATAAAGCTTGTCGTTCATCGATAAATGTATAAACACTAACTCCTTTATCTTTGCCAAAATATTTAAAAGAGTAACTTGCCAATAAAGAATCTACTCCCACATTGACTTTACGCCCGTCACTGGATGCGTGTATTTTATCTTTTTCTTTAATAAAAATATTTGGTAAAGAGAGCTTATGGATCATTTTTACAAGAGAGTCGTTTGCTGCAAGCAGATTTTTATGGTTAAAGTACCAGTTAGCGGTATTAAGAAGAGTATTTTCTTGAACACCTGTTGATATTTTTGCTATTTTTGAAAGTCCGATATTGCACCCTAATCCAATGATTCCTGCAAAAAATACTTCTGGTTTAGGTTTGCCCTTAACATGTTTGATAGCGTGGTGTTTGAAACATTGTGTGAATTTGGTAAGGTGATCCACTTCAAAAAGAACCCTTAAAATGGGGATATAGCCGACTTGTCCAAGAAGAGCTGCAATATATTCTGTCTCTCTTTCTTCAAGAGGAGGGGTCGTTAGGTAAACCTTATCTTTTTCATCGATTGACAAATAAGGATTTCGCCCTTCTAGCAAGCGTTGATTAACATAATGGTATTTTTCATCAAGCTGCTTCCTCAATTTCTTGATAACTTCATAAAAATGAGCGAAGTGTTCCAAGCCTGTCAGTTTTAAGAGTTCCTCTTTTTGTTTTCCCCAAAGATCTTTATCGATCAAATACTCTTGGATGGACAAGTAACGATAATAATGCTTGAGGTTTAACTCACCTGATTTGATAGCGTCAGCAACGTGCATGAAGAGCAAGATTTTATAAAGAGAAGGCTTAAAGCCCTTTTTATTATTCAACACTGCTTCTCTTTCGTCTTTTGTTAAAAACTCCAAAGGAGATTTTTTATCAACTTCCCCATTATGTTCTTTAAAATATTCAATAGCATTTATTAAAACCTTATTCGATGTTTCATGGTTAAAAACCAGGACTTTGATAATTTTATTCACTCGATTTTGAAGTTTGATAGACAAACTTTCAAGAATATCAAAATAATCTTTGTCTTTAGCGAGGGAATCCAAAGATCTTGCGAACAACTCTATTTTCTTTTGTTCTATTTCACCTTGTTGCTGACTGTGTTCTTCAAGTGAGGTCATAATCTTTTGAATTTTATCAGTATCGGATAAAAGGGTTGATTTAGTAATTTCCGTGATTTCATCAATCAGATCTTTATAGCGTCGATTTGTTTTTGTAAGGTGACGCACAGCTGCTCTTCGTTCAGCTCGTGTTAACTGATCTTTTTCTGTAAGCTTATTCAAAGCCGTATTTTTAGCCGATTGAACACATTTCAATAAAATATCCACAAAACTATCTTGCCGTGAGTAAAATTGATGTTGAAAGAAAGCAATCAGATGCAGGTAGGTTCTTTCTTTATTTGAAAATTGTTTAAGTTGGGACAATTTAGCTTTCTTAACCCAAGTGGCATAATAAGTGCAGTTATGCTCACTCAACTTTAAACTGTCAATCAAACGGAAAAGAACATTAAAATAATCACTAACCTTTTGAAATAAGCGTGCACTGGCTTGGACTGCTTTTGGTTTTATCGATTGATTAATAATCTTAAGTTGGCCTAAAAATCCAAGGGTTTGCTCTTTTTCTATCGTTAAAAGGTCGTTTAATTTTTTCCGATCTTTCGGCTTTAAGCCATACTTAATAAGCGATAATAGGTTGTTTTCATAAGAAAGATAGTGCTGACTAATGAGATCGACTAATCTGTGGTACGTTGGAATCTCAATGCGTTGATTATACAAAAGTTGAAGAAGTTCTGTAAATATTTGATAGGGCTCAGTTAAACGTTGCATTCTAAGCTCTAGTTCTTTTCCTAACCATTGAATAACTTGATTATTAAAAGGTCGATAGTCTAACAACTTTAGAATTGACGCTTGATGATCAATTGGTGTTTTTTTCTTGTAGGTGCTTAAATCAACTTCACTGATCTGGATGTCTAGTAATTTAGCAGCATAGTGAATATCTTCTTCTCTAAAACGGCTGACTAGAAAAAATCGTTTACAAGCCTTAAAGTACGCGTACTGCAACAAAAACCCTATTTTGTTGGTGGGTGTTCTGAGATGAGTGATTTTCTTTTCAACTTCCTTGGAAAGAGTAAAACAAAAAGATCGCGCTTCTGCAGATAAAATAGGAGGGCAATCAAACTCTTTTTGATCATGCTTTGACAACACAGAAAGGGTTGGCACAATTAATCTCTCTTTTCTTGATCATGAGATTTCTTCGCCTTAATCGTTTTTAAGGATAGGTCCCGGGTTGCTTCATGGCGGTTTGTCTGGGCTATGTGGTAATATAGCATGGTTGTTCCTATGTCGCTATGGCCAGCATTTTCTTGGGCAACCTTAAGTGAGGCTCCTGACTCTAAAAGATAGGTCACATAACTATGTCTTAGCCAATGAGCTGATGCAGATTTTAGCTTTGATGCTTTTCTAGGGTGTTCTAATTCAAATTCCATAGCTCCTAGGTGAAAAGCCCATTTTAAAATCTGATCAATACGTCGAGGAGTAATAGTATCCTTTAAATTTTTCATGGGAATTAAAGGGGTCTTTTCTCTAAATTGAGGCTGAGGAGAAGGCAACCCAATATTCATCCTAAAATCTGCCAAGGCAACTAACAGTTCATCAGGAATGGGGACTTCTCTTAGTTTTTTACCTTTACCAACAACACGTAAAAACCAGTTGCCTTCACGTTGAAGAAAATTACCCATAACATGATTTGCTGCTTCTGTAATTCGCAACCCTGTATAGAATAAAAGTAAAATGATATAGCGTGCTCGTATGATTTGGAACTTTTTGGTAGAAGAAGTAGGAGGATAATCAGAAAGTCCCTTCAAGGCAGCTTGAATTTCGTTCAACTCTAAATACCGATCGACAACTCTGGGTTTTCCTTGATTGCGGCGTTTGCGTCGGCGATCAACAGCTAAAGGATTACCAACCAAATAATTCATTTGCACTAGATAATTAAAAAAAGAATCGATAATTCTGATTGTTTTCTTCAGAGATGAAGCACTTAAACCTTTTACAAAAGGACGCCAATGTTCATTAATAACACCTTGTTTCGTACGCCTGGCTGTACTTGGTCCACACCATAACTTTTGAGGCTGAGGATTCTTTAAAAAGCACTGATAGTCGAGGAGATGGTCACGTCTTAAGCTTGATATGTTAATCTTGGCAACATGAAGGCACCATAACAGCAAACGCTCAACTTCTTTAGCATAAGAGCGTAAAGTCTCTGGAGATTCTTTATATTCCCGCAAAAAAGAAGAAATGGCTATACTGCCCCTAGTTTAGAAAAGAGTTGAAATAAAGGAGTGTTTTTGTTGAATTAAGCAAAAGGAAGACAAAAATGCAGCGACGACAATGGACAAGTGAGAAGAAGACCCTGATAGTTCTTTCAGGCTTAAAAGGCC
>JAIBEV010000019.1 GCA_019459505.1 Candidatus Paracaedibacteraceae bacterium | reverse complement strand
GAAGAGATTAAAAATGACTTATGTATGGATATCAGGTGGCCGAAGACTAATTTGCCGTCTTTTGCAATCTGCGCTATGGCAGTAATTCCAATTCCCATTGATGCAATTATGGTTAAAGGAATGAATATGCTTGAGTAGATGAAATACTCTGCAAGAAGAGAATTCGGAGTTAGTCTTGATATTATTGCAATTAATATAAAATTAGACAAAATTCGCAATACTCTACTTCCTCCAGTGTTTAGGAGGTCGAAGATTTGTTCGGATTTTATTAATTGTGCAATGCTTTTGTAAGCCAATTTTGATACTCTTCTTTTTCGTTGCTTAGCGCATCAATATCCATCTTAAATATCTTTTTGCCCACATGTTGGGCATTGACTCTATCAAGGAGAAGTGTGCGGTTCGATTTGATGAATAAACGGGCTGGATTTCCATAGGCAAGTGTAGCTACCGAGGCGTGAAGTCTATCGGTGATAGTTAACTTGGTGTTCCTGTATAGATTCAAATATCCGTGTGGCAATTGAGAGCAATAAGAATTTGGCTTGAAAAATAAACGCCAATTTTGCCTATTGAGGACCTGATGACAAGGTCGAATAATTTGAATTCCATTAATATCGTCGTTCAAATTTCTTTGAAGTAAACGAGTGATTTTTGTAAGTTTTGAATGTGTAACGCGGGTTGTGGAAAATTCTGGTGATTCTTGCGTAGTATGAAAGGCAAGTGAGAATTGAGGTTCGCGTGTATGGTCAAAACAGCTAGTTATATACGGACGTTCATCGGGTATGTGGTAACCCGGATACGCTTCTGGGACGAACCAAGCAGAACAAATCGCATTATAAGATCTCTCGCATAAATCGTTGTAGTTGTTGTATGTCTCGGCATCTCTTGTGGTCAAGATATATGGCGGATACTTCTTGAGGACTTCACGACAATGGGAAATTTCGCTTGGTGAATAATTAATGCCCCCGGTGGAAAGGAGTAAGGTTTTAATTCCTAGATTTTGCGCTGTTTCTAGCAATGGTCCAAACAACTCTCCAAATCGAATATCGAACATTG
>JAIBEV010000002.1 GCA_019459505.1 Candidatus Paracaedibacteraceae bacterium | reverse complement strand
CCTTCAAAAGTTATAATTGTCGCTATCATGAGAAAGCTACTCCATATATTTTTTGGAATCTTGAAAAGTAATAAATCTTTCAATCAAAATCTTGCTTTTCATAGTTGACAATAAAGACGGTATCTTTATGTAGATCGACCCTATTTCAGAAATGGCGCGCGGTCATCTGAAACCAAAATTGATTTTCTGGAGATGTGTGGATCTTTTGATACAATTGCGCATAGCTCTGCCAAGTTATCATCAACTTTCTGAACTTATCTTGATCGTTCTTAACAATCGAAAGAAAGAGCTGGCTCTCCTTATTGATCAGAATTTAACGCAGGAGATACGGTTTGTGTTAGATGGGTTGTTTGCCCAAGAACCATCCCCTAAAGAAGGAACACAATTATCTCAATATTCCCGTTAATAAGTTAACACTACTCAAGAAACCGTCACATTCCACAAAACCCGTTAAGGTTAAGGAGCGTGCAACTGATCTATTTTATTTGCAAACCCTTTATGGTCATATTAAGAAAATCTTACCTCTTCTTAAACTTGGTCATGACGGGATTCGTTACTACGCAAAAAGCGTCATAAAGTCTGATATGTTCCAGCTAAATCAGCGTGCCAGCGAAGATCGTTATATTCACACCATCGCCTTTATTACTCATCAATATTATCGTCTTCAAGACAATCTGACGGATGTTCTTTTGTCTGTCATGCAATCCTTTCGGAATAGAACGACCCGAGAGTACCGTGATTGGTGTTATGATCACCGTGAAGGTCGGGATCTATCGCTAAAGTCTTTACTGAGTATTCTGGATGATGGTGTTTTGAGTGCTCTTTCTAATATTCAAACCGTGTTAGAAACTCCCGCACTCAGCGACGCAGAGAAGCTTGTGCATATTCAGATTTTGGTCAATAAAAATCAAGATATACTCCAGAAAAGCACAGAACTCAAAACGTCTATCGATTCTATACAAGACGATGAACAGTATTCTAAAATTCTGAGCGATCGCTCCATACGTCTTCAGAACCGCATCAGTCCCATCGTTAAGGCTTTAAGTTTTGAAGATGAAACTGGATCCAATCCTCTCATGAAGGCTATTGTGTATTTTAAAGAAAAAGATGGGATCATTACCAAACAAGCCCCCTTAGAGTTTCTGAATAAAGATCAACGTACTGCTGTAACCGTGGATGGCACGTTTCGTACGTCATTATATAAAGTCTATTTGTTTATGAATATTGCCTCAGCCATCAAATCTGGAACACTAAACCTTAAACATTCCCACAAATACAGACCGCTGGATGATTACTTGATTTCCAAGGAACGATGGGAGAAACAGATTCTTATTGAGCGCGCAGATCTTCAAGCCTTTATAAATCCAAGAGAAGTACTTAAGCAGCTGGATGATGCCTTGTATCAAGAATATAAAACTACAAATATCAACTCCCTTGAGGGTAACAACCCCCACCTGAAGGTTGCAGCAACGGGTGCTTTCACTATCGCAACCCCCAAACAAGATGAAGAGCTAGAATATAAAGCTCTAAAACCGTTCTTTCCAGAGCAGCACTTAGTCCCCTTGTGTGAGGTGTTGTCTACGGTAAATCAACACAGCGGATTTCTGCAAGAGTTTCAGCACTGGCAACAGCGACATACCCACCTCGATACTGCTGCAGATCGAGTGCTGTATGCAGGTATTATGGGCTATGGATGCGCTATCGGGACTCAAAAGATTGCTCGAATATCCAACCAAATTAATGCCAATAATCTTGACCATGTGATCAATTGGTATTTCTCCCTAGAGAATCTACACGCCGCCAATGATCGTATATTAGGGCTGTTAAACAAGATGGCGTTGCCAGATGTTTATCGACGATTAAAAGATAAGATTCATTCGGGTAGTGATGGTCAAAAACGTGAAGTACAAACCGAATCGCTGAATGCCAATTATTCCTTTAAGTATTTTGGTAAAGAGCAGGGAGTAAGCGTCTATACCTTTGTAGATGAGCGCAATTTCCTGTGGCATTCATTAGTATTCAGTGCAGCAGAGCGAGAAAGTGCTTATGTTATTGATGGCCTTATGCGAAACGATGTTGTCAAGTCAGACATTCATTCGACGGATTCTCATGGTTACAGTGAGTCCATCTTTGCCGTAACTCATCTATTAGGCTTTGCTTACGCGCCTCGTATCAAAAACCTCAAGAAACAAAGCCTCTATACCTTTAAATCACGACAGAAAAAAGACCACCCAGAATGGAAGATTATACCAGATAAATATGTCAACGAGGATATTATTGTAGAAACA
>JAIBEV010000104.1 GCA_019459505.1 Candidatus Paracaedibacteraceae bacterium | reverse complement strand
GTTTCTTCATCCCGCGCGGACGTCCTTGATACCTAGGGACTCCTTCATACACTAAATATTTGCGGACCGTATTAACTGAGAAGCCAGTTTCTTAAGCGATTTGTCTTAAACTTTTACCTTGGCGACGTAAAATCTTTATTACCATTGTTTGTTCCCATTTTATCATGTTCGCCTCCTCTTCCTTTAAAAGAAGGCATTTGGGATCGCTCACTGTATCAATTTTTTTTCGGTGCTCTGTATCATTTTATTTCTGGTGGTGACAAGTTAGGAGAGGAAGAGGAGAAAGAACCAGAGGAGAATAAAGACAACAAACCGCGCTCTCAGGCTGCTAAGAATATTAGCATCTGTCATGAGGCAGCTGAATATGTTGATGCTATGTATGAAAAATGGGCGCAGGAAGAAACTAATCCCGTTATCAAATTCTGTAATAAGGTAGGCCTTAGGGCTATCCGTCATGATGATACTTATGGCCTTGAATTAAATAGTGGCTTTAAGGGGACTGTTCAAACAATTGAAGATTTCCCTGAGCATCTTGATCTTGCTTACACCCAAGTACAACGCCTGCAAAATGGTTTGTCTTTAGAGCCAGGGGGCTGGGGGAAAATAGAAGATTATGGCTTGGGCATATTGGGAGCTGTCGGTAGCTTACAGTCAGCCATAGCTATAGAAGGTAAGCCGGGGAAACTTAAGAAGAGTACATGGAGCCGGCAGAGAAATAAGGTTTCCTCAAAAGCTCGTGCATTCCCTGCTCACTCATCTCGTCCTCAAAGAGTGTCAGCAGAAGCCTGGCTTCAGAAAACTATGCCGAGCCAAGGAATAGGATCAGCCAATAGCCCAGCCAATTCTGCCCCTATGTCTCGTCCATATCCCTACAGGGATTGGATTTGGCAACACCAAGCAAGAGTAGAAGTGCTGTGGTGAATAAAGATACCTTTTCTGCAAGTTCAACCATTAAACCGCTTGAAAAAAAGGGCAGAGTTGTATTTGATGGAGTAGAATTTAGAGCTGTACGAGATTTGGGGCATGTAAGTGATGAACATCTTAAGAAAATGGTAAAAACCGGTACGAATCCTTATGACAGGAAGGGAAAAAACCTTAATCTCCATCACCCTAAACAAATTCCTCAACGTGAAGAAGGTGCAGCGTATGTACATATTCCAGAGGATAAGCATAATATATGGAATCCTATACAACATCCTAAAGGTAATAAAAAAGGAGCGGGATTGACACTTTCTCAGCGTAAAGATAGTGATAAATTAAAGAGAGCTTTTAATAAAGAACTTGCCCAGAATGAATTAGAAAAAAGGAACAAATCATGACAATAGAAAAGATTTGGGAAAGCTTAGATGAAAATTTTAAAGAGGAGCCTAGCTGGTGGGCGACTAATATCCCTACAGAGGCAGAAATTATAGAGGCCGAAAATAAGTTAAATTTAAAATTTCATAATGGTTATAAGAACTACCTCCGTAAATATGGAGGGGGAGGGCCTTTTTGTTATAATTTATATGGCCTAAAGTACGCAGGAGGAATGGATAAGGATAATTATACTGTTGTAACTAATACAAATTTTTATCAGCAAAGACAATGGCCGGATATTGATAGATTATATATTATCTCACAGGATCTTTCTGGCAACCCTATAGGCATTGATCCTCAAGGGATCGTGTGGCTTTCTGACCATGACGCCGGTTTCGAAAAAGTGAAGTTAGCGGATAACTTTGAGGAGTTTCTCTACAAACTCCATACAGATACTTTATACGACTAGAATTTCCCCTATTTTTATTGAATTGGCCTTACCTCACGTCACAAAGATGCCTGTAGTTTTAATTGCTTAAACTTCATTGCCCATAAGGCAACGCACGCAGCCGTCGCAGCTGCCCGAGCGGCCGCGGTGGGTAAAGCCCATCTTAAAGGCAAAGCGTTCAAGAAGTCGGTGATGGGAGCGATGAGTGGCGCTGTGGCGGCGGAGAGCATGAGTGAATTGTTAATGCTGGTCTATGTGCCCAGAATTGAGCAACAGTTGGCCGAATCAGGATTAGAGAAAGGCAGTGAGGCGTATAGTCAAAGGCGAGAAGTGCTTAAGGCTGACGCTTTTAAGCAAATCAAGCTCTTCTCTCAAATGACAGCTGTGATGGTGGCACAAGGATTAGGGTTTGATATCCATGAAGCGGTGAATGCCGCAGAGATGGCGCTGCGGTATAATAGCAGCCAAGTCTTCGCCGGGATCCTGCAAAGCAATAATCCGGATGACCTGTTTGCCGCCATGGTTGAGGATCAGTTAGGAGAGGGAGAGGAGAAAACTGAAAACCCTAAACCAGGCTTAACAAAATCAAGGTCGTTTACTGATCTTCAATATTTGCAGGAGATTGAAGTCGTTGAATCTATCGAGCGAAGCGTTGAAGAGGATGCAGTCAGAAAGAATAGCATAGGCCTGAAAATCTTCGCCTGTTGGGCAAACGCTGTTGGCGAGGTCGAAGCCTGTACTCCGAGACAGGCTCATTATGGACGCTATAATATGCGGCGTCTGCGTGTAGATGGTAAAAAGTTAGGCGTTGAAGGCATTGAACTGTTAAAGGATAAACTCGAGGGTCGTTCGATTGATGATAGTCGCCTTGAGGCTTATAGCCAACTCTTTTGTGATTGGCTGCCGAAGGGTACAAGACTTCTTTCACAACTTTTCGCCGGAAGAGGCGGAAAAGGTCGTATACCTTTGCCGCGCAATACGAACCGTCACCCTCTGCCAAGGCATTCTGAAAAACCTAGTAAAGGTAAGATGATAGCCCACCAGAATCGGACACCGGTTGAAAGTAACAGATCAGCCAATGCTAATCGGATTTACGAGGATATGAGAGCAGTTGCTAACGGCTCAAGCGCGAATAAGTCTAAGGGAATTAACCCTGCATGGGCCGTTTCATCGTCGTCTAAGGGCGGTGAGTTGTTCATGAAACACTTGGGCAGCAAGCCTCCGGCTACGGCTAAACAGTGGATCCAAAAAACCATGCCTGCAGAAACAGTAGCTTACCGAGGCAGAGGAACAGGAACTACCCCCAAGCTTGGGCGTGATCTGCTCACTGGAAAGATGGAACCTAAAGGGAAGGAGGTTGTGAGGGATAACCGCCCTGTATCTTAGAGACTGTGTGAGAAGTAAGGAAAAGAAATAATGGGGATAGGATCAATTGATATTGGTAAGTTAGCAGAGTAAAAAAAGAGGTTCTGTAATGAAGACAAACTACCAAAGCGATTTAAGTGACAAAGAATGGTCTAT
>JAIBEV010000051.1 GCA_019459505.1 Candidatus Paracaedibacteraceae bacterium | reverse complement strand
GAATTATAAAAAGCATAAATATAAGTAAAAATATAGAGTCTTGCTTCTTCTATCGTTTGATAGGTTTTAAAATGGGTCAATTCTGTTTTAAGAGTATGGAAAAAACTTTCCATGGCTGCATTATCATAAGAGCAGCCTGTTTTACCGTGGCTTAGCTGGATGCCGTAGGCATGAGCTTTTTTATAAAGAGCATGGCTGGTATATTGGCCCCCTAAATCTGAATGATGGATGAGCCCCGCAGGTGGCCTTCGCAATAAAATAGCTGCCGTCAGGGCTTCCACAACCAACTCTGCTTTCATGGTTTCTTGTAAAGCCATGCCGACAACTTTACGAGAAAAAAGATCCAGAATGATTGCCAAGTAAACCCACTTATTATTGACTGGCAAAAAAGTAATATCTGCCACCCATACAGTATTTGGTTGAAGGGCTGAGAAATCTTGCTGTACTAAATCTTGGCCTCTGTAGTAAGGGTGATCTGCTTGTTTGGTAGTTTTCTTAAACTTTTTATACATTTTTGATTGAAGACCATAGGCTCTCATGAGCCGGGCAACTCTTTGTCTTGAACACGAGTAACCTTGCTCCACCAGGTCAGCATGGATTCTGGGGCTCCCATAAGTCTCGAAGCTGTCCATAAAAATCTCCTTAATCTTATTCGCTAAAACCTGATTATACTGATTCCTTAAACTCGGTTTGCGTTTAAGAAAGTCATAGTACCCGCTTTTACTAACCCCCAAAACCTGTGCCATCTGATCCACAGAAAAATACAAATGATGATCTTTCATGAATTGGTACCTTTCCCGGGTAGAGCAGAAAAGATGGCGACTGCTTTTTTTAAAATATCCCGTTCTTGCTTAACAAGCTGAAGTTCTCGCTTTAAGGCCCTCAATTCTTCATCCACTACGTGGCCACTGCCCGGAAAACTCTTGTCCCCTTCACGCTTATACTGGGTAACCCACTTCCCTAAACTAGCCCGCGATACTCCTAAATCTTGGGCAATTGATTCTATACTTTTACCGCTCTGCAAATACAGCTTTACAGCACTTATCTTAAAATCTTTATTATATTTTTGGCTCATGTCCTTTTGCTCCTTTGCTTGACACTAGCCCATCTACATTCTCCTTATCCGATTTATTGTAGCAAGATCAGATGGTTGGGGAAAGTTAGCAGCAACGTGTAAGCCCACTTGGGATAGGATAAAATCTTGGTTAGATACTGGAAGGCCCTTAAGCCTTGTAGCCCTTTATGCCATGACTTGTTGTGGGGATAAGCCTGGTAATAAATTCATATCTAATTTAAACAATAAAATTGTAGCTGATTCAACATTAAAAGATGAAATAAAAAATACCTTAATTCACTACCTTCAAAGAGATGAGGTACCGAGAGTAGAGGATAACATTAAATATATCTTTAAAAACTTCTCTAGAATATTTCTATTTGAAGACTAATCAGGGAGGGTAAAAAGGCTCTCACTTATAAAACGTATGAGGATATGCGCCTACCTCTCGAATCTTGCTCCCTAATTTGTAGAATTTAAGGATTATACAATATAGTAGCCATTAGCAGCCAATTTAAAAGATAATTTATTTAGCTGTTTTCAGGGGAGGCTTATTCTACCACATTGAAGGAGCTTAAAGTTTTTTCTTCAAAATATTTTATAAAAAAGCTACCTACCGGAATAGGAATCTTATAAGATGTATACCCCCCCCTACCAGGCTTATATTCATAAACTTCTAAGACTTTAAGTTCTCTAAGCCTGTATATAGTTCCTTTCAAGCTAGTTATTGGAGCTTTCAGTAAGGAGGCTAACTCTTTAAATAAAATAGGATGGGTGTAAAAAAAAAGCTCATCTTTTTTTTCAATACGCTGTAATAAGTTTTGGAGAATTATACGTTGCAGCCCATAGATCCCTCTGGCGTATTTTTCTAAATCTAAAGAGTAGGATTCCTCTCGTTTAGAAAGCTTTGAATAGTCGTGCTCAGTGGTGCTTTGAGAAGTAAAACTTGTTTCAATTTTTTCTACATTTAGAACCTGCGGGCTTTCTTTAACATTATGGTCTACTGATCTCTCTGGTGGAATAGACGCTATAAGAATAGACTCGTTATTTTCCTGAGACGGCTCCTCAAAATCCCATGGCCTATATTCTTTTTTGGTAAATTTTTTGGTTTTCTTATTAGTAAAATCATCTATTAATGGCATAGTAGAATTTCCTATTGATTATTTATCCGAGCTACATTCAACTCGAGAATTTCCCTTGTAAAGAGATCAATATCTTCTTTTGCAGAAGAATTCTTGAGCGTGGAAAATATTGTACTTCCTGTATAAATGGTATTGGGAAATTCTTGACAACTTCTTATAAAGCTTTTACTGAGCATATTTTTATAGACGTCGTGACTCAATAAAGTCGTCAAAACTTCTGAAGAGAGAGCTGTACGATTATCAAATTTATTTAAAACGATCTTTAGATCTATTTTTTTTCCATATTTTCTTGACAATCCCGCTAATTCGTCATGTGTGATCTTTAATCCTGATAGGCTAAACTGTTCTGGAGTAAGGGGTGCTATTACACAGTCTGATGCCAAAGTGGCTGCTGCTACTGATTGCCCTAGTGCAGGTGGACAATCAATTATAATTAAATCATAATCTTTTTTTAATTTTTCTAGAATGTTACTGTATACCCTGTCTAAAGGATGCTTGTTAAGCATAATTATGTTATCCAAAACAGCATTTTCTATCCGACTAGGAAGTAGATCAACGCCAGGATAAATACTGACTATTGCGTCTCCAACACCTATTCCTTCATTGATTATATCTACAATTACCGGTGTTTTATCAGGATTAAAATTGAAAGCAGATGTTAGATTTCCTTGTTGATCAAGGTCCACGCATAAAACCTTCGCACCATATAAACTTGCTCTAATTGCGAAAGAGTGTGCAAGCGAAGTTTTCCCTGTTCCCCCTTTTACAATTTGAAATGTGATTATTTTCTTTTTGAAGGGCGTATTAAATAATGATTTTGCAGATTCATGCCCAAAAAATATTCTATTTTGGCTTTTTTGATAAGGTAATCCTTTTGTTTTTAGCAGTTTATGTACATGCTGAATTGTAATACCTAGATAATCTGCTGCTTCAGGGGTAGTCATTTTTACTTCGATTGTTTCAGCCATTTACATATTTTAAGTTTAAGTTTAAGAATAAAATAACGTTATCACTTAATCCACATTAATTCAATAGAGTTAAAATAGTCGAACAGGATGAACTTAATTTGTTGTGAGACTTAATGTAGCATTTTTCTTGGGTATGGCAGACTAGATGTTTTATATATCTAACCTAAATAAACAGCATTGCAATGTTATATCACGCTCATACATATAATATACGTATGCCATATGTATGCTATATATATAGTATTAATATTGTTTTTAAGATCCTTTTTTAAGGATAAGTTTAAGTTTGTGTATAACTACTAACTCATTTTCTAGGTAAAATATGTTAAACACAATGTAAGTCTAACCTAAATGTACAGTACTGGAATGTTATAGCACGCTCATACATATAGCATACGTATGCTATATGTATGTTATATGTATAGTATTAATATTTTTTAAGATTTTTTTAAGGATAAGCTTAACGTTGTGTGTAACTGCTAACGCATTTTCTAGGTAAAATAGATTAAACATATTGTAACTCTAATCTAAATGTACAGCATTGGAATGTTATATCACGCTCATACATATAATATACGTATGCTATATGTATGTTATATGTATAGTATTAATATCGTTTTTAGGATCCTTTTTTAAGGATAAGCTTAATCTTGTGTGTAACTGCTAACGCATTTTGCTAAGTAAAATATGTTAAACCTACTGTAAGTCTAATTTAAATGTATAGCATTCTGATGCCATATGTATGTTATACCAATCTCATTACTTTTAAAGATAGCGCGGAGAATAAAAACATTTATACCAAGTGTTTAATCCATGTTATGCTCAAAAAATTTTCCTGGGGATACATCTTAATTATTTAAACTGATAAAATCATATTTCTCTTTTAACAATACCTTACTTATTAATAAAATTTTATTTTATGTGCAAAAAGAGATGGGAGAGAAAAATCATTCATAAGATATACCTATTGCACGTTAAAAGTCTGGAAATTAGGCACATTAAGCTTCAGCATAAATACAAAATCATATAATATACATATGCTATACATATAGGTTACTAAAAAAATACAATTATTATACATATAGCATGCATATAACATACTTAAGATATAAGATTAACATATCTATCTCTTACATATCTTATAGATATAGTGCACATATCTGATATATATTAAATACTTTCTGCATTTTTTAACCAATTATTAAAAAAAAACCTTGTTTTTTATGGATGAAGTTGGCAGCATAAAAACATATATTACTTAATCTTTAGGTTTGTTAGCCACCTAAGCTAAAAAAATAGCGGTAAAACTTAGTGCTAAAGAGAGAAGGTAGTGGATTAATAGAAAACCCCTGCTGGTAACAGGGGTATCTACAATGTGTTTACGCGAGAAACGCAACACTATAATACTATATTTACAATAACAGTATGCTATGTTATTGTCAAGTCGTTCTGTTTCTCGCGTAAATCTTAACAAATTATGTTGGAGGTTTATGCGATGTTTTTATTTCTATCGCATCAGCATCTTGGTTTCAGGGAGAAATCAGATGCGGTGTTCTAAAGCTATTTTACCTGTTGTTATTCTACAGCCCGATGTTGTTCGCCTCTTTGGGAAGTCTAGTGCCGCTTTCTTAAGCCAATTGAATTACTGGATTCAAAAAAATAGATCAGGGGTCTTCCACAAAGGAAAACGCTGGGTTTTTAATACAGCCGAAGAGTGGGGTAACCAACTCGGTGTTTCTGATCGTCAGATTCGTCGGATTGTGGCTGAATTAAAAAAGGCCGGCATTATTTTCGTGGAAAAGCTAGCCGATTATAAATCCAATCGAACAAATTATTATACAATTAATTATGAACGCTTAAATGAACTTCTTGAAGAAAGACAAACTGATCTCGAGGCTTCTTCTAGGTCCGGATCATCCGGACAAAATGTCCTAATGGTTAAAACAGAGATTACAAACAAAGAAAATAATAAATCTGATACGCTGAAGGATAGTTACATAGCAGTTTCTGGAACATCTAACAATCAAACAAAACAAGTCAAAAAATTTACTCAAGAAAATGGACAAAATAAAACCAGTGAGTCGACCAAAAACACCACCATCCAAGAGATGATTTCTTTTTGGAATCAAATATTTCCCAACGAGAAAGTTACCCTCAATCGTGATCTCGCTCCTTTACTTCTTTCAGCGTTTAAGGTGAAGTTTAAGTCGGATATGTTCCAATGGAAGCATTACTGCAAAACGATTGAATCGAGCCAATATCTCACAGGAAAGAGCTTTAAATTATCCATCTATTGGGTGCTTAAATACCAAACCATTGATCGTATTAGGGCAGGGGAGTTCGGCGTTAAAAATGTCCCTATCCCCGGTGAGCAACAAATGCTTGAAAAAGAATTTCAAGTTCAGATTATGCATCTTTCGGAACCTGAAAAATGTAAAGAGGTTCGTCTAAAAATTCTTAAGCTCTATGGGGCCTATGTCTACAAGCATTGGTTCCATCCTCTTAAGTTCTTTATAGTGGAGGATAGAATTAGTTTTTCTGCTCCTAGTCAATTCCATGGCGATTATGTCGCTCGAGAATATAGATGTATTTTAGGCGGATAGAGTAACTATGAAGCAGGTTCGAGAAGAGTTTTTTTAAGATGGTATTGCTTATAGCCGTTATCAAAACCGTCTCTGATAAACTCTAACTTAAAGCCATGCTTTTCATAGAAATGAACGCAATCCCACCATTCCATGGTAGAAACAGAAATGAATTTAATATTGCGTTGCTTCGCTAAGGCATCAACTTTTTTAAGTAACAAAGAGCCAATTGTTTTCTTACGATAAAGTGGGTCAATCCATAAGACATCGATGACAAGGGAGCCATAAAATTCATATCCCGATAATCCCCCAATAAGCTTATTATTTTCGTCTTTTACTTCAATCCCAAAGCTGCAAACCTTTTTTAGTCCAGTTTTTAGAGATGCTTCTTCTGTTATCTTTAAAGCAAGGTGCTCCTCTAAATGGTCAGAGGGGGTGGTTAAACTAATTTTTAGTTTATCAATATCTACATTACCCCTCTGGCTAAGGGCCTGGTGAGGCATAAGGAAAACTCCAATCATTACCTTAAAAAATATCCTTTTTAAATTAGTATGCATTTTTTTTGCAATCATAGGTTGAATCTTTCTCATTTATCAACCAAGTAAACATAAATATTTGATAATTTGGAGATAAATGTTGTATTGAGTTAAAAAATTATAATATAAGGAACATACTTCCTGGTTAACAAGAAGAAAAGTTATTAAGAAGCTGATTTTATGATGACATTTGCTTCGTCCATTAAATGAAAGCCTTCAATATAATCCTTATAAAGGACAAGAAATGCTAGAACAATTCGAAAAGTATTGCTCCTTAAAAAAAGAATCCTCTTATGACAATAAGCTATCTTAAGGTAATACCTCTTCTCAGAGTAACCATTCTATATTTTTTAACATTCTTGAGTGGAGAAGGAAAAAATCTGGTGAATCAAGAAAATCCAGTTGTCATTATCGGTGCAGGCTTATCCGGTTTAACAGCCGGATATTATTTGAAAAAATGGGGAATTCCTTTCATTATTTATGAAGCCCGGAATCGGCTTGGAGGACGTGTTAACACTCACTATTTTCCGAATGGTACATTTGAAGAAGTCGGTGGAAAGGAAATTAATGATGGGGGGACAGCAGAAAGGCTACGCATCTTAGCGCATGAAGTGAGCTGTTCGATAAGAGAAGAAAAAGAGACTTACAAGGTTAATACTCTAACTGAAGATAAGCTAAGTCCTCAAAATTTATTCAGTTTATCACAAAGTCTATCTCCTGAAATTTTATCGCCCTCTTGCAACTTTGTGAGTTTAGGAGAGAGGTTAGATGCCTTTTTGGGGAAAGAAGATTATTTTAGAATTTTATTAGAAACATGGATTTCTTGTTATGAGGGCATCAATACTTATGAAATCTCCGATGAAAAGGGAAAATTAGTATTAACATGGCTCATGAAACGGATTGAGCTTGGCCGATATGGCATTAATAAAGGTGAAAAAAGGCATTCTGTTTTTTTTACTAAAGGCGGATCTGATTTTGTGGAGAGGCTAGCTAAGCCGCTTCAAGATTCAATTCATTTAAATATGAAACTTGTCACTATAAAAAAGCAGGATGGTAAGGCTGTCCTAATTTTTGAAAATGGACATCAAGTTATAGCGCCCCACGTAATTTTATCAGTTCCCTTTCCCACCTTAAAAACTATAAATATTGACAGCTCCTTATGGCCGGAGGCTCTGAAACATACCTCATTAGAAACTCTTAAAGGAGGCTCAAATACAAAAATTCTTATACCCATTAAAGGAAAAAAAGATGATTGCCCTTTTGCCTTAACCTCTCAATTTACCGCTTGGTGGAATTATGATCGAACTGTATTAACAGTTTATTTTGGCGGTAAAGCATCTCAGCTTTCTTTTAAGACAAAAGAACAACGAGAAATGGTTTTTGAGAGAGTGTGGTCAATCTTAAATAAGATTTACCCCCATCTACAGCATAAAGACATTACAGCAGAAAATTGTGTTTTTCTTAATTGGAGTGAGGAATCCTACTCGCAGGGAAGTTATTCCTTTGTTCGCAATGGCAAAGAGGAAGATTATGAATTGACGTGTGAAAGGTTTCAACAAATCTGTCGTAAAATATTTGAACCTTTAGGGGACCTTATCTTTTTTGCTGGAGAACACACGTCATTAACTCACCCCAGCACTATGGAAGGGGCTGTGGAATCAGGAGAGCGAGCAGCAAAAATGATTGCTGAGCGATTGATGAGGAAATGATAAGAATGAAAGAAATCCCTCCAAAAGTTAAATTTGGATTCCAGTTTTCCGGATTCTTTATGGTTTACTCCTTTTGCCTCATATTCTTAGAAATATATGAGATTAGGAAAGAGTTTATAGAAAGATCGGATTACCTTGCTACTAAAGTTGCAAGCGAGTTAAATAGAGGAATCTGGAGTACACGTTTGGCATTATTAGAAGTTGAGAGGCGCAAAACTAAAGAACTGCATCAAAAAGAATGGCACTTCT
Organism: Candidatus Paracaedibacteraceae bacterium; assembly: GCA_019459505.1. GTDB lineage: Bacteria > Pseudomonadota > Alphaproteobacteria > Paracaedibacterales > Paracaedibacteraceae > Paracaedibacter. Next base: position 40,178 of record JAIBEV010000051.1, on the reverse strand, counting down.
TTGGCTTAGAAAAGATCCAAGCTCTTTCGCAATTTCGATTAAATATTGTTCCATCCGGAGAGATTAGTGGAAACCTTAAGAATACAAATCTTGATCTTACTTCTAATGAGTTTCAAGTCCTTGATTTGCCTGAAATATTCATAGGATATATTGTTGATTTTCATGCAGATGAAATTGCCACCCCTCAAACGGCGGCTGCTCTATACAGTAAAAAGCTTAACCTTAAATTATTTGCTCATAAATCTCTTATTGCACCTAACTTGGTGCTCCTTGTTGGGTTAGCGCCTCATATAGATTTTCTGTATCTCTTAAAAAAAATTCAAGGACAAGCCTTGGTAGGTTTATTGATTTTTCTTATCTTCAGTTCCTGGTTTGTTTATAGCCATGAGAAAACAAGAAAGCTGGCTAAAGAACAAGCAGAACATGTTCACTTTAATAGCGAAAAATATAAATCTCTTAAAAGTTCTTTTAATCAAACTCGATTCTATCAAAAAGAAACAGCCAATTATTTTATGGAAACTCTGCAATCGATTAATGAACTAACCAATATTTTAATAGAGAGTAAGAAGAAGGATTCAAAAGTTATTCTTTCTCCCTATCAAGAAGTTGAATTCGTCAATAAAATCCATGATCTGAGCTCAATTAAATTACAAAACTTTGTTTATTACAACTTAGAGAAAATCAATATTAGAGATTTGATTTCGGAAATAGTAACGCTGTTTTTCAATGAAGCAGATGATAAGGATGTCAATATCAGCTTAGAAATAGGAGAAGAGGAAGAAATTTATTACGATAAGTTCCGTTTAAAAATTTTCATTCTTAACCTATTATATAGATCAATTTTAAATTGTCCTAAGGGGGGACAAATTAAAGTTTCTTCTCTCCAGAACCAAAATAATAATTTCAATTTATTTTTAGAAGATGATGGATATGAAAATATCCAAAAATCTAATATTGATTTGGATGACTCTATTTTCATTCTCTCTTTAAAAGAGCTTGATATTCTAGCTAACCAACTCAACATCTGGATAATTAATAAGTATAAACCCCATAAGGGAAACAATTTACGCCTCTGCCTCTTTCAACAAATAGGTAGGCAGGAAGAAATCAGTGAAAAGGAAGAAAGCCAGGGAAATGTTTATAAACTTCATCTATAAATTCTTTTTATCCCTTATTCTTTTTGAAGGTAGTTTTTCCTATAGTAAAGCTGCAGAGATATCGATAGAAGAGGCAGGTTTTCTGGAAGAGAAGGACAGCCTTCCAGCTTATGTTATACGGCTTTTATCTCTTCTAGGTGGTTCTAGAATTCCGATGCATATGCTTATAAATGGGTTGGAAGATAATCTTGAAAATAAAAAAGTAGCAGTTCTTTCTATAGTTAGAAACCTTGAGCATAAGAAAATTATAAAAACTGAGATTGATGGGGGAGAAATTCTTGTCTCTCTGATCTTGGATACTCAATTAAGGGAATTAATTATAACAAATAAGGAACTCATAAAGGAACCAATAAGGGGGGGTATTCGTATCTTGAGCCAAGCCTTTGATAAAGATTGGGAACATTTGATTGCTTACGTCCGAGATAACCCTTTCATTATTGAAATAACCGAGAATTTTTTTAAATGCTTAGAGATTTTAGATGAGAAACCTGAAACTGTCTTACCCATTCAAATTCATCTCCTAGAATATTATATGTATGCAACTCGTGAACACTCTAAAGCCATGGAGTTGATGAATAAGATTGAAAGGAATAAAGCCTTCAAGACCCTTACGCCTGAACTACGAGCTTTGTTCATCAGCAATAAAGGAAACATAGTCTCAACCCATTTCTCTGCAAATCGAGAATTATTAGAACAAACCTTAAAAGAATTGGAAGAGAGTTTTAACATCTTCTACCAGCAAAGAAATTATGGAGAAGCCTTAAGGATTTTATCGTGTTGGGCACAAACGCATATCATTGGTGGCAACTTGGAAAAGGCAATTTCAATCCTGCAACAAGGAGAAAATCTAGTCTCAAGAATAGACCGGGATCGATATAAGGCGATATTCTATTACATTTATTCTTGGTGTTGCCTAGAGAGTGGAGATTATGAAAATAGTGTTATGTATGCTGATAAAGCAAGTTTACATCTTCATTCCCATCTTCCCACACCTTTACATTTTTTTACAAAAAACCTTAAAGCAGATGCTTTGTATAATCTAAATAAATTTAAGGAAGCTTATGAAGCTGCTTTAAATTCTGTAAAAGAAGCTAGGAATTTTAATTCTGATCGGGCAGCTGACTGGAAAGGAGAAGCTTTAGTTGTCATGTCTAAGTGTGCTCTTCAATCAGGCAATATAGAAAGAGCAGAAAAATATATTAATGAGGCTGAGCAAGAATATTTAGATTTCTTCCATTCTCCTGACAAGCATATTGATCAAGCGGCTTTAAAAACAGTTAAAGGAAAAATTTTATTAGAAAAAGGTGACCTTTTAGCAGCCAAAAGATGTTGTGAAGAAGGGATAAGAATTTATTCTAAGTTGTTGGGAAAAAATTCTTGGTTCGACGAGCAAGGTATATTATATGAGCTTTTAGCTACTATTGGGACAAAAATGGAAGATTTATCTCTTGTCTTGCATTATTGGAAGGCCCATAAAAATCAATTTGGGCCTACCCATCCGAGAACATTAAAAATTAAAGCACTTCTGACTTAAGCTTTTCAGATGTTTTTATTAATTAACCACTCTGCAAACCTTTTATCGACCGACCGGTCCTTAGTTCCTAAGCTAAAAGTATAAATCTCTTTGACAAGAAACATTGCTTCTTCAAAAGAAAAAGGATGCTTTTTGTTTTCTAGATAACTATCAACAAAATCAATGGATTCAAGTAAGAGGGGTTTTAACCACTGATGGTGTTCATCCTGTTGCAGCTTTTCAGTAGTAGCGACGAGAGTCTCTTTTTCGGTTATAAGATCATCGACAGTACACCCTAGTGTATTAGCGATAGCTCGCATCGTTTCTATGGTTGGATTTTTTGACCTGCCATTCAAAATGTTTCTTACAGAAGCAAGGGCAAGCCCTGCCCGTCTCTCTAAGTCTGTAGGAGTCAGGTTAGCAGACTTTATCCGACTCCTTAATCGTTCAGCAATTTGGTTATCCATGTTTTCTTCTTAATTATATCTTCTAATAAAACAGTATAAGAAATATCGCCATTTCACAACAAAACAGCAGTAAAATTTATAAAAAATAGGCATTTAGTGCTCTCTAAGCTTTAAAACCTAAAGCTATATTATAAAAGTTTTATCATATATAACGTAAGATTTAATGCTTAAAAATTCAATACCTTTCCTTTATTTACCCCTTAATCTTCTACTTTTAATAAGTAATATTCCTCAATTTTTTCTCTTAATCTGTGCATAATATCTCTTTTTGTGTGTACAATCACTCATGGTATGTGTATAAAATATTATATGTATGAGGATTCATACTAATACGCGAGAAATTGAACACATTTAGACAAGTCAGACAACAAATGAGCATCAAAGAGCATCGGATTTATAAATTTATGGACGAACCAATTAGAATTTTAGGCTTAACACCCGACGAACTTCTCATTGTCGTTGCTGTTATAATCAGTTTATTAGTTTTGAGCTCATGGATTATGAAATTAGGAATCCTTATCGGAGGTATAATCACGCTCTTTAGCCTTAAAAAATTTAAAAAAGTAAAAGCAGGTTTTTCTTTTAAAAGTTACATGCATTGGCGTTTTGGAATCAGAGCAGAGATCCCTAAAGAATGGCCAAAGTCTTGGATACGGAGGTGGCGCTCATGAATTTTAAATTTGCTCAAAAAAGTTTGGATGGGTTAGGCACGGAGAAGAAACTCATCCTATATGTAGCAACCGGTTTAAGCTTATCGAATCTTGCCTTAGGCCTTGCTTTAATCTTCAAATCAGAAACGACTATTCTCATTCCAGAATTTAATACAGACCACCGAATTCATATGAGAGGGGGCGAGTTTGATGATCAATACTTTATTGATTGGGCCGACGGTATCGTGAAAACAGCGTTAACGGTAAATCCTGAAAGCGTGGAGTGGCGCCATAATGAAGTCCTTAAAATATCAACTCATTCATATGGAAATATGAAACAAACGTTAAAAGAGAACGCTGAGAGAATCAAAAATAATAACATTTCAACGGTTTTTTACCCCAAAACATTCGAAGTCAATCAATCTCAGAAATACGTCCGGATTCAAGGACAAAATTTAGCCTTTATCGGAAAAGATGCCAGGCCTGTCATTCAAGATAAAACTTACGATATTTACTGGATTAAGGGGGCCCATGGGATTGTCCTTTTAAAAGATCTCATAGAAATAGGCTCAGGAGGAAATCATGCTTAGTCCCTTCACTAAAACACTTATCTTTAAATCAGTTTTATCGTTATGTCATGCCCAGTATACCATTAACCCCACCCAGGTGTTGGAAGTCACTATTTCTAGAGAAGGAATGACCCGCATTACTGTGGAGGGGGACGGCGTTGAGGATATCTTTGCTTACCCATCACAGTATTCTGACAATATTCAAAAACACCCTGCCGGTCATGTTTTTATCGTAGGAGAGGGAATATCTGGCCCTCTTTATCTCACCATCATTACAAGAAGTGGGCTGACCCAGGATTTAAGGTTATCAGTAAAATCGGGCAAACCAGAGCCTCTCATTTTAAAGGGAAAGAAATCAGGGGAGGCTGTGCATGCGTCCGAGAGCATCGTTATCAATGCTATTAAAACCTTATTTTCGGGGCAAATTCCTAACAATTTCAGTGTGGTTTCAACGCAAGAGAGCAGTAGAAGCCGAGAGGGAATTGAAGCAATTGCCACAAAATCCTATCAATCTAACGATTATTTTATTACAGAATTCACTGTCAAAAACACCTCTAGAAACCTAAAAAGACTCAATCCTCAACTGATGTGGGATTCTCAGGATTATGCGGTTATTTTTGCAGATGAATCGCTGGACGCGTCTGGCGAAACTAAAATGTATGTTGTGCAAAAATTATAATTTAGGAGGATAAATTGAGACTTTATAAAATTCTTGAAAACCCAAAAATCAGGCAAATCCTATACTATTCCGGGGTATTTGTTGCAATGATAGGAGTTTCTTATGCGGTCGGAAATATTGAAGAGGACATAACAAAAGTAGGGGGGCTCGTAAAGGCTGCGGGCAAAGTAGGGATCACGGGTGCCTCATTTTGGGGAGCTTCTGTAGCAATGGCTAAACTAGGCGTCAGCGGTATGGCTCAATTTATTGTCTCAGCACTAGGGGCGGCCGGCGTCCTAACTTTTATTGAGACGGCCCTTTCATGATCCAAAGACTCAAATACCTTATTGATCAGCTAACCTTACGCCAGAAACAACTCATTCTTATGAGTGGCGGCGGAATATTTTTTATTGCAGTCGTGGGAGTGGGTATCAATATTTTTACATCCAACCCCCGTAAGAGTATCGAGACGGACAAGCCACAAGTTTATAAGGAAAATGTTAAAAACTTAACAAAGTCCCTTTCTGGAATTGATGATAAGGCTATTTGGGTGGATCGTCTCCAAACAGAAAACGAGCAGAAAGCCCGGGAAATAGAAGAGGTAAAAGCTCAGAATAAGCTTTTGGAAAAAAAATTTGATGTGTTGGAAGAACTATTCACAAAAACTGTTGAACATAATGAAAAACAAACTCAGCAAACTGAGTTAAATGAAGATGCTCGTATTGCCCAAGAACAAGAAGAGAAACTCTATGCTGCTTCCAATCAATCAACCCGCGAGGTTGAATCGCTATCTCCTAAAAAAGGAAATAAAATAGTACGGATAAGTTTTGGGGGCAATTCTCAATCTCACAAGAATGCCACTAATTATTTACCTTCCGGAAGTTACGCAAAAGCTGTTTTATTGACAGGGGCTGCCTCCTTAACAGGAACTAACGCTTCTACTAATCCAAAGCCTCTAACCTTAAGACTCATTGATGATGGACATTTGCCGCGTGGATTTACCAGTCGAGTGCGGGATGCCCATGTTATTGCTGCCTGTTATGGGGAAATTTCCTCGGAACGACTCATCTGCCGTTTACAAACAATGTCATGGGTCGAAAAAGATGGGACCACCATAGAACGGAAGATAGAAGGGTATGTCAGCGGGGAAGATGGTCGGGAAGGAATTCGGGGTAAAGTGGTGGATCGATCTGGTGAGGTGACTCGACAAGCAATGTATGCGGGGGTCTTGTCAGCCATGGCGTCATTTTTCCAGGCAGAATCCTCTAAATCCGTTTTTCCTGTCTCTCCTTTTGGACAAACTAATGCCATGAGCACCAATCAATTGATCACCGGTGCCGCCGCCAATGGAGCCAGTAATGCCTTTGAAAAACTTGCTGACTATACCATTAGAAGGGCTGAACAAATGCAACCTGTCATCTTAATTTCGCCTGGACGCGTCATCGATATTGTTTTCCAAACGGGTGTCGATGTGAGCCCCGTATCAAACCCTGAACTGTCTATTGAGCGACACACCACCTCCTCGAATTTAAATGATTATGGAGAATTAAATGAGTAAGAAATTAATTGCAGCGTCATTTTTATTGCCCTTCATGACGGGCTGTAGTCAGTATGCCTCTGACTTCGACTGCCCATATGGCACAGGGATTGGGTGTGCCTCTTTGTCGACTGTGAATAAGTCAATTGATTCTCATGAGTTAGATATTTCTTCTGACCTTAATGGAATTGCATCCCTCCGAAACTCTAAAACAGCAATGATTTATTTTGGTAAAGACCGCATGGGTAAACTTATCAAAATTGATTCTCCGGATCTATAAACTAGAAAGATTTTGGGGAGGGAATCATGTTATCAGCGTCAGATCTTAAAAGGTTAGTGGGAGATCGAATTAGTGACCAGTTACCGTATGAGTCCTATAATCCAGAAACTCAATTATTCTATAATAAAGGGACAACAGGATTCGTGTTATTGGCTAACCCGATTGTTGGAGCTTCTCTAGAAGATCAAGGTCAAGCGGCCCAGTTTTTTCGTCAAGAGGAGTGTTTGCCTGAGGGATGTTCCTTACAATTCTTGTTATTTGCTTCTCCCTATATTGATCAAGCCTTAGATTTTTGGATCCAGCCGCGGATGGGGAAAACCTTAGAAAAGCTTGCCTTAAGACGAGCAGAATTCTTGAGGAAAAAAGCTTTTGTTGATACCGGTTCAGGGCTTATTCGGGATTATAAAGTTTTGATTTCTTATGTTCAGCCAGGATTACACATCACTGATCAAGAAACGAAGGCCCTTAAAACAGCCAGAAAAGAATTAAGAGGGATGTTGGAGCTCTTAGGAATGAAGACCCGAGTAGCAACGGCTGCTGATCTTTTATCAGAACTCTCAAGCATCGTTAATTTAGGTCAACAAACTAACCTTCAAGACGTTAATTGGAATGAAGAAGAATCTTTATCCAAACAAATTTTTGATCTTGATACGATTATTGACGTAGAAGAAACAGGGTTGCATTTCAAAAAACAAGATCTTCTTGTTAAAAGCTATACCCCCAAACTCTATCCAAAATTCTGGGCTCTTGGTCATATGGATCGCCTTTTGGGAGATCTGTTGGAGAAAAGGCATAATATACCTTGTCCCTACTTATTACACTTTGGGATTACCGTAGAATCCAACCAACTCAAAACTAAAACCAAAGCGATCGCTAAAAGAGAAACGCTTGAAAGTGCTTATAAAGGTAAGGTCGGTAAATGGGTTCATGATTTAGAAGATCAAGTCATTGAGGCTAATGAAATCGTTGAGCAATTTCAAATGGGGGCTCGCGCCGTCACCACGGGCTTGTCTATGACTATTTTTGTCCAACGGGAAGAAGTCAGTCATATTGAAAATAACCTTAGGTTAATTTGGTCTAAAGCCGGCTGGGGATTTCAATCAGCGGATTGTGATCATCTCGGTGTATTTTTGTCCATCTTACCCATGACGTGGACCTTGGGTGAGAAAAAAAGGCTTTTCAAAAAAGAAAGATGGGGGATGGGGTCGGCTTTAAAAGCCATGTCTAAAGCAAAAAGGACTGTGACCAAAGAAGCCCAAAATCTCCTTCCGATCGTGGGAGAATGGAAAGGGCAAAATAGTCCAGGAATGCCGTTGATTGGACGACGGGGCCAATTATTCTTCTTTAATCCTTTTGGCGTAGCCTTTTTGCCGAATGCAAAAAACTCTCAGACGAATCATCCTTATGGCGGTATTATTGTCGGTCAAACGGGGGCGGGAAAATCGATGACAATGAATGTTTTGATGGAGACGACGATTGGTGTGGGAGGTCGTGTCTTCGTCTTAGACTATGGTCGCTCCTTTAAAAAGAATTGCCAAATAGCGGGGGGCGAGCATATCGAATTTGACATCAATCTTGATATCTCCCTCAATCCCTTTTCTAAAATACCGTTGGGAGATAGCCCTGAGATAAAAAAAGAACAGCTAGAATTTCTGGCCTGTATCCGACCGATCATTCAAGTCATGGCAGCGCCAAAAAATGGAACCAATGATTTACAAAATGGTTATCTAGAACAAGCTATCCATTTTGCTTGGGAGACCGAAAAAAACCAGGCAACTATTGATACTGTTGTTAGATTTTTAAAAAATCACGCCAAAAAAGAAGCCCAAGATTTGGGAGAGAGCCTGACAGCCTTTTCTTCGAAAGGGTCGTATAGTCATTTTTTCAATAGACCAGCAACTGTTAATTTTAAAAGCAACCTTGTGGTTATTGAAACAGATGACCTTCGAAATCACCCGGACCTAATGGCCGTTGTTGTCCAAATGTTGATTCTCCAAATCAACACGCTGATGTCCCAGGGGGATCGGGTAACCCCTTTCCTGATTATGATTGATGAAGCTTGGAAACTATTGGCTGGTAAAGATTCGGGAGCGTTTATTAGTGATGCCACGCGCACCGCCAGAAAATATAAGGGTGCTATTATTTTGGCCTCTCAGCATTTAACAGACTTTTTTAAGCCTGAATGTCCCGCTGCGACAGAAGCCTTCAACTGTTCAGCGTGGAAGCTCATTATGTACCAAGAAAAAGATGTTATCGCCTCGTTTCACTCTCACGATCATCTTCAGTTCTTTGTTGATACAGAGTATAAAGAAGAATTTTTAAAATCAGTCCATTCAAACCCGCCCCATTATTCTGAAATTGCTATATTTGGGCCTGGTGTGAATGGGGTGGTGGGGCGCTTGTGTCTCGATCCTTTCTCGCGCCTGTTGTACTCCACGAACCCAGAAGAATATCAAGCTATTGAAAATCTCATCAATAACGGGGCAACCGTTATGGAGGCTGTTGAGATCGTGGCGGATATGCAGGAAAGACAAAAGAATGCAGCTTAAATCGTCTGTAATTATGGCATTGGTCTTGATGACACCAGCCCTCAGTAAAGACTTTGGGCAAACAGCTCAACTTTTTCCAATTAGGGAAGAAAATCTTTTGAAGGTTATTATGGCAAGGTTAGAGAAAGCCCAAACATCCGGCTTAATTGAAAAACACCAGAAAGATTTATTAAAGAATACTGAGAAACAACTCTTTAAAATTCCTGACGGGTTTACTGCTCATAAGGCCAAATCCTCTTCCAGTCGTTTTTATGATCCAACTATAACGGTCGCCTCTGATTTGAAAACGCCAGATGGAAAAATCATTGCAAAGAAAGGGGACGCCTTCAATCCTTTAGATCTTATAGATTTTGGTGAGCCGATGCTTTTTATTGATGGAGAAGATGAAAAGCAATGTGAGTGGGCCCTTCAGCAAGAAGGACAAATTATTTTTGTTCGAGGGAATTCGATTCGATTTGAAGATAAAAACCGGCGTCCCATTTATTTTGATCAGCATCAAAAGTTAATCAAAAAATTTAATCTTCAGCGCTATCCCTCAAAAATTAGTCAAGCGGGCAAAGTTCTAAAAATCGAAGAAATTGGTGGCATTTCATGACCAAACGGGCCTTCATTTTTATAGGAATAGCACTTCTTCTTATAACTAACCTTAATGCCGCCTGCCATGGTAAGTTTATTAATCCAATTTCAGACATCTGTTGGAAGTGTATCTTTCCAATTCGAGTAGCGGGGATTGAAGTGGTTCGAAGTCATACGAATGGTGATGAAAAGAATACAAAGCGCGTTATCTGTAAGTGCTTTCGCCCCCAACTTCGAATGACACTGCCGGGTATTCCTATAAGTTTTTGGGAACCTGTGCGTTTAATTGATATTACGCGTGAGCCCTATTGTATGGTCAGCCTGGGTGGGAAAAGTCTTTCAAAATCGGGGGAGGCCAATGTAAAGGGCAGGGGAGATCCCCACGCAAAGAAGAACGTTCCAGGACACAAGGAATCGTTTTACCAAGCTCATTGGTACATTTATCCAATTATATACTGGCTTGAAGTCATTATGGATTTCATGTGCCTTGATAATGCTTCTATCGATGTCAGCTATATGACAGAACTTGATCCCCTTTGGAATGATGATAAGAAAGCCTTTATTCTTCACCCAGAGGCAATTTTGTTTGGCAGTCTTATTGCCCAAGGGGCGTGTATTGCCGATTGTGCGGCTGCTAGCCGCAAAAAAGGGCTGCCGCTTGATCCTCTTTTTTGGTGCAATGGTTGTCAGGGAAGCCTTTATCCCTTTACAGGGATGGTTCCCTTGCATTCAAGCGGGGTTCAAGGGAGCCTCCTCATTACCGGTAAACTAATGGCCAAGCTTCATAGAGAGCTTCTTCTCTGGGGAACAACCGGAAGTCCAGCCTTATGCCAGAAATATCCCATGCCTTTTATCAGAAAGTCTCAATACCGTTTACAGATGACCTATCCCCTTCCGGATACACAGCGATGTCACGCCTTTGGTGAGACGGAGACTTTATGGTATGCGGGCAAAGAGTTTCCTGTGAAAGGAGAAGATTTTGCCTATCTGATTTGGCGTAAACGCGATTGTTGTTTGATCTAATAATGGAATTTTTTATGAAAAAGATAGTGTCAGTTTTGCTCTTCAGTATAAGTTCTTGTCAGGCTTTTTCTAATTCTTATCAACAAGAAGTAAAGGATTTGCGAGAGGAAAGCCATAAAATGATGAAATCGCAATTTGCCAAGGAGGATTTTTTAGAATTCCTGACTATTTCCAAGGCTGATAAAAGACAGGCTCAACACCTAGCCAAAAAGGCGCAGGAAAATTTATCCATCCGAGAGAAGGATATGGAAAGCTTTCTTTCCGAGTTAGAAGGATCTAAGGACGGTGTTTCATCCAATACACCTAAACAATCCTGTCAAAGCTCGCTTATAAAACCCGAAGAAGGGGAACGATCTGATAAGAAAGAAGACCTTATCATCTTTGTATCTTTGGGCATGCCTAAAGAAGCTTTAAAAAAATACTACCTTGATGCTGAGGCTGTGGGGGGACGTTTAATAATCCAAGGATTGGTCAATAATTCTTTTATAGAAACTCATAAAGCTCTGGTCGACTTAAACATTAATATTGATATCGATCCTACCCTATTTGATCGATATGAGGTTTCCCAAGTGCCTGTAATAATGAGCACAGCTGGTCGCCAAAAAGATCAAATTGCAGGGAATATGACGCTTGAATCTGCTTTAGAAACCTTTTCTAAAGAAGGAGATACATCCAAACAAGCTAATGAAATGTTAAAAAAATTAAGAGGCCAACAATGAAGTTTTTGGTCTGGTTCTTGTGCTTAATGGCAAGCGCAGATGATAATCAAAGTCATTACAATGATGGGGTGCAGAATGGGGACATTGTTTTCCCAAATTATCATGAAACGGATGAGTCGATTCCCGATACTCAGTCGGCCATGCAACAATTTCCTCAGGACCTTGGACAATTAAATTCCCAAGCTCACCAAGAGAGTCATAAGAAAGATTCTCCTTCCACCTTTATGACCACAGCTTCTGATTATAAATATACAATTGATGACTCTGATCCGTTAATTAAAGCTTCTAATAATATATTGTCAGATCCCCAATCCGTTTTAGGTGTTAAAGAAGTCAAGGAAGGAACAGAAGAAATAGAACAGCATCAATGCTTTGAGTATGAAGAATCCTATGAAGCTAAATGTCATTTAAGGTTAGTGGCGAAACTAACGGGAACTAAAAAAATTACCAAAACCATAACCATTGAAGCGCCCGGTAGTGTTTTAAGTAGGCTCGGCACTAATCTGTCATTTAATTTTCTTCAAACCTTACCCTGTAGCTGCATGTACGCGCGTACTCGAGGGCCTTTTACTGATAAAGCCACTTTTAATAGCGTTTTACCACTTCTAAACTTTGACACCTCTGAGGTGAGCATAGAGTCTATTCAATCCCTAAGGCTCTCTGGGCATAAGGGGTCCTGTTTTCAAGGAGGGTTTTTTAATGACTCTTCAGGGCCCACTCTCTATATCTTTGAAATTACGTACCAAGCTGAGATTCCTGCTTATGAGCTGGTTTGGCAATCTGAATGCGAGGCTCTTGAAAAGGAAGTTGATGAAGCAAAGTGTGAGCTCGTGTCCCAACACTGCATTGATGCTCAACCCACTAAAGTCTTACACAATGAGACTTTTACCTCAGACTGTTGGCTGGAAGAGAGAACCTATCGTTGCTTTAAACAGAAGAAAGATGAGTGTGAAAGCTTAAGGCAAAAAGGGTGTTTTCAGATTTCTTCCCACTGTGTTGACCATCATGATTCTCGTTGTGTTCGGTGGCTCCAAACTTATCAGTGTGGGGATGAGAAACAAACCAGGGTACGGTTGGAGGGAGATAAATTTTTTTGCCAAGACAGCAAATGTCACTCTGTCTCTTGGACAGCCAACCAAGATATGGCTGATTCCATTTCTAAACTTGCTGTTTTTAATGAGATGAGAAAGGATATGGATCCTCAAGGAACAGTCGTTTTTAATGGGAAAAATCTTAAATGCTCAAGAAATCCCGCCGGCTTTAAAAACTGTTGTGCCTTAAAGGGGTGGGGGCAGAAAATTGGCTTAGCCGGTTGTGATGAAAAAGAAAAAGAGCTCGCTGTTCAGCGACAAAATAACAAATGCGTCTATGTGGGAAGTTTTTGTAAATCTAAATTAGCTGGCAAATGTATTGATAGGAGAAGCTCCTATTGTTGTTTTGGCTCCAAGCTTTCGCGGATTTTTAATGAGCAAGGGCGCCGCCAGCTGGGCCTGAGTTGGGGGGATCCAAAAACTCCTCAGTGCACGGGTTTAACCTTGGCTCAATTTACTCAAATTGATTTAGGTCAGATTGATTTTAGTGAACTCTTTAACGACATCATGAGCAAAGTTAAAGTTCCTAACCCTAAGAAAATAACAAAAAATATTGCACCGAATAGCCTTAAGCAAAGATTAGAAAAACAAGGAGAAAACAAGAATGGGGCATAAATTATGTCTGTTAATAATGCTTCTTATAACCAATGCGGGTGCTTCTTCTTGGTATGCAAAATCTGATGAAGGTTGGCACTGGTATAAAGACCCTAAAATTAAGAAAGAACCAGTCGAGAAGAAATTCAATAAAAAAGGGCAAGCTGTAGCGTCTTCCTATACAGAAAAATTAGAAAAATTTCAAAAGCGCCTTGAAGAGTTAAAGGCTCGGGCCCTTATCCATCCGACAGCGGAAAACGTGGCGGCTTTTATCAAAATTCATGACTTTATGCTTGAAAAGAGCACTCATTTTCAAAAAATGTGGGATCACGTTAACATGACCCTGCCGGATCCTGAGCTTATCCAATACAGTTCTCCCAAAGCCAAAGAGATTCGCGCTACACAAGAACGTGAATGGCTCTATAAAAAACTGAAAACCCTCGCTCAAGATTATGGATTATTTTTTGTTTTTAAATCGGGCTGTCGATTTTGCCACGAGTTTTCTCCGCTTGTTAAAGCCTTTTCACAAAAATATGGGTTTGAAGTGAAAGCAATTTCCGCTGATGGAGGTGAATTAGCTGAATTTCCTGAAGCGGTCGCGGACAATGGAACGATTGCATTAATTAATCCAGAGGGCGTTTATCCTGCTTTATACCTGGTCAATCCTAAGACTCATTTGGTCCAACCGATTGCCTGGGGAATGGTCAATGAAATTGACCTTGAGCAAAATATTAAACATTGGCTCACCTACCGGGAGAAAAATTGATGAAACGGATCCTTATCAGCAGTATGGTTGCAATTTTAAGTCTTCAGAACTGTGAAGCTAAAGGAAATCTTGATAGTTTTTTCAATAAGCTTGGCAGTAAAAGCAATTTTACCCAAGCCGGTGCCTATAAAGATCAAGCGGCTGGTTATTATACAGGAGGAGGATTTGCTCTGCGGGAAGGCAGTACAACTGTCAATCCACTCACGGTGAGTATGCCCAATTATGGGGCCGGTTGTAATAACATTGATATGTATTTTGGATCAATATCTTTTGTCAGATCCGAGCAATTAGTGGCCATGCTCAAGCAATTAAAGAAAGGGGTTCCCACTTATGGGTTTCAATTAGCTTTAAAATCTTGGTTTCCAATGGGCGAAGGTCTTTTAAGTGAAATTAGGGAAAAGATTGAAAAAATGAATGCATTGATGCTGAATTCCTGTCAAATGAGTCAGCAGATTGTAGGTGGGGCTTGGCCGAAAGGAACGGCCGCTTCAGAGCAGATTTGTATGGATGCTAAAAGATCCTCGGACATGGATTGGTTTGGGGCAAGGAATCATTGCAATCAATCTGAATCAGCTAATGCCTTAATGAGTGCTCGAGATAAGCATAAGGATCTCATGGTGGCGGAATACAATCTTGTTTGGCATATCGTTAAGAAAATGGGGAATTACAGTGATTCTTCAAAGCGGGATATGGCTGAATTTGTGATGTCCATTGTTGGGACTTTAATTTCAGTTAAAGAAGGCAATAGTTTTAAAACAAGAATTATAGGCCCCCGAGCGGATCAAAAGGAATTTGTGGCAGCCTACCTCAAAGGGGGGCAAACAACTGTTTTAAGATGTGATGAAACAGGAAAATGCCTCAGACCTGTTCCTATAGCTGTCACCATTGACTCGAGTGGGGAGGGCAATATGAAAGGTAAAGTCCTTAAGCGAATTAATGACCTGAGGCAAGCTTACCTTGAAAAAAGCATAATCTCTGAGGATGATATTGGTTTTCTCAATGATTCCGTTAATGTTCCTGTTTATAAATACATTCAAGTGAGTGCTGCCGCAGGAACGCGGTTTATGCTGCAGGATGCGGCTGAATACATAGCTATTTCTCTTCTTCTAACTCAGTTTGAAAGAATCACTACAGAAATTTTAGATGCTATTGATGCTTTAGAAAAAGTTCAATTAGATAGTTCAGAAATTCGAAACTACAAAAAACGTGTTCAAGAAATGCGAGGCTTGCTTCAACTGATGATGGGCGAAGCCAATTACGGGGCAATTCATACGTTAAATGGTGCCATTAAAGCCATTGAGCAGAAAATTATAGCCCAAAACAGTTAAAGGAGAAAGATAATGGATCTGGCTGTCTATACCTTTGGTGGGGGTGAAATTCTATGGAAGATTTTTAATGGGATTGCCATTCTGTTTAAAACAGAAAATAAGTATTTCTCTTCTCTCGGGGGCGTCACGGCTACTTTTGCAGCTTTTTGGATTGGCGCACAGGCAATTGCCAAAGGCCAGCCTTTTGATTTATTTAAGAAAATGTATCTTCCGTTCTTGTTCTTAACAACTTTATTTTTTGGCATCACGACAACGGTACACCTTATTGATGAAGTGGACGCCAATCAGAAATACTCAAGAATTGATAATGTCCCCTTCGGCATTGCTGTTATTGCCTCATTGACATCGTCAGTTAGTAAGCATATTACTCAGTCCATTGAGCCTATCTTTACCTCTCCCACGTCCACTGCAAAATACTCAACAACCGGCTTAATGTTTGGGGCGCGGCTGGCTAGTATGGCGAGAAATGTCGTGATTAAAGATCCTGTTAGCCGGGAAAACCTTAGAGATTTTGTTTCTCGATGTTTTATGTGGCCTTATGTTTTCACCAATATCCGGCCCGGTAAAAAAGCTGCCTTAGAAACTGAAGACATTTTAGGTTTTATTGACCAAAACGCTCATCCGACTCTGGGAATGTATTGGAAAGATCAAATAGGAACGTCCACCTTTGTGACGTGTAAGGAGTGTATAGCGAAGGTTAGAGGGTTAATGGATATTGAAAAGGAGAGAAATCTCTCGAGTTTTGCTTCCAAAATATTTAATCGAACAGATAATGGAGATAAAGCTAAACAAAAACTTTTAAGTTATTTTGGGGATGGATGGCAGAAACTCACCTCCAAAACGGCTACAGCAGCCGATATTATTCAACAATCCTTATTAATTAATGCCTATAGGGAGGCTCTTGATTCTGAAAGAGATGAAAAAGGATTAGGAAGAATTGATCCTGACCTGATTCGGATGAATGCGACCCGATCCAAAGCTCAACAAAATGCCGGTTGGTTGGTTTCAGCCGCCAATGCGGGGGAGGGAATTCCAACTCTCCATATGACCCTCTTTGGATTAGCGCTAATGCTGGCTGCCATTATTGCGCCTTTAACATTACTCCCAAATGGTCTAAAGCTTATTTTAAATTGGATGAAGATTATGACATGGTTAGCGACATGGCCCATCTTCTATGCCATTTTAGATGGGTTAGGTGAAATAATGGCGGCCAGAGCCGTGGCTTCAAATTTAATTGGTATTGACACGAATCTTACAATTGCCACGCAAAATCTGCTTTCCGACTCTGCCTTTGATGCCTATTGCTGGATTCAATCTTTACAAATAGGGGTCCCTTTCTTTAGTTGGGCTCTTATTTCTGGGGGCGGCTATGCCATGTCACAAATGGCAGCATCGTCCACGCGCGGCATTGAAGCCAGTGCGTCAAAGGCAGCCGCAGAAATGGTAGATGGTAACACAACCTTTGACAGCCAAACTCTCAACTATCGCTCCATTGCTAATGCTCAGATTGCCCAACAGCAGCTTGGCTCATCTTTATCCTATGGTGCGAGGGTAGATGATGGTCAATTAACGACAATTACAGCTTCAAATGGTAATGAGATATTCCAAGAAACTCAAACTCAGTTAGGATCCAACGTTAACACCAACAGTATGATGTCTCAAATTGCAGGGATTAATGTTAGTATGAATGAACAAGCAGCATTCCAGCAAAGTCAAGCCGCCCTCCAAAGTTCCCAACAAGGCTTTAATAAGATCTATTCTGTTATGGATTCTGTCAGCAAGAACAATACACTGGCCGACACCTTTGGGACAACTGAATCCGCTCAAGCCCAAAATTCTTTGAATCAAGCCAATGATATTGTAACCAACTTTGCAAGAGATAACCAAATATCAGCTGATCGGGCCACGGCCATTGGCTTACAGGCTGGGTTAAACGCCGGCATATCTTCTAACTCTGGGATGGGACAAAAAATATTAGGCTCATTAGGGGCATCGGTTGGAGGAAATCTAAACAGCAATTTTACAGCAAGAGAAAATGAACTAATCAAAAAATTTGAACAGTCTGGCCTGACTCGATCCTTTGCAGAAAACTTCAATGCAGGCATGCAATACATGGAGGACCATAAAGGATCAATTTCTAATTCTAGCCTCGTCCAGAGCATGGATCAGGCTCAAGCAAATTTTTCTCAATCAATCTCTTATAATGATCAAGCAACAAATAGCCTGAATACATCGAGAATGTGGTCTAAGACCGCAGCCTTCAGTGAACAGAATAGTATTGGATCTTCTGGAAATATTAATCGGGATGTGTTGTCTTATGTCGCAGATCGAAAATTTGGGGGAGATACTATAGCGGCGGCACAATGGCAAACAGGACATCAACAAGAATATTTACAAATGGCTGGGGACTATATGAAACATCGTCAATCTAATCTTTCTACAGGGGGCTCCCTGTCTTTACATCGACGAGAGCCCCAGCAGTTTTATGAAGAGCATCGACTAGAAAACCCCGTCACAACAAGCGACTATGAATCCTTAAAGAAGAATACAAACATTGGCGTCACAGCAGAGGCTATTAATGAAGGTCTTGCTGAAACCCGAGACTCTTCAAGTGGCCATATGAATACCATTAATCAAAAAATGGGGGCGTCTGAATTTGAAGAAGCGCAAAGAAAATTGTCGGGTCAACACGAAAGAGCAAGAAAAAAATCCACCGTAAAGCTGGCTAAGAGAAAAGCTGTGAGGGGAAATGTTGTTGACTCGATTGATTAGGGGTATAGGGACTTCCAACAGTTCCAGGACGACTTGGATCAGCAGGGTTGTGCCGGAACAAAGGGTGCTGGGGGTCAAAAGCGATCTCGTGAGGGGGAACCTGCTGTGGAGAGGCCTCAAAAGGATAAGCTGTTAAAAAGCCGTAACGATAGAGATGATAAACCTTATGGCCAATAACCAAGCCGGCGTAGATCAAAATCGGAATAGGATACTCAACGATATGCTTCTTAGAAAAGAGATACCAACAGCCCATGAGAATAAAGGTCAAGGGGACGGCAAAGCGTCGATACTTCATCATACGGATAGCGTAATCATCCAACACAATATGACTTTGAGTGACAGCAGTCAGGCAAGAAAACTCTTTGTAGCCCAGTTTTCCAAGAATAAGCCAATCAAGAGCGATGCTGGCCAACAGGAAGACACAATAGGGCAAAGGAGAACCGTCAATTCCCGACCATACGGCTGCAAGAATGCTGAGGATCAAGCGATAAGTCGCATAAAATGGTTTTCTCATACCGATCGTTTGGATAGTCTCTGTCATATCTCTGATTCCTTCACTGATCACTCTATCAAATCTGACTTAAAAGTCTATTTAATCCAATTGTCATTCGTAGGCTTCTTTACGGTGTTTCACCTTAATGACAAGCACGATAAGCTCACGATCTTCTATCGAACAGATGACCCGGTAGTCACCGACCCGATATCGCCAGAATTCTTTCAACGGCCCCGAGAGCTGTTTGCCAAAAAGCCGGGGATTATTGGAGGCAATTACCTGCGTTTTCAAGTACTGCATAATCTTCTTTTGGATGGGTTTGTCCAACTTAGACAAATCTTTGAAACTGCTTTCCTTAAATTCGAGAGACCAATCACTCATCTTTTAGGCCAAGCATGGTCTCAACTTCATCGGATGAAAAGCGTTTTCCTTCTTTTTCATAAGCCGAGAGGGCCTCTAGATAATCATTGCGATCTTCTAAAAGCTCCTCAATGGCCTTTTTTACCCAATAGCTTTTACTTCGGTTGGTCTTTAAGGCTAAATCGCCAAGTTGTTTTTCCATTGAGTCTGGAACACGGACTGTCAGCATTTTTTTACCCCTTTCACTTATAGTATATAGGTGTATTACACTGTAATACAAGGGCAGATTTAAATTTTTAAGAGGTTAAGATGAGTCCAGCAAGAACAATGACCCAGGGCGGTCAAGTAGCCCTCCACAATCTGAGGATGATTGGTCAAGTCATGAAAAGCACACTCTGTATCAGTTTTCTGGTCAGTTTTTGCTTTTTTGGGATGACGGCCTTCACTGCAACTAATGGGACTGAAAAATCCTATATTGCTGCTTATTATGCATCCTTAATGAAACTTCAGATTCCTATCGGCGATCCTGCTAGATTTACGCAAGGTATTCCCACCCTTAGAGGCAAAACCATATCTGTTAGATGCAGGGATATCGTCGCTAACCCGGGTATTAAGAAAATAGTGCAGAATTTTAAAAAGCAATTATTGACCGCGATGCTGAGGTCTTTGCTTGTTTTTATAATGACCTTTTTCATCATTTGTTTCTTCTGGTTTTTGCGAGGCAAAGCTATTAGGAAGAAAGAAATTTTAGCGGGAGGGGATGTTATCCCCCTCAAGAAATTAATTAAATTGATTCAAAAAGATAAAAAGGCCTCCAATCTGACTTTGTCGGGTTTACCCTTAATAAAGGACAGTGAGACCAAGCATATATTGATTGTCGGCACCACAGGAGCGGGTAAAACAAATACCTTTAACCATCTTCTTCCTCAAATTAGAGACAAACAGCATAAAGCCATTATTGTTGATACAACGGGTACCTTTGTGGAGAAGTTCTATAATCCTAAGACAGATATTCTCCTCAATCCTTTAGACGCGCGCTCTCAGGGCTGGGATTTATGGAAAGAATGCCAAACGGATATTCAAATTGATGATTTTGCCTCAAGCTTAATCCCTCAAACGCTGCACGATCCGTTTTGGTCCGATGCCAGTCGGTTGCTTTTTGCTGAAACGGTTAAAATTCTTAAAAGGAGCAAGAACCCTTCAATTAAAAGTCTTTTAGACTATGCCGTTCATAAACCCTTGGCGAAGATTCAGGGATTTTACGCCCATACAGCCGCGGCGTCGTTGGTGGATATTGCAGCTGATAAAACAGCGGCCTCCATTCGGGTCAGCTTATCAACGCATTTAAAATCCCTTCACCTCATTCCAGATTCTGACCATGGTTTTTCTATTCGAGAATGGATTCAAGATGACGCCCAAAAAGGATGGTTGTTTTTAGCGGCGATGCCTGATCAACGAGAAACCTTAAGGCCCTTATTATCAACCTGGCTTAATAGTGCCATCAATGCTCTCATGTCTTGTCGCCCTGACTATCAAAGAAGGATTTGGTTTATCATTGATGAGAAGCAATCTCTCAACAAAATTGAAGCGCTGCCCAAAGCTTTGGCTGAGATCCGGAAATATGGCGGCTGCATTGTCTCAGGCTTACAGAACATTAGCCAAATTGACAAGGTGTATGGCCATGAATGCCGCAAAACCATGTCGAGTCTTTATAACACGAAGATATTTTTCCGCTCCCCTGATACCGATACGGCTCAATGGATATCACGAATGATAGGGGAGCATGAAATTCTAGAGAATAGTGAGGGAATCTCATTTGGGGCTCATCAAATGCGAGATGGTGTTACCATTAACGAGCATAAAAAACAAAAAGCGATTATCCCGTACTCTGAGTTTTTAATTCTTAAAGACTTGGAGGCTTATATTAAGCTACCCGAAGATTATCCAGTGACAAAATTGACCTTTAATTATAAAAATATTGAGTCTAAGAACTCGGCTTTCATCCCCCCTTTAAAGAGTGTTAAGGAAATTCATGAAGAAAATATGGAAGGGAAAGATGAAGCTATGAGTGAATCAGGTTCCCTAGGAGAACAACCTCTCAAGCTTAATATTCTCAAAATCAAAGTTCATGGTGAATCAGAAAAGGACGGCCTAAAGAACGTATAAGTGTACAATTTCAACATCATTTTTAGTATTAAGTGGCCTAGCCTTAGGCTTATTTGGAGAAACAGCTAGGAAGATCCTTATCAACCAGCCGCTAGATTTTAAAACACTTACTTCTGAACAATTAAAGGCTAGAACGCACGTATGATTCAGTTTACATGGTGTACGGCTTATAAATCAGTTCCGTTGGCAACTTATGCATTACAAGGAAATATGCCCCAGTAATATTTAGACAAACATGAGTCTACAATTTTCCTCCCAGAAGATTAAAGAGCTTGGAAATCTTATATTTTTCTGTTTATCCCCTCTTTAAGAGAAGGGATCCCAATTTTCCAAATTGTTATATTTTTTAAACGTCGTGTCCGTATACAATAAACAATTTATGCTGTTTCTAGATTAATGAGTCTACAATTACACCTATACTTCCAGGGTTATTTAGGTCATTCTTGTCTAAGAAAATTAAGGTAAGTTTTATTAATGAACCAACCGTTGGAAACAATCGGTGGCTTGGTAGAACGCATAACTTTTCACAATGAAGAAAACGGGTTTTGCGTCTTAAGAGCCACAGTTAAAGGCCATAAAGAGCTTGTAACTATAGTTGGCTCTTTACCGGCTGTCAGTGCTGGGGAATGGGTTGAGGCTCACGGTATATGGATCCAAGATCGTCAATATGGCCAGCAGTTCAAAGCGACAACCCTGCATTTAACACCGCCAACAACGTTGGAAGGAATTGAAAAGTATTTAGCGTCAGGCCTTATTAAAGGCATTGGCCCTATTTATGCCAAAAAACTTGTCCAAGCTTTTGGGGAAGGTGTTTTTGAAGTTATAGAGGCAGATTCGTCCAAACTCCAAACAATTCCGGGCATAGGCCCTTATAGACAACAGAAAATTATTAAAGGATGGGCCGACCAAAAAGCTATTCGAACCATTATGCTGTTCTTACACTCTTACGGTGTTAGTACGACAAGGGCGGTTCGTATTTACAAAACTTATGGCAATAATGCTATTCGACTTATTCAAGAAAATCCTTATCGACTTGCTCAAGATATTAGAGGGATCGGCTTTGTCACGGCTGATAAAATTGCCATGCACTTAGGAATTGGCAAAGATTCTCTTATTAGAGCCCGAGCAGGCATTAGTTATGCTTTGGCAAAAGCGATGGATGAGGGGCATTGTGGCCTGCCTATCGAAACTTTGCTTTCTTCTTGCCAAGAGCTTTTAGGGATTGAGCAGGCAATATTACAAGAAGCTGTAAACCTCGAGCTTCAAGGGGGCACCGTTATCGAAGATAATATTGGTGAAAAGAGTTGCATTTTTTTGCAAGGCTTATACCATGCTGAAAAAGGAATAGCGCAGAAGTTACGAGACTTAAACACCTCAGATTTGCCGTGGCCCCCATTTAATATCAACGCAGCCATTAATTGGGTAGAACATCATAACGCCCTTTCTTTGTCCCTTTCTCAAAAACAAGCCCTCATCAAGGCGCTGACCCATAAAGTAACCATCATTACCGGAGGCCCGGGCGTTGGGAAAACAACGTTGCTCAGGTCCATTCTACAAATCTTACAATCCAAGCAGGTAAAACTAGCTTTATGTGCGCCGACAGGGCGGGCGGCTCAACGAATGGCACAAGCCACAGGGATGGAAGCTAAAACCATCCATAGGCTCTTGAACATTAATCCTAAAACGGGAAGGTTTAATTACAATGAAGAGCTGCCTCTTCCCTGTGATGTTCTTATAGTCGATGAAGTTTCCATGGTTGATGTTCCTTTAATGCATGCCCTTCTAAAGGCAGTTCCTTTAAATGCCGCTGTGATTTTTGTCGGGGATCAAGATCAATTACCCTCAGTCGGTCCCGGTCAAGTACTCGCTGATTTAATTGCCTCTAAGGTCATTCCGTTCATTCATCTTACAGAAACTTTTAGGCAAGGGGCTCAAAGCATTATTGTCGCAATTGCCCGCAGTATCAATCTAGGAATTATGCCCAACCTAAAAGGGTATGGACCTACATCTGATTTCTTTTTTATCGAAACACCTGACGCTGAACAAGGACTTAAGCAGATTGTCGATCTCGTAACCACACGCTTGCCGAACACGTTTGATTATTCTCCCCTTCATGACATTCAAGTGCTTTGTCCCATGACGCGAGGAATAGTAGGCTCGCGTAATCTAAACACCGAATTACAGCAAGCTTTAAACCCACCTCAGCCAACAACAAGCGTTCAAAAGTTTGGGATTTGGTTTAGCCTTGGGGACAAGGTGATGCAAATAGAAAACAATTATGACAAAGAAGTCTATAATGGAGACATCGGTTTTATTAAAAGCATCGATATAGAAGAAGGAGAACTGATTATAAGTTTTGAGGGGAAAGACGTTCACTATGATTTCAGTGACCTTGATGAAATTGTTTTAGCTTATGCAATGACAATTCATAAATCCCAAGGATCAGAATACCCGGTTGTCATCATTCCCTTATTTACTCAGCATTACCCCATGTTGCAAAAGAACCTTGTCTATACAGGAATTACCCGAGGCAAAAAGCTCGTTATTTTAATAGGACAGAAAAGAGCTTTAGGGATCGCGGTGAGCAATAAAACTATGCAAAAGCGTTGGTCCCTTATATCAAAGCATTTATGCGCTTAGAGAAACTGCTTACCTAAGAGATATTTGTAACCCTTTTATTTCCATTCAAACCTCTTCAAAAAATAGAAAATACAACCCTGTATCCGTTAAATTGGATAGCACTCATTACTTTGAGAGATATAGGAAAGAGAGCTTTTCTAGATTACTTAAGCTTTGAGAGATAAAATGGGTGTTTCTTGACAAGGTAAAGATGTTTATAAAAAGCCTATTGACTTTGTACGTCATTGACGTAATATCAATAATATGGAATTTATAGAATCACCTTTATTCAGTAAGCTTATTTCATCTTATCTTGATAATGATGAGTATGCGGCTTTTCAATGGGACCTAGCCCTGCATCCTGAAAAAGGAGACATCATTCCAAGCAGTGGTGGATTAAGGAAAATTAGATGGTCAGCAAAAGGTAAAGGGAAACGGGGAGGGGTAAGAGTTATATACTTTTACCAGAATAAAGAGGGGCAAATTTGGTTACTGACTATTTATGCTAAAAATGAGGCTGAAAATATCCCCTTATCCGTATTGAAAAAGGTTAAAAAGGAGTTAGAAATATGAATAATTCTAGAAATATTGGTCAGGAAATTTTAGAAGCTCTTAAAGAAATAAAAAATGGCAAAGGCGTCATAAGAAAGATAGATGCTTGCGAAGATGTTAGCCGTATACGACAGGAATTAAATCTTTCCCAATCTGCCTTTTCTTCGCTTATGGGGATTAGTGTGCGTACTTTACAAGAGTGGGAACAAGGAAGACGGTATCCTACAGGACCAGCTTTATCATTATTAAGGATTGCCCATAAACATCCTGAAGCATTTGTCGATCTTTAAGCTAAATCAGTCTTTCAAAAGGTAGTGGGAGTATTCAGTGAAGTCTTATCTTTAGAAGCTTTGCCAAGTACAATTATTCTTGATTAGCTTCTAAATGCAACAGTCTCCGGGAAAATCTTGTTGCTTCAAGGAAGCATTATATTCTCGCCAATTGGCTGCTTTGTATTTGTTATTATTGTTGCTCACGTGTTCTTTTCAGATTTGGTAGATCTCAAGCAAGATCTACCCTTAAATCTCTATATAAGCAACAAAGCCATCTACAACTAGGATTTAATTTGTTCCTTAACTTTTGTTTTTATTGTTTCTAGAATTTCATGAATTTCAAGATTTCTTTGAAAATTATTTTTAGTATTTTTGCCTAATTTAATACTATCATAAAAAAAGTCTAATTCGTTTTTATAAGAAAGCTGTTTTTCATTAGCTTTATAACCATCTTTTTTTGTTATATCAATTAAATGATTACCTTGCCTATCCTCATAGGAGATCCGAAATACAAATCCGCCAGGATTACAACAATTTGCAAAATATAAACGGACACTTCTTTCATGGTCATAGGTTGGTGTTACATCTAACGCAAAGCCATTAGGATGTTTTTCCTTTTTGAAAATAACGCGAACATCTTGAGGTTTTCCTAGTAGATCAACCAGAACGGATATCGAGTGGGTAAAAGCAAAATAAAGACAGTTTTGAAGCGTTTGGTTAAAAGTTTCTTGTAAATATAAAGGTTCTCCGAGAGTACAATAAATTTCAAGGTTCTTTAGTTCATCGGTCCTAAGTTTTTGCTTTACTTTCTTAATGGCAGGCATATGAACAAGATTAAATCCTACAGCTGAAATGATATTAGTGTTTTCTTCTGCTAAATGTGTAAGTACTCGAACTGTATCTAAGGATAATGAAACAGGCTTCTCAACAAAAACATGAAGGCCCTGTCTGATACAAGCTTCCGCCACTTCTCTATGTAATTCTGGCGTTCCAGCGACAATAACGGCGTCGATATTTCCGGATGATATCATGTCATTGTAATTTGTAGCAATGTATTTAAAACCGTATTTTTTCTGCTGCTCGAGAAGTTCTGTAAGATTTCGACGACAACCATAAACCAATTCAAACTTCTCTTTATCAAGCGCAGGAATTAACTTCTCAGTCATGTGGTCACCAAGACCAACAAAACCAAGTCGAATTGGGGAGTCTAGGTTTTCAAAATTTATTGCATGTTCTTGATCCATTGCATGCAAGTGAGGGGATATTAAACATACGAGAATAAAAAAATATTTTTCCATAGGAATCTCTCTCTAAAATATAGTGATAAAGAACTTACTGTGTTATTTGACCCTCTTTTGCTTCTCTAGCCCTGTAGAAGGGTCAAATTTTTACAGCCTCTTGTAGTGTATCTATTAATATGCTGGGTTCGAAACGATTGTCCTGCTTAGTCTGTTCCATAAATTTGTTCCAATCCAGCTCCCCACATAACCACTAACAAAAGAAACAGCTAGGTTACTTATCGGTGTTAAAAGACTAGAGTAATCCTCTGCAAAATAGCAGTTCATGGCAACATTTGCCGCAACAATTCCCCCTATAGTTACATTAGGAGATATGTTAATAAACTTTAACATTGGGTGCTCTACAGTGCTAATTATAAGTGGAAGATAAGAGCCTTGGTAATAAGAGAGAGGCACTGCGGATAGAGCACTTGCTAAATATTCTGCAGTATCAAGTGTACACCAATCGTTAATAATCATAAAATCTTTAAAAGCCCCTTTCAAAAAGCTTACTATCCCTCCCTGTAAAGATGAATAGAAAGCAGTCATTTCCAGATTTTCTATATTTGGTGAAGATAAATGAATTGCATTACTGTCAACTTCGGCATTTGTTGGGGGCAAAACGTTTGTGCTATTGCAAAATTTTGAAGAGATTGCGGGAGAAGTATCCATGAGGCTGTTATAGTTCAAGGCATCCTTAATGACACAAACGACTTCACGAGATAATTCTGGTGTAGCATACATTTTTTCTTTAACATCTTCTCCTAATAAAGTTTGGAGAGAATAGAGGTTATAGTGGTCATTCCTATTTGTGGGATGATCGTGAATCATGTTTATAGATATTGTACCTGGAAAGTATTTAACCACCCGATGTATGAATTCTATCGGTAATAGGTGAGTTTCTCCTGCATAAACCTCTTTTCCTCCATCTGATAATAAGCATACCGTATTATTTCTCTGAATGTAATTGTTTCCAGGTTTTTGGACACTTGTTACATAATATTTACTCAAATTTTCTATGCATGAAGTTTGCACAAACGATTCATGATTATAACTACCTTGCACTAGGTAAGTTTGAAATACATTAGGGTGATCATGAATAGTTTCACCTTCAATTTTGTTAGAGAAATCTGTTGGCCAGTAATGCACACGAATTTTATTAAAAGACATACCGCCTAAATTTTTAAATTTTTGGGAAAGAGGAATATTATTTATGCGGTAAAATCCACTAGGATTTTTTTCTACAGTTATGGGACTATCAATATTGCTTAAATAATCATATATATATTGGCTAAGTTCTATCCAATCATTTCTTGAAATAGAATTTAAGTGATAGGAATTTTTGGTATTATTATCAATATTCATCTCCATCACAGTCGCATGTTTACCTATTTTATTTTCCAAACTATCTCTAATATCTGAAGTACCATCCATACATTGAGTCTCAGACCATAAAGAAATGATCAAACAACTTATAATTGTCGCTAATCTTTTCAATTTATTGATTTTCATGTTATTCTCCTTTAAGACTAATTTTCTTATCCCCCTCAACTGCACCGATCATTCGGCGTAGCAGTTATTAGATAAACACCGTAGTACGCTCAGATAGGAAAATTACCTAAGTAAAGCCGCCTAAGATTGGGATTAGGTCAATTGACTTAGGTCTTTCAATTTTACGCCAAATAATTTAAAGTTCAGACGATCGTGAGTAGAGTAGGTATGCCGCTGCTGTCAGCAACTCTTGAAAATGTGCAGGTTATTTGATGAAGAATACAAATTTTCAATCTAAATTTATCCATCCGCTGGAAATTTACTTAGAATATTTAACAACAATTAATGCTGCTCCCTTAACCCAGAGGGAAATAGATGTTATTTCTTGCCTTCTAAATGGGCGGAATACTAAGGGGATTGCAAATTTTTTGTCAATTTCACCCAAAACAGTTGCCACCCATCTTTACAATGCAACAAGGAGATTTGGGTGTGACTCTAATGGTATGATGAAGTTGATTGAAAATTCAGATCAATTTCTCATTCTGAAAGAATATTACTCAACTTTGCTTATCGACAGCCTATTCAAAAAAACTATACAAGAAATTTTCAAGCGAGCCATTGACAATCCTACTTCCCTAAAGTGTGTGTTGATTTACTGGAAAAAAAAGCCACCATTCTTGAAAAGTCTTAAAGATGATTTAACTAAAGCCGGGTTGACGATTTCCCTTGAAGGTCGCAAAGAAACTCAATCTTTTGGCCATCTAATACAGGAAATCTATCATGATACGTGCCCTATTTATTTTCTTCCCAATATGTTGATGGAGACGCAACAGACACAACTGATGGGTCAAGAACTGGATCAATCCTCCGACCCCAGGATCTTCTTTCTTCCAAAAACGGCAAAATCAATGGTTACCCCTCAAGGGATTTCTCAATTTACCTTTATCAATCCTTCTGAGTGGTACAGCTACTATTCTTCTGTTTTTGTTATTCTAAAGAAAATTCTCCCTACTCTTGACTTAGATTGCATTTTTGCACAATTTGAAGAGAGAGCGAATGCTTTGTGCAAATCTCCTTTTTCAATACCCACTCAATCTCTTCCAAAGAACACGTTAGAAGGAACACATGAAAAAGAGGAACGAGTCTTCCAAATTAGAAAACTAGCAACTAAAAAAGCAGCCTATGCTTTAGTCGGAAGTTTAAGCATAAGTTTACTTTTTTTTTGGGGTTTTAATCGGGACCATATAAACGTAAGCAAACCAGTTTATTATCAAAAATTGGCACAAGGTTTGACAATTCAAGCGGTTCGATCAGATTTGGCTATTCCTTCTGAAGCAACTCTCCTTAATCGGTCTGATCTAATCGTTCGGATTGAGGATAAGTTAAAAAAACAACAAGAAGGGATACAAACTATCGCTCTCATTGGGATAGGAGGAGGGGGAAAAACAACACTTGCGCGTCAATATGCACGCTCTCAAAAATCCCCGGTTGTTTGGGAAATTAGTGCTGAAACTCAAGAAAGCCTTAGAACTTCATTTGAAAATCTGGCGTATTCTCTTGCTAAAATGGATGGAGAAAAAAAAGTCATACATGAACTTCAAAACATCAGAAATTCAAATGAAAGAGGGGAAAAAATAATTCAATTTGTAAAGGAGCACTTGAAAGCAGAATCAAATTGGGTACTGATCTATGATAATGTTGAGCAGTTTAGTCATATCCAAAAATATTTTCCCTCTGACCCGAATGTTTGGGGAAATGGGAAGGTGATTATAACCACACGAGATAGTCATATCCAAAATAATATCCACATACACCTAACCATTTCAATAGGAGAGCTAGACCCAATCCAAAAATTAAATCTTTTTTTAAAAATTATAACTCAGAACTCTGGAGTTTCATTGCCTTCTATAGATAAAAAAGAAGCAGAAATATTTTTAAACAATATCCCTCCCTTCCCCCTCGATGTTGTTGTAGCGGCTTATTATTTAAAAGCTACTAATACTTCTTACCAGGACTACCTGGCACGCTTAGGCAAGAGTCATCGCGAATTTCTGGAAATGCAGAAAAGCCTTCTTAAAGAGTCAACAGAGTATATAAATACCCGGCACAGTATCATTTCTTTGTCATTAAAAAATATCATTGCTAAAAATAAAGACTTTCTAGATTTATTTGTGTTAATAGGCCTTTTAGGTTCTGACGCTATTCCTAGAAATTTGTTAGATCATTATAAAGATCCGCTTGTTGTGGATCGTTTTATTTCTTGTTTAAAAAAATATTCATTGATTGTTAATCCCGTATCACAGTCATCGACGCTATTGCCCAATATTTCTATTCATCGCAGCACACAAGCTATTAGCATTTCCTATCTATCTGAAAACTTAAAACTTAATAAGGATAGCCCATTATTGAAGGAAATTGTTTGTGTCCTTAATGATTATCTTGAGCAGGTTATAGAGGCAGAAGATGCTCCAAAAATGCAATTGATGGTAGCACATCTTGCGAAATTCTTGGATAATTCTAACCTGTTAGCAGATATCTCTCAAGGGCTATTGAGAAGCAGATTAGGTTGTATATATTATTTCCTCAATAATGATAAATCTCTCCAAGTTATCCAAGACAGCCTTAAACACTTCAGGACCGCAAGTTTAAAGACCTTATCTTCTGAAGATGAGCTTAGGGTTGCTCGCTCCTTTCTTCATATAGGAGCTGTCTACACCGAATTGAGGTTTTATAAAGAAGCTCAAGAATCACTTGAAAAAGCTGTCAAAATTTATAGGGACGGCAAACTAAAAAATGATGTTGAGTTATCTTGGGCTTTATCTCATTTGGGAAATCTCTATAGGCGACAAGGGAATTATGAAAAGGCAAGAGATTGCCTTGAGAAAAGCGTTCACCTTAATAAACAGTATGGAGCAGATAATAAGCGTATGGTTCGCACCTTGTCCTGTTTAGGAAGTGTCTATAGAGGACTCGGCTCCTATCAAAAATCAATAGAAATTTTAGAAGAAAGCTTAAGACTCTGTAAAAAACATTATCCTGAAGATCACTTTAGAATTGGTAGGGTTTTAAAGTCATTAGGAAATTTATATAGAAGGCTAGGAGACTACAAGCAAGCAAAGAAATATCTTGAGAAAAGCCTCCTAATTTATGAAAAATATTTTCCTGAAAGTCATATAAATATAGGTTTAATCCTAGCTTATTTAGGGAACTGCTTGAGAGAACTAGGCGATTATGAAAAATCACGCAATTATCTGGAGCAAAGTTTAAAGGTTCATCAAAAGCACTTTGATGAAAACCATGCCGTAATGGGATGGATAATGTTTCATCTAGCTAGGACTTACAAAGCTCTTGGCAAGCACCAAGAATCTCATAAATTATTTGATAAGGTTCTTAAAATTTATGGCAATGGTCTTAAGGAAGAAAATATTGAAACAGCTTGTTTACTGAGAGATATAGCTGAAATCTATCTTGAGAAGAATCGCCTAGAGGACGCGGAAGATTTTATCAAGAGGTCTTTAAATATTCTTGAATATCGTAATCATGTTGAAGCTTATAAGTCCCGTGAAGTTTTAGGGGAAATATACTTCAAAAGATCATTCGATGCCAAAAGCAATCAAGAGAGACAGGATTTGCAGAATCAAGCTCTCAATCAATTCACCGGAGCAATAAAAATGATAGAACAGCATTTTCCCAAAACCTCTGCTCACATTCAAAGGATTCTCTCTAAAATTAAAAGAGTACAGGAAGAAAGAGCATGATTATTTTGGATGGTAATACAAAACTCTATCGGTCTCAAATATTTGATAAAAAGGATAGTAACGTTACGCAAGACGATTCCAATAATCAAGCTTCGATTTTATCCTCTCATCGGCCCTGGGTCAGATTGGGATCTTTATTAGCCTTAATAGGTTATATTAGCCAAATGGCTTGTCAGTTATTAATCATAAGTGGCTTATCATTAGTTCCCCTAAGCTCTTTAAAGGCTATGGAAAAAGAGGATTCTGCTCAATATTTTTATTCTAATCCGGCCTATTACTACACCGATGAAGATATTGAAACTTGCATCAATGCCATAATTGCTCATGACCCAGAATTGGAGCGAGTACCGAATAGTACATATTTACTAAAACCAACGGAAGAGGATCATTTAACCTTCGATGATCAGACAGGTAAATCTTATTACACGGCCATCCTTCCGGCTTGCAGTTGTGTAACCGGGATCCATAGCATGGACATAGGGGTTCCGGCATTACCTGCCATCTACTTCTTGGATAAAGCCAATCAGAGTAATGAGTTCGATGATCTTTTAAACAAACTGCTGCACTGCGATAATATCACCGATATGAGAGCCTGTATTGAAGAGAGAGAGAAAGAAACAGGCGGAAACTATGTCAATTTTAAAACCATTATTGGAAATGGTAAAGAGGTTAAACAGAGGAAGGGAATTGAAGAAATTAAAAGTGAATTGAGGCGTAAATTTTCTTATTACCAAAGATTAAAAAAGGATGTGTTTGATGAGCTATTTCTCCAAACATTAGATAAAGAAGAAGCCTATTACAAGATTGTTTTTCCGTTTTGCCAGAATAATTCTCATTGGTACGTGGGGGAGCTTCAGGGAGAAAGGAACGGATTCAATGAGTACAGCTTTACGATCATGGCTCACGACCCTTATGGTGGCGGAGATTTTAGCAGAATATTTCCGGAAGATGCTGCTGAAATTCGGGAGTGTTTAGCTCAAAGATTAGGACTTCCTACCCTCGCCTTAAATACGTATAGTAGCCCTTATAAAGCCCGCCAAAGTGATGGGATCTCCTGCGGTCCTATCATAATTGATGATCTTTTTAAAGTAATTTTAGGCCAACCTTTGAGTGTACCTCTACCTTATGAGTATGGAGCCCTTTCCTTAAGAAAGAAGCAAATAAATATTGTAAAAGCTGTTCAAAATTCTTCAAGTCTCACTCAAGCAGAGGCTAGAAAGTTTTTAAAAAAAAATGAGCAGTGGGTTCGAGAACTTGAAGAATTACCACAAGACAGAGCGAATAGAGGTATCTCACCAAGCCGCCAAACAGATTCATTATCCCTAAAACCTCATCAGATAAAATCTGATAGAATGCTTTCTCCTGTCGCTTCTGCCAGAGTTTCCGTTTCTAATGAGGCAGCCTTATCTTCAGTGACGGACTCAAGTGAAAAGAGTTCCACAGATTTAACAAGATTTTATAAAGACTCTGACAATATTTTGACCCATGAATTCTGGAAAGATAAGGATCTTTCAGACAGATTAAAACGAATTAAAACTGATATAGAAGAGTTAAAGAAAAAAATTTTAAATCATAAAATAAATTCAATTGAAATTAAGGAATTTTTAGAAAAATATAAAAAGCTTCTCAAATGTTCAGAAGGTGAAGCTGACTTTGCTCTGATAGGATGTGATATCCATTTCATGTCAGAAAGTGACGGGCCTAAAGATTTAGGTCCCCAACATACACCAGCCATAATACAATTGGAAGATCACACATATGACCTTCTTGTGAATACCGCAAGTGGTGGTATTAAGCGTATCCCAGCTCCGGAGGGAATGGGTTTAAATAACTTTGATACTTTTTTTCAAAAATATCACCCACAAAGCAAGCAATTTTTGGCCTGGAATGACCCTCTAATGCAATATCTCACCTCAACAGGAGGCCACCACCCTTTAATACCAATCCCTCATGGTCAAGCAGCTAATTTTTCTATCAGAAATATAAAGGGAGGGAGTGGCTGTGACCTTGCTATCTTATCTCGGGACGGGACCAATTTCATGGCAATAAAAAATTTTAATGATATAGAGGAAGGAGTGAATGAGCTATTATACTCTCTTGTCGCTTTGTATATTAACCCGTCCCCCCAAAAGCTCAAAATGGCTAGAGTATACGATGCGATCTTATATCCCGAAAATTGCCTGAATCTCATAATGGAAGGGGCCAACACCCATGTTATTCATTATTATCTATCAACGGATTTAGCCGAAAGTGTCGTCAAAGCATGCGCTGACTATTTTGCTCAATTTCATCTCAAAAACTATAATAATAAAAATATTAATAGAGGGAGATACATAAAGCATGTAGCGCGAGCAGCTAAAACTTTAAAAGGTAATCCATTAAAAGTAGAAAACCAAGAGAAACCGGCCCTTCACTTATTAAAGGGAAAACAATGGACTGAAAATAATCTTAAAGACCTTCAGTCATCCAATATCATTCGTTTACTCTCTGAACAGGAGCAAGAAAACTTTGCCCATTTAGTAAAAAGAATCTGTGATAAGTTTGAGAACAATTGCAATAAGGTTTTTAGATCATTAAAAGCTGAGGATAGAGAGGAACGAGAATACTTTCTGACGCTAACTCATGGGGATGCTCATGGTAATAACTTTTTTTACAATAATGACGAAAAAATTAATGGCTATGAAATAAGTAAAGATTCTTTCAAGCGCGTTACAATGATTGATGTAGGAAAGGTTGCACGAACATATGGTGAGATTGGTGATCCTGCAGAAGATGTAGGACGGTTCATAGGTTCCTTATGGGATTGGTATTTTCTACAAAATTGCACAGAATCAAAAGACCCTAAATATTATGAGAGAATAGGATTTCTTCAAAATCAATTTGTTGAAACATATTTGAAAAACATAGTATGTAGTCTTATTTTTACAGAAGAAAAACAAAAAAGATTTGAAGAAATTTTTAAGGAAAACTGTAATTTTTATAAACTTCGGTTTTATAGAGCAATTTTCAACTTTACAAAAAATAAGGATGAAAAAAAAGATAAAGAGATAAAGAGAAGAGTTTTAAAATCTTGGATGAAAGAGAAGGCCAACGTAGAGTTGCTTTCACAAAATCGTTCTCAAACAATTGTTCTTAAAAAAGAATTCAAGGATCGTTTGTGGATACCGGTTGCTGGCAATGTGATCCGTTGGTTGCCTGATCGGCCTATAGGGTTTATTGAGGGCTCCGCTGACGGCTCAGACAAAAGCTACCTTACCCTTGTATGGGAAGATCTTCACCATACAGGAACTGCAACCCTATCTTCCCAGGCTGCCATTGCAGGTATGGGAGGTATTGGTAAGACTTTTTTGGCTTTAGAATACGCGCATGAAGCTTTAGAGAATAATGCTTATAACTTGGTCTATTGGTTGTTAAGTGAAACAGAAACTTCTCTTATGAAAGGGTATAGGGATTTACTCTTAGACATGGGGGCCTCGCTTAATGATGAAGGCAATGAGCATATTGTCGAGTTGATTAAAGAGTCTATACCGCGCCAAGGTAAATGCTTGCTGATTTATGATAACGTACCCACTGCCGACTTTTTAAAGGATAAAATCCCTACGGATGCCCATATTTTAATAACTTCTCGGTATAGGCACGGATGGGGCAAACAACCCATAAATCTAGATGTGTTCCGTCCTGAGGATTCTGTAAAATACTTGCTACATACAATAGGACTTGATGAGACCAATCTAGATAATCAAAAGAAAGCGGGTGAACTTGCGCACGAGTTAGCGCACTTTCCGCTCGCCTTATCTCATGCTGCGCATTATATCAAGCTTAGAAGTGGGGACTCTGTATCGGGAGATGCTCTTGAAAAGTATCTCCATGAGTTCAAGCAAGAGTCTACGGCTCATTTCAAAGAGCATCAGAACCCTTTTAAAGAAGATGAACTAGAGATGACTTATGAAAACTTGATCGGCAAGACGCTCCGCATGGCAAGAAAATACATTTCTGACTTAGCACAGGAACTGATGGTGCATTGCTCCTATCTTGATCCTAGTTCCATAGTAGAAGATATCTTTTTAGGTGGTTGGGGAAGTGATGAAAAGAAATTTCAAGAAGCACTTTCACAACTCTCCTCATTGTCTCTCATCAAAAGGTCACAAAATGAACCTTCATTTTCTATCCATCGTCTTGTACAACTACTTCTCCAGCAAGAACAGGAAAGTGACCAAAAGCGAGCACAGCTTCCAAATCATATAAACCGTCTATTGGCGAGCTTAACACAATATTGGATAAAAATGGAAGAAGCAATTATGAGAGAAAATTTATTCCTTCCTGATCAATTGTATCCGGCAAATTTTACTTTAAACTCTCATTCAACAAGGTTCTACGAACATTTACACCGATTTTGGAAAAGTAGAAAGATTGGTGAGACTCAAATTATCGACTTTAAAATAGGCGCTTTGGGTTTACACTATCTTTTTCAAGCATTACACTCTTCTCTTAGAGACCGTATTCTAAAAATAATGAACCAATCAGGATTTTATAAGCAAGGAGCAATATCGTCAGAAATATTACTTCAACAAGAACTTAAGGAAGCAAACTTGGAATTGAGCGAAAAAGAATTGGAAAGTATTATCCCTTTATTGCCATCAGATTCAGAAGATCGGGCGGTGGTTATTGCTGTATTCAGGGAAAAAGTAGACCCTAATCAACGGTACACAGTTGCCGCTAGCGCTAAGGAGTTGATGACCGATGATATGGATGGCATTACTCGGGCATGGATTATAGTAGCTCTCAGCAAAGTAGATCCAGCACAACGTCAGGCAGTTGCTAAGAGCGCTAAGGAATTCATGAATGATGATATGCACAAATTTGATAGAAGGCTGATTATAGAATACCTTGAAGGTATAGACTCTATTCAACTCCCAGCATTTACTAAAATTGCCAAGGAGTTAATGACCGACAATATGAATGGACAACACCGAGTGAGGACTATAAAAGTCCTACGTAATATAGAGCCTGACCAACGTCAGACAGTTGTCACGACCACGAAAGAGTTAATAATCGATAATATGGATGGGGAAGTTCGAGTGAGAATTATTGAGGCTCTCAGCAAAGTAGACCCTGCGCAACATCAGGCGGTTGTCCGGAGTGTCAAGGAATTAATAATCGATAATATGGATGGAGAAGCTAGAATGAGTATTATTGAAGCTCTCAGCAAAGTAGATCCAGGGCAACGTCAAGCTGTTGTCGCGAGCACTAAGGAATTATTGGCCGAGGATATAAATGGACTGGACCGGGGGTGGATTATTCAAACCTTCAGCAAAGTAGGCCCTGTGCAACGTCAAGCTGTTGTCGCGAGCACTAAGGAACTTATGGCCGAGGATATGGATCGACATGAACGGGCGGCAGTTATAATAGCTCTCAGCAGAGTAGACCCTGCACAACATCAAGCGTTTATCGCGAACGTCAAGGAATTGACAACCGAGGATATGGATGGACCGGCTCGGGCGGAGATTATAGTAGCTCTCAGCAAAGTAGACCCTGCGCAACGTCAAGCTGTTGTGGCTAGCATCAAGAAATTATTGACCGAGGATATGGATGGACTGGCTCGGGCGGAGATTATAGTAGCTCTCAGCAGAGTAGACCCTGCACAACATCAAGCGTTTATCGCGAACGTCAAGGAATTGACAACCGAGGATACAAATGGACTGGACCGGGGGTGGATTATTCAAACCTTCAGCAAAATAGACTCTGCGCAACGTCAAGCGTTTGTCGCGAACGCCAAGGAATTGATGACCGAGTATATGGATGAGCATGAACGGGTGACGTTTATAGAAACTTTTATGAAATTAAGCCCCGCCCCGCGTCAAGCGTTTATTATGAACGCCGGAGAGCTTATAGATGTCCTCACTAAAATAGACCCTAAGCAACGTCAGGCTATTGTCAGGTGCGCCAAGGAATTGATGACCGAGGATATGAGAGGATATATGTGGTGTATTTATATTAAATTTTTTATAGTAGCTCTTGCTATAGTAGCGCCTGACCAGCGTCAAGCCTTTATCGCGAACGCCAAGGAATTGATGACCGAGGATATGGATGGATATGAACGGGTGAAGTTTATAGAAATCCTTATAAAATTACCTCCTCCCCAGCGTCAGGCTATTGTCAGGTGCGCCAAGGAATTAATGACCGAGGATATGGATGGACATGAACGAGGAGAGCTTATAGATGTCCTCACCAAAATAGACCCTTCCCAATATCAGACGGTTATAGCAAAAACTCGTTTCCTTTTGGAATTGGTTCAAAAAAAGAATGATGAAGCGATTACACCTCAGTATAAATGTTTAAAAACTATCATTACTCCTATCATTAAAAGGACTAAAAGGCATGAACTTATTCAAATTTGCCTCTACTGTATTTCTAGGGAAACACCATCATGCGTATTTTTATTTTCTAAACCCCGTCCTATCAAATTATGGGACTAAGCCAAGATAGTTGAGTATATGAATAACATTACTGTTAGCCACGTCTTTAGGAATAGAGCGAGCTAGTTTCTTAGGAATCCGCTTGAGCCTTTATAAGGCTGAAGGATTTTCAGCCTGATCAGATTTGTGGGTAGCGTCAATTTAACTAAAAATGGTCAAAATACGCCTGTTATGGGATAATTTAGGTACAAATAAGCTGTTGAGCTGCTTCACTCCAGGAGGCATAATCAGTTGTAAAAGTGACTCTTCTTTTAGAAGCTTTCTTTACGTAGCGATCTATATCAATAGCAAAAAGATTACAAATTCTTCTCTTCAGAGACAGCATTTTCTGAACACTTCGAGTAAATCTAAATTTGATAAGGTATTTTTCTTTTCGGCGCATGGGTTAATGAGCATTTTCAGCACTATTATTTAACCCTTGTAGGTTCTGTGCTCAGTTTGTCAACTCATGATTTGTAAGGGCTTCTTGTGACTTTTCAGTTTATCTGTGACCAAACCTCTATGCGCTGGATAACTCCCCAGCAATCGGCTTAGAAATCAAATAACTGCTTTCTTATTTCGGCGTTTTTAAAAAAGGAGGTCTTGCTCGTATCCATCAGAATCTACAGCACGCAATAATATGAGAAATGCCTCCTTAATCTTTACAGCCATCTCCTCAAAGTGACATTTGTTAGAATTTTTTCTCTCCCATTTTTTGATGACATCCCGAAAATGGCTTGTGAATTTAATGCTCCAAGACCGGTTTGACTCGTGCCTTACACTGATTTCTCGAAAAGCAGCTGTCCTTCAATATCCCGGTAATTATTGTTAAAATGGTGATCAATCCACACAGCTTGGCTAGCAATAGCCAGGAAAACGGTGACGACAGAGAGCAGATGATAGGGGCATATTTATCTCCTAAAAATTTCCCTACTATATAACACCTACCCAACCACATCACAAAGTTAAATTGACGGTGTCTCTTTATATACATTAATAGAAATTTAGATAATGATTAGGATTTCTATCCCTTTTGTTTCTAAATGCAATAATCCCATATTACCTTATTGGATACCCATTAGAATTTCTTCACCATATCTTGAGCCAAGTTTTTCTCTGTAATTAGAAGTTATAGAAATCTTACCCCACGGAGATATTTTAGCTCATATAGGCTTAAGTGAACCTCTTTCATTTTAAATACTAAATTTATAATTTATAAAATTTCATAATATATGATTAAATTGATATCAGTTACTATAAAAAATATATGCATTAATCAGTAAACCTCGATGTTCTGTAATAATACAAATATTTCTCTTTAAGGAAAACTGGTTGATTATTTTTTTTAAATGGCTATTGTAGGGTGTCGTAATTTAATACTTGTCTGTAGATTTAGTGCTTATATTATTATCATTGGACACAAATAAGAACTACCATTCATCCAAAAGTTATGGAAAATGAAGTATCAATAAAGGACCCTTTTATAAGACAATTCTAACCAGATTAAAAAGTAAGCAATATCCACTGTCAAATTCAGCAGAGAAATTTATTGAATTCAAGAAAGGAAGGTATGGACAATCGCTAGCAGGGATACAATTCTGCTTGATTTAAATGCTCTTGTCATAACTTCATGGAAAATCTCAGAAAATTATAAGCTTCTTTTCTTAAGATCTCGGTAAAAGTTCTCATGGGAGCCAAGGGCTAAGAGAGTTAGAGTTATAGTTTGTTCATGGTAAGTATAAGCAAGCAAAGTTAATTGCTTGACCATCTGAAATTTATAGACATAGACTCCAGCTAAATCACCGACTTTTGTTTCGCCTATAATCGGGTTTTTCATAATATATTGGATAGCTTCATCCAGATCTTTCTTTTGATTAGCACGTAATTTCTTAACGGTTTTTTGAAAGGTCGGTGTTTGTAGAATTTGCATAAGGGTCTAGTCAAAATGATAGGGAGAAGCTTGCTTATCGTTTGCTTCTTGTATAGCCAGTAAAATATCTTTGATAAAACTATAAGGTAAATCAGGATTCTCTTCGGCAATCTTACCAATCTTGGACCAATATTCGATTTGCTTCGGAACAGACCTGCTATATACCTCGCCATATCGGCGCGCTTCATTAATAAGGTCACTGGAAAGCTTAACTGTCGTTGCCATAATTATTCTCCTTCTATTCCATATCTTATATTAAATAATATATACTAAAGGTGTAAAAAAGAAACCTTTTATTACTTTTTGCTATTTTTCTTAATAATCAATTATAAATTGAAAAGTAATTGTTATGCTATTTGGATAACTTAAAAGAGGTTGCTTGTTAAGTGACAAACTTTCCTATTTAAAATAGAACTAATGAAACTGCTAAATAAACGATCGGGGTTGTTGAAAAAGCCTCAATTCATAATATATGGCGTAATTACATAAAGTTTTTTCACTCCTTGGAAACGTCTCTTTATATAACTAAGTAACTGATTAATGATAATAAATATGT
>JAIBEV010000039.1 GCA_019459505.1 Candidatus Paracaedibacteraceae bacterium | reverse complement strand
TTCTTCGTGGATAAGTCACTATAATTTAACCAGGCCCCATTCCAGCTTTGACGGACAATCACCTGATGAAGTATATATCAAGAATCTGAAGGGAATACACTCTTCACCAATGAAATTAGTAGCATAATTTTTAACCATGGCTATAGCTTATCTTTGCTGCTTCCTTGTCTAAAAAATGGGAACCTTCTATAATAACAACTCTTAAGATTCTTAGTATAATAGGTACAAAATTTAGTGAGGAAGACGCTCGAAGATTACTCTCTTTTAACCTTAGGTCTAATTTATCAATTATAATTAACGAGTTGCCTATTCTAACACGACTAAATAGTAGTCGAGCAGTTAAAAATTATTATAGTTTATGGAATTTTTATTAAAGCTTTCCTGGGACTGCACTACAAGAGTAGGAGGAGATAGAAGAGCTGGAAGGTGTAGATTAAAGAATCGGTACCACAGTTGATAGAAACAGAAGAAATAGATGAGATAGGCCTACCCATCTTAATGTGTGTTCGTTATTAATGTTAATCTCCTGGGCAATTTTAAGCAGCTTCAGGAACTTACTTTAATATAATTGGAGCCCAATAGATTCGTTCTCTTAACCTTGCGCTTATTTTCTCTCGTGGAGTCTAATTTAGATTTATCTTTATTTTCGTTCTTTTCGGGATTGGATGTCTGCACAATAAAGGGCTAACTCTTTCCAGATTAGCTCACTATTTTTCTATAAGCCTTGATACTAAGAGGAATGGTTGCAAGGTAACTGAGCATCAGCAAAGATAAGGTAATCCAGGGCGTTGCAAATAAGGAGCCAGCTATAAATGTCATTCCTACTAGCACGAAGGGAAAATATTTGCGTTCAATATGAACTTTTTTGAAAGAAAACATTGGTACAACACTAATTGCTAAGGAGCCAATGCCAAAAAGGAAGAGAGCATTTATCCAAGGTTGTAACCATAGCCCCCATTCATGAAATTCAATATCAAGCATTGTGGGAATTAAAACTAGAATAGCGGCTGAGGGGGAATTACATCCAATAAAGAAATTCTCTGTCCCAACAGGCTCTCGTCCTTCGATGCTAATTGTGTTGAATCGAGCTAGCCTAAGTCCAAGACAAACACTAAAATAGAGACAAAACAACCATCCAAGACCTTGCCATTGGTGCAGAGATTTTAAGTAAATGACAATGGCCGGGCTAACGCCAAAGCTAATAAAGTCTGATAAGGAATCCAATTCAGCGCCAAAGCGGCTTGTCGCATTTAACATGCGCGCAATACGACCGTCCATTCCATCAAATACGCCTGCTAACAAAATAGCACCAACAGCAAATTCCCAGCGTTCCTGTAAGGCAAAGCGAACGGCGCTTAATCCCATGCATAGCGCAATTACTGTTGCTAAGTTGGGAAAAATAAGGGCAATATTAATATTTGACATGCGCTCGCGGGTTGCCTTAAACCGTTCAGGTAACCGTTTTGCCAGAGGTCGGTTTTTTGCCTTTGGTTTGGATTTCTTTACATCTTGCATCTAATGA
Organism: Candidatus Paracaedibacteraceae bacterium; assembly: GCA_019459505.1. GTDB lineage: Bacteria > Pseudomonadota > Alphaproteobacteria > Paracaedibacterales > Paracaedibacteraceae > Paracaedibacter. Next base: position 16,535 of record JAIBEV010000039.1, on the reverse strand, counting down.
GAGGATCCTTGACGTGCTGCCTCAGTTGACATAACGTCGGCTAAAATTGTTTCCCCCCCAATCATGCGTTGCCCAATAATAACCTGTGGGACAACACCTTTGGGAAGGTAAACATCGACACGGCTGCCAAAACGGATAAGGCCGTAAAGCTCTCCGGCTTTCATGGCTTTCCCTTCGGAGGTTTGGCACAAGATACGTCGAGCAACCAAACCAGCGATTTGCGTACAGGCAATTTTAAATTTCCCGTTATGGATAACAATCGTTTGGCGTTCATTATCTTCACTGGCTTTATCGAGCGAGGCATTGACGAACTTCCCGGGATGATAAATGATTTTTTCTATAGTTCCAGCAATGGGAGTCCGTTGAACATGGACATCAAAAACATTCAAGAAAACACTGACGCGTGTCAGGGGCTCTGTTCCAATATCATACTCTTTGGGAGGAACCACATCGGTAATTAAGCTGACAATACCATCGGCTGGTGAAATAATTAAACCATCGCGAATGGGCGTTACGCGTTTTGGAATCCGAAAGAAATAAATGCACCAACCGGTTAAAATGAAGCCAATGACTCCTAATGCATGAGAGAAGCTATAGAGTAAGATAGAAATTACAGCAAAAATTAGAACAAACTTCATTCCATCCTTATGGATGGGAGCGAAAACGGACATCATTGGAAAGCATCTTTCTGTTAATATTTTGGGTTTAAAGTGCCTGAATTTATCCAAAAAATCAAGGGGGCTTGATGAGAGAAAAATTTTCTTAGAAGTTTTTAGGCTGCTGTTCAACCAGCGGGTGTTGAGGCGCACTCTTTTATTTGAAAGGCATGCTTTTCTTTATGGTTCTATCTGCCGTAAGGACAGGTATCACTACTCCTATTTTCCCTTAAAATCTGAGGAGAGGGGGACTAATTATAGAAGGAATAGATTGGAATAGCCAAAATTACCTGCTATAATAATTTCGTATTTATTTGGTTGTAATTATCTTCTTTTTCCGAAGAGTTAGAGATTGAAAAAATGTCTTTACGGCATATCTTTTTGGCTATTTTAGTAGCAGCTATTTGGGGATTTAATTTTATTGTCCTGAAGATAGGTTTAAAAGAGATGCACCCCTATTTGTATGGGGCAGGTCGTTTTTTTATTGTATCTTTGCCTATTTTATTTATTAAAAAACCAAAGGTTTCTTGGCCTCTTCTGATCAGCGTAGGCTTAATGTCTGGTTTTTTCAAGTTTACCCTTATGTCGATGGGGGTTGCCGCCGGTATGGCCGCAGGCCTTGCTTCACTGCTCTTACAAAGCCAAGCATTTTTTACCTTAATATTCTCAGTCGTGTTCTTGAAATCAAAAATTCGCTTGAATCAAGTTTTAGGAATGTTAATTGCCTTTGTGGGTATGGCTCTCATCGGTTGGCATATGCAGCTGGAAAGCTCTGTACTGGGTTTTATCTTTATTGTAGCAGCCGCTATTTGCTGGGGAATTTTAAATATTATTTACCGCAAGGTTGGAAATGTAGATATGTTTGCGTTAACGGTGTGGTCATCAATTTTTGTGCCTGTGCCATTGTTCTGCATAAGTCTATATGAAATAGGATTTAGGGAAATTACAGACAGCATTCTGTTAATGTCAACGACTGCATGGGTTTGTTTGGCTTATACAGCATGTTTAGCGTCATGGGTAGGCTCAACGCTTTGGGCTTATTTGATGCGATGCTATGAACCTCAGTTGGTGGCGCCGTTTTCACTATTGATCCCTGTTTTTGGTCTAGCCTTTGCTACCCTATTTTTGGATGAATGTTTTACGCTGGAAACTGCAATCGCTTCAGCTTTAATTTTTTCAGGTCTTATTGTTAATCAGTGGCGCACGCGTAAAAAAGTTTTGGGGAATCAATCTTCTCATCAAGAGGAAGGCATTCATGAGGCTCTGCAAAAAGCAGCTTAATCCTTTAATTTGTAGATGATTTTTTCTATGCATGTTTTTGTTTTATTACTTTTAATTGGGAATATGGCCTATGCAGGTACTGGTTCTGAAGAAAAAATTAAGAGGATTTTAGAATCAACAACATAAAGTAAAAGCCCCAGGAAATTTATACCATATTTCCTTTAGCATTTCTGAAGTTTTATGGAGTATTAAACCGTAAAGAGAATGATTTAAACTCAGGATAGGGTGTAGTCTATATGTTGCAAGCCGTCGTAAGAAGCATCAAAATGCGTTCTCAGTTTTCTCTTTTCTTGCTAATATTCTTGTTAATAGCAGGCTCCGTTTTTTGTGGTAACTGTAATGGGCAAGACCTAGACAATATGTCTTCCAAAGAGTTAAAAAATTTCTTTGCTAAACAGAGGGAGAATTACTTACTCGTAGCAGAGCATATTTATAATGGAGAAAATCCATCTCATCCACTACTAGCAGCAGGTATTGATGAAAGTCCTATAAGAGGTTCGGCTAATAAGTTAATAAATACCTGTTTCAAACTTAGCTCTTTATCTTTAGAAATGGTTCGCCAAATTAAAGTAGGTAACTTTGAAGACTTTCAAAAAAATTATTTACCAAAAGTTTTAAAGCGTTACAATAAACTTTCTACGAAGCTTTCTCCCCAACGAGATAGCTATTTCAGCAGCTTAATTCAAGTAGAAAAGATGCTTGATTTATCATTATCCGAAGGTCAGCTGAAAACTTATGGAGGCTTTTTGTTACTGGGATATTCATTGACGACTTTTCTTTTTAGCTCTCTTTATTCAGGTGAATACAGTGCACTAGATTATTATTGGAGAGGTATTATAGGAGGAATAGGACTGTGTTTTTTATATAGTGGTCTTAGGGACATATATTTTTGTAAAAAGATGACTTACTCTGTTAAAAAGGCTCTTAGAGATACCGATGTGATTTGGGCATTAACCAATACTTCTTCTTTTGATATACGACCTATGTATCGTTCTTGTAACCTTTTCTAGATCTTTTTACCAGATTAATTTTATTGAATTTTATTAAAGTGGTAATCTGGATCTGTATTATCTTATTCCTAGTCCTTCTCCTATAATGTTAATTAAAGATTAAAAGCGCTGGTTCGGAAACTTAGGGATAAAAGGCTTGAGCTGTTTTCATATTTAAATTAAATAAGCTATATTATAAATCTCTATTTTATCAGTTAAGTTAATAAGAGAATCATAAAAAATATAAAAATATTTTTATTATGATCCTCATATAACTCTAAGTAAAAGACAAAATTTTATAGCAGGAAATTAGTCCCTAAAGATCTTGAATGGCTCTAAGCTTAAGAATTAAAAGAACATCTTTCTATTAGTTAACCGTAATAATAATTTCTTCTATTAACTCACTTAGGGCAGCTGAAGATGGAAATGGGTATACTTGTGATGCCTCTTTTTCCTTATCCAACCCAGAATAAAGAGAAAATAGAGGCCCCTAGAGATAAAGGCCAAGAGTCTCAGCCTACACTTTCATGGAGCTCTGCAGAGAAAGGGCTAGATAGGAAGAGATGTTTATCCTATGAAGGGCTATCGATCAAGCTGAAATAGAACTCGACGTTTTCGTTCAAAAACGTTGCAACCAGAAATCAGCGATCAGATTCTTAAGTCGATTATTAGGAACATATTGGGGCCCTCAAGATTATCATTACTGACAAACTGAAAAGTTATATAAAGCCTTATGTCGCCAAGCAGATCACCGGGCTCCCAAGCGGCTTAACAATCGGGTAGAAATGCCCATCAAGCCGACATACCATAAAGAAAAATGGCCTAAAAATGTTTAAGTTTGTACCTGCTGTCCAAAGATTATCATCACTTATGGGAAAGGTACGTAATATCTTTGATCTCGAGTTTTTGATTGAAGCAGTCTGTGATTTTACACCCCTTATCTATGCGCTGCGTTATGATTCGGAAGAGATGATAACATTGTTACGACACTATAAGGTAACTCTTGGAAAAGCATCCCCAGAGAGGATAGAGGCATGGGTGGTTGGAGATCAACAGCAAGCAACCCAACAAACACTCAATAAATTTAAAGAGCACCTTGCTCTAGCAAATTCCCTTTAGTTCTAATTCTTGCGTGGATAAAGTTAATTACTTTTTATCGTCGTAGGGGTTTTTTCCGCCGCGTACAAAAATACGAATTGGTACACCATCTAGCTGAAAATCTTTGCGTAAGTTATTGATTAAATAGCGAGAGTAGCTCTCTGGTAGTTGGCTGGCTTGGGAAGCAAAGACGGCAAAGGTTGGGGGACGCGTTTTAGCTTGGGTCATATATTTCAACCGAATTCGCCGACCATTGACGGCAGGGGCAGGGTGGTTTTCTGTCACAAATGACAACCACTTATTTAAGTGTCCTGTGGAAATACGGCGATTCCAGTTATGATACATGAGCATTACGGCATCCATTAATTTATCGAGGCCTCGACCATGCTGGGCAGAAATGGGAATACACGGAATGCCGCGAGCTTGAGTTAATTGATTTTCTAGTTTTTCTTGAATGGATTTAAGTAATCCCGATTTATCTTCTATGAGATCCCATTTGTTTAACGCTAATACTAACGCTCGTCCTTCGGATACAATGTCATAAGCAATCGTAAGGTCTTGCTTTTCAAAGGGGCAGGTGGCATCAATCATCAGGACGACCACTTCGGCAAAGTTAATGGATCTTTGGGTATCCATAACAGCTAGTTTCTCAGACGCTTGGTCAATTCGACTGCGACGACGCATTCCTGCTGTATCAATGAGGTCTATTGCCTGATCTTTATAGGTCCATTGAACAGTAATCGCATCCCTTGTTACACCCGGCATGTCAGCTGTTAAAAGGCGTTCTTGGCCAATGAGACGGTTGATCAATGTTGATTTTCCGACATTGGGGCGACCAGCAATGGCAAGTTTTAAAGGGCGTTGTTTCGCAGATTTTTCGATCTCTTCTGGATCGTCATCAGATTCTTCATTCTCAAGAGTGGGGAAAAGAGGTGCCATATATTCATAAAGATCGTACAAACCTTCGCCATGTTCAGCAGAAATCGCCACCACATCGCCTAGAGCAAGGCTCATGGCTTCAGAATAGCCCGTTTCACCATGACGGCCTTCACATTTATTCGCGACAACAATAATTGGTTTGTTTTGGCGGCGCAAAAGATTAGCTAATTCACGATCGTAGGGAGTAATCCCTTCTCGGGAATCAATAACAAATAAAACTAAATCTGCTTCATCGATTGCCATTTGAGTTTGGCTAAACATTCTTTTTGTTAAGATAGAAGAATCAGGGTCGGCTAACCCAGCTGTATCAATAATTTTAAATGATAAATCATAAAGTTTCCCCTCTGTTTCCTTACGGTCGCGCGTCATTCCAGGCATATCATGAACCAACGCCAATCGTTTCCCAGCGAATCGATTGAACAGAGTAGATTTTCCGACATTGGGTCGGCCAATAATTGCGATTTTCTTCATTGTACTTAGCTTTTTGGTTGCCATAAAAAATTATGGATGTAAGAGGGATTGAAACCTTCTCCATCCTCAGACTCTATATAGGAAGGGTTGTCCTACTTATCCATAAACAGTTAGTGTACCACTTTCGGATAGAATTAACAATTTACCATCTACAACCACAGGAGATAGTCCAATATTATCGCCATGGTCAATGGCTGTTAATTCTTTACCGTCAAGCGGGTTAATAAAGACGATGTGGCCTGTTGAATTAGTCAGGATCAATTTGCCGCCGGCCATGAGAGGACCTGCCCAATTAACTTTTTCTTCACCAGCGGGGTGTTTAAGTGGCTGTGCCCAAACAATTTGCCCCCTAGCGGTATCCAAACAGACAAGGTCATTATCGTTACTAATCATAAAAATATAGCCGTCAACGATTGCCGGAGTTCTAAGACCACCCACATCTTTTTGCCAATAGCGGGTACCATTATTAAGATCAAAAGCAGCCATACGACCGCCATGGCTAATTGCATAAACCTTGCCCTGGTAAATTATGGGGCGCGCTCGAATATGGCTGATACTTGAAAGAGGATCAAAAGCTGTAGCGGGGTTTAAAGCTTCCACCCATAGCGGTTGACCGGTGATAGCGGAGAGGGCATAAATTTCTCCAGTTGAGTGAGGAACAATAATTTTGTCACCCTCAATGGCTGGAACGCCGCCGCCCAAAAGCCCGGTTGCTTCGGGAAGGCCGATATGATTCCATTTGACTTCTCCTGTTTTAATATCAAGAGCATAGGCTTCGTTGGCTACATTGATGGCAATAACATGATCTCTATGCAGGGTCGGCGCAATGCGGAAAGGAGTTTGCAATGACTGTTTCCACAATTCTTTTCCTGTTTTTCCATCTAGTGCAATGATGTCTCCAAAGGATGTGGTAACGAACACAGTATTAGTGTTGACACATATGCCTCCACCCAGGGTATTGGCTTCGAGTCCCTCAGGCGAGGTATTTGCTGACCATAAATTACTACCATCTTGGAATTTTAGGGCCTTAATCATGCCATGTGTATCCATGGTGAAAATTGTATCATTATGAACAATAATATTGGAGATTAGACGTTTCTGGCTGCTGCTCCCATACCCAATTGATGTTGACCATAGCTTTTTCAAATCTTTATTAAGGGCGAGATTGTCAAGAGAGTGAGATAAGGTGCCTCCGGGAACGGACCAGTCTTTATTCCTAACTTCATTTTTAAGGGAGAGGGATGCTTTACCCCCAACAATTTCTTGTTTAACTGTGGATGCCTGAACAAAGATGCTCTCCCGTTTGCCAGGTAACGGATCTTTAGAGGAAAATGTATCGCAGGCAGTTAAGGCAACAGCTGATGTTAAGAGTAAGAGGGTTCTATTCATAAAGGCACCTTTCAAATTATTTATTCTATTTATGAAAGATTACTGACAAAAAAGCAAGATTGACTATGGAGTGATACTATTAGCTTATGAATTGTCCGAGCAAATGTTGAAGAGTCAATCAATCTTGATTATGGTAGAAAGTTTTTTCCGGATACACTGAGTAATTTTGACTACTGTCTCTTGAAATTGAATTTTCTTGTCACCATATATGATCGTAGAAGATTTAATAAAATTGAAATTGATAAGAGTATCTATTTTTTGAAATTCTTACGGAACTTGGTAAGCAGAATAATAGAGGAAAGAAAATGTTTATGCATTTTTTTAGAATTATAGCCATAATTTGTCTGTTTTTATCTCCGGGTAATTCAATGTCTATGGATAAAGCTACAGAGTATAATCCACACCAATATTTGCAACTAACGCCCTATACGAATTTTATGGTAAGGGAGACTATAATGCTTCGTCCTCTCTTTCCTAATGACTATCAAGCACTTTGTCCTATTTACACCGATGCTGAAGTCATAAAATACTTTGGCAGTGGTCGAACTTCGGCGGTAGAGGAAGTAAAAAAGCAAGCTTTAACATATGCTCAAAGCAATGCGACACAGAAAAGTTCCGCTTATCATTGGGCTATTTTAACGCATGTAGGAATTGCAGGCGCTGTTTCCATTTTTTATCCCCATGCGCACGAAGCAAGAACCGAAATTTCTTATAGTATATCACCTTTCTTTGCTGGCAGAGGATTGGCCACCCGCGCCGCTGAGCTTGTAATTGATTTTATCGGCGGCTCCTTTATGGCAACGGCTCATCCAAGAAATAAAGCATCTATAGCAATTTTAGAAAGAAAGCTTGGTTTTAAACGTGTCCTAACCGTCAAAATGTTAAGAAGTATGGTTCTGTTAGAGATTATTTCTTATTTGAAGAAAAAGAATAATATTTTTTGGGTCTAAAAGATAAAAAGTATGTGTGATTTATTTTTCTCGGGAAGATTAAAGGATAAAATTTTCTGACTCTTGAGAAAGGGAGGAAGAGATTAGTTAATTTGAGAGCAATATTCTGAAGGATACAAGAATTTATAAATAAAAACTTGCTCCTCTCTTTTCAAATGTTTAACGCTAACAGGCTTCCTGGGATTTTTTGTCATAGCTTTTGCTGAATTGATAGATGGAAACTAAATGAATTAGGATAGCCATAACTAGGAAACCTGTGAGTCCTGTTATCCCATAATATTCTCCAATAAAAACACATTCATAGGATGTTAAAATTGTTGTGATAATGCGCGAGATAGCATAGGCAAGCGCTGCTTGAGTGTACCGACCAATGGTTGAAAAGGCTTTCAGAAAAAGAGCATGAGCTGGGGGCACCCCTTCTCCTAAAATCAGTAACCCACATTGAATCAAGAATAAGTGAAATGGTGTGGCTGCCTGGTTGATAAAGAATGGTAAACAAAAGGCGAACCCTAAAAAGAGCAATTCGCAGACTTTTAAAATATCAAGAGGATAAATCTTGAGGGCCATTCGTCCGTATATTAAGATGGCTGCTGCTTCTACAGCTCAAATGAAGAGGTTGTGATGGATAACCTCTGCGGCACTGTAGCCGAAGTGGTTGCGTAAAAACTGGCCTAAATAAATAAAGCTAAAATAAAAATAAAGCGGACGTAAACACTCTACTCCCAAGTAACAGAAAAAGTACTTTTTGGTTGTATGAGAGGGCAAAAGGTTTGTTAATTTGACCTGCTTTGATTTACGTTGTTTTTTTCTTGGAGGAATTCAGGTGTTTCTCTGAGCTGTGTTCGAGCAACAGAGCCGATGACAGCGATAGCAGCACCAAAGTAAAACGCTGTTCTCCATCCTTCTTGACTGTCAATCAATAAAAAAACTGATCCCACTAATAGAGCAAAGGTACTTCCTAAGCCGGTGAAGAAAGCGACCAGACTGGTATAAAAATAAGATTGAGGGGCTTTGGTTGATTCAGCAACATACGTTAACGCTCCAATAAATTCCCCAATGGAGGAGAAACCCTGTAGCATTCGACATAAAATCATCACAACAGAAGCAGTCAGCCCTATTTTTTCGTAAGAAGGAAGGGACGCAATCACAAAAGAACAAAATGCCATCAACGAAGTGGTGACAATAATGGTTGATTTCCGACCATAATTATCTCCTAAATAGCCAAAAACAAGGGCCCCGATAGGGCGTAAGATATAAGTAGAAGAAAAGGTGAAAGCAGCAATTAAGCCGGCTGTATAAGGATCTGTTTTGGGAAAAAATATATCATTGAGCAAAACAGCCATATGGACATATAGATAGAGATCAAAATATTCAAGAAAGGCCCCAATCTGTATTAGGGCAAAGGATTTTTTCTTAGAAGCAGCCAGATTTCCCATAATTTTTAGTAATAAATTCTTTTCCTTATAAACATAAGGAACAATGATAATTTTTATACTTTAATTTTCGAAAAAAAATGATGTTTTCTTTTTTGAAAAATTTCAATATTATTTATGCTTTATTTAATTGGTGGATACTTTGTCACGCCTTGCTAATAAAAACCCACCGTCACGGTGGGTTTTTGAAAAGCAAAAAAATTAAATATATTCAACTTTTACAACGGAGTAAGCTTTGCTTCCGCCCGGTGTAGTAACCTCGACCATATCATCAACACCTTTGCCGATTAAGGCGCGTGCAAGAGGAGAAGTAATTGAAATCCTTCCCTGGCGAATGTCAGATTCGTCGCCGCCAACAATTTGATATCTATGATTTTCTTCGGTATCTTCATCAATGAGGGTAACTGTGGCACCAAATTTAATATCGCTACCTGAAAGTTTAGAGACATCAATAATTTCAGCTCGACTGATTTTATCTTCAAGCTCAAGAATCCGGCCTTCAATAAAACCTTGGCGTTCTTTGGCGGCATGGTATTCGGCGTTTTCTGATAAGTCTCCATGTTCGCGCGCTTCGGCGATGGCGCGGATAACCTCTTGACGATCAACATGCTTAAGGTTCTTTAGCTCCTCTTGCAGTCGATCATAGCCATTTTGTGTCATTGGTATCTTCTTATCCATAATATAATTAACCTCAGATAATTTGAATATTAGTTCATATAGTTTGTTTGGTTACGTTGTCAATCCTGCAAATTGCTGATAATCAGAAAAATTTGCAATCAGTACAAAAACTTGAACCCGATTGTATCGAATGTAAAAGTAAATTTCCACTGAGATTTATAATTTTTTTTTTACCTAGTGATATTGGGCTGATTGCCTTCTTTTTATAGAATTAACCATCTTTCATACATGATAAAAAAATAATTTCAAGACTGTTTTTTTGTATTTTGTTGTGAAATGATAACACAAGATCTGGTAGCAGCATTTAATTAAAAAAACTATATTTAGTATTGAGAAGGGTAAAGTCGATGAAGGTCCGTCGCCTGTATACAACAGCTGGGAAAAGTCCTTATGAGAATATAAAGTTCTCCACCACAAGCAGTGAGATTCGTAATCCTGACGGTTCGGTTGTTTATCGTCAAGAGGATATTGAGGTTCCCTCCGCATGGTCACAAGTGGCGTGCGATGTATTGGCACAAAAATATTTTCGAAAGGCTGGCGTTCCTGACAAATTAACGGCTGTAAAAGAAGAAAATGTTCCGGAATGGCTATGGCGCCATGAAGCGGCTAAAGGTGCTAAATTAATTTCAGAACATTCTTCTACCCAAGTTTTTGATCGATTGGCGGGTGCATGGACCTATTGGGGATGGAAAGGCGGGTACTTTGATTCAGAATCAGATGCTCAGACTTTCTATGACGAAACCCGCTATATGCTTTGTACCCAAATGGTGGCGCCGAATTCTCCTCAATGGTTTAATACAGGATTGCATTGGGCTTATGGGATTAATGGACCTGCTCAAGGACATTATTATGTCAATCATAAAACAGGCGAACTTACCAAATCCACCAATGCCTATGAACATCCGCAGCCGCATGCATGTTTTATCCAAAGTATCGATGATGATCTGGTGGGTGAAAATGGAATTATGGATCTCTGGGTTCGGGAAGCACGTTTGTTTAAATATGGTTCGGGCACTGGGACAAACTTTTCCAATTTGCGGGGTGCCGGTGAATCCTTATCGGGGGGTGGCCGCTCCTCAGGTTTAATGAGCTTTTTACGTATTGGTGACCGCTCTGCCGGGGCTATTAAGTCCGGTGGCACGACACGGCGCGCCGCTAAAATGGTGATCGTTGATATTGACCACCCCGATGTGGAGGAATTTATTAATTGGAAAGTTGTGGAAGAACAAAAAGTTGCTGCTTTGGTAACAGGTTCTAAAAACAATAAGCTTCATCTAGGCATGATCATGGAAGCTTGCCATACAGACGCCGTGGCCGAAGCAGATCGATTCGATTCTCATACAAACCCTGAATTAAAGGCGGCAATTCGAACTGCTCGCACCGCCATGGTACCAGACAATTATATTCGCCGTGTTATTCAAATGGCCAAAATGGGGCATACGAGTTTAGATCTTGCTGTTTATGACACTGATTGGGATTCAGAAGCCTATTTGACTGTGTCAGGACAAAATTCTAACAACACCGTCCGCTTAACTAATGATTTCCTAAAGTTGGTTGATACGGATCAAGATTGGAACTTAATTCGTCGCACGGATGGTTCGGTTCATAAAACCATCAAGGCACGGGATTTATGGGATAAAATTGGTTATGCGGCCTGGGCCTCAGCGGACCCGGGGGTGCAGTTTGATACAACAATTAATGAATGGCACACCTGTCCGGCCAGTGGTCGTATCAATGGATCCAACCCTTGCTCAGAATATATGTTTTTAGATGATACAGCCTGTAATTTGGCATCCTTGAACTTAGCCATGTTTTGCCCGGATAAAACTTTTAATATCGAAAGTTTTGAGCACGCGGTTACAATCTGGACAATTATTCTTGAAATTTCGGTGATGATGGCTCAATTCCCATCTAAAGAAATTGCTGAAAGATCCTATATCTTCCGAACATTAGGTCTAGGATATGCCAATGTGGGCGGTTTATTAATGGCCTTGGGCGTTCCCTATGATAGCAAAGAAGCGCGCGCCATTGCGGGGGCTTTGGCTGCCATTATGACAGGTGTATCTTATGAAACCTCCGCCCAAATGGCACAAGAGCTAGGAGCATTCCCGGGCTATGAGCCCAATAAAACAGACATGCTGCGGGTAATGCGTAACCACCGACGGGCTGCCTATGGCGAGACAAAAGGCTATGAAGGGTTAACAATTCTGCCTGTCGCCTTGAAAGCAAAGGATTGTCCTTACCAAGAAATGATTAAGGCATCGAAAGAAGCGTGGGACCGGGCTGTAACCTTGGGTGAAAAGTACGGATACCGTAATGCTCAGACAACCGTGATTGCGCCCACTGGAACAATTGGTTTGGTCATGGATTGCGATACCACGGGGGTTGAACCAGACTTTGCGCTTGTAAAATTTAAAAAGCTTGCTGGCGGTGGATACTTTAAAATTATTAACCGTATGGTTCCTCGGGCTTTGACAACGTTGGGCTATACACCAGAACAAATTTTAGAAATTTCTCAATACGCTGTGGGGCACGGCACCTTAGAGGGAGCCCCCGGAATTAACCCTGATACATTAAAGGCTAAAGGTTTCACCGATGAAGCTTTGGCAAAATTGAAGGAAGCCCTTAAGTCAGCCTTTGATATTAAGTTTGCTTTTAACAAATACACCTTTGGTGAAGAATTCTGCACCAAAGCCTTGGGCTTTACAGAAGCTCAGCTTAGTGATTTCAATTTTGATATGTTAATGTCCCTTGGATTTACGAAATCGGAGATCGAACAAGCAAACCTTTATTGCTGTGGAACGATGACCTTGGAAGAGGCGCCCCATTTGAAAACAGAGCATTTGGCTGTTTTTGATTGTGCAAACCCTTGCGGTAAAATTGGTAAGCGTTTCTTATCGATTGATAGTCATATTGAAATGATGGCGGCGGTGCAACCTTTTATTTCAGGGGCGATTTCTAAGACAATTAATATGCCAAGTTCAGCCAGCATCGAGGATTGTAAACAATCTTACATGAAATCATGGAAGTTATGCTTAAAGGCTAATGCCCTCTATCGCGATGGCTCTAAACTCTCTCAACCGTTGAATTCATCATTAATTGATGATGAAGAAGCTGAAGCCTTAACAACAAAGCCAGCAACGGCAAAGGCGCAGTTCGTGGCTGAAAAAGTTGTTGAAAAGGTTATTGAGAAGGTGATTCACGCTTCTCAACGTCGCAAGCTACCAGCTCGACGCGATGGTTATACTCAAAAAGCATCGGTTGGTGGTCATAAGATTTACTTGCGCACCGGAAACTATGAAGATGGTACATTGGGTGAAATCTTTATCGATATGCATAAAGAAGGGGCAGCTTTCCGTTCTTTGATGCACAGCTTTGCGATGTCCATCTCTATTGGTTTACAATATGGGGTGCCTTTAGAAGAATATGTGGAGGCCTTTACCTTTACTCGCTTTGAACCATCTGGTTTGGTCGAGGGTAATGATGCCATTAAGATGGCCACCTCGTTATTGGATTATATCTTCCGTGAATTAGCGGTTCGCTATCTAGGACGGTATGATTTGGCGCATGTTAAGCCAGAAGATTTGCTTCCCGACACTATTGGTGAACTGGAAGAGTATCAGCAGAATCTCGTCCAGGAGCACCCCTTGCAAGTCTCGGAGACTCAAACAGTTGCGGCTACTAACTTGTATGTTTTAAAGCCGACTGCTGACTTGCGGGCAACAGGCACTACCGGACGGGTTAGTGCTGGTGCGGTTCGCGCCGAACGCTCTCAGCAAGCCCGTCTCCAGGGATATGAGGGAGATGCCTGTGGTGAGTGTGGTAATTTCACGATGGTTCGAAATGGGACCTGTCTCAAGTGTAATACATGTGGATCCACCAGTGGTTGTTCCTAAAAGGGAACACAATAATTCCTAGAGCAAAAAATAATTATATTCCCGGCCTTGAGCCGGGGGTTTAATATTAAAAATCTTCCATACCATCGCGAGATGCCGGTATTTTGGCCGGTCAGTAAATAGAGAAAAAAAGCAGCTCAAGCACACTTAATCCCTTAGGTTAAGAACTATACTTACTAAGAAAAGGTTGCGCTAACGTATCTCTGCGTTTATAAGCCTATACAATATATAGAGGCCTGCGATACCTACTAAACTATAAACGGCTTTTTCTAATAAGGGAGAAAAGTTGAAAAGTAAGTTAACTAGATTTAAGTCAAATAACCCAACTAAACCCCAGTTTATAGCACCGATGATTAATAATATCTCGCATATTATCCCTAACAAATGACGATTTTTTTCCATTAAAATTCTCCATATAGATATAATTTTTATTACTTAGCGCAATAATAAAGCCTTGCTTTAGCCTAAAAAGCCACATTAAAATTATTAAATTATTTATCTGAGAAGAGCTTATAACTTAGTCTAAATAGAATTACATTTTTCATAGATTTAAAAATAAGAATTTGTGAATGTTGTTATTGATAGCTAACCGATAACTAGAACCCCCTTTTAATTGTAGATATGGAGAAGTGAAAAAATTGACGGTTGAAAATGGCTCTTAAAATGGGTTGTCCTATCAAAAAGTGGTCGAGTTAAAATGCTCATCAATTTCAACTATTTGAAGAGGAGATTAAAGGGATATAAGTAAAGAGTAGCTTCTCTTAATTTAAACTTAAAAAAGGAAATTAAAAATGACTACTTCTAAAAAAGATCAAGACAATAATAATCAAGAAAAAGGAAAGCAAGGATTTGCTTCTATGCCAAAAGAGAAAGTAAAGGAAATTGCCGCAGAAGGTGGCCGTCATAGCCATGGTTCTAGCAATAATCAGAAGAAATAGTCTCTTTTAGCTTTACTCACAATAATTCCCCTTTACCTTGTTTGTACCCCCCTGTAAGGGGGAATTATTTTATCTCGTAGTCTTGAGAAGAAATTACCATAAAATTAGTCTATAATATTAAAGAATAAGACACGCCACCCTAGAGGGGGTGTTCCAGATACGAATTAGGGGAAGGATAAGGGAGCTTACTATTGCACGAGCAATCGCCTGTCCGCTCGCAGGCAAGGAAGAAAGAAGGAGAAGGCCAATAAAAGGTACTCTTTCCAAACACTCGAAAGGTGAGACGGAATCTTAAGCTCTTAAAAGTAATCATCTATTGGCTCTAAATCTTGACTCTGGGAGCGAGAGAAGAGTATAGAAGCTTTTCGCGTGCTGCTCGTAATTTTACGAAATCATCACCTGCATGATACGATGAGCGGGTCAGCGGAGAAGCCGATACCATCAAGAATCCTTTGCCGCGCGCCATTGTTGCGTAAGAATCAAATTCTTCTGGGGTAATATAACCCATGACAGGATGGTGCTTTGGGGTTGGTTGTAGATATTGACCAATTGTCAAAAAGTCAACATTAGCGGCTCTTAAATCATCCATAACTTGATAAATTTCAGATTTAGTTTCTCCTAAACCAACCATAAGACCTGATTTTGTGAAAATTGAGGGATCGAGTTCCTTGACCTTTTCCAACAGACGAAGCGAGTGAAAATAACGCGCTCCGGGGCGAACTTCAGAATAAAGCCTTGGAACAGTTTCAAGATTGTGGTTATAGACGTCAGGGCGGGCGGCAACAATTTTCTCCACTGCCCCCTCCTTGCGTTGAAAATCAGGTGTCAAAATCTCAATGGTTGTTCCTGGTGAAAAGAGGCGGATTTGTCGAATCACCCGGGCAAAGTGGTCGGCCCCACCGTCATCTAGATCATCTCGATCAACAGAAGTAATAACGACATGAGCTAAGCCCATTTTGGCAACAGCCTCAGCCACCCGCTGTGGTTCATGGGGATCCAATAAATCCGGGCGTCCTGTTTTGACATTACAAAAGGTGCAAGCCCGGGTACATATATCCCCTAAAATCATCACTGTAGCATGTTTCTTTTCCCAGCACTCTCCAATATTTGGACAAGCAGCTTCTTCACAAACCGTATTTAATTTGAGATCTCGCATTAAGGTGGCGGTCTCGTGGTAACCTGCTGAGATGGGTGCCTTAACTCGGATCCAATCTGGTTTGCGTTGACTTATCGAAGGGGTAGCTGCCGTCATGGGATACTCCTGTTAAGATGATCGATTAAAGATGAAGGGTACGACCAAAAGCATTTAAAACTGATTCATGCATCATTTCCGACAAGGTTGGGTGTGGAAAAATCGTATGCATCAAGTCAGCTTCGGTTGTTTCAAGAGTTTTAGCAATACCAAAACCTTGGATCAATTCTGTTACTTCTGCACCAATCATATGAGCGCCCAGCAATTCCCCTGTTTTGGCATCAAAAATAGTTTTGATTAGCCCTTCGCTGTCGCCCAAGGCAATGGCTTTACCATTACCAATATAAGGAAAGCGACCAACCTTAATATCACGACCCTCTGCTTTGGCTTTTTCTTCGGTCAAACCAATGCTTGCCACTTGGGGTAAGCTATAGGTACAGCCAGGAATATTCAATTTATTCAAGGGATGAACCCCTGGAACGCCTGCAATTTTTTCAACACAAATAATGGCTTCGTGGGATGGCTTTATATCAAACCAAATCCCACCCCCTAAATAGCCGATACCAAAAAATACAGGTTCCCCCCTTTGACAACAATAATAAGATTTAATTTTATTTTTTTAAGA
>JAIBEV010000008.1 GCA_019459505.1 Candidatus Paracaedibacteraceae bacterium | reverse complement strand
GTGTAATGCCCCCTATTTAGCAAGCGAATTTTAAAAGAGGGTCGTGTTGTTTGTTATGGGTTAAAAATCTTTGTTCAAATGTATTAGGTGGGGTATAGCCAAGTGTTGAATGCAGATAAGTTGCATTGTAGTCGTCGATCCATTGATCTAGCGCGTCAATAAAAGCGGTTGGGCTCGTCCACTCCCTCAGCCAAGCAAATTCTTCTTTTAGAGTCCGCATAAACCGTTCTGTGTCAGCATTTCCTTTAGGATTATTATAACTGGTAAAAGCTTGATGAATTTCCAAAGCATGACAAGCGGCCATAAAGCTTGTCGATGTCGGTTGACAACCATTATCAGACATTAACTGCAGATTATATCCTCGAGCTCCCTCGGGAAATTGACGGTTAACGGCTTTATTGAGGGCAATCAGCCAATGCCAAGCTTTAGATTGCAACCCAGCATAGTGACCAACGACTTTTTTGGTATACCAATCAATAACAATAACCACATAAACCCAGCCAAACCCTTCAACCATGACTTTGGTCATATCAATTCCCCACCATTGATGGGGATGAGTTGGTCTTGGTTTTTTGGTATCTGATCGACGGACAGCTTTGAGTTTTAAGTTTTTCTTTACCTGTAGGGTATGCTGTTTCATTAGTCGTTCAACCCGGTGCTTGCTGATCTTTAACTCATCTACATAAGTCATATGGGCCCAAACGCGGCGATATCCCCAAAAAGGATGGTCCGACTTGAGTTGACGAATCCGCTCCACAAAGGGAGCATTGCGAGCCTCAACAGCTGTATAAGAACCACGCTTTTTCATGACCACCCCTCGCTTTTTTTTAGTTCTAAAGTGAGTTCCCCAACCAACCCTTTAAGTTTTTGGTTCTCACATTCCAAGCGTGCTTGTTTCTGGCTAAATTTATCAACATCAAAGGCTTTACAAGCGTTTGCTAGAAATTGATCTTTCCACTGATAATATTGGGACTGACTGATGCCATGTTCATTACAAATAGAAGCCACTGATTGGCCTTTTAAGCCTGAAAGAACTATCAGGGTCTTCTTCTCACTTGTCCATTGTCGTCGCTGAATTTTTGTCTTCCTTTTGCTTAATTCAACAAAAACACTCCTTTATTTCAACTCTTTTCTAAACTAGGGGCAGTATATTATATTTGATATTGATCGTACGGTGACCCAAACGGATATCCTAAGAACGGCTTGTGCATCTATTACTAGTCAACCTTGTGAATCTTTTGCTCAATTATGGTCCTATCTCTCGACAGGGGAAAAGAAGGGAATCCGAGATTTAGGGACACGCTATGAAAAGTCAAGCCTTATTGAGGAGAGCCTTCCTTATATGGTTGACTCTATCATCGAGAATGGGCATATAGTTTGGAATTTTACCAATGTCTCTACCGGCAAGCTTTATGATACAACGTATGAAGAACAAATGGCTTACAAGCTGGACACGGTCAATATTAAGCGAAGTCCTATACTCAGTGGTTAGAGAGAAATAGAACGAGTTGATTTCCCAGCCTATAATGGAGCCTATCCTGTTTTTTATAAAGGAATTTTGCTTAATGCAAGGCGAAATAAAGCCGAAATTTTTGAGTATTCCTTCTTGCCATGGTTACAGTCTAATCCTTCTTACCAATCTATTTATCATATTCTATACTTGGATGATAATGCTAACCATGTTCGACGGGTTGGCGAAATTTGTAAACGCTATAAACTTAATTACGATGGGTTTATTTGCCGTTTCACCTAAGAGTTTAAGCGTAACTTTCGTGAAAAAATAGGTAAAAAGTAGGGTAATAGAGGTTTGCTTAGGCTATATCTGCTGCGCCCGCTGACAGTATGGGGTGACAAAACCTCTTGCAGTTTTATGGTTAATTTGCTACCTATAAACTATAGTGCGGTCGTGGCGGAATTGGTAGACGCGCAGCGTTGAGGTCGCTGTGGGGGAGACCCCGTGGAAGTTCGAGTCTTCTCGACCGCACCATCTTTAAAAGAGATATAATTCCTATTTCTAGGCTTTAATCCCACCATTAACTAGCTACCAATGCTAATAATACAGCTCTTCCCTCTCTTTCCAATATTTAAGAGTTTCTTGTAACGTGATAAAAATTGCTTTTATAGTGGTGAGTAAACACATCTCTATAAAAATGAAATTTTTAGGCAGGAGCAAAGCATGGACAAAATAAGATGTGCCTGGGTGCCATTGGATAAGCCCGATTATCAAGCTTATCATGATGAAGAGTGGGGCGTCCCGGTTCATGATGATTACCAGCACTTTGAAATGTTGATCTTAGAGGGAGCCCAAGCGGGTCTGAGTTGGTATACCATTCTTAAGCGCCGAGAAGGATATCGAGAGGCTTTTGCAACCTTTGATCCCATAAGAGTTGCGGGTATGACTGATGCAGAGCTAGAAGATATTCTAGTCAATGGCAATATTATTCGTAATCGTTTAAAAGTTTTTGCAACGCGTAAGAATGCTCAGGTCTTTCTTTCTATCCAAAAGGAGTTTGGTTCATTTGATCGGTATGTATGGAGCTTTGTGGGAAATAAGCCCCTCGTTAATCGTCCCAATTCTATGAAGGATGTGCAGGCTAGGACACCAGAATCGGATGCCTTATCTAAAGATTTAAAAAAGCGAGGCATGAGTTTTGTCGGATCGACCATTATCTATGCTTATATGCAGGCCATCGGAATGGTGGATGATCATCTAATTGGATGTTTTAAAGAGACAAACAGCATCTTATAGTATTTTTCCGGGCAAGTATAAGGGAACTCCGGAAGTCGAACCTATATGGAAATCCCCCTCATTCCGGACTTGAGCCGGAATCCATGCCTGCATCTTGATGAGGGCAAGATTTAGATGGATATAGCTGTGATAAAGTCATCCTGTCGCGAAAATATAGATAGGGTTTCCGGGTCGCCCTTCGATTGCCCGGAAAGAAGCGTTTTTAAAAACAATAAATGCATCCCGGGGCTTGCTTCCCAATCAAGGTGGGGGCAAGCTGCAGGTCTCGATATTGCCCGATTAATCGCCTGTTATCTAGAGATCCCCCTGGAAGGGGAGAATAGATTTTTTTCATAATAATTCAATCGACAAAAATGGCTGTCCTATAGTTCATTAACTGGCTTATATTTCATAATAAGTCCTCTCTTTAATTAAGTGCTTTTTGTCCTATTCTAAAATGTAAGTATGCTCTATTCTTACTAAGATCTAATATGTCTACTTAATTAGGGAGTGCAATGATAGTAACTTCTGATCTGCGCAAAATACAACTTGTTCTATTTGCTAAAGAAGAAGGCTCCTTAAAACTGAAAGGAGATTCCAAAAAAGCTGGCCCTGAAATTGAAAAGTTTTTATCTCCTTTCCGAGAAATATTAGGAAAAAGTGATCCAAGATACGTGGATATTAATTTTGGGGCGGATTGGTGTGCCATATTCGTTTATTATTTGGTTGTAAAAGCTGGTTATAGACTTAATATAAAGCCCTTTAAGAATAAAAGGGGAACTTTTGGTCTGGTTGGTATATGGCTTGAGTGGGGAGTTTTAGAGAATAAATTTAGGGAAAGATCTTACGAACCAGAACCAGGTGATTTAGTTTTATATGATAAACTCTTATCAGATTCCCCCCTTGATCACATAGGTATTGTACTTAAAAACAATAGTAATTACCTTCTTACAGCTGAAGGTAACGTTAATAATATGACAGGTATATTTAAACGGGGGGAAAACAATAAAATAAGGGGCTATATTAGACTCTAGCTCTCATCTTCAATAAGTAATTATTGAAGTTATACAAGGGGTACCTCATAAAATCACTCCAAGCGTTTTACGGACAACTTCAAGTAAAGGCGAACCAGGCGTAAACAGGGCTGCCACGCCCGCGTCTATTAAGTATTGATGATCCTGAGGAGGTAAAATTCCCCCACAAATGACCTTAATATCATCAGCGCCTGCTTTTTTGAGTTCATCAATTAAGGCGGGGATTAATGTTTTATGGCCTGCTGCCAAAGAAGAAATACCCACAACGTGCACATCGTTTTCAATAGCTTGCCTGGCCGCTTCCGCAGGCGTTGTGAAAAGAGGAGTAAGATCCACATCAAAGCCGGCATCTGCAAAAGCTGTCGCAATAACTTTGAGGCCACGGTCATGACCATCTTGACCCAGTTTTGTCAAAAGGATTCTCGGCTGCCGTCCACGGTCTAGGGCAAACTGTTTAATTTGCTCTCTTAATTCTTTAAAATTTGGATCATTAATCATGGCGCGTTGCCAAACTCCAGTCAAGGTTTTTACTGGCGCTTGATAGCGCCCAAATACATCTTCTAAAGCAAAAGAAATTTCGCCTAAGGTAGCCCCAGCTCGGGCAGCTTTAAGGGCGACTTCTAATAGGTTTGCTTTTCCTTGAGCGGCCGCTCGCAAATCCGCCAAACATTTCTCTACGGCTGCTTGATCTCTCTGCTTTTTTATGGTTGCAAGCCTTTCTAATTGTTGAGATCGGACCATCTCTGTATCGATTTCTAATACATCGATGTTAGGTTGGGAGTCGCCTTGATATTTATTGACTCCCACAATAATATCTTCGTAATTGTCTAAACGAATTTGTCGCTCAGCTGCTGCTTCTTCAATCTGGCTTTTAGGAATACCTAATTGAATTGCCTTGGTCATCCCCCCCATCTTCTCGATTTCCAGAATATACTCGCGGGCTTTATCAATCAACGATTGGGTTAAAGATTCCACATAATAGCTGCCACCTAAGGGATCGATTACTTTAGGGATTTTTGTTTCTTCGGCAATAATCAATTGAGTATGACGGGCTACTCGAGAACTTTGGGAAGTTGGCAAGCCCAACGCTTCATCATAGGAATTTGTATGGAGAGATTGGGTGCCGCCCAGGACAGCGGCCATAGCTTCGATGGTGGTGCGAATCACATTGTTAAGCGGATCTTGATAGGTAAGGCTAACACCTGACGTTTGGCAATGAGTTCTTAACATAGAGCTTTGAGGATTTTTCGGTTTAAATTGGCTCATGAGCTCACACCAGAGGGCTCGGGCAGCTCGTAGTTTTGCGACTTCGCTAAAGAAATCCATGCCGATGCCAAAAAAGAAAGATAAGCGAGGGGCAAATTCGTCTATTTCTAATCCCATCGTTAAAGCTGTGCGTACATACTCTAAACCGTTTGCCAAGGTATAAGCTAATTCTTGAGCCAGAGTAGCACCAGCCTCGTGCATATGATAGCCCGAAATTGAAATTGGATTAAAGCGGGGGAGGTTTTTAGCGCAATAGGCAATAATATCACCCACAATACGCATGCTGGCATCTGGCGGATAGATAAATGTATTGCGTACCAAGAATTCTTTTAAAATATCATTTTGTAGAGTGCCTGATAATTCCTGTGGAGAAATTCCTTGCTCTTCGGCGGCGACAATATAAAACGCCATAATGGGGATAACGGCACCATTCATGGTCATTGAAACACTCATCTTGTCTAAAGGGATTCCGTCAAATAAGCGTTTCATATCTTCTACGGTATCAATAGCAACGCCAGCTTTACCCACATCGCCGGTGACGCGTGGGTGGTCTGAATCATACCCTCGATGGGTTGCTAGATCAAAAGCTACTGATAAGGCTGTTTGTCCACCTTTTAAGCATTCATGATAGAAAGCATTGGTGGCTTCAGCTGAAGAAAATCCGGCATATTGACGAATAGTC
Source organism: Candidatus Paracaedibacteraceae bacterium (assembly GCA_019459505.1). Taxonomy (GTDB): domain Bacteria; phylum Pseudomonadota; class Alphaproteobacteria; order Paracaedibacterales; family Paracaedibacteraceae; genus Paracaedibacter. Next base: position 24,620 of record JAIBEV010000008.1, on the reverse strand, counting down.
CACGGACGATTAGTGTACATGGTGGCCCGGATGCCCCGGGTATAAGGGGGAATGCCAGGAAAAGAAGTGTTGTCAGGGATAGATGTATCTGTATAAAGCGGATTTATGGAAATATTGTCGGTGGTTTTCCAATTAAGAGACTCAATGGACAGAGTCTTTAATTCTTTCTCGGCCGGGCTTTTCCATTGTTCTTTCATAATTTCTCTGACATTGAGGTCTTTTAGAAATTATATCGCAGTAAATCTTAACAAAAAACATCTAAAATTTTATAATTTCCTTCTGGCATTTTTAGGTCTTTAATTTTGTTTGCTTTCACCCATTGATAGGCGGGCTGCCCTTCTTTTAGCTGAATTTCACCGGCCCACTTTTTACAAGAAAACAAGAGAATTGTTACATGGGCGTGGGGATAGAGATGGGTTGCAAAGCGGAGGGGGGTTAGATCAGAGGGATTGATAGTAAGGTTGATTTCTTCAGAAATCTCGCGACATAGAGCCTGCTCGGGTGTTTCATTCGGTTCAATCTTGCCACCTGGAAATTCCCAATAAAAGGGATAGTAAGTCGTTTCGGGGCGCTGTACGATTAAAATTTCCCCGGCGTCATTTTCTAAAGCGAGGGCGACAACGGTTAGATGCTTCATATGCTAACTCCTTTTTGATGGATCAATTGCCTTTCCTATCTAGACGTAAAGAGGGGAAGAGTGTCAAGCTTAGAACATATTGGAATGCATACAGCCCTCTATTTCAGGCTGATAAAAATTCTTTAACAGTCTTAATAATGATTTCTTCTAAAGTTTCATTGCTTGATGTTTGCTGAGCCTCAGTGATGGCTTCTTTTAAATCGGCGGATCGGTTCACCATAATGTGGAGCATTTTATGCAAAGCCTCAGGATGGAATTTAAGGATAGGTTCTAATTCCGTTTTGGAGTATTTGTAAAGTAAGACATTTGTTTTAGCAGTAACATCAGCCGTTCTGTGGTGGCCTAAAAGAAAGCTCTGTTCGCCAAAATAATCGCCACTATAAAGGAATCTTGATTGTTGGTCGGCGAGAAAAATTTCAACGGTTCCTTCACCGATAATATAAAGTGTTTGATCTCTCTCTCCTTTGTGAATAATTGGTGTTGCTGCCTGCACTAGAATAGGGGAAGAAAGCGCTATAATTTGCTGTAATTGTTGATCAGAAAATCCTTGGAATAAATTGGATTTTTGTAAGTGTTGATGTGAATTAGAAAACTCTTTTTCTACTAACGGTTGATTGCCACGAACAATTCCGTACTCGCCCAATCCTTCGGATATTCTTAAATCATAAGCATGAAGCTCTTGACGGAGAGCATCAATAATACTATGACGAGCTTGCCACCGTTGTTCTTGATTGGCAAGCCCATACCGAACAAAGTAATTAACACCGCCCGCATCGAGAGTTCGAGCAAGAACTTCAGCATAAAACTGGCGCGCTGTGCTATGACGTTGGAGGGCGGTTTCTACAATGCGCCGTACACGGTCGGAAGGTATGTCATGATTAATAGAAATTTGGAACTCATCAACAGCCCACGTTTTTCCTTGGCCGAAATTTTGGATCGTCGTTGTCAATACACGTCCATTATTAATAATGATTTTAGTGTTGGTGAGCGTTAAGAGTTCAGTATGGCGCCAGCCAATGTCTGTAATCTTTCCTTCTGTAGAGTCGTCGAGTTTAATCCAGTCACCAATCCGGTAAAGTCGATCCAAATCAATGATAATAGATGCTGCGACGTCTCCAATAAGACCTTGCAAGGCAATAGCAAGTCCGGCTGTGATAAGGCCGCTGGCAGTAATAATTGTATTAATGTCAAGGCTGAGAGTCCCTACTGTGATGACAAATAGCAGTGTGAGGACAATCAATATGTTCAGGATAACAACAAAAAGGTGAGAAATTTTAAGTTTAAAGTTTTCACGAATGCCCGGCCAAATAAAGCGGTTTAACAGTCTTAAGAGGACCCATGTCGAAAAAATTAACAGTAGGATTTCAGTTCCTTTTTTAAACCAACTGAGATGATTGGGATTGGGGATTAGATACAAGATGGCCGCGACGATGGCTGTTATGGTGCTTAGAAATAAGGCTAGATAGATGATGCGCTTCATTTATTTAAAGTCGCTTTAAGGTTTGAAAGAGTGAAGAGTTTTCGAAGGCCTATCAATAAATATATTATAAGGTTGTTAAAAAATGGTTATAATGGCTCATTTAACCCCCGGTTTTATAATAAGTACCCTGATATTTAACATTGACTTGCCATACATCAGTTCGATAAGGGAGAGTAACAGATAAGATATGAGGCGTCAGGCTTTCTATATCTGTAAGGCAAGTAAGGATGTGTTTAGTCTCTATGTCGCAGCTCAAGCTGGTGCCTGTAATTATACAATTCGTCAATGTCGGATAGAGATCACCTGTCGGAATATTAGCTCGCAGTGTCACAGTCGTCGCATCCAAGGTTTGGGCAACGCTTAATTTTTCAAACTGGGTTGACAGACTAAAGGTTATCAATCCAAAATAAGCAAGCATAATTTTATGCATAGCTTGTGCCCTCATCAACATTTTCAACTTTTTAATTTGTCGATATACTTATAGTATTAAGCAGCACATGTTAAAATGTAATTAATGAAAAGAGTATTAAAGATTTAAATATGTGGTCTTCGCAACACGTATCAAAAAGATTCTTTATTTTTTAGTCGAATTTGTTTTGTTTTTAAAACAGGGAATGCTATTACTTATAGCCATCAATAACTTAATCAACTGACAACCCTAATCATGTCTAATTTAGATGAAATCGATTTACAAATTCTTAGTGATCTTCAAAAAGATGGTCGTCTGACCAACGTAGAGCTAGCACGAAGGGCAGGAATCTCTGCTCCTCCTTGTTTACGGCGTGTACGTGGATTAGAAGAAGCTGGCGTTATTCGAGGTTATCATGCCGATGTTAGTCCTTCCATTTTAGGCTTTGGTGTTGCTGTTTTTGCTCAAGTGGGTCTTCATAGTCAAAATGAAAGTGATTTGCGAGCTTTTGAAGCGAGAATTGCTGATTGGCCCTTGGTAAGAGAATGTCATATGGTTGCGGGTGATGCTGATTTTCTGTTGAAAATAGTAGCTCGTAATTGGGATGAATATCAGCGCTTTTTATCCAATGACTTAACCTCTACCCCGAACGTCAGGAATGTGAAGAGCAAGTTGGTCGTTCGTACCTCTAAACAACTTCCTGGTGTGCCGGTAGAAGAAGTAAATTTGTAGGTTTTTACCACCATCTTGAAAATTTATATTATTATTTAACCTGCTGAATTTTTGTCAAGGATGTTGGTCCATTACTCTGTTGTGAGGAAATTTAGATTATCTTAAGTTTTCTATTTACCCTTCGCCTACTCGGAAGCTCGATGTCACAAGAGCAAACAATTAATTACCTCCTCATCCCCCGGCTTACCCCGAGATCTCGATATCATTAGAGCACTCTCCTAGCAGCTCGAATTCCCGGCTCGGAGGCTGGGAAATGCTGAAAATAAAATGACAGTCAGGCAGATTGAAAAAATTTTACGAAGTTTGAATGTTTTCTTGAAGGCAGCTCCAGAACAAGTTACAGTAAGATATCTCTTATTTTAGTAGGATTTTTGTGATCATGTTGGTTGGTCCCACTGTGTCTCCCAAAAGCGGAGAAAAACCACAACAATTAGTTGTTTTTCTTCATGGTTATGGGGCGGATGGTGCTAATTTAATAGACATTGCAGATTATTGGGCTGATCTTTTGCCGGCGGCTGAATTTATTGCGCCGAATGCTATTGAGACATGCGAAATGGGCTTTGGATATCAATGGTTTGGGTTGCGAGATTTTTCACCTTTCAATATTCGCGCTGGCCTTGATCGAGCCACTCCTATCCTTGTTAAACAATTGAAAATATGGTTGCATGAACGGAATCTTACGCCGGCGGATCTTTGTTTAGTGGGATTTTCCCAAGGAACGATGATGGCGCTTGATACTCTATTTCACTTGCCTGGCGTCAAAGCCGTGGCCGGTTATTCCGGAGCATTTTATCCGCCGGTTGGCAGTCTCCTCAAATCTCCTTATCCTAAAGTTTTTCTGAGCCATGGTGATATGGACACCGTTGTGCCATATTTCGCTTTTATGGAAGCTGTAAAAAATTTACAGAAATTTAGTATTACCCCTGTTACATATACAAGTCACGGTCTAGGTCATAGCATCGATCAAGAAGGCTTAAATCGCGGTGGGCAGTTTTTAGTAGAGAGTTTGTCAGCAACAGACTCCGTTATATTGACTTAATTGACAGAAAGGCAAGATATGTCACGTAAAAAGATAGCTCTCGTTGGAAGTGGAAATATTGGCGGAACTTTGGCTCACCTTGCAGCCTTTAAAGGATTAGGTGACATTGTTTTAATCGATATCGCTGAAGGAATTCCTCAAGGTAAAGCCTTAGATTTAGCACAAGCTATGGCTGTGGATGGAATTGATGCTCGGATCGACGGCAGTAATGATTATTCAGCGATGAAAGATGCGGATGTCGTTATTGTGACGGCAGGTGTTGCTAGAAAGCCAGGCATGAGTCGTGATGATCTCTTATCAATTAATGCTGGCGTTATACGCACCGTTGCGACGAATATCAAAAAATATTGTCCAAACGCCTTCGTGATCGTTATTACGAACCCCCTTGATGTGATGGTTTGGGTAATGCGAGAAGAATCAGGATTACCTCACCATAGAGTTGTTGGTATGGCTGGGATTTTAGACAGCGGCCGTTATAAGCATTTTCTAGCCGAAGCCATGGGCGTTTCTACTCATGATATTCAGGCTTTTGTCTTGGGCGGTCATGGCGATACCATGGTTCCTTTACCACGCTATACAACTATTTCAGGTATTCCGCTACCCATGTGGGTAGAGCGGGGTGCTATTAGCCAGGCGAAAGTTGATAAAATTGTAGAGCGCACCCGCAATGGTGGAGCAGAGATTGTCAATCTACTAAGAACTGGTTCTGCTTTCTACGCGCCGGCAGCCTCAGCAATTGCGATGGCTGAATCCTATTTGTTTGACCAGAAGCATATCTTGCCTTGTGCTTCTTGGTTAACAGGCCAATACGGCGTTACCGATGTATATGTGGGTGTGCCCGTGGTGATCGGAGCAGGAGGCGTTGAAAAAGTTATTGAATTAGAACTTACAGTTGAAGAAAAAGAGACCTTTACCCAATCTGTTACGGCTGTGCGCTCGCTTGTAGCGGATGTTCAAAAAATCACTTCCCAGGCAAGTTAAAGGATTTAACTGATGAATATTCATGAGTATCAAGCAAAAGAAGTTTTGAAGAAGTATGGTGCACCCGTTTCGGCAGGTAAAGTTGCTTTTACTGCACCAGAAGCAGCCGAAGCTGCTAAAGAACTCGGTGGCTCTCTTTGGGTGGTGAAGGCCCAAATTCACGCCGGTGGGCGCGGTAAAGCCGGGGGTGTAATTTTATGCAGAACTATTGAGGACGTATCCGCTGCTGCCACCAAACTGTTAGGCACTACTTTGGTGACTCACCAAACAGGTCCAAAAGGTCAAATGGTCCGTAAGGTATATGTAGAATCGGGCTGCAATATCGACCGTGAACTCTACGTCAGCCTTGTGTTGGACCGTAATTCTGGCCGAGTGGCTGTCATTGCTTCCCAAGCCGGGGGGATGGATATCGAAGAAGTGGCCGAAAAAACGCCTGAAAAGATTATTCAATTTAACTTTGATCCGTCAACGGCTTATAAATCTTATCACGGCCGTAAGTTGGCTTATGCCTTAAGACTTGAGGGCGACGCCCAGAAACAAATGCTTAAACTGACTGAAACATTGGTTAAATCTTATTGTGAATTGGATTGTACGCAGATCGAAATTAATCCATTGGTGGTAACCAAAGAGGGGAACCTAATTGTTTTGGATGCCAAAGTCTCATTTGATGATAATGCATTGTTCCGCCATCCGGAGATTGAATCTTTGCGCGATCTTGCTGAAGAGGATCCCGCAGAAACCGAAGCCCACAAGCATGAATTAAATTATGTCAAGCTTGATGGGACCATTGGCTGTATGGTGAATGGAGCCGGTTTGGCGATGGCGACCATGGATATCATTAAACTTCATGGTGGTGAGCCTGCTAATTTCCTTGATGTAGGAGGAGGAGCCACAAAAGAGCGTGTATCAGAGGCCTTTAAGCTAATTCTGGCTGACCAGAATGTTAAGGCTGTGCTAGTAAATATTTTCGGTGGCATTATGAAATGTGATGTGATTGCTGAAGGTATTGTGGCAGCAGCAAAGGGTATCCAGTTAAATGTCCCAATGGTTGTTCGCTTGCAGGGTACAAATATGGAGCAAGGCCGGCAGATTCTTAATGAGTCTGGTTTAAAAATTATTTCTGAGGGCGATTTGACCCAGGCAGCAGCAAAGGTTGTAGCCGCAACGAAGGAGGCTGCATAATGTCTATTCTCGTCGATAAACACACAAAAGTTATTTGCCAAGGATTTACCGGTAAAAATGGAACATTCCATTCGGAGCAAGCCATTGCCTATGGAACCAAAATGGTTGGTGGAGTGACGCCAAGCAAGGGTGGGACAGAACATCTCGGGCTGCCTGTCTTTAACACCGTTGGAGATGCGGTTAAAAAAACAGGGGCAACCGCGTCAGTTATTTATGTGCCTGCGCCCTATGCTGCAGATTCTATTCTTGAAGCAGCCGATGCTGGTATTGAGCTAATCGTCTGTATCACAGAGGGCATTCCTGTTATGGATATGGTGCATGTCAAACGCGCCCTTGAGGGAACGAAAAGCCGTTTAATTGGTCCGAACTGCCCTGGTATTATTACGCCAGATCAATGTAAAATTGGTATTATGCCTGGTTTTATTCATAAAGCCGGTAAGATTGGTATTGTTTCCCGTTCTGGTACATTGACCTATGAAGCTGTGGCTCAGACCACAGCGGCTGGCTTAGGACAATCGACGTGTGTGGGGATTGGGGGTGATCCTGTTCGGGGCATGAATTTTACAGACGTGCTGGAAATGTTCTGGGACGACGCGCAGACCGAGGGTATTCTTTTTATTGGTGAAATTGGGGGTAATGATGAGCAAGCTGCGGCTGACTATATTGCCCATCAATATGCCAAGGGACGCTACAAACCGGTCGTTGCCTTTATTGCGGGTGTAACAGCACCTCCTGGCCGTCGCATGGGACACGCTGGGGCAATTATTGCCGGTGCCGGGGCCAGTGCGGCAGAAAAAATGGAAGCCTTACGTTGTGTGGGTGTTGAAGTGGCTGATTCACCAGCAACGCTGGGTGAAACAATGATAAAGGCCATGAAAAATGATAAGACTGCAACACTGTCAAAAGCGGTTAATGCATAAACGAAAGGGGTAGCTAGGGACTTTGTGATTGGGTGTACAAAACAGAGTCCTATATTTTTGGCGGAGATTTGAGGAGAGGGGCTTATTGGATGATATTATATAAGGTAGCTTTAGCCTGTCCTTATTTACCTGAGGCGGTTGAAAGCCAGCGCAGCACTCCATTTACATGGATTAAACGTATCGGTAAGATTTATTTGTTATCACTTACTTTCCTTTCTCTATTTGCCTTGTTTTCGCCTGGCTTTTGCTCTCCTCTCCCAACGACGAATGTTGATCCTTCACTAAGATTAGAATCAGCTCAAGGAGAAGTAAACAGGACTGTTGTTATGAAAGCCATCGCTGCATCTCAGGCTAAATCTCCGACTATTCACGCCGATGCTTTGCGGGTGTGGGGGAAATTTAAATCCGGCAGCATTGAGCCAAATTATAGTTATTATTTTTGGGCCCGAAATTTAATTATTTGGTTACAAAAAGAAGCTAACATAAAGGTTGATTCAGCGGAAACTGTCGCCAGAGTTTTTGCGATATTGCAGGAAAAAAAGATGATTTCTGCTGATGCAAATTCAGTTTTGACAAGATTTGTCTGGGGAAATCTTAAATTGTTGGAAGTTCTTCCGCCTGAAGAAAGAGCAATGCCACACTACCGTGAAGAACAGAAAAGAATTTTTGTTGAAAATTTGAATGAAGTAGAAACACAGGATAACAAATGACGCGTACTATTGATCCCGAAAGCTTTCTGAATGGAGCCAATGCTCCTTACATTATTGATTTATTTCAAACGTATGCTCAAGATCCCTTGTCAGTGAATGAGGAATGGCGTCATTTTTTTGATCAGCTGGACCCCTCCTTAAAGGCGGGCTTAATTCAGGATGACTGGGCGCCGATTTGGGAAAAATCTGGCTCCGCTAAGAGCCGAACTGCGTCCCATTATGTTGACTCATCCGTAACACCAGAGGCAATTCGGGATTCTATTCGAACGTTAATGCTAATTCGTTCTTACCGTGTGCGCGGCCATTTGAATGCCAAGCTTGATCCCTTGGGATTGGATAATCGCTTGGATCATACGGAACTTTTGCCTCAAAGCTATGGTTTTACATCGGCGGATATGCAGAACACGGTTTTTGTGGATAATGTACTGGGGCTGGAGGCACCGACCATTCAGGAAGTCTATGATAAACTGAAAGATGTTTACTGTAATACAGCTGGTATTGAATTTATGCACATCCAACATCCGGATCAGAAAAGTTGGATTCAAGAACGGGTGGAAAATACGCCATCGGAGCAACGGGTAGATAATGAAGACCGCTTTGAAATTTTAAAAAATTTGATTGCGGGGGATTCCTTTGAACGATTTTTACAAGTTAAATATCCAGGGGTAAAGCGATTTGGCTTAGAAGGCGGGGAAAGCTTAATTCCTGCGCTGGCGGCTATGGTTGATCGGTTAGCGGACGACGGCGTTGACAAGATTGCTATAGGAACAGCGCATCGTGGACGCTTAAATGTTTTATCCAATATTCTTAAAAAACCTAATGAAGAGATTTTTGCCTATTTCCAAGGGGGAGATGTGGATCCTGAGTCCTTCCAAGGAAGTGGGGATGTTAAATATCACTTAGGATATTCGGTTAAACGCGACGTGCGTGGAAGAGATTTACACTTAAGCTTGATGCCGAATCCTTCTCACCTTGAAGCTGTGAATCCTGTAGTGCTTGGGAAGGTTAGAGCTGAGCAAGACACCCATGGTGATGCCTCACGCCATCGAACTGTTGCCGTTTTGATGCATGGCGATGCGGCCTTTGCAGGACAAGGTCTGGTTGCAGAAACACTAGATTTATCAGGCCTAAAGGGCTATACGACCGGTGGGACAATTCACATTATTATTAACAACCAGATTGGGTTTACGACCAGTCCACCCCATTCTCGCAGTTCTCCTTATAGTTCAGATATTGCCAAGGCGATTCAAGCGCCGATCTTCCACGTGAACGCTGATGATCCCGAATCTGTAGTTTGGGCAATGCGATTGGCGGTTGATTTCCATCGCCAGTTTGCCGTGGATGTTGTCCTGGATCTTATTTGTTATCGTCGCAATGGCCATAATGAAATTGATGAGCCGAGTTTTACTCAGCCTATCATGTATCACCATATTAACGATCATCCTTCAACCTTTAAAATTTACTCGAGAAAATTAGTAGAGAAAGGCCTCTTAACGGAGGCACAGGTTAAAGAGCTTGTTGATGATTATGAAAATGGTCTGCGGCAGGTTCTGGAAAATCTTGATGAAAAGAAGACACGCTTCTTAATTTCTAAACCTCAGTGGTTAGAAGGAGCTTGGAAAGATATTAAGGCTCCTAAATTGGTCACCGATGAAGAGGATATGACGCCTAAGACGGGTGCAAAAATTGAACATTTGGAAAAGATAGCCGAGCTTTTAACGCGGGTACCATCTGATTTAAAAATTAACAATCGTCTTCAAAGGGTTTTGAAAGCAAAGCAAGATGCCTTAGAAGCGGGTGAAAATCTTGACTGGGCCACTGGTGAAGCCTTGGCCTTTGGTAGTTTACTGATGGAAGGTAAACGGGTTCGCCTCAGTGGTCAAGATGTGGGGCGTGGGACCTTCTCTCATCGTCATGCTGTCTGGGTTGATCAAGAAACAGAAACGAAGTATGTTCCGTTGAATCACCTTTCAGACAATCAAGCGCCTATAAATATTGTCGATAGCCCCTTGGCTGAAGCATCGGTGCTTGGATTTGAATATGGTTATAGCTTGGCTGATCCTTACGCTTTAGTATTGTGGGAAGCACAGTTTGGAGACTTTGCTAACGGTGCTCAAGTTATTATTGACCAATTTATTTCAGCTGCTGAGCATAAATGGCAACGGTTATCAGGCCTTGTGATGTTATTGCCGCATGGTTATGAAGGGCAAGGACCAGAGCACTCTTCTTGCCGTATTGAGCGTTATCTCCAACTTTGTGCGGAAGGCAATATGCGGGTGGTTAATTGCACAACACCGGCTAACTATTTCCACGCTTTGCGGCGTCAGATTGTTAGTAAGACACGAAAGCCGTTGATTGTTGTCGCTCCGAAAACCTTGCTGCGTCACAAATTAGCCGTGTCAAAAATTGAGGATATGTTTGAGGGAACAACCTTTAAACCTGTTATTGCCGATACAGTGGTTAAGAAAGATAATATTAATCGGGTAATCTTATGTAGCGGTAAAGTTTATTACGAACTCTATCAAGAACGTGAGGCACAACAGTTAGAGGATGTAGCTTTAATCCGATTGGAGCAATACTATCCATTACCTGAGAAGCATTTGATTGAGGCCTTAAAACCATATGCAAGCCGTGCTGAATTTATTTGGTGCCAAGAGGAGCCGGAAAATATGGGCGCTTGGTTCTTCCTTGATCGTCGTTTGGAACGCTTGCTTGAGGCAATGGGGGCACGATCAACCCGCTTTAAGTATGCAGGTCGAGCCGAGGCAGCGTCTCCGGCAACCGGTAACGCAAGCCTTCATGAGAGGGAACAAAAAGCCTTAGTCCATCAGGCTTTAGGCGTTAGGAGCGCTCAAATCAAAGAAGTTGGGTAAAGGTTGTTAAGACCATAATAAAGAAATTTTTAATGTAAATTTGGAGTAGAGGGAATGGCAGAGCATAAGGAATTTAAAGTTCCACCGTTGGGGGAATCAGTCAGTGAAGCAACCGTTGCGCGGTGGGTTAAAAAGGAAGGTCAAGCTGTCGCGGTTGATGAAATTCTTGTAGAATTAGAAACAGATAAGGTGACACTAGAAGTGACGGCACCTGCCAGTGGGGTTTTATCAAAAATCTATCATCCTGAAGGGGCCACTGTTGAAGTAGGACAAGTCTTGGGTATGGTCGAGATCGGTGCAGAAGCTGTTGCGCCTGTGGCTGCTTCAGAAGAAGTGAAAGCTGCAGCTGTACCGGCAAAAAACACTGTTGTAGAAGAAAAAACGGCCTTCACAAAGATTGCTGATGCAAACGGTCCGGCTGTTCGCAAAATAGCGGAAGAAAAAAATGTTGATCTTGCTAATGTTACTCCGACTGGCAAAGATGGGCGTATAACCAAAGGCGATGTTATTAACCATCTTGAAGCTCCCGCCACTCCCAAATCAGTTGCTCGTAGCAGTGAAGCCCGGGAAGAACGTGTTAAGATGTCACGCTTACGTCAACGCGTTGCTGAACGTTTAAAGCAGGCTCAAAATACAGCCGCAATTTTAACGACCTTTAATGAAGTCGATATGTCAGCTGTTTTCGATATCCGAAATCGGTACAAAGAGTCCTTTGAAAAGAAACATGGCGTTAAGCTCGGCTTTATGTCTTTCTTCGTTAAGGCTGCAATACAAGCATTAAAGCAAAGCCCTGAGGTTAATGCTGAAATCAATGGCGATGAAATCATTTACAAGAATTATTATGACATTGGGGTTGCCGTTTCGGCACCGCAAGGACTCGTCGTTCCCGTGGTGCGCGATGCCGATCAATTGAGTTTTGCTGACATCGAAAAGGAAGTTGCTCGGTTAGGGACGCGGGCTCGGGATGGTAAGTTAACCATTGATGAAATGACCGGCGGTACCTTTACCGTGTCGAACGGCGGTATTTTTGGGTCTTTGATGTCCACCCCTATTTTGAATTCTCCCCAAACAGGTATTTTAGGAATGCATAAAGTGCAGGAACGCCCTGTCGCCCTGAATGGTCAAGTTGTTATCCGTCCAATGATATATATTGCTTTGTCTTATGACCACCGTTTAATTGATGGCCGTGAAGCAGTAACTTTCTTGGTTCGCATTAAAGAAAATATTGAGAATCCAGAACGTTTATTGTTGGATGTTTGAGCGCCCGGTGGATGAAAACTTGATCATAAGGTAAGGAAATACAATGTCAGAACAATTTGATTTAGTCGTTATTGGGGCGGGTCCAGGGGGATATGTCGCTGCCATTAAAGCAGCCCAGTTAGGCATGAAAGTGGCTTGTGTGGACAAACGTTCTGTGGCTGGCGGTACATGCTTGAATGTTGGGTGTATCCCCTCAAAAGCATTGTTGACCTCATCCCATAAATATTGGGAAGCCCGTGAACATTTCGTTAATCATGGAATTACGGCTGACATCAAAATTGATATCAAGAAGATGCAGCTACGCAAGACCAATGTGGTGACAGAATTCACCAAAGGAGTCTCGTTTTTATTCCGCAAAAATGGGGTGACTTTTATTAATGGCTCCGCCTCCATTAAATCACCAACGCAGGTTCAAATTGAAGGCGGTGAAATGCTAGAGACGAAGAATATTCTGATTGCCACAGGCTCTGTATCAGCGACCTTACCCAACATTGAGATTGATGAAGAAAACATTGTGACGTCAACAGGCGCTTTGGAGTTTGAAAAAGTCCCAAAACACTTGGTTGTAATTGGTGGTGGCGTTATTGGTCTTGAGCTGGGATCTGTTTGGGCCCGTCTGGGAGCCGCTGTTACTGTGGTGGAATACCTGGATAGAATTGTTCCGAGCGTCGATTCTGAAGTTGCGACCGCTTTCCAAAAAAGTTTGGTGGCTCAAGGAATGGTGTTTAGATTAGGGCGTAAGGTGGTTAATATTGTTAAACAACCCAAGGAATTAGCCCTGCACGTTATTCCAGCAAATTCTGATGCCACTGAGATACCAGAAATTATTACCTGTGATAAAGTGTTGGTGGCGACGGGTCGTCGTCCTAATACGGATGGTTTAGGACTAGATAAGATAGGAATTGAAACGGATAAGCGTGGCTTTATCAATGTGAATGCCCATTATCAAACATCGGTTGCCAATATTTTTGCTATAGGCGACGTCATTCCAGGTTCTATGTTGGCCCATAAAGCCGAAGAGGAAGGTATTGCGGTGGTGGAACATTTAGCAGGGCAAGCAGCTCATGTTAATTATGACGCTATTCCAAGTATCATTTATACGCATCCAGAAGTTGCCAGCGTTGGCTTAACCGAAGATCAGGCTAAAGAAAAAGGTCTTCCTTATAAAATTGGTAAGTTTCCTTTCTCGGCTAATAGTCGGGCCAAAGCGGTTGGTGATACCGCGGGATTTGTTAAAATTGTTGCTGATGCAAAAACCGACAAAGTTTTGGGAGTTCACATTATCGGGGAGCAAGCAGGTAACATGATTGCTGAGGCGACCCTAGCCATGGAATTCTGTGCTTCCTCAGAAGATATTGCGCGGACCTGCCATGCGCACCCAACCCACTCAGAGGCTTTGAAAGAAGCCGCGATGGCGACTTATAACAAAGCAATCCATATTTAAATTTATAAAGGATGGTAAGGTTTAACTTACTATCCCTCCTAGGTGCTTCCTCAGAATAGTAAATTTTTGCTGATTTAATAAAACACACGGCTTCATGACACTCATGAGGCTATGACTGGTATAAGTTCCATAGGGTAAATGCCTTTGAATTGCTTTAAGGCTTGTGTAATAGAAGGTGGCAGAGTAATATAAAAATATTGTGATTTTAACTTAGGTGGCCCTAAGATAAGACTTGAAAACTATGGGATTTAAGGCCATACATTTATCAAACTCCCCAAATTAGTTTTTAAGTAAGAATCTTTTGTGCTTTTTTGGGTACTTAAAATTTTTAAAAAGAACTAAGTTAACGGTAAAAATTTTGAATTCAAAAATTACGTATATTTCCTGCTTAAAATGACTAGTTTTTAGAGGGTGAGGGGTATATCCTGAGAAAACCTAACTTTTATTTTGTTGTTGATGATGTCTGATCTATTTGGCCAAAAGGCAGCAAGTGCTGCGAAATCTGATTATACTGCTAAGGATATTGAAGTTCTTGAAGGCCTAGAGCCGGTTCGCAAGCGCCCTGGCATGTATATTGGAGGAACCGATGAAAAGGCTATGCATCACCTGGTCGCAGAAGTTTTAGATAACTCCATGGATGAAGCGGTTGCGGGCCATGCGAATCGCATTGATATCCGTTTAGAAGCAGGCAATATCGTTGCTATCAAAGATAATGGTCGAGGTATTCCGACAGATCCTCACCCCAAATTTCCCGAATTATCAGCCCTTGAAGTTATCTTTACAACGTTACACTCGGGTGGGAAATTTAACAGCAACGTCTATGAAACCTCTGGTGGTTTGCATGGTGTTGGTATTTCTGTTGTCAACGCCTTATCAGAAATGGTTGAAGTTCAGGTTGCCCGCTCTCGTCAAGCTTGGCGGCAGAGCTTTTCTCAAGGTAAGGCAACGTCACCTTTAACAGCTGATGAAGGGTTGACAAACTGGCGAGGAACAATTGTCCGTTTTAAACCGGACCCAGAAATTTTTGGCGATATTTCTTTCAAACCCACTACTCTGTATGAAATTGCAAAGGCTAAAGCCTATCTATTTAAAGGGGTGGAAATTAATTGGTGGTGCGATCCTTCGCTCTTATCAGAAGAGTCCACTGTTCCTCAATCAGCAAAACTCCATTATCCAAAAGGTTTGGAAGATTTTCTCCAGGCAGCGGTCGCTGATCAAGAAACCTTGGCGAGCGATATTTTTGCTGGTGAAGCCGCCTTTACCGGGGGGACAGGCAAGGTTGAGTGGGCGATTACTTGGCTAACAGCCCCCGGCGAGGAAGGATGGTATGCTACTTTTTGCAATACAATACCGACGCCCCAAGGGGGAACCCATGAATCCGGATTTCGCCAGGCAATCACACGCTCTTTAAAAGAGTATGCAGACCGAGTTGGAAATCGCCGGGTCGGACAAATTACAGCGGATGATGTTTGTGGCTCTGCAGCTATTGTTCTATCTTGTTTTATTTCCCAACCTCAATTCCAAGGCCAAACCAAAGAAAAGCTTGTATCGGTTGAAGCGACCAAGCTGGTGGATACAGCCGTCAAAGATCGATTTGATCATTGGCTAGGAAGTTACCCTCAACATGCCAGCGCTCTGCTTGAGCATATCTTATATCGTGTCGATGAGCGTCTACGGCGCCGGCAGGCTAAAGAAGTGGCGAGGGCAAGTGCAACGAAGCGTTTGCGGCTGCCTGGAAAATTGGCCGATTGCACGTCAAATGATGCTGAGCAATGTGAAATCTTTTTAGTTGAAGGCGATTCCGCGGGGGGATCAGCTAAGCAAGCCCGTAATCGTAATACTCAGGCTATTTTACCCTTGCGAGGAAAGATTCTAAACGTGGCCTCGGCAAGCTTAGATAAAATGCGGGCAAATCAAGAGATTTCGGACCTCGGATTAGCCTTAGGATGTGGCTTTGGCAGAGAGTGTAAGCCGGAAAAACTGCGGTATGGTAAAGTTGTGATCATGACGGATGCGGATGTGGACGGCGCCCATATTGCCTCGCTTTTACTAACATTTTTCTTCCGTGAAATGCGTCCCATTATTGATAATGGCAATGTTTATTTAGCGCAGCCGCCGCTGTATCGGCTTACCCATGGGGGCAAAACAATTTATGCTCAAAATGATGCCGAAAAGGATCGGTTAATTAAGGCAAACTTTAAAAATGCTGCAAAAGTTGATATCGGGCGTTTTAAAGGGCTAGGGGAAATGTTGCCAGCTCAGCTGAGGGATACAACCATGAACCCAGAAAAACGAACCTTGCAACGGGTGGTAATTTTGCCCCATGAGAAACTTGAAGATTTCGTTGATCGACTCATGGGGAAAAATCCAGAGGCTCGCTATAATTTTATCTATGAAAACGCTAGCTTAGTAGAAGAGGTAGATTTATAGCTTTTGGTAAGGAAGGGGGGCTTATATAAATAATAAATATACCCCTTTCCGGGCAACTGAAGGGCGACCTGGAAACTCGAGCTTACAAGCGTAATAATTGTATCCCCGGTTTGACCGAGGGTTTCGCCGTTACAAAGATTACTCTCGTGATATCGAGATTCCCCCTTTGGAGGCGGAGAAGAAGAGAAAAAATTTTCCATCAAGCATAAGCTACCGCCGGCTAAATTTTTTTATCTGAAAGGGCGGGGAGAGAAAATTACCATGAATAAGTTGTTGAAAAAAAGGTGTTTTTATGTTTTTATAATGGCTGCTAGATATTGACATTATCTTTTATCTGATGAAGTGGATTATGTCGAATAACAGCTAATAGAAATACTTGTATCTCAAGGATTATCCATTTTAATCGTTGATTTTTCGACTTTAATGTCGTAAATAAGATGGAAAACTAAGGAGGAAAATAGAAATGGCGAATAACACCATCACCCGTGCAGATTTGGTTAATAGTATTGCAGAGAATCTGTCGGTTCCCAAGCCTGTTGCGTCTGATGTTCTGGAATCTGTTCTTGATGTCATTTCCAAAACCTTGGCTAAGGGCGATAGCGTTAAAATTTCAAGCTTTGGTACCTTTAATGTTCGCAAAAAAACTGAACGCTTGGGTCGTAATCCCCGTACAGGAATTGAAGCTAAAATTACAGCCCGTAGCGTTATAAGTTTTAAAGCGTCTCCCATTTTTAAAGATACAGTAAAACCAGCTACCTTAAAAAAAGCTGCGTAACCAAAATTTGATGATAGTGGTTCTTTGTGGTAATCTATCAAAAACTTAAATGATTATCTGAAATGCTTGTCGATAGCCACTGTCATCTTAACTTCCCAGAATTCAAAGAAGATTTGCCCGATGTTTTGCGCCGTGCAAAACTTAACGGAATCCATACCCTACTCACGATTAATACACGGTTGAGTGAAGCGCGTGAAATCCAAGTAATTGCAGATGCTCATTCGAATATATTTTGTACTGTTGGGGTTCATCCTCATGATGCTCAGGATTACGCCTCAACTGACTTAAAACAACAGATTCTTGAATTGGCACAGCATCCTAAGGTTGTGGGGTTAGGCGAAACGGGATTAGATTATTATTATAATAACAGTCCAGCAGCCGAACAAATTGAGTCTTTTGAAATTCATTTGCAGGCCGCAAAAGAATTGGATTTGCCGGTGGTCGTTCATACAAGGAATGCCGATACAGATACCCTAGGCTGTATGGATAGAGATAGCGGTAGCAAGGGAGTTTTCCATTGCTTTAGCGGTGGTGTGGAAATGGCAAGGGCGGGGCTTGAGCGCGGATATTTTATCTCTTTTTCAGGGATTATTACCTTTAAAAAGGCAGAAGAGTTGCAAGAGGTGGTTAAATATGTGCCTTTAGATCGAATTCTTGTTGAAACAGATGCCCCCTTTTTAGCGCCTATACCACACCGGGGAAAGCGTAATGAACCTGCTTTTACACTGCATACCGCAGAAAGGGTAGCAGAGTTAAAGGGGGTGAGCCTGCAAGAAGTAGCGACACAAACCACTGATAATTTCTTTAATCTATTTAAGAAAGCGAGGCGTCCCTCATGAAAATAACAATACTGGGTTCTGGATCCTCGGGGGGCGTGCCCTTAGCAACGGGCGATTGGGGTGACTGTGATCGGACCAACCCTAAAAATCATCGTAAGCGGGCGAGTATTCATATTGAGATTGATGGCGTTAATATTGTTATTGATACAGGGACTGATTTTCGTCAGCAAATCTTAGACTATCCCGTTAGTAAATTAGATGCAGTCCTTTATACTCATAGCCATGCTGATCATATTTTTGGTTTGGATGAATTACGACATTTTTATTTCAAGCAAAAACAACCTATTCCTATTTATGCAGATCCAAAAACCTTAGAAGCGTTACAACATATATTTGCTTATGCCTTTAAGGCACCTGAGGGTGGCCCTTATCGAACTTTTATCGATCCTCATACATTCAGTAATCATTCATTTAAGGTATGTGGGATTGATATTCTCCCTATTAAGTTAGATCATACCGTCATGACCTCTTGGGGATTTCGGATAGGTAATTTTGCTTACTGCACTGATTTTAAACGTATTGAGCCCATCGAAATGCAGAAATTAGAAGGTTTAGAAATCTTTATTGTTGATTGCCTTATGTTTGACGAGCATAAGACACATGTAAAGTTTGATGAAACCATGCAAATTATTGAGAGCCTACATCCTAAGCGCTCAATTCTTACCCATATGAATCAGCTTATGGATTATGAAGTGGCCTTGAGTCGCTGTCCCGCAGGTGTCGAACCTGGCTATGATGGCATGATTATTTCTCCTCATTCTTAACTGCCGTTTAGTGCATCTGTCTAGCTCAAAAAAATATTATCTTGATGTTTTTTGAAATTTATAGGATACAGTTCCTGCTTTTTTATCTTTTTGTTGGTTCATATAATAAAATTGTTATGGCCTTGTTAAAAGACAAAAATACACCCGTTGATCACATGAAACTTGATGCCGAGGGATCAGCAAATATGGTAATCTAGGGTTAACTGAAAAGTGTTGGACTGACGATAGAGGTTTTGTCTTAAAGCAAAGGGGAGTTATCTTGATAAAGAAAATAGGGGTCTTAACGAGTGGGGGCGATTGCGCTGGATTAAATGCAGCAATTCGAGCGATTGTTCATCGGGCAACGGGGGAGTATGGCTGGGAGGTCTATGGGATCTGCAATGGGACGACTGGCTTGATTAATCGCCCATTACAGTATCGTCAACTCAGCCGCGAAATGTGCGATACGGCTATGTTAAGGGCTGGAGGAACGATGCTTGGAACCACGAATAAGGCTAACCCGTTTGCTTTTTCTAGTGCTGAAGGTACTGTGGATCGGTCTGATGAGTATATCGCAGGTTATAAAGACCTAGGTCTTGATGCTCTGATTGGGATCGGCGGAGATGGCAGTTTAGATATTCTGCAAAGATTAGCCAAAAAGGGCAATATTAGCTTGGTTGCTATTCCAAAGACGATTGATAATGACTTAGGGCTTACTGAAAATGCCATTGGTTATTCTACAGCCGTTGAGGTAGCGATGGAGGCTTTAGATCATTTGCAGCCCACTGCAGCTAGCCATCAGCGCGTTATGGTTCTAGAGGTTATGGGCCGTGATGCTGGGCATATCGCTATGGCAGCCGGTATTGCGGGAGGTGCAGACGTTATCCTTGTGCCTGAGATTTCTTATAGCATTGATGCTATTTGCCAAAAGATTAAATCGCTCTCTAAAACGGAAGGGCGCAATTTTGCTCTTGTTATTGTAGCTGAGGCTGTTAAAGATGAAAATGGTGAGCCTGTGGTGGTTTCTCAGAAATGGGAACGTATCCGTTATGGGGGAATTGGTCATTATATCGGCGATAAGATTGCAGAGAAAATAGGGGCTGATGTGCGGGTAACGTCGTTAGGACATATCCAGCGCGGCGGGCAACCAAATGCTATCGATCGAATTATTGCGTCTGCCTTTGGTGTGTACGCTGTTGATCTTTTGGCTCAAGGTAAGTTTGATCGTATGGTTGCATGGCAGAATCGCCGGGTTATTGATGTCGCCATTTCTGATGCCGTTAAAGGCTACCAAAGTTTGCAACTTGATGACATTTTGGTGAAAACAGCCCGTGGCTTGGGAATTTGTTTAGGAGATTAAGTGATGACAACCTATGGTATCCTAGGTTTAGCCTATTTATTAGGATCGATTCCCTTTGGGTTGATATTTGTAAAGCTATCAGGGCGCGGTGATGTGCGGGAAGTGGGCTCAGGAAATATAGGGGCCACCAATGTCCTGCGTACCGGCAGTAAATCCTTGGCTTTAGCAACCTTATTAGCTGATGCCTTAAAAGGGGCTCTGCCGGTTATCGGGGTGCGCTATGTAGGCCTCGATGAGATGTTTGTTGCTTGGACGGGCCTGGCTGCAATTATAGGGCATGTTTTTCCTGTATGGCTTAACTTTAGGGGCGGGAAAGGTGTTGCAACAGCTCTTGGAGTTTATTTTGCGATCAGCCCTCTTTTGGGTGCCTTAATTGTTGTAACATGGTTGGTAATTGCAAAGATTTTCAAGATTTCATCACTGGCAGCATTAGTTGCGTTGTTTATGGCGCCCATCTATACCGCCGTGCTTCATGGGTCCGTGGAAATATCTATTCTAGCGATTGTTATCTATTTGCTTATTTTTTGGACACATATGGATAACATTCGACGGATCTTAAAAGGGGAAGAATCTTTAATTAATAAGAAATAAAATGGGGCGAGAAACCGGGATCGAACCGGCGACCTCGAGAACCACAACCTCGCGCTCTAACCAACTGAGCTATTCCCGCCACATGTCATTATTAATACCGTTTCTGGGCAAGAATAGTCAAGAAGAAAGTCTCAAATTTTTCTATTTTTCTTTCATGATAAAGATCCCATCCCAGTGAGGGGGTGGGGGGTTTTTTTTATAAGTTTTACAGCGATCAATATAGAGAGCAGCAGTAAAATCTTTGCCATATTCGGCTTCAATTTTCATAAATTGTTCTATTGCTTCATCCCACCGTTTATCACGATATAGAGTCACCCCATGGTCAAATTGGGCACAGAAATTGATATCTTCATCGGTTGGCAATAACAAGGGGTCGCTATTTTTAAGGGCTTTAAGTTCATAGATTTTAACTCCTTTTTTCTTGCCTTTGACGGCTACTATATCAAGGGGCCGAACAATGGCATGATCAGTAATTTGATGGACGACATCGTCACTAATAATAATAGAGGTATGATAGTGTTTATTAAGTCCTTCGAGGCGAGACGCTAAATTCACACTGTCACCCAACGCTGAATAAATCATCCGCCACGTTGAGCCCATGTTACCGACAATTGCTTCACCAGTATGGACCCCAATTCTTGTTATTAAAAGGGGTTTCTTTTCAAAGTTCCATTTGCGATTTAAGTCATTAAGACGTTTTTGACAAAGGAGAGCTGCTTTACAGGCATTCATAGCTTGATCTCGATCGGGTGCCGGGGCTCCCCAAAAGGACATGATGGCATCGCCGATAAATTTATCGACTGTACCATTGGTGTCGGCAATAATTTCTGTTAATTCTTCAAAATATTCAGACAAGTGATTGACAAGTTTATCGGCAGGATAAGTTTCGCTAATGGTGGTAAAGTCAGCAATATCAGTGAACATAAATGTTAGTTTTTTATTTTTTCCACCAATTTTGACTTCATTGCCATTCTCCAGTAGTTTTCTGACTAGTTTTTTGGGAACGAATTTCCCAAAGGAAACAAGGCTAGATCGCATGGTATTAATTGACGCTTGCAGCTGTTGAATTTCTTGGATGCCTGATCGGACTTGATCGGGGTAAGTAAGATCAAATCCAGAGATTCGGTTGGCTTGTTGTGATAATTGAATAATAGGTTTAGAGACGCGATGAGCCAGATAAGTAATAAAGAGGATGGACAGCATCAAAATCACAAAGCTAATCAATAAGGTGTTTTGTTGAGTTTGTTTAATTTGTCCAATTAAATTGTCAATTGGCATAATAATAACATACAGCCAATCTTTAAAAACCACAGGATCATAGTCCTTAAAGGATGCAATATAAGTTTGATCCTCATAACTAAATATAAATTTGCTTTTATTAGTGATTTGATATAACCGGAATGCTTCAGCGGGCAGTTTATTATTGAGATCTTTAACCGTTTTTAATTGGGCATCAGGATTCATGAGAGAAACCTTGGCAGGGCTGTTTTCAAACGGAGAGGCGATAATTTCTCCCTTTTTAGTGAGAATCATAGAAACGCCTTCAAAATGGACATTTTTGAGGATTTCTGCAAAGCCATCCAAGGGGATATCAGAGCCAATAACGCCAAAATATTGCCCTTTATAAGTGCTGAGAGGAACGGCATTGGCAACACCGGGTAATCCTGTGGTTGAAAATATATAGATGTTTGTCCATATTTGGCTGCGTGTTTGTAAGGCCCGTTGATACCATTCTCTGACCTTATGATTATAAAGAATTTGAGAAGGAGGAAGCTCCTCAACTTCCAGTATTCTCGAGTCGTTATCCATATAAGACCACGTCTCTTTTGTTGTAAGACCGTTTCTTTCAACAGCTCTAATGGCAATTTTTGCTCTTTTAGGGAGTAACCTTTGATTTGATCGATAAGTTGAATTAGGGGGCAGAATTTTTATTTGGAAGAATTTTCCGTCTTCGGTACCCATAAAAATACTTTCAATAAAGGGATATTGCCGAACCACAGCCACACTGTAATCTAATAAGATTTTGTTGCTCGTGGATATTTCACTTGAGCTTTTTAGAATATAAGAACCCATTAAGACAGCTGTTTGGACTCCTTCAAAACGCGTGCGAATTCTGTCAATTTTTGATTCACTTAAGTCATCCATCATTTTTTGGGATAGTTCTAAAATGGAGTCAGAATTGTTTGTATAGGTGTAATAGACAATTGAGCTGGCTGTTAGCACTTGAATAATAAAGAAACTAGACAGGATATCGAACCGGAGGTTTCGTTGAGTGATTAGTTTTTTTAGTACCCCTAATAGATAGGCCAATATAGTGCTCATCGTAAAGTCCAACAGTATGATTTCTACTCTGAGTATAGTGGAGGGGGAGTTAAGATAGAGTAAATAGAAAGGAAGGAAAGAGGGGAAATTTCCCCTCTTTATTTGTTAAATTTTATCAGCAACCTGCTCTAAAGCGATTTCAACTTTTTCACCAGTCTTACGATTTTTTAATTCAACCATGCCGGTATCAAGAGTGCGATTGCCAAGGACAATCTGCCAGGGAAGTCCAATGAGGTCCATATCGGCAAATTTTGTGCCTGCCCGTTCGTCCCGATCATCGTAAAGAACCTCTATGTCTTTCGTGGAAAGGTGATTGTATAATCCCTCAGCTAACGCATCTACTTTAGCGTCCCCAACTTTTAAATTAATCAGACCAACCTTGAAAGGTGCAACAGACTCGGGCCATATGATTCCTTTATCATCGTGGGATGCCTCAATAATCGCGCCCACGAGACGGGAGACACCAATACCATAGGATCCCATTTCTAAAGGAATGGTCTGCCCGTCCGGGGTGGTTACTTTGGCGCCCAGGGGTTCGGAGTATTTTGTGCCGAAGTAAAAGATATGGCCAATTTCTATTCCTCGCGCTGTTTTGAGTTGCTCGACCGGCAGAGGGCATTCCTCTACTTTATGCATCTCATCAGCCGCGGCATACAATTTACTAGCAACATCAAAAGTCATATCTTCCGCAGAAAGACTCTCAAAATGCCCGTCATAATAGATTGTGCTTTCGCCCGTGGGGGCTACAATTTGAAATTCATGAGAAAGGTTGCCTCCAATAGCTCCTGTGTCAGCCCGTACAGGAATAGCAGTAAGTCCCATGCGGCGGAAAGTACGGAGATAAGATTCATAGATTTTTTTGTAGGTTTCTGTTGCTGCTTCGGAGGACAAATCAAAAGAATAACCATCTTTCATCAAAAATTCCCGTCCGCGCATAACGCCAAAGCGAGGGCGAATTTCATCGCGAAACTTCCATTGGATTTGGTAAAGGACGAGGGGAAGAGCCCGGTAACTTTTGACATACTGGGCCACCACATCTGTAATGACTTCTTCATTAGTGGGTCCATACAGCATTTCACGGTCGTGCCGATCCGTAATGCGCAGCATTTCTTTACCATAAGCTTCATAACGGCCTGATTTTTTCCATAGCTCAGCAGGCTGAATTGTTGGCATTAAAACTTTGTGGCAGCCAATGCGGTCTTGTTCCTCACAAACGATTTTTTGTATTTTCTCAAGCACTAGTAATCCGAGCGGCAGCCAAGTATAAATACCGCTGGTTTCTTGGTTAACCATGCCCGCCCGCAACATTAAGCGATGGGAGGCAATCTGCGCTTCGGCAGGAGTTTCTTTTAATGTAGGAATAAAATATTGTGATAACCGCATTCGTGACACCATATTAGTAATTGTGATGCCACTTTATACGGTTGAGCGGCTTTATTGCAAGATTTTAGGTGTTATCTAATAACAATTTTATGCCTATATAATAACAAATTATGCTTAGGCAACCCCCGTAGGTCCGCAGTGGTCATACTAATTAATTAAGACCCGGGAATTGCTTTATACAGTCCGCTCTTATTTTCTCTTGTTCATCATCTTCTACCTTTTCGCCATTAATTGTAGTGGTACTATCTTTGGCAATATCAACTATACCGCTATAAATCTTGCTTTTATCAATGGTAGTGTCCATATATGAATTTTCACCAGACGCAATGTAATGCCCCCTATTTAGCAAGCGAATTTTAAAAGAGGGTCGTGTTGTTTGTTATGGGTTAAAAATCTTTGTTCAAATGTATTAGGTGGGGTATACCAAGTGTTGAATGCAGATAAGTTGCATTGTAGTCGTCGATCCATTGATCTAGCGCGTCAATAAAAGCGGTTGGGCTCGTCCACTCC
>JAIBEV010000138.1 GCA_019459505.1 Candidatus Paracaedibacteraceae bacterium | reverse complement strand
GCATCATCAGGTGTTTTTTTTCTGGCAATACCACAACAATCATTGTGGTATCATCAGAAGAATTTTTTTTCTCTGGAGATACTGTGATGATCATTGCAGTATTGTCCAATGTGTTGTTTTTTTTCCAGCAATACCACAATGACCACCAGTATCAGAGATTTTTTTTCTCTGGTGATAACACAATGATACCTGTTGTATCAGAAGTTGTTTTCTTGTGGTGTTTTATTTTGTCCAGCAATCCTCACCCATGCCTGTGCAAGGAGTGTCATATCCACATTTTCTGGTTCTGACGCCCACTATTTTTATGTTCTTGGCCAGCAATAAACAACACAAATAAAAACAACACACTGTAATGAACATACAAATGCAGTAGCTAAGTTGGATAGAACCTACCATGGTTCCTCAGCAGAGGAGTCAACAAGCAGCCCTGCTGGAGCAGGGTTGTAAGTGATTGAATTGTCTCATGTCTTCTAGTGCACCACCAAATCCTGTGGCAAGGTCATCCAGCTCCTTGTTGGCCTCCCACAGAAAGGCAGGGTCACAAAAAACAGTGAGTCCTCCCTGAGACTTTTTTATATTTAGATAGTATCCACATCATCATTGTCAACTTGTTTAGGAATCAGCAACTGTTGCTTTAATTGCACATGTACACTCTTGGCTTCCCCATTCATGAACACATCAACAAGATGGAGAAGCAGCTCTATGACTGCCCATCTCCTGCACCTCTTCTCGTCTCTCTAGCTTCATTGTTGACATCAACAGCACCTCCAATTCAAACTATCTGACAATTAGAGCCATCTGAACATTTCTCTCCTTTCAAATTGCACCTGATCTTGACCAACTTCAGATTCTTTTTGACTGAAGCAGCATACCCTCAACTTGTGCAACAATACCAGCTTCATGGTTGTGGTGGTATCACTTGATATTGCTGAGCAATACCCCCCTTAAATGGTCCCAATGATACCCCCCCCAACAGCCACCCAGCTGGCCACTACTAATCAACATGTTGCTTGATGATACCATGAAAATGAAAGTTTCATTTTTGTTTGGGCTATGGAGAGCTTGGTTTTCTCACCAGGAGGTACAAGCACCTCCACCTTGGCATTGAACTGGTGCACATC
>JAIBEV010000109.1 GCA_019459505.1 Candidatus Paracaedibacteraceae bacterium | reverse complement strand
CCTTCAAAAGTTATAATTGTCGCTATCATGAGAAAGCTACTCCATATATTTTTTGGAATCTTGAAAAGTAATAAATCTTTCAATCAAAATCTTGCTTTTCATAGTTGACAATAAAGACGGTATCTTTATGTAGATCGACCCGATATAGCAGAAATCATCTGGTATGTCCTTTTGTACTTAAGAGTCTTGAAAATTTTTTACTATTATTTAATTAAATTTCCATTCAAGTTAAATTTAACATTTCTAGATTGTTGAAACTCCTCAACCATTCTTTTTCCTTCAATAGTAATTTTGTTACCATACAGGTTTATTTCTTCAATGCTAGGGTTGCTTTTAACTGCTTCTATAATTTTACTCAATCCTATATCACTTATTTCATGCTCAAATAACCGTAAACATTTAAGGTTTTGAGCATTCTTGATAATTGACTCAATATATGGGATATGACTATCATTCATAGTTTGTTTAAAAAAACTCTCAGATGAATCAGAGTAAATTTGTAGCTCTACCAAATTAGGGTTATTCTCTGCAAAAAATACCAGATTATTTAAAAAAAATTTACTTATTCTTTGAAAAGAGAAAATATATTTATTATAAATACTTAGCCTCTTTAAAGCTTCAATTACATCTGTATTTTTTTCTTGGCAGAATGGGACAGTATCTTCCCATGCATACTTTTCCCCAGCAAAAGCAGTGTTAATTTTAGTTGCTAGTGACTCATGATCTTCTTTTTTAGCAAATTCAAAGACCTTATAAACCCAAGAATGAGATGGCCAATTTTTTCCAGTATTTAAAGCAAGCTCCAACGCTAAATTTGGATCACTTTGTAGTTTGGCTTGCTCCTCTTTATCTTTACGGGTAAGCGTAATTTGCAAATTATCTGGAACTGTAAAATCAACGGAATGCTCTTGGAAATTTTTTTGTAAATCCATAAAATTTGTGTGAGATATAATTAATTTTTGAAAAGGTTGTATCTCGTTAGCTATAACTTTAAAAAACACGCCTGCATGTTCAGCAGGAAAATGCCACATGCCAGAAAGCTCAGAATAACTCATACCAGGCAGCTTTTTTACACTTATTTTATTATGACGTAGCAATCCATCAAGATTAATTGAATGAGAGAAATCATTTACAACCCGAAAAAATACTGTATTTGGTAACTCTATGTCCTTTTCATGTATTCTAGAGAGAGAATTAGTTTGATAAGAAGCCCGCATGGAGCCTTTTTCAACAAACTTTAATTCTAATTTGGCTTCTTCTGAGGCAAGACAGGCAAATGGCAGTATAATAGAAAGAAAGAGGGGTTTGATTGTTTTATAAAATTTTGACATTTTATTCCTTTTTAAATTTTAGGTTTTTACCAACTTAATAAATAAGAACTAAACGCATTAGTTTAAAGTTAAAGATGTTTTATCTGCTAATTATCTTTTCAAAAAGCATTTTGATGAAATAGCTTGCTATCTCTCATTGTACTTTTATTGGTATATTGAAAAGTAATAAATCTTTCAATCAAAATCTTGCTTTTCATAGTTGACAATAAAAACGGTATCTTTATGTAGATGGACCCAAAGTTCAGCAACAAGAAATCATCTATAATATACCTAAGCCGATTAGGGGGGACGTATCCAGCCCCAAACGTAATGATTACATATAAGCTAAAAGCTAATTGGAATACATACATTCATTTATGTACTGTAAGTCAAAGTATACCCTAAATTGACAGTACTTGTCTCCTATTTATTGTGTCAGAATAGGGTTGATTATCTATATTTATTGACATATGTCAGGCAAAGTTATGATACTAAATTGACATTTTGGTATTTTTTCACTATTTTGGGGATAAGTATTACAGGCATAAAAAAACTCCGGCATCTGATCACTGAAATTAATTCAGGGGAAGAATATCCGGAGTATCTATTATTAATAATGCATTTTTATTAGGGTTTGTCAAGAGATAATTATGGATAAAATTACATTTAAGCTATTAAGTTATTTATTTTCCGAGGAAAGACTTGCCCCCTACTTTAAAGAGAATAATAGTGCTCCTGAAGTGTTAAGGAAGTAGGGGTAGCGGGCCCATTCGTGTGAAAATTTACGGTTTGGAGTTCAAAATTGTTCTAAAATCGTAAATTTTCATATGTTCTCAGGTATGAGCTGATCAACAATTTCGTCAGTGAAGTACGTTCCCATTGTAATCAGGTGC
>JAIBEV010000153.1 GCA_019459505.1 Candidatus Paracaedibacteraceae bacterium | reverse complement strand
GGCCAGGGCTTGAGCCCCCGCCTCATGGATCTTATTCCGGCGTAAGTCCAGTTCCTTTAAGGTTGTATTGTATTGGAGGGCTGTGGCCAGAGCTTGAGCCCCCGCCTCATGGATCTGATTATAGCTTAAGTCCAATTCCTTTAAGTCTGTATTGTGTTGGAGGGCCGAGGCTACGGCTTGAGCCCACGCCTCACTGATCTTATTCTCGCTTAAGTTCAGTGAGGTTAAGGTTGTATTGTGCTGGAGGGCCGAGGCTACGGCTTGAGCCCACGCCTCATTGGGTTGATTACGTCTTAACTCCAAGGATGTTATTTTATTGTCAGGATCTAATATTTCAATGATTCGTGATTGGATTTTTAACGGTAATCTTTTAAGAAAGCCTACAGGATAGAGAGGGTGCTTTTCCCTTAACTCTCTTAAGCTAATTTGATGACAATCTTCCAGCTTGAGATTTTTGAGCTGTAAACAGGGCTGAATTTGATTATCAAGTATTTCATCCGTTAATAGAGGAAGATTCTGAAGGTCCAGAGTTCTGAGAGAGGGGGTGTCAAGCGTAAAAGAATTTAGCATTGAGCAGCCTTTAGCAATCAGGGTTCCTAACTGTAAAGCTTGAAGCCTAAGCTGCTGTAAATGAGTACATTCTTCTACACTAAGCCATTTTAAGCTTTGTGTGGTTAGGTTCAAAGAACTTATCTTATTTAACTTACCTAAGTTAAACGTTTCCAACGCTAGTGCTGTTTCTAAAATGTGATCAATAACGTTAGGCGTTAATGAACTGCACCCTGACACATCGAGCTTCCTTAAATTCTTAACCTCAATTAAAGGAAGAAAGAAGGGGGTAGGAACAGCAGGCTTGGGCTTGCGCCTGACTCTTTCTAGAAAAGAAGACTTAGGGGGAGGAGAAACAGGAATTGGTTCCCCGGTAAAGTTTTCATCTCTTAAGGCTTCACACCCTCTCAACCTTAAGATGCGAAGGTCTTCTATTTGAGCAAGGGCTTGAATCCAGGCTCGTTGTTCGGGTAGGCTCATGCTGTTGAAGGCGAGCTTGCGGAGAAACTTTGCCCGCTGCTTATCCGTTTTGAGGACCGTAAACTCTTCTAAACCGGTGCCCACAATTAATTGATCAATCTCTTGGATCATGGCTTCTAGCTCGTGTAAGGCAAAGTCGGGTCCTAAGTGCTCATTTTTGCGGACACTATCGATGAGGTCCTGCTTGAGCGGAATCTTCAGCGAGGTAAAGAAGCTGGCCATGCTATGACTGCTCAGC
>JAIBEV010000028.1 GCA_019459505.1 Candidatus Paracaedibacteraceae bacterium | reverse complement strand
TTAATTGTATGATTCATAGAGATTGTTTCACTTTATCCTTAGTATAAAATAAATAAATGGAGAAATTACAGAAAACGCGCTTGGGTTGGATAAAGCTCTATGAAGAAGTCCAAGATGCGGGGATTGTGTGCAGGAGATGCGGTATATCTCGCCCCACTCTTCGTAAGTGGTTAAAGCGTTATACTGAAAAAGGTTTAGACGGCCTTCGGGAATTAAATCGGCGTCCTCATAATTCTCCTGCAGCTAAAATTAAAGCAGAAAATGAAGACCTTATTTTAAAGCTTCGAAAAGAAAGAAAATTAGGGGCCCGCCGTATTCAGAGCGAGCTTAAACGTTTATATGATCTGCGTTTATCTTTAGCAACAATCCATAAAATCTTTAAAAGGAATGATGTTTCTTATCTACAAAAGAAAAGACATTATCGCAAGCAAGCTAAGCGTTATAACTGCAAGCTTCCAGGAGAGCGTGTGCAAATGGATGTTTGTAAGATTGCCAATGGTTTATATCAATATACAGCCATAGATGACTGCACAAGATACAAAGTGATAGCTATATATAAGAGGCGAACAGCTGAAAATACCCTAGACTTTTTAGATCAGGTTTTAGACCGTATGCCTTTTCCTATACAGCGTATTCAAACGGATAGAGGCCAAGAGTTTTTTGCTTATAAGGTACAAGAAAAACTTGCAGAATACTGTATTAAATTTCGACCCATTAGGCCTGGATCTCCGCATTTAAATGGCAAAGTTGAAAGAACACAACGTACCGATTTGGATGAGTTCTATTCAAGCATAAATATTAAAGAGGCCAACTTAGAAGAAGAGCTAGCATGCTGGGAATTTTATTACAATTGGCATCGTCCACACAGCTCGCTTGATGGAAAAACGCCAACTGAGAAGTATAGTGAACTCATATACCAAACACCTCTGCATGAAGAAGTAGGGCTTGCTTACAACCGAACAAAAGAGCCAATCATGTCCCAAAATTACCTGGCTGATTCTACCATTAAAAAATTGAAACGATGTCAGTGAATCTCACAGATATTTGACCTTGGGATATTGGCTGATATGGTTTCTAAAGGCGCTCTATCTTTATAATTTTTATTCATCTTCTTTTCTTTAACGTCTCCAATTTCTTTGATCCTTGTCGATAATTTTTTTGGGTTTACTGGTTTTTTAATAAAAAACTCTATTTTTTCAGCACCCACAATCAAAAATTCTTTAGATGTCGAGGGTGGATTGAAATTAATCTCCCCCCAAGCATTAAATCAAAGGGAAAATTATAAGTCGGCGGTTTAAAAGACATCGGTGTAATAACAATTTTACTTAACCATCCCTTAGATTCAACAGGTGATATAATTTCTATTTTTCCATTGATATGCGTCATATAAAGCTCTTTTCCTTTAAAGGAAGGAGTCGTAAATTTAATATCTTTTCCGAGATTAAAAATGCTAAAGGATAAATTAATGGGGAGGGCGGCGCTTATACAGG
Organism: Candidatus Paracaedibacteraceae bacterium; assembly: GCA_019459505.1. Taxonomy (GTDB): domain Bacteria; phylum Pseudomonadota; class Alphaproteobacteria; order Paracaedibacterales; family Paracaedibacteraceae; genus Paracaedibacter. The sequence continues at coordinate 17,775 of JAIBEV010000028.1, read as the reverse complement.
GAGTTTTAGGAAAAGCCATATTTAAAAATTTCCCTCCGAAATATGATTTTTCATTTACCTTTAGAAAATCAAGCTTACTAACCATATTCTCTTTATTACTTTCTAATCTGTTAAACCTTTCAACAATTTCTTCATCTCTATATACAAAATGCCTACTTTCAATTCTTTTTCCGGTAATATTAAAACTTATGGTGGGAGCATCGAGATTGGGATAAATGGAGTGGATAATAATATTTTCTTCTCTGGCTTGAGCGTAATTTAAAGACCAACAGCAAGTTATGCCCAACATTGAAATAATTTTCCCCATTTAATGTCTTCCTTTTTAAGTAAAATTTTAAGAAATTTGTTCTTACATTAATTCAAAAAAACTAAGAAAGGAAAGATAATAAGATACTTCACTGTACCTAAGTTTTAAGGAGATAAAATAAAAATAGAGTTATAGGGATTATTGAATAGGAAAAAAGAAAGACCGATAAAATGTTTATATATCCATAAAAAATAATTACCCCTTTGAGGGGGGGCCAGGCTAGGGGGAATTATTTTATGGTTATTAAAGAAAGATTATCTTTCTTTAGAACCCTTATTTCCACCATGACTATGGCGGCCACCTTCGGCAGCAATCTCTCGTACTTGCTCTTTTGGCATAGAAGCAAATCCTTGCTTACCTTTCGTTTGAGACTTGGAAGCTTGGTCTTTTCTAGAATCTTGATCTTTTCTATTTGTAGGCATAATTACTTCTCCTTTTTAAAAAATTAGTACCTAAGCTACAATTTAAGTAGTACTCCCCCCTGCTAACACTTCAAAATTGAAATTACATTAAATTTTCACTCAAACCATAAAAATTTATATAAAATCTATAGAAATATCCTCTATGCTTCAAAAGCTATTCTCCAGGTGCGGGGCTTTATATTTTATTTTTCTCTTTCAACATACTCTATGAGGGCTTGTTCAATAAGACTGGTTAAATTAGTTCGCTTTTTAATTGCTAAAATTTGTAGTTTCTGTTTGATATCAGAAGCAATCTCAGCCGATAACCTTTCCTTTTTTTTTATAAGTTTGGTAGGCTCTTTTTTTGGGGGGGGAAGTGTAACACCTATAGGTTCTTCCTCAAGTCTTACTAAATCTTTTGTTATTTCAAATTTACTTTTCGCCATTTTAAGCTACCACTTTTGCTTTCTGAGTCTTTTCACTTTCAAATAATCTAGATTTAATAAACTCCCAAACAATATTTATCTCTTCGACGGCATTTTTATCTATACCTCCTGCTGAACCTCCTGTCCCCATAGCGGCAGCATAAGATAATCTATTTGAAAAAATGGCAGGAGCAACAGGACCAAAGGTAGATAAGACAGAGGAAGCCTGAAAAGTTGATTTTGTTCGAGAGGCCCCTTGGGTCACTAAAAAAATAAATATCTTTTTGTACTTTTCAACCATATTTATGGTACGTCCAATAGCGCTTAAGTCAGGTGCCGTTGGTTTAGAGGGAATTAATACTAGATCAGCAACGCTGATACCGGCAATGGCGTTGTCACTCGCATCCCCCGGTGTATCAATAATGCATAGATCAAACCCAGCTGCCTTTATCTTTTCAAGGGTTGTGTCTAATTCAGAAGAAGTACTATCTACCAAACCAATATCCTCTGCCTCTCTGCGACTCCACCAACCTTCTAAAGTTTTTTGAGGATCCAAATCAATTAAAATAGTTTTTTTTCCTGCTTCACTTGCAGCCACTGCTAAGTTAGCAGCACATGTTGATTTTCCCGCTCCACCTTTACGATTTGCTATAGTCAAAATTTTCATTGAGGCACCTTTCATCTTACAACTTTTAATTCAATTTACACTGTATTGTTTAACGTTACAACCTGTGCCTATAGGTGTTTATATGTGCAGATATAGTTATGTGTATTTACACAAATGTACATTTGTACATTTGTGTAAATACACATTCCAACATTTGTACAAATGTACATTTGTACACGAATTAAAACACAAATTGACGCTAGGATAAATTTTAGATAGGATTGCTTTAATTAATGAGTTTTAAGTGAAAAGAATGCTTACGATGACCAATGAAGACAAAACCCACACCAACAGAATCAATATTGTAGTTCCTCTGGATGTCTCTATTCGTATAGAGCGCGAATCCGACAAAAGAGGAATAAATAGAACACAGTTTATCAAAGAAGCAATTCGAGAAAAACTTCAACGTGAAGAGCATTTCAGTGAGCGTTTTTTTACTGAAATAGAAACACTTAAGAAAGAGGTATTAAGCTTAAAAGATCTTTTAATTATTTTATTAAAGTAAAAACCTCTGGCTGCAACCAGAGGTTTTAAATGTTTTACACGAAAAAACATCACAAAGATAAATTTATATTATCAACTTTTTATCATTGTATCAATACATAAATGTTTTTTCGTGTAGATCTTGACGAGATATTTTCGGAGGATTTATACGATGTTTACCATTTCACAAAACCATCTTACTTTTGAGGAGAAGCTTGATGGGTAATTCTAAACCATATTCCTCATCCAATTATATTCTGGTCGATTCTCACCTTGTTCGAGCCATGGGAATGACCGCCGCCTCTCTTCTCTCCCGCATTCATTATTGGTTACAAAAGGATAAAGGCGGCATTATTCATGATGAAGTTAAATTTGTTTACAATACAGCTATAGAATGGAGTCGGCAGATAGGAGTTTCTGCTCGACAAGTTGAACGAGCAATCGCTAAATTGAAAAATTTAGGACTGTTGAGAATTGAAAAATTAGCTCGTCATAAGTCCATTAGAACCAATCATTATGCCATTAACTATGACGCCTTACAGCGCTTGGTTGCTTTTAAAAATGAGGTTCCCTTGTCGGAACCATCCCGACATTTTGTCGGGATGTATAATACAAAGAATACAGACAAAAATTATAATAAATCTACCCCCCTTCCTAAACAGACTTCTCCAAAAATCCAACAAGTCACAGAAATAAAAATTGAAAAAGACGCAGAAATCAATACACCAGTGAGAGTATCAAATACCACCGTTCAAGATATGATAACTTATTGGCAGCAAATTTTTCCAAACTCAACGGTTAAACTTGACAGAGACTTAGCCCGACATCTCTTTGCTGCTTTTAAACTTCGGTTTAAGTCAGATATGAAGTTGTGGCGACACTATTGCCAAACCCTTGATTCCAGTTCCTATTTGACGAGCAAGGATTTTAATCTAAGATTGGATTGGGCCATCAAATTCAAAACAATCGATCGGATTAAAACTGGCGATCTGGGTGTTAAAATAATTGCTATACCGGGTGAAACTCAACAGTTAGAGGCTGAAGTTATACAAGAGATTAACGACTTAGAGGAGTCTGAAGCCTGTAAAAGCCGACGGATGAAATTACTAAAACTGTATGGTGTCTATGCGTACAATTGTTGGCTTAGAAAAGCAAGATTATTTGAAGAGGGAGAGCGGGTGTGTTATCAGGCAGAGACTGAATATGGTCAAAACTTTATAGAGAACCATTTTGGTCGTTTAATTGTCTCTCGTCCTCAAGAACTTCAGCTGTTTGCCGATCAAAGAAGATTAGCTTTTTCTAGAAAAATCTCTCTAGACGCTCAAGCTCAATATAATCCAGTTTTTCACAAGGCATAGGGAGGAGGGAACAGGATTAATCCACCAGACTTATATAAAGCACTGTAATCATCTTGAGCAACAGAAGGCCAAAGAGGAAAAGAAAGAAAAAATAAATACTTTAATAATTATATATTGAACGGAAAATTATTTTTAAAGAAAATATGTAAATATTTATTTAAAAATAAATAGTGGAAAAGGATAAAGGCACTCTATAAAATATATTTCAAGAAACTTACTACTGAAAAAAACGGCACATTAAATTAGATTGAAAAATGATGAATAGTTCTATGCTTCTTGAAGAAATATGTGGTAACAGCCATTATGACAATAATAGTCAAGAAAAAATTTTTAAAAATATTGTTCAACAATTACCTATCCCTGTCATCATTTTTGATAAGAATTTACTTTTTATGGCAGCTAGTAATCGTTTCTTTGATGAATCTCCTTTAAAAAAAGAAAATGTAAAGATAGATGATCATTGGTACAAACTTGTTCCTGACATGCCGCTCAAATGGAAAATGATTCATCAACGCTGTTTACAGGGAGAAGAAATAACCTGTGAAGAAGATCCATTTCCTCGCGAAGATGGTAGCACTGAATGGTGGAAATGGAGAATTAAGCCTTGGTATTTATCTTCTGGAGAGATAGGAGGAATCATTTTATATGTGGAAAATATCACCGGAAAGAAAGAAGATGAAAGGAGTTTACAAAGGAATATCCGCTCGTTAGAAAAATCGAATAACAGTCTTTCAAGATTTGCCCATATATGTGCCCATGACTTAAATCAGTCGCTTAGGACCATTTCCCTTTATGCTCAAATTATTCAAACAGATTACAGTTCTAGCCTGGATCCCTCTTTGAAAAAATATATGAATCGTATGATTAAAACTATTGAGCAAATGAAAAATTTTATCCGCAGTACTCTTGATTTTTCTCATTTAAAAAACAATAAAATTGCCATAACTAATACCTGTATGCTGGAAGTGGTTAATAACGTTGTAATGGTGCTTAAAAAAGAGATCGCTCAAAAACAGGCACTTATTAATTATAAGGACCTGCCACCTGTCCATGCTAATAAAGATCTTATGACTCAACTTGTCCAAAATTTAATTTCTAATTCTTTGAAATATAGTGGCAGTACACCGCCTATTATTGACATAACAGCTGTAGACAAAGGAGAATGGGTATTGTTTGCAGTAAAAGATAATGGAATGGGGATAGAAAAAAGATACCTAAAGAAGATTTTTTGTGAACATACCCGCCTTAATCCGGACGACCAAAAAGGAACAGGTGTGGGTCTTACATACTGTAATAAGATTATTAAGGAGCATGCAGGAAAAATCTGGGCGAGCTCTACACTGAATAAAGGGACAACTATATTCTTTCTTCTTTCTAAAGAGAAAATCAAAACTCCTGTGGAAAAATATAGTACAAAGTCACACAGTTGCTAGGAAACCTTTGATTTATATTAATCAGTTATTTAGTGGTATTTTATAGTTACTAGAAGGTTAATAACTGATAAAAAAGATGACAAAATGGAAGAAAGGATCAAAGCTTGATCTCTTATTTTAAGAGCATATATAAGCCAACTAAGGGCACAAAAGAGAGCAACCCCTAATCCTGCAATAGAAATATCACCCGAACTTTGAGTCTTTAGGGTTTTTATTATTTGGAATAAGCTTGGGAATTGACCGAAAATAGCGATAGCCTTCATATATTTGATTAAAGTTGGTGAAGAAAGAGCGGTCGATTGAGTAGTATTCTTATTATGTAAGTGAGGCATACTTTTCTCCTTCTTTTTAAAGAAGCCGTCTTCTTTCTTTATAAGAAAAATAGGAAAAAACAGAAACGAGAAATATGATTAGTAATTATCGACTAATAAAAAATACAATATTTTAAGAAACGCTTTCTTAAATCTTAAAAAGGAAATCTTAAAATATTGTATAAGATTAATTAACAGTTATTCCTGTTTTTAGTAAAAATTTTGTGCGCGGGGAAAGGCACGGGAATTCATATTGACGACCTTTTCTAGTTGGCCTTGAGCCCAAACGCATAACCGGGCAATAGGATAAGATTCTAAACGTGCAACACCTATGGGGTTACCGGTATGCTCACAAAAACCATAGGTACCATTTTTAATATTAGAAAGAGCTACTTCAATTTGATTTAGAAGCATTTTCTTATGCTTTATACAAGCAACTTGGGGATAATTTATTTCTTTATTGGTACAGCTGTCTAAAGGGTCATTCTCCCGTGTCGAAATATCGGCTAAGCTGTCGACTGAATACTGTTCAGATTTTATTAAACTTTCTTTCCAGCCTATAAGTTTATTCTGAAAATAAGCAAGCATTCGATCTGACATATAGCTATGATCAGTTTCTGGCCTGTAATCTGCCTCAATAGGGTAAATTTCAAGTTTACTATTCTGCATTAATCTATCCTTTCATTATAACACGTATTACCTTTATTGGTATTATTCTCCAACCTTACAGAAGCTTTCTGTATTTGATTCGGTAAGCTACTTGTATTAACGAAAAAATTAAGGTGATGGTATATGTTAAAAAATAATTATTTTTATCCTCAAATTGTCTGAAGTGAGAGGACATATTTTTTAATCGTTAATTGGAGATCCTTTTTAACCTATTGAGAGCTTATAGGTTGCCCTATTTCTTTGAAAGACTCCTTTAAAGATAAAGGTTATATGAGGGTAAAATATAGTTCTTTAGCGATCGCTGTGATAATATTAAGTTTTTCCACTCGGGCAAATGATTCAACCCTTGAGACTAAGCAGCCGCAAAATAAAGGCATTTTACTTATTATAAAAAATAAGAATCCCAAAAATTTAAGTATACTGATTAAACCTGAAATTTTAAAGAATTCAACTGAAGAAAACGCTAAAGGCAAAAATGCGGGTTGGTTGGCTCTAACGGTTCCCGCGGCCCCCCGGGTATCACTAGTATGGATTTTGAATTTAATGTTCCGACAGAGGAGTCAGGTGACTTTACTTATTACTCTCTTACAGGAGAAACCAATCCTTTAACCCCTATTGGAATCTGCTATAATTTAGAGCGTGGTAAGTGTTATAAGATTACATTTACAAATAATATACTTGGAACAGATTGCATTAGTCGAGAGATTAAAGGAGAGGCCCCACATGTTAAAGGAGTACTTAAAATTATTCCCTCCAGAAGGGCGTCGCCGACTGGTGCGAATAATACTTCTGTTTCTCCCAAGCGCCCTTCAGAGGTTTTAGCGTCTAAATAAAATTCAGAATTATGAAGTCTCTAACTCTAAATTTATAGAGAACCATTTTAGTCGTTTAATTGTCTTTCACCCTCCAGAACTTCAGCTGTTTGCCGATCAAAGAAGATTAGCTTTTTCTAGAAAAATCTCTCTAGACGCTCAAGCTCAATATACCCAGGGTTTCACAAGGCATAGGGGGGAGGGAACAGGATTAATCCAGCAGACTTATACAAAATAGTTGTGTCCTCTATATTTTAGAGTGAAAAAAGGGGGATAATAAAGATTTTAATGATTTAAATGGATGTTTCTTTTAGCTTACCGCTTTGTAAATATCGGGAAAAAAGAGCACTTAAAGAAGCCTTCATTTCTTGATAGGAGAAGGGCTTTACAACATATTCTGTTGCTCCGAGGCGTTTACTCTCAGAAATGTCGACATCTCTTTGAGACGCTGAAAACATAATAATAGGAGGCGACAATACTTCTGTACCGTTAATTTGAGCATCGGATAATTTTTTTAAGACATCTAATCCGCTGAGCCGAGGCATATTAATGTCTAGGAAAATAATTATTTTTCCTTGGCACAATTCTCTATTTTTATAAGAGTTTCTTCTATAATAAAAGTCTAAAAAATCTTCGCCATTGTGAATAAAAGTAACTCGTGAATTAACCAAAATTTTATTGAGAACCAGCTCAAAGATATGGCGATCAACTTCATCATCTTCTACATAGATGACTTGTATATCTGAAAGTTGCTCCATAAGAGACCTCCTATGGCTAGTTTAGAACTAAAATTCTTTATGCTCAAAAGAGAATAATGTACATAATCTACTTATTATAGATTATAAAAAAACTTTTGTTGGGGTCAATAATTATTCACCCTAAAAAGTCTTATTTTATGCGAGTAATTGTTGATTTATGAGATAAACATAAAGTTGGGGTATAAAAAATTAATACTATTTTTTATGTACGCTTGATGGGGCTCTTTTGATTTATAATCTGTTCTCTATAAACCTGCTTCTGGATGGTATAGATTTATGGTTTTATCTCGTTAAATAAAGGCAAAGAAAAGTTTATCCTCGTTCCCTCTTCCGGTGTAGATATAAAATTAATCTTACCCCCATAGGCATCTACTATTTTTCTGCATATCATTAAACCTAATCCTGCTCCATCCGCATAATTAGAATAAAATGCATTAAATACATTTTTCTGTTTAAGAGTGTTGCCACACCATCCATTATTATGAAGACTAAATTCATAATAATCGTTATCTAAGTATTTTCCAGAGAATGTGATTTCAATGGGAGTGCTGGTAGAGTGTTTAATTGCATTATCTAAAAGATTTTGGAATAGCTGTAAGACACAGGCTTTATTAACATCTAGAATAAGGTCGGCGGGTGTAAAATTTTCGATAATAATATCTGGCCTTTCAGCACAAAATTCTAAAGTCATATCCATAACTTCACTTAAGATAACAGGCTCTCGATTAACTGTAAGATCACCATTCTTGCAATACAGGACAATTCCTTTACAGATTTCTTTAGCTTTTGATATACATCTGTCTAAAGCGTCAAGTGTATCATTAACGGCGGAGTTATTGTTTAGTGTCTCTTCCAATTCTAATTTTAAGAGAGAAACATAGGTTGATATTTGGCGTAAGGGTTGGATAAGATCATGGGAGAAAATTAAAGAAAATCTTGAGAGCAATTCTGTGCGCGAATATAGTTTTGAAAGATCAAGCTGGAGCTCTTTTTCCTTTGTAATATCTTTGCAAAAGAAAAAAATACCTGTAACTTCTTCATCTGTTCCGAACCAAGGGAATGATTCCCATGTAATCCAGATTGTTTGATGCGGAGTGATCTGGACTGATACTTCTGGATATCGAACGAATGCCCCTTCTAGATTTTTCTTTAAAGCGTCTTCGACTTCAGGGGGAAAAACTTGGGCTAATTCCCGAATATTTACCCCAGTAATACGTGTTTTCCCATAACTCGATCGAAGCGATTTTTCAAGAAGGGGGCTTAAAGCTAGAAGATTTCCTTCTATATCTAAAAAACCAACATTAACTCTTACTTTTTTTATGAAAGATAGAACATATTCTCTGCCATAAGATTCTGCATCTTCCACCCCATCTTTTTCAGCCATAAGTTTAGATAAAGCATAGACATAGGGGGCGAACAACTCTAGAATGGCACCATCTTGCGGAAAATGACCTTCAAGAGGAGCATTAAGATCAATATCTTTTTTCATAATTATTTATCTCGCAGCATTAGAGTAATTTATTATAATCCATTACGGCTCTTGATTATGTATATAGAGTATTAGGCATACAAACAAGATTGCGTTGTATAAAAAACATATACATATGGGTTAAGTCGTACAAAATTTTTACGTAACTTTATAATCTTAAAGAAAGAAACTTAGGTTATGTTTATTTAAATTAAAATTTTTATTTATTAAAAGCCCTAAACTTTAGATTTATAATACTTTATTCGCTTCAAAGGCGTATTTTTAAAGGGAGCAGAGAGATAAAAGGGTATGGATAGGAAACAGCAGGTGATTAAGAACAGTCTATACACGCTAATCAAACTTAAAAAATTTATTTTTTTTCTTTTTAAAATGGTAAAAAAAATTAAATTACCTGTAATTTATCTGAAGATCATCCATAACACTCTTATGATATGGAATAGATTTATCTGGGTGCCCTCAGGATTTATAAATCATAAATATTTTATACAAAACGTTAAGGTTGAATCGGTTCAATATAAGGACGTATTTCCTAAAACAACAATTATATATGTGCATGGAGGAGCATTTATTATTGGATTAAATAATATCTATCGAAAATTTGCTTGCTTGCTATCAAAGAAATGTCAAGCTCGTGTGATTTTAATTGATTATAGCCTCGCTCCCAAAAACCCATTTCCTCTGGCTATTCAACAAATATTGGCTGTTTATCAATGGATGGTAAAAACTACTCCCCTGCACCAAATTGTTATAGCAGGAGATTCTGCTGGAGGAAATTTAGCTATGGCAATGTTGCTTTTAGCAAAAGAATCCTCAATTCCTATGCCCGCCTGTGCTGTGATCTTATCAGGGTGGCTGGATTTAACCTTAAAGAATGCAGAAAAAATAGCCGAAAAAGATATTTTAATTACAATGAACCATTTGATTGAGGTTCGAGATAGCTATTTACAAGGCACTGTAGCGCCTGACCATTATATGGCTTCCCCTCTCTATGGAAATATGAAAGGGCTCCCCCCAATTTTTATGTATGTCGGAGAATTAGAAGTCTTATTAAATGATACACGGTCATTTGTGCAGAAGGCAGAAGCAGAGAATCTTAAAGTTCAGTTTGAAGAAGGTAAAGATATGGTACACGTCCATCCTATCTTATTTCCGTCGGATAGCTGTAGTGCCACTATTATTAACAAAATCAGGACTTTTATTGCACAGAACACCTCTAACTCCACAGAATAAGTCCTTCAGAAAGGTAAGACAAATAAAAAGCTAGGTCCCTTTGAAGGGGACCTAGCTTTTTTCGGAAGAGTTTAATGAAGAGGCTTGCACGTCTAGCCTTGTCTAGGCTATACACTGTATAGCATGCTCTCAATGCCTTAATAAGGTGAATAATTACGAAATTTTATCGTCATTTTTATTTTGAGCAGAAAAACAAAAATTAGTAAACTTTGATAGTTGAAAATAGGAACAAATTTTACAAATATAAGTGTTTATTTGTTCTAAATTAATATAATGAGCAACAACTTCTAGTTCATATTTATAAGAACAATGATCTTGATAGCGACAAGATCTAGAATTTACGCTTAAAAATTCATTGTTTTCAAAAGATTATTTTTTATATTGAGGTGTATCGATGATCGATAATATCGATAAATATGTGGCTAAAAAATTAAAATACTATAGAGTAAAATTTGATTGGCCCCTTAAGAAATTAGCCGATGACCTAGGGGTATCACTACAGCAGATGCATCGTTACGAACAAGGTACCAATAAAATATCAGCTGGGTTATTATATAGACTGTCAAAAATTTTCAAAATTGATATCACATGTTTTTTTGATAACTTCGAAGAATCAACAATAGAGTCAAAGGATGATTCCTATAAAGTACTTCTTATTGAAGATAATCCGGACGATGAATATTTTTTTAGGAAATGTATTGCTGAATTTGATGAGCACTTAGATATTTATGTCTTAAGAGATGGGACAGAAGTTTTAAATTATTTTAGAGAATTACAGGATACATCGGTTCGGCTTTTTTCACAGCCTGATATCATTTTTATGGATCTTAACATCCCTTCGGCTAATGGTTTTGAGTTATTAAATGATCTAAAAAAACGTCCCGTTTTAAATGGTGTTCCAATTATCGTTTTAACCAGTAGCGTTAACGAAGAAGATGCTTCTAAGTCGTATCTTTTACATGCGAATGGTTTTATTAGAAAATCTTTCACGTTTAAAGAGTATAGTGAGCAATTAAACATAGCTCTAAATTATTGGATTAAAGCAGCAGGCTTGCCTCATCATGAACAGATGAAAGAGCTGGCGTAAAATTATCTTGAAAAAATAAAGACCGATTCTATGATTTTTTAGTAAGGCGCCTTAAGTTATTTCTCAAGGCGCCTTCTACTAATTTAATGTTTTTCTCTGTTTAATCTTTTTTGTGAGAAAGAAAATAGGCCAATAGAATACCTGTTCCTAAAGCCGTCCCTATAAATTTGACGCTATGCTTTTCAAAATTTACAGGAAGGTGTAGATTTTCTACCGCATTTTCTACCATATTGCTCGCTTTAGATAGAACCTCTTGAGGAGAAAAGGTAGATTTTGGTGGCTTAGAGCACCACAGTATTCCTCCTATTGTAAAATAGATCCCACTTATAATTAAACCACTGATAAGATCTCCAAAAAATGGTATTAGAAATTTATAGAAAACAGAAGTTCCTAATCCTAGACCACTGATGAGAAACACCCCCCCTAACACTCGTTTCCCTAAGTTAAGAGAAGTACCCCCTTGGTTCAGGACATGGCCTAAAACTTGGGGAATTAAAGGAGTTAATAGACTCATTTAATGAGCTTTCCAATCAGAAATCCCACTCCTAAACTGATAAACATAGAAGGGAGAGGGTTTTTTTTGATTTTTTCCTGTAAAACTGATGTAAGTTGTTGAGTATAGTCAACAGCTTCGTCTTTTTTTTCTTTAAGGGCAGCCAATGTATCTTCTAAGGCATTTTCTGAATTCCCCATTATGGATTTTAAGGCTTCTTCGATAGATTCTTTACCTTCACCATACTTTTTTTGGATTATCCCAATAAGTTTATCCTTTTCACCCTTAATAACCTCAAGATCTTGATCTGTAATTTTTCCCCATTTTTTTTGAATGGCCCCTTTAAATTCATTTAAATTACCTTTTAAAGTATCTGTATCCATTTTATTTCTTCCTAATAAAGTTAACCATACTGCAAATGTAAATTATTCTTGGGGTGAAAAAGGAGGTTAATCATTATATTTTTTTACCCCCTTGAGAAAAGTTAAAAAATATAAAGCTTATAATAACTCTTTTATTTTAAAATAAGGTAGCTTCACGGGAAGAACAATGTTTACTGATTTGCCCCATACTTATCCATTAGATCTCGCATTATATTATGATCTATCACAATACATTCGTATTGCTGTTGAATTAAAGGACGTATTTCTTCGCTAATATCAGACTTTAGAAATTTCTCATAAGCTTGTTCAATCAAGGCTTCTCCTTTTTCGCATTCATCCAAAATCACAAGTTCATCTTTTCCTGTTACGGTTCCCTTAAAATTTACCCAACTTCGATGCATCGTTCCCCAAAAAGTTCCATTTTTTGTTGGAATCCCATCCATTTCTTTTACTTTGTGCTGCAGGTCCATAAGAGCAATATGACAATTTTCCGCCCTTTCCTTTAATAATTTTCGTAAATAAGAATCATCAACATTTTCAGCGGCGGTCAGATACCCCTCTTCCGTATCCTTGGTAAGTTGGATAAGCTTATTTAAAACGGATATAGAACCAATTGTCATTTTCACATTCTCCCAGCTTAAATTACTTAATAAAGTATTATATTTATGACTAACAGGCAGAGGCCAGGAGATAAGATTTTTAGATTTTACTTAGGATTTTCTAACACTCACTTCATTTAAGCGCGTGTTCTGCGGATTATTATTCTATAGAGAATGTATAAACCGGCAATTCCCACCCCATTATAAATTGCTTTTTCTATCAAAGGATAAGGGGAAAAAATATAAGATACTAAGTTAAAATCAAAGGCTCCGACCAATCCCCAATTAAGCGCTCCAATAATTAGAATAATTTCACAAATTACTGACAAGGTGCGTTGTGATTGAACCATAGTAATGACTTTCTAAAGATTATATTTAAATTGTTTAATCTATTAATTTTCCTAATCCTAACAAGAAGCTATTTTATGGGTATAGTCGTCTGTATCCCATTCTTCGATAATAGTAAGGTTCTCTTTTCCAATTAGCATTTCATTAATACTGGCTTGCTCACATGGCATTCCTCCTACCAACGAGCCACTTTTTGCTCGGGTATGGACTATTTGTTTTACTTTGTTTTGGAGATCAATAACAGCGTTATGGCAATATTCAGCCCTTTTTTGTAAAGCTTGCTTTAAAGCAGAATCTTGAACTCTATCCGCTGCAGCTCGATATCCATCCTCATTTTTTTGAGCGATTTGGATGAGTTCTCCTAGGATGGACATTAAATCAGACGTCATTTCGTTTTTCCCGCCTTAGATTACTTTTCATCCTATATATAGCGATACTTTTTGATGTCAGGCTAGGTGATAAGCCCTACAGTTTTTACCTCAGTGATCTATGTTAAGTAGATCTTCTAACTTTACTAATTTGAACAACCTTAAAATTGATAACCTATCCCCTCACAATTCCCTAAAAGACAATTTTAAGATATTGTTTTAAAAATAACTTATTTATAATTTAAGGTATTCCTAAATTCTAAAGATGAATTTTATTAGAAAAAAAGAGTAGGCAATTATAAATATACAGGGAACTAATGATTCTGAAAAAGTTAATGTCCATTTACCTTTTTTCTTATTGAGAGTTCCATATACTCTTTGAATAAATTTTATGGGTAAGTAATGTTCAATTTCCATTAGAATATCGTACCTTGCTTTAAGGCTATAGCGAATATTATTAAGGTAATTTACCCAAACCACACACAACAAATAACCGATAAAAATTAAAGCAATCAGTAAAGTTCTTCTATCTATCGCAGTGGCTTAACCAAGGGTATTAAGATAAGATACGCTAGAGATAGTTAACCCATTAGCTGTTAACCAAAAAGGATTCGAGGTCTCTCTCATCATATTAAGTTGGTTAATAGATTCATAGATTATCCTGTATTGTTCAAATAGTTTTTCTTTTTCTCCGGGGTTGGTAATTGTATTTATATCTAATACACTATGCATACCGTATCTTCTCCTTAGGTTAATGCTTATAAAGCATTATCTGTTAAAGCGGCTAATATAAGGAGAAAAAATTCAGAACAATTACTTTCTTTTTTTCAGCTACCAAGTGTAGGGAAAAAACTTGTTTTTCGATCTATTCTTTTCTTTTCCCTTTATTTCTATATTTTAAATTGAAATAATGATCGACAATCTATGTCGCCTTCTCTTGGTGTACGACAATAGGGTATGATATGATTTTCTTACATTATATAAATAAATCAGAATAATTTCTTATGAACTCTTCTCAGCAAAATTTTGTCACCTTCTCCTCTTCAGACAATCTTATTTCCTTATCTGTTCACTTAGATACTCAAGCAGAAACAGTTTGGCTTAATCTCAACCAGCTTTCAGAGCTATTCGGACGGGATAAATCGGTTATTTCTCGGCATTTGAAAAAGATTTTTGAAACTGTTGAATTAGAAAGAGATTCAGTTGTTGCATTTTTTGCAACAACTGCTGCGGATGGAAAGACCTATACGGTTGAATATTTTAATCTGGATGTCATTTTATCTGTTGGGTATCGAGTTAATTCTAAAAGAGGGATTGAATTCCGTCGCTGGGCATCAGCTCTTTTAAAAGAATACTTGATTAAAGGGTATGCGTTTAACCAAGAACGTTTATCAACAATTGGTATCCAGGAAATTTCACGCTCTTTAGATCTTTTAAAACAAAGCCTTTTAACTCATGGCTATAAAGATGCTATTGGTCACGCGACCATTGATATTATCCGATCTTATTCAAAATCATGGTCCTTATTAAAGGCCTTTGATGAGAATCGTCTTTCTTATCAGAGCAAATCACAACCTTATGAGTTTAAGTTTACAACTGAATTCTGTTTAACGAGTATTGCTCAATTAAAACAGGACCTTATAGAGCAAAAAGAGGCTTCTTCTCTTTTTGGCATCCAACGGGACCAGGGGTTAGATCAAATCTTAGGCAGCATTCATCAAACATTTTCAGATCAGTTTCTTTACCCTTCTGTTTATGAGCGTGCTGCTCATCTGTTTTACTTTACGCTTAAAGATCATCCTTTTGTTGATGGAAATAAAAGGATTGGTAGCTTTCTATTACTCCTTTATCTGTCTGCTTATAATATTGGATTGTCCCCTATCACCAATGAAGCCTTAGTTGCTATGGCTCTTTTAGTGGCTCAAAGCAACCCGAATGATAAGAATATCATTATTAAGCTTATTCTTAATTTAATAACCCAGGATGAATCATGTTAATTGGCTATATGCGTATCTCCACTAATAACGATCGACAAACCACAGATCTTCAAAGAGATGCCCTCCTTCAAGCCGGGGTAGATGAACGCCATTTATTTATGGATCAAGCCAGTGGTATAAAAGATGAACGCCAAGGATTATCCCAAGCCCTTACTTACCTGAAAAAAGGAGATTGTCTTATTGTTTGGAAGTTAGATCGCCTGGGAAGATCACTCCCCCATCTATTAGAAGTAATTTCTGAACTTAACCAAAAAGGCATAATTTTTAAAAGCTTAACTGAAAATATCGATACCTCTACTCCTCACGGTGAATTGTTTTTTCATATATTTGGCGCCTTGGCTCAATATGAACGCTCTCTTATTCGTGAAAGAATTATGGCTGGTTTAGAAGCGGCTAAAATTCGTGGAAAAAAAGGAGGAAGACCTCGAAAAATTGATGATGAAAAACTGCATGCTATTTTAAATAGTTTAAAGGACGGGCAATCTAAAGCATCTGTATGTCGAACTTTTCAAATTCCTCGTACGACTCTTTATGATTATTTGAGCAGGATAAAAAACTCTGCTGTATAATCCCTCTCTCTTATGTAAATAAAAACTTCTGGTTGCGAGAAAAAAATAAGTTTTTCTCATAGACTGACTATTAAGAAAAATTTATGAAAGGGGTAAGCTGCTTAAATTATTGGAATTTTATGAATTTACTGTCAGGCCTTAAACGTGAACAAAAAGAAGCCATAGGTCTTTTGCAGATAGGGACTTTTCTTGAGTATTTTGACCTTATGCTTTATGTTCATATGGCTGTTATTCTTAACGAATTATTTTTTCCCAAAACTGATCCTCATACTTCAGCTCTTTTATCAGCTTTTGCTTTTTGTTCCACATATGTTTTACGCCCTGTCGGGGCCCTTATTTTTGGCTATATCGGTGACAATATCGGTCGCAAGTCGACAGTTATTCTTACCACCATGATGATGTCTGTTTCATGCATTATTATGGCTACTCTTCCCACCTATGCCCAAATCGGTATTACAGCAGCTTGGGCTGTTACTTTATGTCGAATCATTCAAGGAATTTCTTCAATGGGAGAAATTATTGGGGCAGAAATTTATTTGACAGAAATCACGAAACCCCCCATGAGTTATCCGATCGTTTCTCTTATTGGATGTTCTTCTCGTCTTGGTACTATGGTTGCTTTGGGGGTTGCAACCTTAGTCTTAACCTGTGGGATAGAATGGCGTACAGCTTTTTGGGTAGGAGCTGCTATTGCTGTTATTGGGTCTGTCGCCAGAACACGATTACGAGAAACGCCTGAGTTCCTAAAAATTAAAAAATTGCGCAAACTTGCGGCTCCAGAAACCAAACGCGCTTCTTTCAAAACCACAGTCGCTTACTTTTTCATTTCTTCAGGCCCGCCTGCTTGTTTATATTTCAGTTATATGTATTTTGCTAACATTTTAAAAGCTCAAGGGATAAGTGGTGAATTTGTAGTTAAACAGAATTTTATGCTTTCTGTCATCGAATTTATTGCCATTCTTCTTATTACTTGCTTAAGTATAAAATTTAATCCCCTCAAAATTCTTAAGTTTAAATCAACAGCTTATATGATTTTAATTCTGTTATTTCCGCTGATGATGGGAAATTCTGAATATTATCCTCTCATATTTTCTATTCAATGCCTCAGTGTCATGCTGACATTAAGTGGTGTTCCAGCCGTTCCTATTCTTATTAAACACTTTCCCGTTATGAGTCGTTTTACCTATGTTAGTTTTATTTACGCTTTGTCTCGCGCGCTTATTTACCTGGTAACCTCTTTTGGATTAGTCTACCTTACCGAATGGTTTGGCTATATCGGAGTCAGCCTTATCCTCCTTCCTATTGCAGGGGGATTCTTATGGGGAATTTGCCATTTTGAAAAACTTGAAAATTTGTACCAAAAAAAGCCAGGGAATCTTATTTTAGCAACTTCCTAGAAGAAATTTAGGTACCACAATACTTCATAGAATATATTACTCACTTAATATTAATTGTATGATTCATAGAGATTGTTTCACTTTATCCTTAGTATAAAATAAATAAATGGAGAAATTACAGAAAACGCGCTTGGGTTGGATAAAGCTCTATGAAGAAGTCCAAGATGCGGGGATTGTGTGCAGGAGATGCG
>JAIBEV010000016.1 GCA_019459505.1 Candidatus Paracaedibacteraceae bacterium | reverse complement strand
GGCCGCAAGCGCCATATTCTTGTAGATACTTTAGGATTTGTTCTTTGCTTAATCGTCTTACCAGCTGGTATTTCTGATCGTAAAGGAGCTTTCTATTTATTAGGAGGAAAGCAATTCTTCTTATCCCACCTCGATTATATTTATGCCGACGGCGGCTATGAAGGAGAAGAATTTATTGGGAGCATCAAGCAACAAACAGGTTGGACTTTAAAAATTGTTAAACGTACCAACAAACGTGGCTTTAAACCTTTAGCAAAACGCTGGATTGTTGAGAGAACTTTTGCCTGGATCAATAAATATAGAAGGCTAAGCAAAGATTACGAGCTTCGTGTTCAAACTTCAGAAGACCTTATCTATTTGGCTATGATTCGGCTCATGCTTAGGAGGATTACCTGACCTTAATGACTTCTCACACAGTCTCTTAGACATTAGAAGTTTTTTAGTATAGATATATTATTTTGTAAAATTAAGCGATCGCAGGATCCTCTGTCAATAGATCATGCCACTTAAGAGATTGCTTGGATATGGCGGTAGCATCAAGATCCTCTTTATCATTTAAATCACTTGGATATATCTTATCAACATTTTATAAGCATTTTTAGATACTGACTTAGCATATCTGTTTTTTACCAGATAAGTTCTTAAAAATGTCTCTTAAGACTTAAGTCAGGATCAAAATTTTGTGAGGTCTCTCTTCCTCTATTTTCTACAGTTTGATAGTTTTGTTAAAAAATTATTTATATTTACATAGAAATTTTAAGATTAATTATTGTAATGATTTTCTTGAGTAAAAATTTACAATACTTTCACTGTTAAAAATTAAAAGCCAAAGAAGGAAAAAGAATATGAAGAAGACTCGGAGCTTTATTTTATTGCCCTTATTGTGTGCCACAACCCTTTGTACGTATTCAATGGACTCTTCTCTTGCAGGAGAGGCTTCTCTTGAGGAAGACCGAAATCGGGATGGGATTCGTCTTAAGGTTAAAGGTATGCCGATTCCCTCCTATCCCCAGGAGGCTTTGTTAGGCGCTCCTCAGACTCCCGTCAGTGCGGAAGCTGAGTTTCAACGGGCTCAGGCTTTAGAACAGGAAGGAACAAGCGATTCCCTGGCGGAAGCAGCTCAGGCTTATCTGACAGCAGGGATTAACGGTCATACGCCGGCGTTCATTCGATTGGGGTATTTGTATGAAGGGGGTCGTCTCCTGCCTGCCACAACTGTTGAAGAGTTTCGGTTTAAAGATGCCTTGGCCGCTTACTACATTGAAAGGGGAGGCAGTCCGGAAGACCCGATGGGAGGGTTCTTTTTTACCACCACCCTTCCGGAGGATGAGGAAACTTTTGATGATGGTGCAGGGGCTGCAGCAAGAGATCATCCCACAGATCGACCCATGGCATCCTTATCAGATATTCAAGATGATCCAGTCTTATCTATTGAGGAAAAATTCTTTAAGATGGGCATGTGGTATGAAGCTGCTCATCGCCCTGGAGAAACAGTTGCCCAACGCCGCTTGCGATTTGCTTATGCAGCCAGGTTCTATGAGCAATCAGCCTTATGGCGCTTTTACCCTTATGCTTATACATCTTTAGGACATATGTATTATTTCGGGAAGGGTATCGATATTTCTGATTCGAGCTCTATGGCTTCTGCTAGATTTCTAGCACAGGAGTATTATGCAAAAGGGGCCGACGACGACCTCAACGATCCGGTAGCTCAGTTCATGATGGGATTTTTGCTAGAACAGGAAAAGACAGAAGAAGCAGATATCCAAGCTCAGATCTATTACCAAAGCGCAGCGAGTTATGGTTATCAACCCGCTTGTTTTCGATTGGGTGTTCGGTGTGAGCAGGGCCAAGAAGACATGAGTACACCGGAAAAGCGACAGGCAGCTTATGCTCAAGCCAAAGAGTATTATGAGCGGGTACAATCCCAAGGATCAGAGATTCTTCCGCTCATTGCTCAATTGATTAATCTTCCCAAAGACTTAAGTCCTCAAATTGCTCGCATCACTCTTTTGAAAGATCAGGAGGCCTCTCTTCAAAATCCGGCCTATGCCTTAACGGAATACGGGTTTTGCAAATATCTTCAATCTCAGCTGCCCTCAAGTGTTTTGCCCCACTGGATTCATATGTCTTTGACTCAATATGCCCTGACTCATGGGTTACCTTATAATCAAAATATTATGGAAACTGCAGAGCGAGTTAAATCCATCGTTGGGTTATTCAGCTCATTAGGGCAAACATATGTTATTCCTGGTTTGAATGCTCACGAGCAAAAAGACTTTGCCATCCAGTCCTCAAAAATTCTTCTTAATACCGCGCATGCTCACCAGATGCGTCAGATGCAGCTTAGGCAGTATTTAGGTCAAGAAGATCTTAAGTGGAAGGAAAAAACAAGTCCGGATCAAGGTGCCCCCACTCATGTTGAGGCTTGGGTGAGCGCTATTACACCTTTGGTGAAAGCCTTACATGAAGCGTCCTCTCCTTTTGACGGTCAAGCCTTTCTACCAACTCTGCTTTCAAGGCTCACCCAGGCTTCAGCCTCAACCCTTTTGCTTGCTGCCGATCGGGCGATTCCTGAAGGATGCATAGAGAAATTTAATGCCCCACTTTTATTAATTGAGGAGGAAGCGCAAGGAATCTTTAAGAAGTTAAACCCCTATCAAAGAACCCTTGCCCAACAGATTACCTTTTATAAAAATCTCCAGGATATTAAAAACCATACAGGCTTGCCTTTTTCTAAAGCTCTTCTTGGCGATATTGCCCTGGCCCGCCATCTGATGAAGGAAGCCAATCATGAGGATACGCAGGAGAACATTATCAAGCATTTTCAATCGGCTCTCGCTTTGAAAGCTTATGCAGAGCAAAAACAGCTCAGTTTATTAGAAGCCAAAGCAGAACTAGACGAGAAGGCCCGTCAGGTTATGGCGATTTTAAGCCCTCAGCTCCATGATTTCTCAGGCATTGGATACCATATTTTACAGAACCTTACAGGCCAAACCTCTGAGAGGGATGCGGCAACAGAAATTGCGCGTCACTATCGGGAAAAGCTGATCGTTACTCTAACACAAGATAATTTAGATAATGATTGGACGAATCTGGAGGACCTTGATCCCTCTTATATTTCAGGGAGCGAAGAGGAAGAGGCAGCTGCTTTAACAAAGCTCTATGACCAGACTGTTAATTATATTGCCCAAGCAGAGGCTGCTCTTCCTCAAGATCAGCCTCATTTAAATTTGAAAGCGGTTACTTATGAAGATCCAGCTCTGGGAATTTATGGACCTATTGTTTATGAGAGTCTTAAAGACATTCAAGCCCAAGCCAGAGAACTCTATCAAAGTGGTGTTATTGGAGATTCAGAGCAAGAGATTTATGAATCTCTCCTGAATGAAAACATCCATTCCATCCGCAATCTGATAGCGGGATTGTCGCTTGGGAATATCAATATGAGAGCTATTGATCATATTATTGATACATTAGAAGGCGAAGATCAGGGGATTGCGCAAAAGATTGATCGCAAGCAAAATCTGTTATTTATGTTGCGTAAAAGTGCCGATTGGGAAAATGGTGAGGATGAAAAACGCCTTCTGGCATACACTACCCTTGTAGGAGGTACTAAGGGCCGCTGTGCAGATGGACAAGCTACTTTTTTTCAGGAGTGGGTTCTTGAGTATGTCATGAATCACTTGCACGAGATTAATGTGAGTCATGCCCATAGTATCACGGATATGGCCTTAAAAATGAGACTGAGCATCCTCCTTCAGGACTACAAGCGTGCCTTTATCGAAAAGCATGCTTCTCCTTTCCTGATTGGTCACGCAGTGCACATGGGAGCCTATGAAGATCAAACAGCTATGAAGACCCTTCTTACCCAGATGATGCGGTTACCATTAAGCCTAACTGGATCCTATAGCCGTGTGCTATATCCATCCTTTGCAATACGTCATTTGGAAAAACCCGACACGACAATCCAGATGAAAGCTGTAATGGATCGTTTTTTAAATGGCGGTAAAATTGTTTATAAAGATATGCGCACGACCACAAGTGCTTCTGGAGAGTTGATTTATAATGATAAAGATGAAGATGAAACGCCAGAGCCTTATCGGGCAGAGGTTTCTTTTGATGGAATGAGCTTAAAAACCCTCTCCCAAGAAATCAGATCGGCTTTGGTAGATCTCAAGAGAGAACAGCTAGTATCTGAGCCATTACCTGGTCTTGTGTCTGCCCCTCGCTTAACCTTTGTCCTTGGTGAGGCGGTTGTGAAAGATTTCCTTCAACATGATCCTGTGATTGCGAGTTTTTATAGTACTTTTGTTCAATCAAATTATAGTCAAGGCAATATCTTTTTTGATCACAAGGCGGCTTTTGAGAAAGGAACATATCTGAGATACATTTTAAGAGATGCCGCTATCTTGCGATTGATGGAAGTGACAGGTTATGCAATCGTCCCTGCTGGGTTCTATGAGGGTATTTCGCAGGAGTGGAAGTTTTAAGCATACAGATAAGGAGTTAAGGATGTGAATCATAAGTTCGAGGAGTAGGGGGCTATTACCCCAACTTCTCTCCTCGTAAAGAGGGACTCCAAGAATACATCACTGGTTTTTTATGACACCATACAACACCAACATAAAAGAAGAAGAATTATGATAAAAGATAAGCTCTCTGATCAGACAAGTTTGAATGGAAATGATTATTTGTCAATGGAAACAGCTTGCGTTCAGGATTTACTTGAAGAAGGTGATACTCTAAGAGGGATTCCTGTATGGCGTCGTGCATTGATTGGTCTTTTATGCAGCAGCTTGATCTTGAACCCCCTTGTTCCTGTAATGGCTATGGAGCGGATGGAAAGACATGCAGTATCCCCATCTTTCTCATTGTACAATCAGGATACCCAAAAGATTTTGGAGAGCATAAATCAGCCGATTAAAGATTTAGGGACCCAGTTGTTAACAGCTCTCAAAGCTCGACCGCTTTCAGAAGAGATGGGAGAAGGAGATGGGGCAGGAAGAGGGGCAAGCCAGCCAGCAGGAACGCAAGGGGGATTTTTTGTAAGCCAAGGGATGAGAAGAGATCAGGTTTTTGTTCCCAAGGGGGCATTGATTCGAGGAGATTTGTTGGCTCCCCATGTTATTACGCAAGAACAGGCCTTGAATCTGTTAAACTTAGATCCCTATGGTCAGTCGATTATCTCAGAAACTCTCCATACCGTTCCTCAGGACTCGATTCATGAGCATTTTCAGGTTCAAGTTGCCAGTACTCATACACCATTACCCTTAAATCAGTATCTGAGCCATTATGGTTTGGATTATATTCTAACAGGTCAGGTTGGTGTATTGCCCACCAGCTTGATCACCCTTGAGAATGTAATGATTATGGTTCCGTTGATGGCCACCGCCTCGTCTTCTCAGCAGGATCGACAGAGGACGCCGGTTGGACAATCAACTGGACAAGGGTTTTATGGGATGCAGTCTGTGACTTATCAACCTAAACCCTATACTTTTACCTTAGCTGTTCAGCCGCGGTTTAAGGGATTGATGGATTTAAGAACGGGATTGTGGGGAGAAGGGCCCATCTCCAAAGAGTCTCTGGTATCTGCCAATCTCATCAAGTCGCCTGCCAACTTAGGGAGCCTAGTGGTTTCCAGTTTGGTTTTGCCATCAACGGAGGCGCTGCCAGAAGCGCTCCAAGTTGAGGGAACAACCATAAATGAATCTCCCCTTTTTTATTACCCTCCTGGATGGAGTTTATCGCCCATCAGTCGCCTCAGCAGCGGTTCCCGTCGGACAGGGCATATATTAGAGGTTCGTAACGCTCTCTATGGGATGCCCTCCTTTATGGCGCAAGTCATTGATGATAAAGTTCGACAGTTACTCCCATCGATCAACCCTTCTGTATGGCTATTACAAGGCCTCACATTTTTACAATCCGCACAAATCCGTTATCAAGAGTTGTTACAAGCCAGTGGCGTAAAACCGGATCAGCTTTTGGATCTGGATTTACCCCTCTGTGTGGCGCAGCAGCAAGCTGTGTCTCTTTATCAGAATTTTACGATCCTTAATCAAGCTCTAGGGGATTCTGATGTAAAGACCTATCAGGATCTTTTAGACAAGGTGTTTCCCCTGGTCAGTTTAGCATATAGGTCTTTTAGGGCTGGATTTTCCTCACCAGAGAAACAAGGGGGGGACAACCAGCACGATCAAGGGACTGAAATACCAAAAGCGTTACAAAATCATTTAGAGCGCTTAAGAGAAATCGAGGATCTTCAAACTCACCGGATTATTCCTGCTCGCACGCTGGAAGATATATTAGATTTAACCATGCCCTTGCCAGATGGTCGACTGGTTCTGGAAAGTCTCGCTCAGGAGAAAATGTCATCAGCCGAAGGGTATCGAGTGCACTCTTTATCCCAAGCGGCTTGTGAATTAATCAACGAAGTTGCTGAAAACCCTGAAAACTTTAAAGGCTGGTCTCTTTGCGCCCAAAAATCTTTCTTGAGCACAGTTGCGTGTTTCTTTCCCGAGGAGGCACACCAAGTTGAGTGGCGTGATCAAAAGGTTCTAACCTCCCTTTTGTATCGTATAAAAGATCCAGATATTCTAAACTTGCTGGTTGATTGGGGAGCAGATGCGCATACTATGCTTGTCAAGAATCAGGTATCAGTTCCTTTGCTCCAGCATTGGATCAGCGCCGTCACACCTGAGACTCAAGATCGCCATTTAAAGACCCTAGAAACATTGATCCAACGGGGAGCCCCTCTTAACAAAGTCTCCTCAGATGGCACCAGTGTTTTGGATATGATTCTAGCTCAAAATCTGGATTTAGTATTTGCAGCTGTGGTGAAGGCACATCAATCTCAAACTATTGACGCCATGCAAGCCTTGGAAATTCAGATGCCTGTTCAAGAGGCAAAACCTTCCTTACCTCAAAAGCAGGCTCGCCTTAAATTCATGAAGAAGTCCATCCCCTCAAGAAAGATACCGCCGTCTGGTTCAACAGCATGGGATGCTGCTATCTTTGCTTCAGAGGTGAAGTCTATCCAACATGAAGAAACAACGTCCCTTCATTTGCCTATTGGTTTGCCTGTCCAAGTAGATAAGCTTGTAGAACGATATCGCATCTGGCAATCAAAACCAGAGTTTGAGAGTTCTTTAAATCCAATCTTTGGTTATCTTGCAAAAGTTAATCCAAAGGTTGCGTGGCATTTGGCATTAAAAGAGATTCTCCCACCACCTCAACAAATCACCTTAGGATATGAGGAGCTGCGGGCAATTGCAGAGCAGCATAAGCCTCTTCCAGGCGATCGGGTGAAAACCCGCAAATATAATTTTATTCTGGATATGATCGACGATCAGGATCCTGTTCTAGAAATTCAAGCAGAGTTGGAATCCTTTTTAGGCAATCCTTTGTCTAATCCAGGCTCTACCCTTGCTTATAAACTCATTGGTGCAGATATAGGAGAACGGTCATTATCGCAAGACGTGTATGAGCAAATTTTTAATGAAGACGGAACTGTGCGTCCCTCGAATGTCTTTGGCCGTCGAGCTGTTGCCAAGGTCGTGAAAAACGGGAAGATCCTTTATTTTAAACATCTACCAGAGTTTCCAGGGTTTGAGTATGCTGTTGGCTCTCTTCACAATCTTTTGATTGGGCACGGGACTCCTTGGAGTGATTTGGTTAAGCTGAAGGGAGAAGCATTTTTAGTCTCCTCCGGGGTTGAGGGACAAAACCTTCAAGACGTGCTAGATACCCATCCTGATCTATTAAAACAATTAGATTCCAAGAGTTTTTCAGAATCAATGCTCTTAACCTTGTTGGTTAACCCCGAGGATGATAAACCAGATAACTATATTTTAGAACCTCTCGCAACGGATGCCCACAAGTATCGTCTGATTGGGGTGGATAACGACCATGCCTTTATGCCAACGATTGCAAGAGAATCAGATGATCCACGAGCGAAGAAGCAGCTGCAGGTTAAATCTGTTTTGTATTGCATGGATCAGATGAATGACCCTGTTCATGAAGAGGTGAGGGAGGCATTTGCCACTTTAGATCCCTATCAGCTTTTAAGCGAATGGCTTGCAGATTTAAGCAGGTTGGAGACCAAATATGAGGCGTTGTTCACAAATGCTGAAGCTGTTTCTTTAGCTGAGAAAGACTGTATCGTGTGTCTTCCCTTCAAAGAACAGATGATGACGCAATTGTATGACAAGTTGGTTCGGTTGCAACGCCTGTTCTCGGCCAAGTCTTTAGGAAGATCTTCTAGGGAAACTCAGCCCAGAAACAATGTATTGAACCCAAGGCGCCCAAGGGCCTTCCCCACAAGTATGTCTCCCACGAGTATATCCCACATGGAAGTATTGAGACGCTTAGAGCCTTTGCTAGCCAATCGATATAAACCAGCTTTTGATCTGAATAAACCAATTGCGCTCAAAGATCGATTCCGGACCATTCATGGGACTGAATATAGGATTGATGATCGACAAAAGTTGGTTTCGACAACAAGTTCCCGACTATTGTTGGATTCTTTAGACATCCCCGTTCAAGATAGTTTGATTCTCTCCAATCGCCGCTTAGGAATGCTGAAGGTGTCCAAAGCGCAAGAAGAGTTAAAGGCCATTCAAGCATATCGGGATGCTCAACTGTTAGGATCAGATCAGTCTTTAGAGACATTTTCAAGGCTTTCAAGCGAAAATGCCCGGGCGACTTTTTTATCCCGTTTTGATTGTGCCGTCTTAGATACAGCCCAGCAGCAGGCATTGTTGCGCTCTATAAAAGACAGCGATCCCCGATCATTGACTTTTAAGAACTGTGAGGCTTTAACCCTCGACATCTTTAAAGCCTTTGAGAAGGGCAATCTTGGCAAGCTGAATTTAAGTGGCCTCAAGAATATTGATAAGAATTGGATGGAAGAATTATCCAAGGCTCCCAGTTTACGAGGGTTGTCGATTCGCTATGGAACAGGATTAAGGAATGCTATTGGTCCTTTTTCTTTTAACCAGATTACAACGCTGGTAATGAGCCATTGTGAAAACCTAACCATCCTTAATCTCAAAACGCCCCTTTTAACAAAACTGGCGATTACAGATTGCCGAAAATTACAAAACGTAACTATAGCTATTCAACCAAAACCAGTTCTCACCCAGGTGGATTTACGCCATAATTTCGTTCTTCGTGATAGGGCAATTCAGAAACTGCTAACCCAGCATCCCTTAGTCACCACTCTTAATGTGACGGGATGTTATGAAGTGTTCCTACCAGACTTGCGTACTGTGAACTGCCGATTCCCTATCCAACTGGGACAAGCGATGGCATACGCGGTTAAAGGAACTGGTGGTCTATCTTACACCCAGCTGAAAGAGTTAGTAGGCCCCCAAATAGACCGAGAAATTCCTGGCTACGGTCCCCTGATACGTATTTTGCGGAACGACCCAACCTGCACAGGCCCGGGTTTGCAATTGTATGAGATTAATAATGCTGTTGGAGTGGCATTGGGGGAGGCCTTAAAGATCAATACCACTGTCACGAGCCTGAATTTAAAGGGCGATCCTGATCAGTATTTGCGCAATAATTATATTGGTGTATCTGGTGGTGTAGCATTGGGAGAGGCCTTGAAGATCAATACCACCCTCACGAGCTTGGATTTGTATGGCAATCAGATTGGTGAGCCTGGTGGTATAGCATTGGGGGAGGCCTTGAAGGTCAATAAAACCCTCACGAGCTTGGATTTGTATGGCAATCAGATTGGTGAGCCTGGTGGTATAGCATTGGGGGAGGCCTTAAAGATCAATACCACCCTCACGAGCCTGAATTTGCGAATGAATCATATTGGTGATTTTGGTGCGGAGGCATTGGGGGAGGCCTTGAAGACCAATACCACCCTCACGAGCTTGAAGTTGTATGGCAATAAGATTAGTGATTCTGGTGTTGTGGCATTGGACGAGGCTCTGAAAGTCAATACCACCCTCACGAGCTTGAATTTAGATGGCAATAAGATTGATTATGGCATCGAAAAGGTTATTAATAGCCTTATCACACGAAACCAAGATTTACGTCCAAAACAGCCTACCGAGCAGGAGCCTCAGGTGATTGTTTCTCTTGCTGATGCGCCTAAATCATCACCTGAGCTGAAAGGACAACATCAAGGAGCCTGGGTTAAGTTCTTGTCCCTTGCTCACGGAGAACCCTCTGCAGTTGATCTTTTCCAGGTGCTTCCCCTCGATCGAGGACTGATGGTTCAGCATCTGTTGGCGGCTATTCCTCTATTGCAGCAAGAGGGTGCGTTGGCTCAGGAACTTCAAGCCGCTGGTCTATCGGACTATCGTGCCTATACCCGCTTTGTCTTGGGAGGATCTGATCCCATCAACTCTATTGATCACGCTCAAAGCTTAAAAGCCATGGCTAATCTTTATCCCTTTTCTTGTTGGATCTGGGAACAGGACCAGGCAACAACCCTTAAACGCAGACAAACCTTTGGAACAGAGGGGCCTTTGTACCATGTTCTTGCAACCTCACCTGGTTCTTCGGCTCACCCGTCTTCCCGGTCCTATCAACTTCTGACCATTGAGGATTATTCACCAAACTTTGCGCAAGTTTATTCTCAACCTTTGGATGATGACCTGACCGATATTCAGCCGCCGCTAGCTGGTGATAAACAACAGCCTCCCTTTCAGTTGCCAACCTTTACAGAAGAACAGCTCAGGCATGTTAGTGATCCCTTGCGTCATCAATTAGCCCCTTTACGAGGTTCTTTGACGTTCCTGATCTTTCCTCCTCACACGTTAACCCGAGAGGATGCCAATACCTTGAAGAAGCTCTTGCAAGACCATCAGAGCTTAACACAATTGACCCTTCCTAGCGCTGGTTTGACTGACGAAGATGCCTTAACTTGGGCCGCTTTCCTTAAAGACAATACGCACCTCACAAGCCTATCTTTTGTGGGGAATCAGTTCACCATTGTTGGGTTAAAAGCCTTGATGGGTGCCTTGCAACACAATCAAACGCTGATTCAGTTTAACCTTAAAAACAACCCTGGGTTTGAGGATTCAACCCGCGTCACACTGGACAATCTCTTGAGCCGGAATAAGGGATTGCAGGAGTTTCAAGTCTTGCAAACAATACAACCTTCCCAAGTTGTTCTTTCCAAATTAGGCTATCCAGGTTCTCGAATTTTATTCACCAAGATGGCGGATCATATTGCTGACTTTTCCTTTATCCATACCCTGGTCCTTCAATTTACGCCTTTGAATGATGCCACCACGTGTAAAGATTTTAAGACCTATTTGCAGCAGGCACCTAGTCTGACATCTCTCAGGCTCTTGGATACCAGCCTTGATGACCAGAGCCTTGCAATTCTTGCTCCTGTCTTTGCCCATCATCCTTCTCTCACTAGCTTGGATTTACGCGGCAACCTTTTGCGAGATGCTAGCACACAATCCTTAGCAGCGGTGATTGCCACAACATCCAGCCTTAAGGCCTTAGATATTCGATGGAACAGAATCCAAGGGGAGGGCTATCAAAGTCTCCTCACGTCTTGGCAACAAAGGGCAATAACTCCTTCTCAGATAAAATCCCCTGTGTTTGTCATTGAAACTGATCCTAACAATCCTTATCAAGGAGCTTTTAGAAAATTAAGCCAGGAGCAATCGGGTCTTGATCAAATTAAAGGGATGCTTCCTGATTCAACCGCAACCATTGTGAAAGGTCGTGTACTCAATAGAGCCTCTGGGAAATCTATTCCCCTATTTAAGGTAACCCTGTATGGCCAGAATTACCATATGAAGGAGGAGCTTGTTCCTGGAGATGGAGATTGTGGCTATACGGCTCTTAACAAACCCCGAGAAGAAGCTGCTAGAATGCTCATGGATCAGCTGAAAGATCCAGCCATTTCCTTTTTGCTCAGTTGTGAAGTGGAAGATAGTTTTAAGATGGATGTCTTTCCCCCGAACCTCAAAAGGACACCGGAGTATAAAAAGCTTAAAGAAAAACAAGCTCAATTGGGTGTTGATATCCAAAAACAAGTGTCATTGGTGAATAAATTTTTGAACAGAGCTGAAGGAGATAAGTGGCCTCAAGATAAACTGTTAGAAGCTTACTTTACGCAGCGTCAATCCGATCTCGTCCGGTTTCATATGCAAAAGCTCATTGAATTGACTTTACAAGAGCAAGCACTCGAAGAAGAGATGTCAGCTTATTGCCGCAACAAACAAACCATTGAGAGCTATATTACTTCTTTTATCCTGCCCTCAGCAGCGGAGTATCGCTCTCTTCACGATAATGTGGAGACAAATTGGCTCATCTATTCTTCGCATAAAGATACGGAAGGGTTTTACCGGGCTTCCAGCGCGGATGCAATTGCCCGAGCTATGGGGAAGAACTTGGCGATTTGGACAGAAACGAGTTTAAGCCATCATTATCACTGGAACCCAGAAGCAAAAACCTTGCATCTTCTTCACCTCAATGCTGACCACTTTAACCGTCTGGTAGAATAGGGGGCTCGAGGGTGTCGTCATACAATTATGGATCGATCCGTATTGTAAGAGTTAAAATAAGATGTTTAGTTTTAAGAGAATGGATGGAGAGTATCTAAAACCGTGAGGGGCACGGGACGTTGTTGCGTAAATGGGAAGCAAGAACAAATTTCCCCTTTTGTGCTTATATATAGCCCTATCTTTCGACTTCTGCTAAGGTCACAAACATCCCAAATATGGGGGTAGTCGTATCTATTTGAGCTCCCTAACCCGTTAAAGCTTTAAAGCTAATATTGGCTTTAAGACCTAACCCTCCACACCGATACAGCTGCGTCCTCCGGGCAAATGCCGGTACAGAGTCGAAGGAGCAACAGAAAGCCTTTTAGCCACTTCTTCAACTGTAATATTGTCATCTTTTAGCAAAGCTTTAGCGACCATCAGATCTTCAACTTTTAGAGAAGGCGGCCGGCCCCCTACCCTTCCTAATCTTTTAGCAGCCGATAACCCGGCTAAGGTTTTCTCTTGGGTCTATCTACATAAAGATACCGTCTTTATTGTCAACTATGAAAAGCAAGATTTTGATTGAAAGATTTATTACT
This sequence comes from Candidatus Paracaedibacteraceae bacterium, assembly GCA_019459505.1. Taxonomy (GTDB): domain Bacteria; phylum Pseudomonadota; class Alphaproteobacteria; order Paracaedibacterales; family Paracaedibacteraceae; genus Paracaedibacter. Next base: position 270 of record JAIBEV010000016.1, on the reverse strand, counting down.
TTTCAAGATTCCAAAAAATATATGGAGTAGGGGTAGCGGGCCCATTCGTGTGAAAATTTACGGTTTGGAGTCCAAAATTGTTCTAAAATCGTAAATTTTCATATGTTCTCAGGTATGGGCTGATCAACAATTTCGTCAGTGAAGTACGTTCCCATTATAATCAGGTGCTTGTGCTGTCACCACCAGAAATAAAATGATACAGAGCACCGAAAAAAAATTGATACAGTGAGCGATCCCAAATGCCTTCTTTTAAAGGAAGAGGAGGCGAAC
>JAIBEV010000014.1 GCA_019459505.1 Candidatus Paracaedibacteraceae bacterium | reverse complement strand
AAGGTTCTCTGAAGATGAGAGGGAAGATTCTGTCTTGCTAAATCCTTCATAAATGTTGACGTCATCAATAAATGGGTTGGGAATAAATCTATCAGCCGTTAAGTCAGGACGATTCAAATATCCTCTTGCCAATCCAACCCCACCAATGTAAATCTCTCCACTCACCCCTATAGGTACTAGATTCAACTCTGTGTCTAAAATGTAAGTTTTTAAATCAGGAATCTTCTTCCCAATAATACTCCCTTCTTTTCTCATAATATGTTCTTTAGAGAGTGGATGATAGGTTACGTGAATAGTTGTTTCTGTAATTCCATACATATTAACAAACTGAGTGCCTTCCCACTCATCGATATAAAAGCAAGGTTTAAGCTTGTCAGGTTCTAAAACCTCTCCCCCGAAGATGACTAATCGTATGGACAAAGAATAGAATTCATCTGATTTAGATAGAAATTGTTCATGCAGAATAAGTTGGCAAAAGGCTGAAGGCGTTTGGTTAAGAATAGTAACCTTTTCTTTTCTTAGTAAACTGTAAAAAGCTTCAGGAGATCTTGAAGTTAGATAGGGAACAACAATAAGTTTCCCTCCATATATGAGAGCTCCCCAAATTTCCCAAACAGAAAAGTCAAAAGCATAAGAATGGAACAAAGTCCACACGTCATTCTGAGTAAAATGGTACCAATGTTGTGTTTTCTTTAAGAGTCGAACAATGTTTCCATGATCAATCATCACTCCTTTAGGTTTACCGGTAGAGCCTGAGGTATAGATCACATAGGCGAGGTTGTGGGGGGTTGTAAGATTGGGTAGATTCTTACAAGACTCTGCTGTGAAGTTTATTTGCCTCTGAGTTTGAAGAGTGTCCTGGTTGAAAAAACATTCCTCCATCAGAAGTTCCTTTGTTTTACTCTGAATGTGAAGGTTTAAAGTTATTCCTGAATAAGTCTTAAGGGTTTCATTAAGGTGAGTTTGAGTAATAAGGACTGGAGCCTTTGTATCCTCGAGCATAAACTGAAGACGTGTCGTAGGATAGC
>JAIBEV010000135.1 GCA_019459505.1 Candidatus Paracaedibacteraceae bacterium | reverse complement strand
TGTTTTAAACGGCGTTGGAAGCGCGGGGTATGGGATACGGAGCCGGATCAGTTAAAGTGGACGGATCCCGAAACAGGCTTGCAGTGTGAAATTCATCGCGATAAACATTTTGGCTTCTTACGCGGGTTTGTTTATTCGCCTGTTGATATCCGGCTTAAAAGCGGCGATAAGCAGGATCTATCCTTAGAAGTTTATACGAGCCATACCTTTGTCTTAGCAAGGAATAACACTTATATTATTGGATTTGATTGTTTAAGACCATCTGACTTCATGCCCGCCACGCCGTGGACATTGGCTAACAGGAATGGCTACAAGAATATGGACTATGTCATTGATCAATGTGCCACTCTGGCCAAGCAGATTAAAGAGAAGTATATAAAAATAATTTAATCTCCAAAAGAATGCAAAACCCCGTCTCTTCCTGATGGAAGATTACCCGCTCGATCAAACCTGAAATTATTGCCAGAGGATCAATCATTCTTAAAGCTGATATTAGTTTTGGCTCAAGAATGACTGTCTTAGTTTGACGACAACAGAGGTAAATAGCTTAAAAATTTATCCTTAAAGGGGAGGGGGTATTTATTATAGGGTTTAGGTTTGTTACAGTGTCAGTGTTAATACAAGCATAAAGAGGGTCATATGAATAAGACAGATTTAATTAAAGCCGTTGCCAACCACTCAGGGGCACCATCCGATACCGTGAATAAGGTTGTTGACGCACTCTTCAACGTTATTACCAATAACTTAAAAAATAAGGAAGACGTTAGCATTCCCGGGTTTGGCAAATTTAAGGTTAGTGAACGCGCGGCTCGCAAAGGACGGAATCCTCGAACAGGGGCATCCATGGATATTGCTGCTTCTACTTCTGTCACTTTTTCTGCTGGTAAAGCTTTAAAAGAAGCCGTTAATTAAAACCCTCTAGCCAAAGCAACCAAGACAACCATGAGAAAGGTAAGCAAGGATCTACCTCTATGCCTAAATAAAGAAAAGGTAAAAGAAATTGCTGCTGAAGGTGGTCGTCATAGCCATGGTTCTAGCGATAATCAGAAGAAACAGCTTTATCTAGTCTCAATCTAAAATAATTCCCCTTTACCTTGTCTGTAACTCTCTCATAAAGGTGAATTATTTTATCTGGAGCGTTTAAAAGAAAACTCTCTAACGTTAGCCTGCCAATCTTTAAAGCTAAAGACTATACCAATAAAATAAACTTTTTTTCTTCCTACTACCTAACAATAGTTTTTAAAAAACCAAGTATTAAGGTTATCTGTTCACCTTGGTTCAATCCAGAATAAAAAAAGATCGCTGAACCGCTTACCTTCAAAAAGCAAATCTAATAAATGGGCCCACTACCCCTATATGGAAAGCGAACTATGATATATTCTTTGGCAGAAATGTGTCTTTGATAAAGATTACAGATTCATATAATAATCGCCTACGATCTTGCTCAACAGTCAAGCCATATTGTTTTATCTCCTAAACCGTAATTTTAGCTTTCCAAGATAGTCAAATTATGAAAAAAAATTGTTTGTAGAAGGATAGCTTCAAGCAATAAGTCATCCTTTTTTGCCTTCAACAAACAATACTTGGGGGATTGGGCCCATTCATGTCAAAATTTACGGTTAGCTATTTTGAGGGGTATAGAGACAAAAGTTTGTCTGGTTAAA
>JAIBEV010000018.1 GCA_019459505.1 Candidatus Paracaedibacteraceae bacterium | reverse complement strand
ATTTTCTTTAACCTCACTCTCAACCTGGCGGTCTTTCTTGTTTAATAATTGCTGTAAAATATAAACCCCTAGATGAATGCGAATTTTTAAAGCCCGGCCACACGACCACTTGCCTTTAGCTGTACTGCTTTTAAGATCAGGCAGGATAATATCAAATAGCTCAAGCCACGGTAAGGTATTGCCTAAAATCAAAAGAGGGTACTGGTCATCAACATATACATTAATAGGACCACCTTTAAGCTTGCATTCTAAGCCGCCTTCATGAATACTCATAAGAGGGATCCGCTTTGTGGTTTCAATAACTTAGCGTATCCCGCTTCCCTTTCTCATTTCAATAATTTAAACCACTTCAAGCCGCTATAACCTATAAAGTTAAAGTTTGAGTTTTAAAGAATTGGCAGAATTCCTAAGCCATATTTTTTATAAAAACCATTTTATAAACTAAATTCCTATTTCGCGACAGCGACTACATAATTGACTTCCTTACTCTATCTTATTCGAAACAGACAAGTCTCTTAGGACATAAGATTATTATGCTCGGTAAAAAGTGGATTTTTATGAAGCTTAATTTCTATCTCAAAAACAGTAATATAAAATTTTCTGATCAGGAATAGTACCAAATTAATATTAGCTTAAGTTTCAGAGCATATAACTTATGGTATAGATAAGATCAATTGTTTGCAGTCAATTTACCTAGGCATGAATTAATGAAAATAAAATTACACTCCTGGCCTATCTTCGCTCTTCTTATCAATATTTTGATCAGTTCTTATATTCCTCTCGAGGCAATGGAGGTAAATAAGCCTACAGTTGCCGCTTCCCCATTCAAATCTTCTGCAAAAAGACACAGAGGATTGGTGCAACAGGGAGAAGAAGAGTATGAGGTTTTGGTCAAGCCTTGTATTTCCTTAGGGCAAAGCTGCACGGCAGAAGTCAGTAAGTTAATTAATGAAGCGGATGAATTTGTGGTCTCATTCATGTATAGAATGAATTCACCCAATATTATAAACTCTTTAGCGAGCAAGAGTAACCAGACGCCTGTTATAACTTTTCTGGATTATGCGCAATCAATAGGAAATAGCTCTTATCATCAATATGTAAAGCGTTTAATTGACATAGTACCAACAAGCCTTGTTAAACTTGGATCTGTATCTTTTCATCACAAAGTTGTTATTTCTAAAAAACAGGGCCAGGAGGCAATTGTTGTCATAGGCTCCGCAAATGCCACTTTTGAATCAGAAAATGTTCATTCAGAAGATATGGTTTTTATTCAAAGCAATAAGCTTGCAAATGTCTTATTAAAGCAATATCACAAACTCTTCACAATGAAAGTTAAAGAAAAAGAACAAACAGTAAAGATTTATCATGAACACCGACTTAACAAAGGGGAGAGTAATACCGAAAAACTGCAAGAGTTTAGAAGTAAGCTCTTAGAAACAGATACCGGTTCTCTTTTAGAGGGATATGCAAAAGCAAGTATAACTGCTTTAGCCCTTTCTACTGGATTTGCAAGTACAGGTGGAAGTAAGCGCTGTTTCGAGATTTTGGAAAGTATTTTTAACGCAGAAAATCAAGCTCTGTTTTTATTTGAGAACTTTTTTACCTTAAAAGCGGCAATAGACTTGGTTAATAAAAGTGATGCGGCAAAACTTATTATTCTTGACCGGGATAGGAATAATGAAAGTATCCTCCCTCTTTTACGGAGACAGCCCAAAAATATGGTGGGAATGTTTACGCCCTATACTCTAGGAAAATTCCATCACAAGCTCATTATTCAATACCCTTATGAAGGTGACCCCATCCTTTACACCGGCTCCTTTCATCCTTCAGAGAGTGCGGTCGCTAACAATTCCGAGCTTATCATTGGCATTAAGAGTGCAGAACTACCTTTTCAGTGCCTCGCCTCTATTATGGAGCAATCAGGATTAGGAGAAGATTTGACAGTTTGGAAATTTTTGAATTTGCCTGAAGCTAGTTTTATTCTCGAGAATGATAGAATAAAAGCGGTTATAGATAAAGCTTATGCTCGTGCTTTATATAAAATGGGGGCTTACCTTGAAAAATATCAACGTATTCTTGATAGCCTTTCTTCTATAAATCGAGAGTTGCCAATGGAGACCCTAGAAGGGCAGTTTGCAAATTTTGATCATTTATCTACGGATGATCAACTTGAACAACTGTATGAGTGGAATAAACTTATTAATACTTCAGTATTTAAGCCTTATTACCAAAGCATCCTTAGAGAAAAACTGAAAAATTTAGCAAAAGTACTGGAGATACCTCCTCTTGCAGAAGATGCCTATTGGACAAGGTATTTAATGAATATGGGAGAATGGATAACCCAAGCGAAGGAGCAATTAAAAAAGATAAGAAAAGGCTTAGTACCCTTAAAGGGAGAGTTTGAAAAAAACAGACAAGAAGATGAGGAAGAGGAAGAAGCAGAACCTGAAGAAGAACCAACATTTTCTAAAGAAGATTTTAAGAGAATACATTCAGAAATAGGAGAAATAGAAATATTTTACCTTCTATTAAAGGATGCCCATAATTATCCAGAAGAATTTAAAGAAATAAGACAACTGGCTATAACGATAAACAAAGCTTACTCACAATTAATTACGTTGAACGCAGGCAAATAATTTTTAGATGAATTTTAAGTTTTCTTCATAAGGTAAACTTGATACATTAAGCTTACTTCTTATAGAGGGAAATTGTAGGGTATATTTAACCTTGTTCTCCCTTAGAGATGAACCTTAAATAATATAAATATAAGAAAGAATAATTTCCCATGAATCATATAAATTTAGTTCTTTTACTCTTTTTTCCTTTTTATGTTAATGCTGCTGATTCTGGAAAGGAAAACTTAACTCCCAATCTGCAACCCTCCTTCCTTAACTTTAATAATCCTTCCAAAGGAAATATTGTCAGCTCTTCCTTACCTTTAATGGTACCAATGCCCTCTAAAGAGGCTTCATCGCCTGTTACCACTGCTCCGAAGATAGAAGAAATCACGCTTAAAGGAGAACTTGCAGAAGAAGAGCTAGACTGTCTCAAGCAACCTTGCAAAAAAATTACTTTAGTATCAGTCTTTGGAAGAGTTGGAGGAAGCTTTAATCGGCATAGAAGACTACTTGTTTCAGGAGATACCCTCTTTAAGGGAGTGGAGAGTTTATCTATGCCTTCGTGTGATTTAGGAGATGAATCCATTACAAGGATAGGAGAACTTTCCATGATACGAGAGTTAAATTTATCAGGGAGTCAAATTACAGATGAAGGAATTCGCATAATTTCTAAGCTTCCTCATCTTGAAAAATTAAATTTAAGTATGAATAAGATAACTGATGAGGGTATGGCTATAATAAACCGTTCCATGCCCAACCTTACTTATTTAGATGTAAGTTTAAATGAAAAGGTAAGCGATGTCGGCGTAGAGCCTTTTTTACATTCGACAAAACTTACTACTTTAGTAATCGAATGCAATAATATTACTCGCGAAAAAGCGCAAGAACTGAAAGCTCACATAAACAAGGTAGTCTATTTCCCAGGAAAAAAAGTACGGCCTCCTGAAATTATGATGGAATGGTAACCATAAGTATCTTTATTTGATAGGGTGCCATTAAAGAATCATCTCTTCTTTTCGCAGGCTAACTAAATTAGTGATGAGGATCTCTCGAGGCGAACAGTAATCAGATAAACATGACCCTTTATGTATAAAAAAATAATCACACATGGTGCCGAACAAAACCCTTTAAAATGAGGGGAGGGAACATCTTTAAATAGAGCTACGTCCTCCGGGCAAGTGTCGATACAGCGTAGAAGGAGCAACAGAGAGCCTTTTAGCCACTTCTTCTACTGTAATATTGTCATCTTTCAACAAAGCTTTAGCAGCAATGAGATCTTCCGCTTTTAAGGAAGGGGGCCGCCCCCCTACCCTTCCAAATCTTTTAGCAGCCGATAACCCTGCTAAAGTTCTCTCTTTAATAATGGAGCGTTCAAACTCAGCCAGAGAAGCAAAAATATGAAAAATTAATCGTCCGCCTGAAGTCGTGGTATTGATCGCTTCGGTGAGAGATTGAAATCCTATGTCTTGACTTTCGAGCTTTTCGACAGTTTCGATAAGCTGCTTTAACGACCGAGCTAAACGGTCAAGCTTCCAGACAACTAATGTATCTCCTTTTCGCATATAATTGAGAGCAGCGGTTAGTTCAGGTCGTTCTCGTTGAGCGCCTGACGCTTTTTCTGTAAAGATCTTGTGACATCCAACTTCCTTTAAAGCATCGAGCTGCAAATTCAAATTTTGTTCTTGGGTCGAGACCCGCGCATAACCAATGAGCATATTTTCCTCCTAAAACTCTTCTTTAGTATACCTTTTCAGAGCTTTTATTTCAAGAAAGAGTTTTGAGAGGTTAAATGATAAAAAATGAGAACCTTTTCTGTTCTTCTCCCTCCCCTCTTATAAACGAACGTTTTTAAGATAGTTAGAAAAATGATAGTTTCTTGCCTCGACCCTTTTTACAAAAGGACTTTTATACCTATTTTAGGAATTAGGTAAAATATAATATTTAGTACTAAAAAGAAAAACTGTACCTTAATAAAAATTACTTCTTATTCTACTTTAGGTCGAATTACCTAAAATAGGGTATAATATAATTTTTCTAAGTAATTTTTTTATATAAAATATAAATTTATGTTTCTGATTTAAAATTATAGACATTATCTTGCATTAATCCTAAAGAGTAATATAATGAGTTTCCATAAAGATTAACTATATTCATAACTTAGGATTCATTGTGGCCATAAGAACTAAAATAACAGCTGGAGGAAAAGTCTCCATTCCTTCTATTTACAGAAAACAACTAGAATTGAAGGATGGTGAAGAAATTTTAATGGATATCCAAGAGGGGCAACTTGTTATTTCTTCCTTAAGGATATCTTTATTAAAAGCACGACACTTAATCAGTAAGTACCATTCGCGAGAGGAAAGCTTGGATGAACAATTAACTTCCAACCAGAAAGAAGAAAACAATGAGTAAAGTTATCCTCGATACCTCTGCCCTATTGGCTCTTATCAAAAATGAACCCGGCGCTTCGACAGTCGAAGATCTGCTTGGACAAATTGTTATGTCTACCCTCAGCTTGTCAGAAGCAGCCACCACCCTCCTCCAGTCTGGCATGACAAGAATGCCTGTTGCCCCTCATTTCTCAACTTACTCCCTTTGACAATTCTCATGCTTTGCTTACAGCGGATCTAACAAAACAGCTTGAAGGTAAAGAGTACCCTTTAGAAGCTCGAGCGTGTCTTGCTTTAGGAATAAAAATGAACCTTCCTATTTATATAGCAGATCAGAGATGGGCTAATTTAGGATTAACTAATGTTGATGTTAGATTGATTCAATAAGGGGTAATTTTAGGAGTTTTATTCCAAAGTATTATGAACACAAATAAGCATTTATACTAAAAGAGGGACAACTTCATGAATAGAAAAATATCTAAACCGCTTTCCGAAAAAGAATTAGATCAATTATCATCAATTTTGTCCAGTTTTACCCATGAAAAAGCAATGACGCTTGAAGAAGTTGATGGTTTTTTTCTGCATTCTATTGCTGTCCAGAAATAACCCCTTTTAGTGAGATTTTACCAGACATATGGGGGGATGAAACAGGTGAAGAGGATGCACCTTTTAAAAGTACAGAAGAATTTAATCAATTTCTGGACCTTCTGCTACGGTACTGGAACCATGTCGGTCAACGTTTTCAGGAAGAAGTCTTTTTTCCTACTTTATTACAGGATAATGAAACAGAAGAAGTGAAAGGCAATGAATGGTCACAAGGATTTTTAAGAGGGACTTATATTGCAGGGGGGTTTCAGGAATTGATGGAGGATGATATACTGCCCCTAGTTTAGAAAAGAGTTGAAATAAAGGAGTGTTTTTGTTGAATTAAGCAAAAGGAAGACAAAAATGCAGCGACGACAATGGACAAG
>JAIBEV010000125.1 GCA_019459505.1 Candidatus Paracaedibacteraceae bacterium | reverse complement strand
TTTGAACAAAGATTTTTAACCCATAACAAACAACACGACCCTCTTTTAAAATTCGCTTGCTAAATAGGGGGCATTACAAGTAGTCTTTATTCTTCTCTAAATTCAGCATCTTCGTAAAATATGCTAAACTTAAACGTTGAGTGCTGCGATGAATTGAAAGATTTTCTTCTTTCTGACCAGGTGACGTTATTATTAATGAGTATTTTTTAAGATGATAGATAAGATTATCGACGATAGCTTCATTTTTATACTTATTAAGCACCGATCTAGGAATATCTTGAGAGTCAAGAAGGCTAACAAACAAGAGAAGTTCTGAAAAATCTGGGTGTTTATCGATAATCTTTTTTAAGGAAGCGCTGATAATACTATACCGAGTATTGGGAGAGTCGAGGGAGTCTCTTAAAGTGTTTTCTTCAGCTTCTAAGAAATCCTTATTATAATTACTTAACTTATTGATATAGCTCTCAAAAGGTTGATGAGTTGCTTTCAAATAATTAGTGGCAATTGAAATATCGAGAGGAAAGGAGGGGATATGAGTTAAGAGATCTTCTGCTTGTCCTTGTTGATCCGTGGTAAAATGAGATGGATTTCCGGCGGTCATGATCTTCTCAAAAAGGGTCAGCTTTTCTGTTGATTTTAATTCACCTATAGATATTGCATGAGTAATATGAGTGTTGTTTTGGATATTACTATCTCTGGTCGTAACAATAACATACCCTTTACCCCAGCTAAGTGAATGAGAGGGAAAGGCCTGTTTGAGATCTGAAAAACATTCTACATTATCAAATATCAAAAGCCATGGAGAATGATTTTTTAATTTGTTTTTAACGAATAAAATTATTTTTTCTTCTTTTTCTTGAAAATTTTGAATTTGATGAATTTCTCTTAATATCTTTCTTTCTTCTTCGGTTTGAGATAAAGCATAGGCTAATTTTTCGAATGAATGTATTACGCTCTCCTTAGTCTCAGCATTAATTTCCCACACTATCCGAAGAGTCTGACTGAGAGCATATTGACGGGCAAGGGTGGTCTTTCCCGATCCTCCAATTCCCACCAAGGCCACCGTCTTAATTTCTTGAGCCCCCTGAAATGCCTCGTTTATATCTTTTATCAATTCAGGCCGTTCTAAAAGCATGGATTGTTGAGGAAGTGGTAAGTCAGAGTATATGGAGGCTACTAATAAACCATTTCTCTCTTTAAATTTTCCAACATTGGAAGAGTCAAGGAGAAAGGACAATACCCTTCCTAAGCTTAAAATACAAAAAATGCTTGCTAAGGTCCAAATTTTTTTCCTCTTTAAAGTCAGTAAACCGGCCATGTTGCGGATAGAGAAAAAGGGCTATAAAATCCTCAAGTAGAGGTCTTTGTCTTCGGGGTTTTAGAAAAGAATTTTATGCTTTTATGGTGGGGTATTTAATGGGAACTGTGTAGGGAAGCCCTAGTTCAATAAATTTATTTAAAATTAAGCACTTTACATAGATCTCTGTCTTTTGATTGGCAAGCGTTCGTGACCGCAGCTTATCCGTAAAG
>JAIBEV010000161.1 GCA_019459505.1 Candidatus Paracaedibacteraceae bacterium | reverse complement strand
ATGGTGACACAGAACGTTTTATGCGGAATCTAAAAGAATATTTTGCTTGGCTGAGGGAGTTTACGAGCCCAACCGTTTTTATTGACGCGCTAGATAAATGTATCTACGAATAAAATGAAACTTATCTGAATTAAACATTTGGCTATACCCAACATAATAATTTTTAACAAATATTTTTAACCAATAACAAACAACACGACCCTCTTTTAAAATTCGCTTGCTAAATAGGGGGCATTACAATGAGAATGAGGGGGAATGTTTTGTCCCCATTTTTATTTTAGCCTATGAGCACGATGCAAATCCTGGACTCAGACCCTTTAAAGAAAGCATTCCTCCTAAGGAGCGTGAAACTCTGCTCGCTTTATTATGCGCAGGGGTGACTCGTATCTATCATTATTTTTCTCCCCATCGCAACGCTTATGTACAGAAAGATAAAGAAAGAAATACGATAAGAAACAGCGCTAATAAAATAGGGCGAAATGATCCCTATTATTGTGGTTCGGGTATCAAAAAAAAATGTTGTTGGTATGTGACTCTTCATTAGCAGCAGGCGTGTGCGGTGAAGCATTAGAAAGGGCACATAAAGAACAGATTATTTCTGAATTTTATACCGTTTGTTGGGGTCAAAAGGGCCTGTTCCTACTTCATACAGATAATGTAGATTAACAAGATTCTTTAGACGGGTTCTAATGGAGCGCCCTGAAAGCCCAATAATTTTAGAAATTTCCGCAGTTGATAACCCATCTGATTCTCGGATAGCTTCTATAATTTTCCTATCAGTTTCATCAATTCTTGGAGGGGTGATAGCCTTAGTAAATAGCGTTACTCTAAACCGTGTCGCAATTTCTTTAAATTCAGGGGGTGGCAACCCAGCGTCTTGGCAGGATTTAATCATTCTAGCAATCCCAATGCCCCATTTTTCAATGTATCCTAATTCATGAAGCACACGGACAATTACCTTGTTCCTTATTTTGGAGACGCCTTCCATAATCTCGGGAATTGTAACCCCAAAAGGTAATATTCCAGGATTTTCAATTTCAAGCCGATTCTCAAAGATAGAAATACGGATGGGGGCGCCTTTCTGAGAATAGTCGCAATGGGCAAAAGCATTAATAATAGCTTCTCGCACGGCTTGCAAAGGTATAGACCAGTTTTCTGATCGTTGCAACTCTTCTAAATTGTATGATAATAGAGCATGCTTTTTCACAAAATCCATTGCTCGTTCAATACAGTTAATAGGATAATCATGGATTTCTAATGTATCCACAATATCAGCCTTTGTAGAACCTTTAAATCTACCTACCTGAACCCAGCAATCGGGAAAATGTTTTTCTCGTTCTGGACTAAATAAAATTATGCCACCTATAGAAGGGACTTTTCTTCCTTGATAATCCAGCATTACCTCTAATGTCTCCAAGTCCTTAGGCAGCAAGTGCCTACGACTTTCAAAGAACCCTGAAGCTACCCTGAAGTCAATAGCTTCAGGGTTTAATTCAATCATAGGAAGTTCGTCAAAATATTTGTTAGTAACAGACCTCTTTAACTCCCCAATTATAGCTAGATCTGCTTCTCTATTTGTGGAACCAACTCGATAATAGACCCCCATATCCTGGGGAGAATTTTTTATTTGATAGGGCTTATTCGATCCAGGATAGACTTGAATAAGGAGGATACTCTTATTTCGGTAGGAAATGATTTCAATATTGGGTGCTATTTTAGGCGCGATACTGTCATCAATTAAACTCGCAATTCTTTCAACCTCTTTAAGAGGATCCTCTATACCTATGATGGATTTGTCATCTTTGACACCAATAATAAGGCTTCCACCCGCGGTATTAGAAAAAGCAATAAGAGTTTTAATAATATTCTTGGTAGCAGAAGAGTTTTCTTTAAACTCTAAAGTTTTTCCTTCTGGGGCGAATAAAATCTGTTCAATATTCATACTAGGAAATATACCCTGAAGAAAATTAAAAGTCAAAACTTCATGGTTACTTTCGGACTAAAAAACGGAGTATTAACTTTCCAAATTACGTCAGTAACGGTTAAGAGCTGAGAGAGGAAGCATAAATTTTGGGCTTATTGGTTTTACAGGGCAATTGCCATGGTGCGCTAAGGGTTATTCTGACAGCCATGATTTGCCCTTATGATGAAGGACAGGTGCAGCTTGAGTCCGAAAAACCATCTTATAGTTGTCTTGCCGCGCTGGGTAAGTCCATCAAAAACTTTATGATTAAAGATACGCTGACTGTGGCAGACTTTAAGACCGGTTGAGTCAGCAAGATACAGACCAGTTTATTTGCCCTGTTAAACAATGCAACAAAATTGGCAAGGGCGTAATCATTTGCTTCTTTAGAGCCACAAATCGCTCACTTATTTAAGTGCTGAATATTAGTTAGGCACGAACGTCTACCTCCTTTTGGATACTTTTCTCTCAAAGATTTAACGACTTTAATGATTTCTGAAGCAGCTTGGTCAACATCATGCTCTGTTGTATATCTCCCTAAACTTATCCTTAAATTTGCAGGAGGAAGCGCCTCTTCAGGATCGAGTGCTTGGATTACATAGGATACGTCTATATTGGCTGAAGTACACGCTGACCCAACGGACGCAGCAATACCTGTGAGCCTAGATAAGAGAAGCCTACCATCTACTCCTTTTATACTAATGTTTATGTTTCCTGGGAGCCTAGCTTTAAGATCACCATTAAGGATGATGTCAGGAAGATTTTCTTGTAATAATGCTAAAAGCTTATTTCTCAACGTTATAAGCTTCTGTGATTCTAATTGCATCTTCTCGTAGGCTATACGGGAAGCTTCTCCTAAACCTACGCACAATGGCGTTGGAAGTGTGCCAGGTCTTAGATTTCTTTCCTGTCCCCCTCCATAACTTAAGGGGAGAACCGTAACACCTTTCTTAATATAGAGAGCTCCCACTCCCTTAGGCCCATAAATTTTATGACCTGAAATACTTAAAAGATCAATTCCATCTTCAACTACATCTATAGGAATTTTGCCATAGGCTTGGGCAGCATCCGTATGAAAAAGGGCCCCATATTGTTGAGCAAGCTTGGAAATTTCTTTTATAGGTTGAAGAACACCAATTTCATTGTTAGCAGCCATAACCGATACAAGAATGGTTTTGGAAGACAGAGCATTCACTAGATCTTCTAATCTGAGAAGTCCATTTTTCTGTACAGGGAGAATAATAATTTTAAAGCCTTCCCTCTTGAGTGCTTGCAAGGGCTCCAAAACAGATTTATGTTCTGTACTAACACTGATAATTTCATTTTTGCCTAGATGTTTTAAAGCCCTACAAGCTCCCAATATTGCTAAGTTGTTGGCCTCGGTTGCCCCTGAAGTAAAGATAATTTCTTCAGGTTGAGCATTAATGATTTTTGCAATTTCGGCTCGAGCTTGTTCAACTGCCTTATGGGCTCGGATCCCGTATATATGGGTTGTTGAATGGGGGTTACCAAATTCTTTTGTAAAATAGGGAACCATTGTTTCGAAAACTCTAGGATCTACGGGGGTAGAGGCTTGGTAATCCAAATAAATAGGCTCAGCTTGAATCTTTGAAATGAAAAAGATTAAGCTTATAAAAATACTAGATGTCCAAGTGTTTCTCACTTAAATGCTCGCTTCCATGATGAAGAATGTTAATAAATTTCGGTTTTTAACTGGCTACTATTTAGCGGAATCATCATCCTATCTCAGTAAACTAATAACATTTACTAAACTTGCAATAAATTCAAAAATGGAATTAGATCAAGCCTTTCCCAGCTAAAACCACCATCTTTATCCGGCTCTCGCCCGAAGTGGCCATAGCTAGCTGTATGAGCGTAAATGGGCGAATTAAGCCCGAGGTATTTTCTAATACCTAATGGTGAAAGGTCAATATGCTTTTGAATATAAGCGCCTAGACAAGCTTCTGTTATTCTCCCTGTATTATGCATATTAAGGAAAAGGGATATTGGCTGTTTTAATCCTATCGCATATGAAAGCTGTAATGTACATTCTTTCGCTAAACCAGCTGCTACGATATTCTTTGCCAAATAACGTGCCATATAAGCAGCAGACCGATCTACTTTTGAAGGATCCTTTCCCGAAAAAGCCCCTCCTCCATGGGGAGCTGCCCCTCCATAAGTATCAACAATAATTTTTCTCCCAGTCAAACCTGTATCAGCTTCTGGACCACCTGTGACAAAACGACCTGCCGGATTAATGTATAAATGGATTTCTTCCCCCATCCATCCCTTTGGCAGGCTCTCAAGAATAATAGGGCGAATTATTTCTCGTAGCTGATTTATTGTATAATCAGGATGGTGTTGTGTAGAGACGACTATTGAGTGGATTTTAAAAGGCTTACCGTCCCTATATTGAATTGTGACTTGGCTCTTCGCATCAGGACCAAGAATATTCTTTAATTTTGAGGAACGATAAAATTTTAAGTTCTTCAAGATTTTATGAGCATAATATATAGGAGCGGGCATAAAATTTTCTGTCTCAGAGCATGCATAACCAAACATAATTCCTTGATCTCCTGCTCCTTCACGTCCTATACCTTCTAAGATATCTTGTGATTGTCCATGTATATAATTTTTAATTTTTAAAGTCTTCCAATTAAAATGTTCTTGCTCATAACCAATATCTTTAATTATGTTCCTTACAAGAATATTAATGTTTTTGGTAGAAAGAGAAGCTCCTGAAACTTCACCAAAGATTAAAACAGTATTTGCTGTTACTACAGTGTCAATAGCTGTATGAACTAATTGGTTTTCACGCAGATAAGCATCTAAAAGGCTATCAGATATAATATCACAGAGTTTATCAGGATGACCGTCTGAAACAGATTCACTTGTAATAATATAATTCTGTATCATGAATCATCCCCTCTAATATCTTAGATAAGCCTGAGTTTTATGTCTTCTAAGCCCTATAAGTTATAATTTAGAAGGTTAACCGCTTCAAGCCGCTGAAAATCATAAAGAAGTTAAGTTAACTAGCAAAAAATAATTAAATTCAACCTGGCAACCAACAATAAAGCTATATTTGTTTAAACTCTAAGTTATGCTTACTTAGTCTATTATATTTCGCCTCTCTATCTAATAGTTGATTAGCTAGTATTTGCCATGAGCAAAATTAAGATATGTTATCTAGAAGTTGCATACTATTTATGTCAAATTTCTTGCTGCAATCAATTCTTAGATTATTTAAAAATGACACTAAGGCATCTTTAAATTTCTACATTATAAGAGACTAGGTTTATAACATAATACTTATTCATCTTTTTTATAAACTTTACCAGGTGAAAAAACAAAAATTTTATTAATATCTCTTTTTTTATATTAATGTTAGGTGAGCAGCGATTAGCTTATATTTGAAATCTAATGTATAAGCATAGTTTTAATTTTAGAAGATAATTATAATTGTTCTATATTTTACCTTCTTCTTAGGCTCTGGAAATCAACTAATGGAAGGTTTAAAGTATGAGCTAATAACTTCATGTTTTTATAATAATAAAAAGGATCCTCTTTATCGCCTTTTTCGGGTTGGCATTTAAATTGGTGGTTATTAGTGTCTATGAAAGTGCCTACAATTTCCACAGATTTTTCAGGCTCAATAAGTCGCGGGAAGAAAGCTATCTCATTGTAAGTAGCTCCGGGTAAATTTCCAAAGGATAATAACTTTTGAGGGCTCATGCAAAGCTTGTTAACGGTAGAATTAGAATTGCGGTTAACTTCATAGTTTGTATCTCTAGCGACTAATAAAGACTGCCTAAAGAGCAGGGAACGATATTCTTGTTGAGAAACGCCTAACTTCTCCATAGGAACGTTAGCATCTTGACCACTTATTATATAGATACAAGCAGGGGGTACTTTTATCAAAAATCCTATTCCACTCATAGTAGGTAAGTGATTTATAGGAAGATTTTCAAGATCGATAAGTGATCCTGACACTAATTGGCGTATACCTAGAAGAATGAAAGGAGAATACTGAATTAGCTCGAAAGCTTCTAGACCCTCACTATTTAGAAAATAAGCCTCAAGAATGCGTCGCAGTGAGGAAAGATTAAGTGCATGAGCAATGTATAAATTAGACGAGTTTTCTATATCTTGCCAACCTTGGTACGCCTTATCTTCCCATCTTATCAAAAAGCGAAGTTGTTTTTGGTTGAAAGGAATGGACGGTATAATTGTATTTGCACGGGGGCAAAGAAAAGAAGGAATATTTTCCACCGGTATTTCTTTAAGATACATATCCTAAAGCCTCCTAAAATAACTCATCTCTCCTATAAGTTTCAGATTTCCTCGTTTATATGAAAGTTGCCTTTTATCCTATTTGAAATTTGCAGGCCTTACTTAAATCCAGGAGTTCTTGGGGAAACCTTTTAAAACTTATTTTATTTCAATCAATTTAGTGTCTAATTGAAATGGAATAAGTAGAGAATTCATATCAATATATTCTTAACTATTCACATCTGATTTGAAGAATTTTCCGTATATATTAAAAAAGGCCTTAAGAAAACTTATAAACACCAAGCATCAAATTTAGCTTCAGAGTAACTAAAAATAGAAGGATCGCGAGATAATAATTACCTTTTTGATAATTTTAATTCACTATATTTAAGATGATAATCTCTTTGAGAGATAATATAATTGACTTGAAAGAAGATTTCTCTATTTTTCTACTTGTCCAGTCATAGGAACAAAACGAACCAGCGCTAAGTATTCTTCCTCAATCCCAGCGGGAGTTTTAGTTATCCGAACGAGCTGTTGCCCGGATTCATGCCCTATGGGCATAATAAGCTTACCGCCTACTCTAAGCTGGTTGATAAGAGGAAGCGGGATTGATTCAGTGGCAGCTGTGACCATAATAATATCAAAAGGTGCTTCCTCTGGCCACCCTTCGTACCCATCTCCAATTCGCACATGAATATTTGTATATTTAAGACTTTCAAGGGTCTGTTGTGCTTTTCTTGCGAGAGGCTCAATAATCTCTACAGTATAAACTTCTTTACATAGCCTTGAGAGTATAGCTGCTTGATATCCACATCCTGTTCCGATTTCTAATACTTTGTAAAAGGGTTGGAGTTGTGAAGATTCAGTCATAAGAGCTACAATATATGGCTGGGAAATAGTCTGATTATAACCAATAGGTAACGGGGAATCTTCATAAGAGAGATCTCTATAATCTTCAGGAACAAAAAGATGTCTCGGAACTTCACATAGAGCTTTAAGTACTCGTGGATCTTGAATACCTAATGGCTTTAATTGTTCATTTACCAGACGTTCTCTTTGCATAAAATAGTTGTCTTTAAATGAATACATACACCCTCCCAAAATAATTAAAATGAAGGTAAAAGCTTTAATTATAAAATAAGGCAACACAGTAAAATTTATATTATTTTCTCCTCTAAAAGTCGCCCATGGATGATTTTCGGAAGCTAAAATAAAATATTATTTTAATAAAAAGAGGGAATGATAAATTGATTATTTATTCTATTCAAAAAATTTTTTATAAAATGATAATACTTTAAGAATTAACAAATATTTACCATTCTCTGGCCAAGTGAAACTGTCTACACCTCAAAAGATATTAAACATTACACTTTAACCTTCAATTGTTCAGAGTTAATTGCCGTTACTCCCGGAACTGACCAAGCAGCATGGCGCGCCTCTTCATACTCTGCCCAAGATCGCACCGACCCTTTTAGGATAATCTTACTACCCTCAGTTTCTACTTGTACTTTACGGGCATCTAGACAAGCATTTCTTTGAAACTCTGATAATATTCTCTTAGAGACCTGCTCAGGTTTTATAGAAGTTCGAGGTTTTAAAGTAATATCATTTAGGACACTCTTTACCCCAAAAAGATATTTTACATCTTGGTACGCCCTGTCACGTTGGAAATGCCATTCTACTTCTCCGCTAAGTTTAATTGCACCGTGTTCCACGACAACCTTTATTTTATTTGGGGGTAGAGAAGAATCCCATTCTATAGCACGGACAGCAGCTTTGGCAATTTCCTCATCACTACGCTGTAAATGTTCTCCAAACTTAACTTGAAGCTCCTCAATAACGCCTTTAACGCCTTGAATATTTTTTACTGTTTTCTCTGCTAAGAATTTCTCAAAATAATTTTCAACGCTTCCAGTCAGGGTTACAATTCCCTGGTCTACGTTTACAATAATATTTTGTGATTTAAGGCCGGGCTCGAAATTAAGAGCCTCTTGGATGCCTTGTTTAATAAGTGGATCTGAAGTAAGCATATCATATTCTCCCTATTCCTTCCTAATTTTGATTTTCTTTTTCTGTCTTTCTGATTCTGGGGATTTAGGAAGAATAACTTTCAATACCCCATCTTTAAGGATCGCTTCAATCCTGTTTTCATCAATTGCTGCAGGCAGTTGAAAAGTACGCCTGAAGCAACCTGTAGAACGCTCAGCAATATAATAATTGTTACGGCTCTCCTCCTTCTCTTCCTTTTTTTCTCCATAAAGGGTAAAGATCCTATTATTGATATCTACATGAACATCCTCCTCATTGAAACCCGGGAGATCAGCAACAATTTGAACTGCTTGATCATTTTCAATAACGTCAATACTCGGTATCATAGCTTTCTCCTTTATCGAAGGGGCAAGAGAACTGCGTTGCCAACAATCATTAAATGATCTTTCTAATTTTTCTAAGTCTCTGCTTATCTCTTTAAAAGACTCGAGGTTTTAACTAAAATCTAGAGGCATTATGGATTGTTTAGCCATTGTATCTATCTCCATTTTGTTCTGAGGTTCGTAAATTTCTACTTCACAAAATTAGTTAAAAATTAAATAGAAAATCTAATACAATAAATGGAATCACAAATGTATAATATAAGTAAATTACTTTACGGAATAGATAAATTTATTTGAATATTTATCTCATTGGCAAATATGGCAATAGAGTTTAAGTTACGGCTAGCTCCAACAAATTAGCAGAACCATAAAAAATGGCATTGTTATGTAAAGGGTAATAGATTGATTATAAAGCTAATGCTCAGTAAGTTTTAACACTATCTTGCTTCTTTCATTAGCGCCGCGTAGCTCGCCTACCTGCTGGGGTATGGAATCCCTAGTGTTTTTATGACTACAGTAAAATCCTTATCTTTATTCAATTTATTCAGATCTGAAACTTTCCATGCCGTTAGAATAATTTCCTATAAAGTCACCATCCTTTCTACAGCTGATTTTAAATTTCTAAAAATAAATGTCATTGCCAGAAATGTTTTTCCTTTAATATTACTTAACCGGTATTAATTTTATTCAGAGATGAATACGTTAAAAAGCTAAAAATCCTTTTCCCAATTTTGACTGTAAGAAGGTAAGTAAAAATAATGGCAAGTAAAATTATAAAGAAAAATGACGGGAGAGGAACTAATCCAAAAAAAGTACCCCATGGCAAATATGGAAACACAACTCCTATACACAAAGCTATAATTGAAAAAAATATGAGGCTACCATGGGGAGGGCTACCTGAAAACATACGCTGACTTCTAAGGATATAAATAACAAGAATCTGAGTAGTAAGGGATTCTATAAACCATCCTGTATGAAACAAGCACTGGTCATCTTGAAAAAAGAAAATTAAGATATAAAAGGTGCCAATATCAAAGACCGAACTAATAGAGCCCATGAAGGCCATGAACTTATTAATATGTAGTATACTCCATTTCGAAGGACGTACTAACACTTCTGAATCTACATGATCAAATGGTAAGCCTAATCCTGCAATATCATACAAAAGGTTATTGAGCAAAATTTGAATAGGAAGCATGGGTAAAAATGGTAAGATAAAGGAGGCAATAATCATACTAATCATATTCCCAAAATTAGCACTTGTTGCCATTAGGGAATATTTCATAATATTGGCAAAAGTTTTTCTACCTTCCATAACTCCTTGATAGATAACATTTAAGTTTTTTTCTAAAAGGATAAATGATGCAGCTTCTTTAGCTACGTCAACAGCATTATCAACAGAGATACTGACATCAGCACAGTGCAAGGCGAGTGTATCATTAATTCCATCGCCCATAAATCCCACTATATTTCCCTGCAATTTTAAAAGTTGCACAATTCTTTCTTTCTGATCAGGGGTTACCTGACAGAAGATATTGGTGTTTTTAAGTTTTGATTCTAGCTCAATATCTGTCATTTCTCCTAATTGCTTACTAGTTAGTATTCCGTTAATAGGAATATCTAATTGATCACACAGATTACAAGTGACGAATTCATTATCCCCTGTAATAATTTTAACCATAATGCCACTTGCCTCTAATGCTTTTAATGCTTGTTTTGCACTTTCCTTTGGACGATCAGAAAATATGAGGAGGCCACAAAATATAAGACCTTTTTCATCCATAGGTGTAATTACGCTATAATTAGACGGCTTTATTTGCCAGCTAACGCCAAGAACTCTAAAACCTTGTCTACTGAGCTGCTGAAATTGATTAATAATGCTTTTTCTATCTTGCTTATTTAATGGGCGGAAAGATTCAGAAGAGTCATCCTCAATAAAATGGGAAGCATCAAGAATATCTTCTAAAGGACCTTTTAAAATTAAGAATCTTTCTTTGTCTTTTTCTAATAAAACAGATATCCGACGATGTTGGAAATCAAAGGGTACTTCATCAACTTTTCTCCATATACTGGTGTTTATAGAAGCATGGTGCATGATTGCTTGATCAAGAGGGCTTTTGTAACCCGTTTCGAAAAAGCTATTTAAGTAAGCCAGTTCAAAGCAATGATGATTTACTTCACCTTGAGCATTAATATAGCCTACAACATCTAAAATACCTTCGGTCAACGTACCAGTTTTATCCGTGCAAAGTATATTCATACTTCCAAGGTCATAAATAAAAGAAATTCTTTTTACGATTAGCTTTGAATTACTCATAAGGCGCGCTGCTCGGGCTAAACAAACAGATATAATCATTGGCATGAATTCAGGTGTCATACCAACTCCAAGAGCAAGCGAAAACAATAAAGAATCAAGCCAAGGACGGTATAAAAATAAATTTACTGTAAATGTCCCAAGCACCATTAAAAGCGTTATCCTCATAATAAATAAGCTATATTTATTCATATCTTTCAAAAATGGCGATCCTTGTAGGGGGCTATTAAGTTTTTGAGAGAGTATACCTAAAAATGCATTTTTACCTGTTCGGCATATTAGAATTTTAGCTATCCCACTAATTATTGCAGAACCCGTGAATATGGTTGAATAAGATTCACTAAAATTTTGGATAGTTTCCCCTTCTTTACATACACTTTTAGAAACAGGCAGGCTTTCACCTGTAATGAACGACTGATCGACAAACAGGTTTTTTGCAACGAGAATGCGTCCATCTCCAGGCACTAGATCTCCTGCACTTAAAAATACGACATCTCCCGGAACAATGGAGTCAGATAAAACCTCGACGATTTTTCCATCTCGCAATACTTGACTTTTTAAGACGACAGATGTTTTGAGGCACTCTACTTGACGAGAAGCGACATACTCTTGAGAGATTCCAATTACCATACTTATAGAAATAATCAGAGAAATGATTATAAAGCTACTGACTTCTCCTAGATATCCAGTAAGAGAGGCACAAGTCAGTAGCATAATTAAAAAAGGATTTTTAAATTGCTTGAGGAGGATATAAAAAAAGATGGACTGAGATTGTATACTAAAAGTATTTGGCCCATACTTTCTCAAGCGTAATCTTGCTTGTTGCGAGGAAATACCTTGTGAAGAGCTTTTGAGGTAATCAAACAATTCATCAATCGATTTATCCCATATTTCTTGACTTATAAACTGCTCCTTAGATTTGATGAAAAGTTTATTGCTCTTTTTAGAAGAGTGCATAATTACCTACCAACCGTAAGTTATTTTATTTGAAAAAATATTGCATTTAAGGGGCAAAGTTATAAACTTTGAAACTCCCCCGAGTAACCATTGTTTGCTCTTATTGCTTGTATTCGTTATCGTACTCTTGGATTTTTGTTCCATCAAATGCTTAAGTTATATTTTTTAAATAAGGTTATCTTAATAGAGAAGCAAGTAAAATTATTTATATATTTAACTTAGATTATTTCCTTGTTAATTAGTATTAATTTTATTAAATAAAATTTCTATCTTCTTTCAAAAATATTTTCTAACGTTTAAATCATAGTCTTTACCTAACCCATAAATTAAGAAGAGAGGGAGTGTAATGGACAAGTTCATACTCCAACAACTAAAAAGAATCCCTTTTCAACTTTGGGTATTGGCAATTGCTGATGCGTTTCTCAATATATCAGCGGCAATGATTTTTACAATTTCTGGTCCTTTTATGAAGGAAATTTTAAGGTCAAGCTCTTTTGCCATAGGGATTCTGGAAGGTTTGGTCGAATTAATGTCTTGGAGTCTGCGACTTATTTCTGGAATTGTTAGTGACTATTTTAAAAATAGAAAAGGTCTTATGATTTTAGGATACATCACAATAATTTTGAGTCGCCCTATTCTCGCTTTAGCAACTAATACTTTTACTGCTTTTGTAGGAAGATCTCTTGACCGCGTTGGTAAAGGTATACAGGCTTCACCTAGAGATGCATTTGTAGCCGATATTTCACCTTCAGGCAGCAGAGGCACATACTTTGGGTTAAGGCATTCTTTAGGAATGGTAGGATCAATAATTGGTTCTTTTGCTGTTTTTTACTTAATAAGAATTACTCAATACAATTATCGCTTAATCTTCTGGATATCTTTTATTCCAGCTTTATTAGCTCTTTTATTCTTAATCTTAACTGTTCAAGAGGTAAAAAAACCAGAAACTCGCAGTTTAAAGATATCATTAAACCTTAAAGAACTATTGGTACTTGGTAAAGAATACTGGTTTATTATTCTTATAAGCTTTTTCTTCATGTTATGCAGAAGTAGTGAAGTTTTTATAACGCTTAGAGCTTTAGAATTGGGAATGGCTATAAAAATAGTCCCTATTATTATGATCACTTATAATTTCTCAGAGGTTATTATCTCTTATCCTATTGGTAAGCTATCTGATTTTATTGGGCGGCCTTTATGTATAGCCATAGCTACCATTTTTTTATCGATCTCAAACTTTCTTATAGGTAACGCTAAGGGAGATGGAATAATTTTTTTAGGGGTTCTTTTATGGGGGATGCAACGAGGTATTGGACATAGCGTTTTTTTATCTTGGATTGCTGACAAGGCTTTGCCGCATCTGCGAGCAACAGCTTACGGAGCTTTCTACCTTATCAGCGGCCTGGCTTTATTTCTAGCTAACTTAAGTACGGGAATAATTATTAATCACCAAGGATATAGAACTCTTTATATTGGTCATGCTGTATTAGGGATATTACCTTTAATCAGTCTTCTGCTATTCGTTCGAAGAGGAAGATTAGAAAAGAAGAATTGAACATACAGCTGGGCACTGTCATCAACTTGTCTGTTTGAAATTATATAAGGTAAATTGGAGTCTTCAGGTGGTTTAGAGGGAAAAACCGCGATCCCTCCCCCTCTCTTATTTGGCACAATGGTGGTATAAAACCACAATCTCATTAAAATTACCTATAGACTAGATAATAAATTGTCCTTTAATCTTTGCTAAAGATTTTAATGGAAGTGCCTATTTATATAAGAGGATGTTTGCTAGCACATGCATATATAAAATACAGTTGTTATTTATTCAATACATAAGCAAACTCTCTGCTTGTCTTTTTCTAGTGCACGGCTGCTCATAAAAATGCCTTTCAATTTCTTAAGAGATTTTAATGCTTTTAAATAATTCGCATACTTTCAAAAATCAACGTTTTTGAGAAGCATAAAAAATGATAGTTTCTTGCCTCCACCCTTTTCATAAGATGACTTTAATACCTATTTTAGGAATTAGGTTAAAAATAATATTTAGTATCAAAAAAGGAAAATTGTATCTTAATAAAATTTACTCCTAGTCGTATCTTACTAAGAGGTATTTAAAATAGTCTACAATCTAATTTTTCTAAATAAATTTTTTTAGTTAGAAAAGAAATTTATGGTTTTAGTTTAAGATTAGAGACATTAGCTTGCATAAATCCTAAAGAGTAATATAATAAGTTTTCATAAAGCTTATCTATATTCATAAATTAGGATTCATTGTGGCCATAAGAACTAAAATAACAGCCGGAGGAAAAGTTTCCATTCCTTCCATTTACAGAAAACAATTAGGATTAAAAGAGGGTGAAGAAGTTTTAATGGATATCCAAGAAGGACAACTTGTTATCTCTTCCTTAAGAACATCTTTATTAAAAGCACGAAACTTAATTAGTAAGTACCATTTGCGGGATGAAAGCTTAGACAAAAAATTAACTTCCAACCAGGAAGAAAAAAATGATGAGTAAAGTTATTCTCGATGCTTCGGCCTTATTGACTCTTATCAAAAATGAATCCGGGGCTTCTACCCTGGAAGATATGCTCGGACAAATTGTTATGTCCACCCTTAGCTTGTCGGAAGCAACGACCACCCTCCTCCAATCGGACATGAGTTTACAAGAGTGTGAAGAATGCCTCCTGCCCCTAATTTCTCAGCTTATTCCCTTTGATACCTCTCATGCTTTACTCACAGCAAATCTAACAAAACAGCTTAAAGATAAAGATTTGTCATTAGAAGCTCGAGCTTGTCTTGCTTTAGGAATAAAAATGAAGCTTCCGATTTATACAGCTGACCAGAAATGGACTGAATTAGGATTAATTAATGTCGATATTAGGTATACTCAATAAAATTCTTATTAAGAGGCTGATTATCAAAAATTCTTTAGCTGATTGGTGTAAAAGTTAAGACTAGTTTTGACAGTTACACACTTTTTAAACTCACTCTTCTTTACTTTATTAACTGCTTAATCTCTTAATTCCTGCATAAGACTTTAATTCCTCTATAGCTTGAGCATGTATGCGCTCTCTTTGGGCCTTTAAAATATCCTTACTTACGCCCTCAGAAGCTTCATTAATTAAATCTCTAAGAATATAAGGATCCCTTAGAGTTTCAGTAACCCTACTTTCAAAAAAGGGTAATTGTATAATCGACTCTATCAAATTTTCTTGTAGCGTCTGATTGTGTGCTAAAGCTTCAGAATACATGGTTAAATCTCTTCCCAGTCTCAATATCAAGCTAAGGGCAGCATTACTATCTGGAGAAGAAATAGTTGATAAGCGCTCGTTGATATCTTTCATTTTTTCTTTATATTCCTGCTCTCTGTTTTGAGCTGCCTGTAAGCGATCAAATTCTCTACGAAAATTATAATAGTCTGCAACTATTTTATTATTTTTATCAAAATCATTACATCGCTTATAAGCTTCTTTCTGTTCAGGGGTCCAACCATGTTCATTCATCAACTCATCAAGATCCTTAATATCAATATTAATTCTAGCTTGGCCGCCAGTTTCAGCTTGAAAACCAGTATACAAGATAGTATTCCCCCTCACATAAATTGGAAGATTTTCTGTTAAAATACTTGGTTCTAACCATGGAACTTTAGAAGGCTTATCAATATGGGCAATATGACGATGAATGAATGCTACCTCACTATTAGGGAAGCCTAAAATGGTATCTCGATCATTCTTCAGAGGAGTATTCTTTCCTTCTCGAACAAAATCCACTAAATCACTTGGATAGAGGTGTGGCTTATTTTCTACTAATTTTTCTAATTCAACTTTGAGAGTTTCCTTCTTCTTAAAATTTGTATATTCAACCTCATTTGAAAAATCACCTAGCACGCTTTCTTGCTTGTTTGGCAAAATAAAAGTTACATGAGGAGAATTTTTACTATATTCTTTTTCAAGATTTAAGGAAACTAAACATGAAAGCTTTTCCATTTCTAGTTGTCCATTAATATTTTTACCTAGAATTCCGAGAATCTCTGGATTAGTGATGCGAATAAAAATATTCCTATATTGTTCAAAAAGGGTGGGGCCTGTAAGAAAACGATTATTAATAAGAGCCTCAAGATCCTTTATTTCTCGCTGTGTTAAAAACTTACCTGGAGAAGCTTGAAGGCAACCGATACCCCCTCGGAAAGTTAGCCCTTTAGTGCTATCTTTCCGCTTTTCTGTAAGGTAAGAATCCAATCCGGTTAAGAGGTTTTCTCGTTCCTCCATAAGCCCCTTTATTATCGTTCGTGTAGCATCATCGTAGATTAGCTCAGGCTTAATTTCTACAGATGACTTAAAGCTTTCAAATGAATTAATAAGTTGGGGATATTTTGATTTACTTATCTTAGTAGCAACCATATCTTTTTGAGTATCATCCATCACACGCCAGAAGAAGGTTAGATTATGTTCATTAGCTTCATAATATTTCTTTAAGAGTTCATCGATCTGCTTTTCCAACAAGATTAAACCTAAAATAGATTGCCTTTCTTCTTCGTCTAGCTCTTTAAGAGATTGTATTATATTAGAAAGGTATGAAGAGGATTTGCGTCTAATAATATCTCTCAATGCTGAATTACTATCTAAGCGCTTTTTCCTAAAAAGCTCAATTTCTTTTGGTCTATTGGCCAAATTACAAGTATCAGGAACAAACTCAAGGGTAGTTGCAAAGAAAACAGATTTTTTTATCCCTTCCAATTCTGTTAACATCTTTAGAACTTTATCTTTATTGAGGTATAAAGTATTTACTATTTCTCCTGCTAAATCTTCAATATCAGTAAGGTTTTCCAAAGAGTTAACTGCTGTATGATATTTTTCTAGTAATAAATCGCATCTGTGAAATTTAGAACTAGTAGGAAGTTGAGATTCTACATATAAACTTTTTACTGAAGAAGGAAGACCCTGATAAACATCCTTAGAAAGTTCTCCATGTGCATCCTCTAAAAATACTAGTTGGGAATTTTTAAAATCAGTATGGATTAGGGTAATAAAATCATATCCAATTTTTCCTGCTGAATCCCTATTTACAGGAATTTTAGTGGGTTTAAAATCTGTATGATAAATAGATATCCATTTCCTAAAAAGAATAAAAAATTTATTGAATTGTTCAGAATATTTTTCTGGAGAAACATTAAATTGTTCTAATTTATCTTTTATCGCTTGTAGAAATTTTTCTTTATTAGAAAATGCTATTTCTAGAAATTTAACACTTACTTCTTCATTTAGGAAAAATTTAAATATCTTCTTAATATCTTGTTTTTCTAAATAATCGCTACGCGTAAAACTTCTACCATCTGGCAGTTGAAACGCTGACCAACGGTCCTCTTTAAAAATATTAAAAAATCTGTTTCCACGAATAATATTTTCTAATGTAAAGGTTGTTTGCTGCTTAATTTTCGTCAAATGTTCAGAGTTAACTTTTTTATCTAGTCGATTTGCCAGAGTAGCTTCTGTATAAACTCTTACATTTCCATTGAGCAGCTGGCTTAACCGGATTTCAAGTTCCATTAAATTATCAGATACGGAAATTTCTCTATGATTTTCTTGTTCAACTAACAAGTTCAAATCACCTTGGATCCCTAAGTCACACCCGAGCGACTTTCCAAATAATTTGAAATCATTCTTAAAACCTAACCCTTCCACAAGACCGTAAATTTCTATTTTATTTTTTTCTAACTTCTCAAAGGGAATTCCTCTTGATTCTTGAAAATTCATTTCCTCTCCCAAAATATTTAAGGAGTTACTCATATCTTCTAATCGGATTTGGGTATTAAGAACTAGTTGGTCTATTAAATATCTAAGAGGGTCGTCTCCTATACCCATAGGATAGTGAGCCATAGATTTTCTTGCCATTCCAATCAGGTAAAAATATATTTTAGAAATGGATAGGTGCTTAGAATCATCATAATCCTTTCTTTCTGAAAGAATTTCAGTTATTGGCCCTATTTCCTCAATTAAATACTCAGCTGACATCCTTAATATTTTTTTCCTTTTCTCACTTGCTGAAGCATCAGCCAATTCCTCAAAAATGGGAGTAAGTTTACTAATATTGGATGTCAGAAGGCTTTTTAATAAGTTTGTCGGCAGTTCCTGGCCTTTATCTATTGTTTTATTATAGAGCTTTTTAAACTTAGGCTCATAGGAGTACCCTAGCCCTTCTACTAATTCTTTAAATCTCTTTTCTGAAATTGAAATTAAATTTTTAACTCCTTCTTTTAAAGTCTCAAGTTTCTGAATCCTTTTTCTCTCTTTGTCGATTGGAATAAGCTTAATAGCAGCTTTTAGATCTTCATTAGTTAATTCATGGTTTTCTTTTTTAATGTATAAATGTTCGAAATCTTTGTAATCCAAGCCTGCATCTCTTACCAATTTCTCGAATTGAAGCGTTGTTATATCAGGACTATTCCCTCTCTTTTCAGGAGTTGAAATTAAATTTTTAATTCCTTCTTTTAAAGCCTCAAATTTCTGAATTTTTTCTTGTGCTTTTTCGATTGGAATAAGCTTAATAGCAGACTTTATATCCTCATCAGTTAATTCATGATTTTTCTTCTTAATATACAAGCACTTAAAATCCTCATAATTTAAGCCTGCATCTTTTACTAGGTTCTCTAATTGAGATTCTGTTATATCGGGTACATTCTCTCTTAATAGCCATCCATTTTTTAATACTTCTTGTAAGTAACTATACGGAGATTTTTTAGAATCGATCTTATCTAGAATGGTATCCAGATCTTGTGTAAGATCTTTAAGTGAGGTGGTTAATTTTTTATAGATAGATTTAAGTTGATTGGCTATATCATCTGGGTAACATAATGCATTGACATGCCGATTAAAGTCTCTTAGTTGGCAGCTCCCTTGCTTGGATAAAGTTAGTAACTCATTTTTTACCTTTTCCTCAATGGTTTTTAGACAATCGTTATATTCTTTTAGGTGGGTGGGAATGTTAGCCAATATCTTTTTCCCTTGCTCTAACTCCTCAGGGGAGCGTTGTCCTGCTCTCTGTTTTTGTAAGCGCTCTTGTAGTGCTTTTACAGATTGACTATTTTTATACTCCTCTAAATTTTTAGGCAATTTTTCCAAAATAGCTTTTAACTTATCAAATTTTTCCTCTTTAATGCTTTTATTGATATTATTGTTATCTTTGCTTAGAAAATTTCTTAAAGGAGCCAGGCATTCCTTTAAAGTCGAGAACTCTTTATTTTCAATTTTCTCTAAAACTAACTTCTTTTTCTTTTCTAACTCCTCAAATTCTTTTTCAACGTCAGGTTCTTCAAGCTCTAGCCTTGGATCTTTAGAAAGTAGTTGAAGAAGAAATTCTCGATCTTTAGGCGATAGCCCAAGTTGAAAGAGCTTATCCTTACTGATCCCATCTTTAGGTATACGATCTAAGCCTTCTAATTCTTTTGCTATTTCTGGAACTTCGCTAAATCGCTCTTTCCGCAGATCTGATCCCTCTATAGCAACTCTATCTAAAGAGTTAAATATCTTCTCTATAGCTTCTTCTTGAGTATCGATAGAAACAATAGATCTAAGCCTTTCAAGCTTATCTTTAGCTTCTTTATGATCTATACCTCTAAACAGTATAAGGCCTGAAAACTCTGTTCTAAAATCTTTTGAAGAACATTTCTTACCTTCAAGGATAACCTTTCTTATGCCCGCTTTTATGGATTCTACGTTCCAATTTTGTACAGCCGAAGGGATAGGCTCAAGAGCGTCCTCAATTTCTGATAAAGATAATTTCTTACCTTTTAGCTTTGTATAGGCTTTACCAAACTTTTTTTGTATTTCTTCAAGCGTAGTCTCTGCACATGTAATTTTTTCTTCATCTAGCTTGGGGATAATGTAAATGATAAATTCTTCTTCTGTATTAGGAACATTTTTTATTTTGAATAAAAGCTGATAGATCTCTTCTTTATCCTTTGCTTTAATAAAGCTTAAAAGATCTTTTATTCGCCATCCCGCCAAGCCTGACCTTTGTGCTTCTTCACCACTTTTTTCCAGAAGATCAAGGATTTTCACTAATGCTCCATCCTTGCTCCTTAAATTAGATTTTTCAGATACCGTTTTTCTCCCTCGTCCCCCTCTCTCTTTACGGTTGGCAAGTATCTTGTTAATGAGTGTAGAATTTAATTGTGGAGACTTTATTGACTCCAGCTGTGCACTTGCCTCTTTACGTTCTTCTATTAATGTATTAACTCCCTTGTAAATTGCAGGAATAACAGTTTCTAAGAGTTCTTGGAGTAAATTAGGATTGTATTCCATAATTAGCTCGAATTTTTCTCGATTATGGTGAAGCATATTCCTAATTGATTTTAAGATATTCCCTCTCTGTTCACCTTCTCGAGGATGCCAGGGTAATTCTTGATTAAGCCGTTTTAAATCAGAGCTTAGATATTTCGCACACTCCCCAATGATTTCAAAGGCTCTAAACACTGACCTTCTATTTTCTTCATCTTGGATAAAATTTTCTATCTGATCTTCTTTATCTATTAAATCCTCACTAGCATTCTTAATTTTTTCCAAAAGGGTAGAATCTATAAAGAAATTTAAGAAATTTTCAAGGTTGGGAAATTTAATTTTTTGCTTTTCTTCATTTTCTAAATTCTCTTTTGACAATATTTTATTCACTATAAACATAGCGTTTTTTATAGTGGGTAAGTCCTCCAAAATTAAAGGAATAACGGCTGCTAATTGATCCTCTGAAAGAGAGTTGAGCACATCAGCTAAATACTCTAATAAAATCCAATTTCTCTCAGGAAAATAATCCTTCATATGGTACTTATCTTGGCTGGGAATCTCGCTAGTCCTCCAAGAAACCCGGAGTAAAGCCTCCTTAATTGAAGAAATAGTTTCTTTATTTAAGGTTTCTTGAGGGGTTATTTTTTCTTTACAGAGAAGTAAGTCGTCGATTTGTTGAATAATTTCATTAAGTTTCTTTGCTGTTGTACTTCCTGACATTTTTGGGTTGTAAAATGAAAGGCCTGGTGTAGTTCCTCTAACTTCTAAGGGGGGCAAAGGATTCTTATTTTCTTTTAAATAGCCGGCTTCCTGTAATTGTTGTATGACTTCTCCCCGACAGGATTCATCTATGTGTTTCAGCGCAATCCATCTTTCATCTTCAGTAGGATATGCCCTTAATTCGTTTAAATGGTTATCAATTATTTGATTATGAGAAAGCTTGGCTGTTTTTTTTCGATTATCTTCCTTCTTTCCTGGGTCGGTATTCTCATTTTTAACTCTCTCTTTACCTTTTGCTTTTTTTCTTGCAGATTCAACGGATTCTGGCTGGCTAGATATTGATAAGTTTTGAGGCAGGGGCATAAGCCCATCGGAAGAAGAGGTCCCCTCCTCTATTGTCGGGGGTTCCATGGCTTGCAATATAGAAATACAAGAAGGCAAAAAAAGAAGGTAGCTCATAAAGCAAGAAATTAGCCTATACCATAAAGGGAAAGAGGAGAGATTTTTTTTAACCATTTTATGCTACCCAGATTTTTATTGTTAGGAAATAATTCAAAATAATTCTTGCTTTCTGTTTCTCTTTAGAAGAATGTGTTTAGTTATTGCCAGAATTGCTTTAAAGATAATCCTAGTACCCAATTTTGCTTTATCCGACTTATCTTTAAGCCATTAAATTTCTGAAACTTTCCACTTCAATTTTTATTAAATTTATACTTAAATCATTTTTTAAATACACGTAATAAAATTAAAAGAAGAGATAAATTTCCTTACTTCTTTAACCTTGAAATCTTAAAGAATTGCTGGGTGATTTTGCAGTGAAGGGAGTTTTTTGTCTAACATAAGTATAATCTATATTGTCATTCAACTAACCTATTAGCTTAAATTATTTAAACGGTTTTTCTAGTGTAAATAGATATAATTTTGATCCCTTAGCAAAAGTTGCTAAGTAAGCGTTCTTTTTCGAGGGGCCTTATAAAGTGTCAAATTCAGAAGAGGGATTCATAGATTTCAAAAGAAGAGTTCGCACCCAAGTATACAGGTTTATGCAGACCTTTTTATCGCTAGATTAAATTTTCAGTGCTTTAATTATAAAAGGGATTTCTCTTAGACAATTTCACAAATTGACTCTAATTCTCAAGTAGTTGCTGATATGAGGTGAAATGCACCTCATTAAGAAACAATTTGGATTTTAGCTCTCTTAAATGTAACCTTATTTAAACTCCTAAAATTCTTGTAACAGGGCCAAAATAAAGAGGTATAAATTTAAAAGGATATTAAGATGAATAAAATTAAAGTATTTCTAATTTGCTTCTTAGGGCTGCTTTATAGTCTGTCTGGGCATTCTTGCGAAATTCAAGGAGAACGACCTCGTAAGATTAGCCAGCTTCAGTTCCATCCTTTTGAAACTTTGTTAGATTATAAATTTTCTGATCCTGAGCTACTGCAAAAAGCTTCTGCTCCTCGAAGTCAGGGCTTCGAACGTTTAGAGTTTCTCGGAGATAGGGTATTGGGTCTCGGGATTGCTTGTCTACTTTACTATTGCTATCCATCAGCCAAAGTCGAGAGTTTGGCTCAACTTTTTGGATACCTAACTTCAAAGAAAGTTCTCGCAGAAGTTTATATAAACCTCGAAGTCCCTCCCACCTTAATTTCTTCTGAGTTTTATAAGGCTCCCCTAGCTGGTCCAATTGCTGAAAAAACAGCTTCTGACATAATAGAAGCTCTGCTCGGAGCCGTCTATAAAGATAAGGGAATGGGGCCCTCTCAGGAATGCGTAAAAAAGCTATTCTCTCCCTATATCGAGCACGGCCCAAAAGCCAAAGCGATATCTGCTTTTTCTCTGCCTCAACAGAAACTTTCCTTTCCCGATCTGGATATACTCCAAAGGAGAATCTCATACCACTTTAAAAACGTTATGCTTCTGCAAGCAGCTTTTATTCATCCAAGCGCCCATGGAAGAAACTTTGAAAAGTTAGCATTCCTAGGCACGAGAGTGCTGGCCCTAGGAGTTGCCGAGAATGCTATAGATTCCAATCCTATTGCTAGTGAAGGCCTTCTAACAGAGAAGTTTATTGAAAAGGTTAATACACCTCAGTTTCAACAAGCCTTTGCGAGATGGCAGCTTGGATATTTTCTTATTAGAAATGAAGGCGGCTTCGGCAACCTATTACCTTCTCCTCATACGGCGCCACGCATGGCAGCCCAAACTATTCAGGCTTTGCTTGGTGCCATCTATCTAGATGGCGATTGGATAGCAGCGCGTGAGATGGTACAAAAGCTCCTTTTCTCTGATCCCCCGCTCACTTTGGAACTTTCCTCAAAGGAAAAGCTAAGATCCCGTTTAAGGGGTGCCCTGAAAGAGCAGAAAGGAAGCGCTCCCCAAGTTCATAACTCCTTTCCCTTGGAAAACAGCCCTACTCTTGCTATAGAAGAATGGCCGGCCTTAGGTAAAAGCAAAGGTACCAATCCAGAGGATATAAGATGGCCAAGGAATCTTATTCACCGTAGTTCACCTCAATTGCACGAGAAGATTTCCTTATCTGTTGATGAAGAATGGCCAGCTTTAACCAAAAAAGGGTGTTAAGAATATACGGCCCGCCCTTTCTAGGGCGTTGTCACCTTAACTGATATGAAGAAAAATTCTTAAGAGAAGTAAGTTTTTTTTAGACAAAGCTTTCCTAATATTCAAAACTAGCAATGAGTTCCAAGAAAGGGTTAAATTTTTTCAACAGGGACATTTCTTCACGACTTAAAAAGTTCTTGAGAGGCCCAGTTTGGGTAAATCCCCTTGAAAAAAGTATTAAAAGAGAATATGCAAAAGAAGAGGTATGATAAATACTTTTTATAATAACCATCATCTTATCGTTTAACCCTCACTTATCAAATTAAGCGCCGATTGGTGCAGCGAAGGAAATGGAAGCAATCTAACAGACAACAGTCCCTCTAAAAAGATTAAATTCTTATAGGAACAAGAATGAATAACAAGAAAACTTTTACTTTTAAAAGTACCTTTTCTGATCGGAAAAGAGCTTCAATATGGCAACGTTTAACTTCTATATTGATACTAGTTAATATCCTTTTCTATGGAGGTACGCCTTCTCTTCAAGCAATGGAAAAGCAAGAAGAGGGGACAACTTATTCCTCTTTTATTCATAATTCTTGTCCTCCTGACTCTTCTACCTCCTCCTCTCAGATTAAGCTGGAGACTTCAAGAGAAGATCAATTGCTGGCAGTATTCCAAGGCAAAGCACAAGCAGCTACCGCCCAAATTCAAACTATATGGCTCCAAAAAGTACAGCAAGTAACATCTTTTGAGGAATTCAGAGTGTTAAGAAAGCATTGCCTTAATATGCTTGCAAGAAGCAATCAAACACCTAAACGTAAAAGGCGCTGGAATAGCCGCCTCAGGCAACTTGAGGGATTTTTCCAGGACATATATAATATTGAAACGATTGAAGCAGAAAGAATAAATAGTAACTCTTTATGCCAACCTGGTGAAGAAGACTATACATTATTAAGCCATACTTCTCCCTCACCTACAGCAGAAACATTATTGACAAAGCCAAATCGTCAGAAGCCTAAATGTAGAAAAAAATTAAATTCCCACAACACACCTAAATTAACTACTAAAAATAAAAACTACCGGCTGGAAGAATGGCCTGAGAACTTTAAAGATTTTTCTCTTACAGAATTAAAGTTATTTAAAGCCCGATGCATGGATATGCTTGATTGTGAAGATTTGATTTTAACACCTAAAATTTGGGCAAAGCGTCTTCACATGATTGAAAGATTATTAGCTGAAAAAGAAGCTACATTAAATTTTTTAAGAATCTCGAAGTTACCTTCTGCCAGGTCTTGCAGTCATGATGAATATAAAGTTCGCCACATTTATATAAATACGAAGAATCCCCGCTTCCTTGATTTACATGGAGTTGCCTCAGCACAATTAGCCCAATTAAAGGTTACTCAGTTTATTAACGCTGCCAAGTCTAAGGGTAAATCACATGTCCATATCATAACGGGAAAAGGTAACCATAGGAATCACAGGAAACGGCGAGGAGTTCTTTTTAAAGCTTTTCCGGGGTGGGTCAAAAGCAACCAGAGTGTAACAGGATATACAGTCGGCAAAGGTGGGGGAAGTTATAGTGTTACTCTCACCCCCTCAACTAAATTTCAAAAAGTCATCCACGATAAAGATTTTAACCAACTAAGGCATCTGGAGCTAGAAATAGCTTGGCAAATGAAACATGCGAAGAGCAGCCTACCTTACCAACAAATGCGTAAAGAGCTGATCCATATGCGATATAAAACACAACTATTAGAACGAAGCCAAACAGTCTACGATGAACTCAATGGTTTTGTCTTTCTACCAGTGAGTTCAATTGAGGGAAGTAAAGAGGGTATAATTGAA
This sequence comes from Candidatus Paracaedibacteraceae bacterium, assembly GCA_019459505.1. GTDB lineage: Bacteria > Pseudomonadota > Alphaproteobacteria > Paracaedibacterales > Paracaedibacteraceae > Paracaedibacter. The sequence goes on along the minus strand of JAIBEV010000161.1, from coordinate 1,905 downwards.
TTTGAAGAAACAGAGAGTAATTCAAGTAGTTTACATAAACCTCGGCTTGAAAATTTTTTAAGTGACAAACAAAAAATAAAGTTAGGGCTAATTGGCCCTAATGCAAGAAATTGTGAAGGTAAGACCGGGACCGTCATCAGCTAAGCCATTGACTTTCTAAGTCAATGACTTATAATTAATATATGAAAAGAGATGATACAGAATTTAACTTGGTAACTATTGTGGAAACTACGTTTTTCACCAAAGGATCCAAGAAAATAATCCGTGAAGATGAAATTGGCGAGTTAAAGAGTTATTTAGCTACTAGCCCAGAAGTTGGTGATGTCATTCCTGGTTTAAAAGGTATCCGCAAACTTAGATGGCAAGCTAACCAAAAAGGTAAAAGAGGTGGCGCCAGGGTCATTTACTTCTTTTACAATTTTGATATGCCATTATTTCTTTTAGATATTTATGTAAAATCAAGAAAAGAAGATCTATCTCCTTCTGAGAAAAAAGAGCTAAATAATTTAGTAGATGAGCTTATTAATGAGTATGGAGTTTAACATGGGTAACAGATTAATTGAATCAATGAAAGAAGCTGTCGAATTTGCGAAAGGTGATAAAAGCAAAGGCAAAACAACTAAGCATAAAACGGTAAAAGCTGTGAATATTCCAGAATACATAAACCCTCGAGAAGTACGAAAAGCTTTAAATATGACTCAAGAGGAATTTGCTGCTCGTTATGGGTTTAATTTATATACACTTCGCAACTGGGAACATAATAGACGACATCCAGACCAAGCGGTTCTAGCATATCTTTACGCAATATCAAAGCACCCGCAAGAAATTGAGAATTCGCTGCGAGATTAGCGTTCTATCTGGGATAAAGGAGGAGATTCCGGATGGGTAGATTGTACTTAGACTGGTCTATAGTACACTTTGTTGCCAAAATACCGATGAACTGATAAATAAGATGGTCAAATAACATCATAAAAAATTGATCAATTATAAACAGCGTAAACTAAAAATTATCACCTCTACAGCGCAAAAATCATTTCGCGACAACGACTATTTACTCAACAATGCCATTTTTCCCTCCTCATGGGTAAGAGTATAAAAAAGGGAGAAATTTTCCCCCTCTATTACATTATTTAATTAAAGTTTCGGGTTGCCCCTATTAGCGCTAAAGATTTGGAAACCTGCCAAGAAATTTTTGCTTAACCGGATCCCTGGCAAAAACGTTATAATCATTTCTATAGCATTGTAGTGCATCTTCTTTTAATGCTCTCAACTCATCAGTAGTCAGTTGGTCATTTTGAGGGGCCTGACCTGCGGTATTACCACCAGTTTGCCCTAAATTCCCTGTATTACCTGACGTCCCACGTTCGTTGTCGAGAAGTCTAGGTCCCTCCTCTCTGTATCTATTACCATTTCCCAAAATTGTCGTACCAATGTCACTATTAGCCCAAAACTCTGTGCCATGATGACTATATCTTCCAGGAGAATAAGTATAAGTAATATTATAGTTAACTCGTCCTCCCAAACCTCCATCACTACCTTTACCTCCCTTTCCATCAGCGCCATCCCGGAGTGGGTTATTTGTGATGGTATAGTTTATATGGCTTTGTTGCAAAAACTTATAAAGGTTAGGAGATAGTATGAAGCTTTGGTATTTAGATGGCATAAATACCGAATTGCCTTTCAACAAGGCGCACTTCTCCCATGAGTCCTTGACCATAGCACCATGCTCTCAGTTGACCTTTCTTGAACATACGCATTAATTCATGTTAACAACGGACGTAAAATGATACAGAGCAGCGGTTGAATTTTGATACATTTTCTCTTGAGTTAATCTCCGTTTATGAGGTTTTACTAATGATTAAGTGGGAACAAACAATGGAAATAAAAATATTATGTCATCAAGGT
>JAIBEV010000025.1 GCA_019459505.1 Candidatus Paracaedibacteraceae bacterium | reverse complement strand
ACTCACGCCAGTTTGTTACTTTATAAGAAATCTTCTTGTTTGAAAATTTACTAATCTGCTTCTTCATAAACTCAATCTACCAAATCTATTGCAGCCTATCTCCTATTTATCAGTTCAGGGGTATTTTGGCAACAAAGTGGCTTCTCTCTGCCTTTTATACCAGCATATTAGCTTCATATACTGGAGAAACCATCCCAAACTTGGGGCTGCGACACGAGGTCTTTGTGGAGAGCTGTCCTCCCTTGAATAAAAGAAAGGACCACCTGTACCACCAGGTGAACCTAGGGACATGGATAAAGAGCTGTCCTGACAATGTAGCGAAGCATAATAATGCAGGATAGGAATCGTGAGAGGAATATCCCCCTGAGAGCGGAACTTGGGATGGTCTCCTTTTTAAGCTCTTTATAGCATTAGCTGGACTTACAATATATGGACCGATCCGGATCGCAAGATAAGAATTATGTTTGCTAAATTAAAATGATCTTTTCCCAGATAAGTTCTTATAATTATAAAACTAAAAGCTTAGGCCTTGTATTCGACGACAATTAGTAACTAGACAAGTAAATTTATATTTAGTATATACATAAATGCGTATAAAGTTCACTCTTATATATTTTTTCTAATTTTACCTTTTTTAAAACATAATTTAAGGAATAAAAATGTCTTTATTACCCGATTTCAAGCTTGCTCGTATGAGCTTTCTGAGTTTGTTAATATATTCCACCAACCTTAGCGCTGTAGAATGGGAAGAAACCGACGAACGCGGTAACTCCCGAATAAATGCCGCGTATTTAGTAGAAAGAAGAAATGGCAATGAGTTGAGCAAATCGAACTCTTTGGTTAGAACTTTTACCGGCCAAGTAGACTGGGATCGGACTAAGTTACTTAAGGTCGCTAAGCAATATGAAAAAGGGGGAGAAGGGCCTGAGAATCCTAGAAAAGCCACTAGACTTTATGAAATCCCTGCCCATGAGGGAAACTCACAAGCCCAATTTCACTTAGCTCGTTATTATGAGACAGGTCACGGAATAGAAAGAGACGATGAAAAAGCAGTAAAGTTATATAGCGAAGCTGCTGCTGCAGGCCACACAGACGCTTTGGTTGAGATAGGAGCTTGTTATCATCATGGGTTTGGCGTTCAAAAGGACGTGAAAAAAGCGGCACAGATATACAAACAAGCTTTATTGAAAGGCAATACAAAAGCATTATATAAACTAGGCATGTATTACTATTCAACTGATGGAAAATCAGGAAAAGCAGCTGAATACTTGCAAAAAGCAGTGGATTTAGGAAATCCAAAGGCTGAAAATAGCCTTGGGATGCTTTATAAGATGGGATGGGGGGTAGAAAAAGATAAGAAGAAAGCTTTTAAGCTTTTCAAGAGCGCTGCAGATAAAGGCTATGCTCCTGCCCAAGCAAAACTAGGTAATTGCTATAAACGTGGAGAAGGTGTTAAAGGAGATGAGTTATTAGCAGAAAAATATTATAGACTTGCTTACGCTCAGGGCTATAACCTTTATCAGGCAGGATATCATTATGAAAAAGGTAGTGGTAAGCCCCTTACAAGAATAGCAAACATTCACAAGAAAGCCGCTGCCCTAGGGGATGCCAATGCCCAATTTGCTTTGGCTGTTTGTTATGAGAAAAACGAAGGTGTAAGGTATGATTTAGAAGAAGCTGTGAAGTTATATGAGCGTGCTGCTAAGCAAGGCCATAAGGAAGCTCAGTTTGCTTTGGCTGTTTGTTATGAAAGGGGAGAGGGGGTCGCTAAGGATTTAAGTAGAGCTAAAGAACTATATGAAAAGGCTGCAACTCAAGGAGATTCAGAAGCGCAATTTATTTTAGAAAATTTTTTTAGCGACGAGATACTTTATAGCCCAGAGTCAACTTCTCCCTCCCCTACCCCTGTAGAGGAAGTTTTACATCTTCCTAACCCGGATGCTTCTCCCTCCCCCTTCCCCTCAGTGCTTACACCCCAACAATTTCATAAGTATGTTGATCGAGTAAATAAAGAGATAAAGAAGATTAGTGAATTATCTTGTGCCCAGCTTTATCTAGATCCACAGCAACAAAAAAATTTAAAAAACCAAAGAAAAGTATATGAAAATAAATTAAAAGAACACTTAGGGGCAACAGACTATTTTAGACTTAATAAAGGATGGCAAAAGGCTATTAAATTCCAACATAGAAAAAATGCTAAAACGCTAATAGAATCGGCTTGGTTCTGGCAATATGATAAGATAAAAGCTGCAGAGATTGCTATTAGCTTAACAGGTATAGAGGATTCTAGGGACCCTATCTGGCAAGCAATTAATCAAAAGAAGCCTCTTGCATTGGGTAATTATCGTATTCCCCCCTTTCCGGTTATCGTAGGTCTTACGGCTGTGGCTACAACATTCACCTTTTCTATGTCAGCTTTAGGACATTTATCAACAGCCCTGGGGTATGTTCCTCTTGTAAATCAGATATTAGAAACTCTTACAGAATATCAAAGTAACAACACACTAACAGCTGGGTAAAAATATTAATCCTAGCTCACAAATTATCCCTAAGAGATCCTTACTCATCAAGTTTCGGGCATCTTAGGGTTTATCTACATAAAGATACCGTCTTTAGAGTCAAGAAGTAAAAGTAATATTTTGGTCAAAAGATTTATTAGTTTTCAGTATCCCAAAGAATATATGTAGTAGCTTTCTCATGATAGCAACGATGATAACTTTTAGTGGTATCGTCAAAGCGAAATGCTTGAAAATAGAGGTCTCTCGGTCACTTACGAAACGATTCGAAATTGGTGCCAAACCTGGGGTCCTGTTTATGCCAGAGGTATTAGTCAGAAAAGAGAATCAGCTTTTAAAGACAAATGGCTGATTGATGAGGTTAGAGTAAAGGGCGCTGTTGCAAAAAGTTGGAGATTTTTCTAGATTAAGTAAAAAGCTAATAGGCTCCCCATGAATGACTTTAAGTGGCGTCACTATCAAGGTGCAATAATTCTAAGCTGTGTTAGGTGGTATTGTAAGTAGTCGCTGTCGCGAAATGATTTTTGCGCAGTAGAGGTGATAATTTTGTAGTTTACGCTGTTAATACTTGATTGATTTTTTACGATGTTATTTGACCATCCTCCCATTTACACCTCCCCCTCACATTTTCTAGCTCTGGCACCTCATAAGTTGCCTTAAATTGAAACCTAGAACAGCTGTATAGGCCGATGATAAACAATTTCGATCAGTTTTCATGCGTGTTTTACCCATTTGCCATCCTCTTTTAAGATGACCAATCAAGGGTTCAATACCCGCTAGTCTATTTTGTAGTTCTCTTTCTAATTCTCGCTCAGGGGGTGAATGAGCTCCTTTTGATGATCGTAATTGTAGACCAATTTCTTTGACCCCGGCTTCAATTAAAAGAGTCTTGTTAGCCTTAGAAGCATAAC
>JAIBEV010000004.1 GCA_019459505.1 Candidatus Paracaedibacteraceae bacterium | reverse complement strand
CAACGAGGAGACGTTAGAGAAACGAGTATAGAAGAGATAAGAAAGATATGGGATGAAGCCAAAGAAGATCGTTCTGACCAATAACTTTCAAAAAGATTTAAAGAAAATTGCAAGATCAGGAGGTCATCCTCTTTCGCACGAGATCACATAGTAAACTGTTCGGGTTATTGAACAAACATCACGTTAAACAAACAAGTCTCAAAGAATAAACCAATTCCTTGCTGTAACGGATAATTAGATCGTGCTCTCGCACCTTCCTTCTAATTTAAAATAAAAGCGGAAAATTTATAATAATTTTCAACTTTATTAATCCATATATTTCTCCTTAACTGACTATGGCTTTAATTTGACCCTCTTCTCATAGAGTAGTGACTAAGTTTGCAATTCTTAAGCACTCAGCTTTTTGAGGTGACGGATAAAAAATTAACAATAAGATTAAGACTTAAGAATTTTACACGCTCAACAGTTATTAAAAACTCTTAAAGATCAAAGTTAAGGGCCTTAAATAAGACCATCAAAGAGTAATAAGATTATGAAAAAATTTGTTTCCCATTTAGGTAAGGTAACGGCTGTTTTATATGGCTTAATAATCACTTCTCCCGATAGTGGGGCCCATGATCTTAAACCTTGGACCGGAATATTTGATGAGACAGCCATAATGGCGGCGGTGGATCGAGGTGATCTATCATATGTTACGGCCGCCCTTAGTCAGGGCCTCTCGGTGCAGAAAGTGGATCATAAAGGGCGGTCTCTTTTAGAAAGAGCCTGTGCTCGAGGTCATAAAGACTTAGTGATTGCCTTTCTTAATGCAGGAGCCGACGTCAATTATCAAAACCCTCAAGGGTATACAGCTTTGTATTGGGCGTGCCAAGAAAAGCATTTTGGAGTAACTTCTGTGCTTCTTTCTCAGGGAGCTAATCCTAATCTTATCCCCCTCCAGGGTCTCTCGCCGCTTTACCTTGCCAGCAGAAATAATGATGGGCCAGTAATCAGTTTATTATGCCAAGCGGGGGCCCATCTCTCTTTCACTTCTCCCAGTCAGGAAACGGCTTTGTGGATTGCTGCTAAAAAGGGGCATCTTGAGGCCTTAAAACTATTACTGCCTCAAAGTCGCTTAAACGAGGATACAGCTGACCTTATTCATCAAGGAGATGATAAAGGGATATCGCCTCTTTTGATTACCTGTTACCAAGGTCACAATGAAGCAGCCTCTTTCCTGCTAGAACAAGGGGCCAATCCCAACCAAGCCCGTAACACAGGAATTACACCGCTTATGGTAGCTTGTGCTCAAGGACAGGAAAGAATGGTTCAGCAGTTATTAAGTCGGGGGGCAGATGTCCTGCAACGAGCCAGTGCCCAAGTTGGTGGCGGCACAGCTCTTGATTATGCGCAACAGCATCAGCATGATAAGCTTCTTACTCCTCTTAAAGCTGCACAGTTTCAGCAAGAGGAAGAGCAGATCTTCCAGTCTTTAAAAGATTTCAAAACTTTTTCAAAATCCTCTAAGGTTACCCCTCACCTCCAAGAAGCTCTTGCTTCTTTAAAAGCCCATGTTGAAGAGGGAGGAGAGAATTGGATTGCGGGTATTCCGACGACAAATCTTGAAGCAACCCTTACTCCTTCCGAACAGCAAGCTTTACAAAAAGTTGATCAGATTATCGCCGATTATAACCAAAAATACGGCCAATCCTTAGCGACCCTTTCACGCTTTGCTCAGATGCGCCAGAAAGTATCTAAGGCCGTCTCCAAGGCTTTTCAAGTTACCAAAGAAGCAGTCCAAGGTCCTGAGATTAATTCTGTTATTAAGCTACAAAGAACCGTCAATGACACTTATGGTCAAGAAATACTTAAGCTTAACCACGCCCGTCTTGAAGAAAACCATAAGAAACGGTTAGCAGCCTTGTGCCTGACGCACCAACACCAAGAAAAAGAGCTTGAACGTCAGCAGGAGGATATAAGGGTACAGCTTAAAGCTGCCCCCCAGCGCCGTTTAGAGTTACGCTTACAGGAAAAAGAGATAGCCAATCAACTGGCCGCTGGAGAGGAGCAGTATCATGTGACCTTGGCACGGTTACAAAACCCTGTCTATAGTGCTTTAGAAGATTTTTATGATTGGAAGCGTGCTGTCTTTTATGACTTCACTAAAATGCATTTAGGAACATATTTGATCACCTATGAAGCTCTGGCTTTAGGAACGGTGGCTCGTCATCCGGAGGCTTATGAATATGCTGTTCAAGGAACAACCACTCTGGCTAGCTTAGTTAGTGATGCTTTCTTACCCTTAGGCGGCCTCTTAGGAAATGTAATCGGCACGGTTGCTCAAACGGGGGCAGCACTTTATGCGGATAAACAGATGCGATTAAAAGCGGCCAAGATTGGCAGCCTTTATGAATATAAAGGATTAGAGGGTATGGTTGAGCTTTCCCGTAATATTGCAGAAGGCTTATTGTATCGACTAAAAGAGGCTATCCTGCCGTTAACCCCTGAGAGTTTAGAAAAGCTGGCCAAAATTGCCAATATCCAAATGATTGATTATGCTCTCAAGCAATGGGAAAACAACGAACAGCAGATGATCACTCCCTCTGACCTCTTATTGCGCAGTACTCAGCATCAACCGTCCTGGTTTACCGTTTTAACTCAAACAGCAATCCTAGAAACAGACGAAGGACAGACCCTTGATGGGTGGGCTTTACTTACTCAAGCCCAGCAGATTCAGCTTGATGCAGGGCGCTTTAAAAGGGCTGCCCGCTCTTTTGCCAAACAAGCTCGAAAAAATGGGGCCAATTTTATTAGCTATGCTCATACCGGCACCTCTGTAATCTCAGGCTTAATCGGATCCTAAAAAGAATCCTATGGCTATAACGCTTTTTACCATCCTCCCTTATGAAAGGAAATGAATATGATAAACAGACTATCCCTTAAGCCTCCCCGTCCCTCTCTTATAAAGCGAGAATCGATAAGCTTAGCTTTCCTAAGCGCCTTATTAGCAACTTCATCTGCTCTTTCTTATGAGCCAGAGGAAGGGCAAGCTCCTGCGCCTAACAACCCTTACAGCTTAGGGCAAGATTGGGATCGAGGCTCTGAAATCTCCCCTTCCTTTAGCACGATATATAGAGGCCCGCGGGGATTAAGTACGACAGAGCCTCTTCGCCCGCCTTCTCAAGTCCTAACAGCAGGAGAAGAGGAGGCCGAAGTTGAAAGCTTACCACATAACTCTATGCTTGAGGGAACTCCACCCGCCGAACCAATGTCTGCCTTTGAACAACACTTACAAGATCCTGCACGCCTTAAGGCGACCTTAGAAGCAGCGGGCATTGACCCAACAGAAGATAATATAGCGTCACGGTTCTGGGAAGAAAAAGACTTGTATATACGCTTGGTTAATAACCAGCATGGGACATTGTTAAATCTTATCCAGACCTCTTTCACTCAAACCAAAAGCCTGCTTATTTTTGATGCCCTAAGAGAAACTCTCAGTGTCCAGCGCCTCAATCTCTCTAAGTGTCAAATTCCTTTACCTTACTACTTGGCTTTAGGAACGGCTTTAAGCTTAAATACGTCTTTACAAGTTCTTGACCTCCGTCAGGCTACATGGCCGAACCAAGACATTAACCTTTTAGGATTAATTTTACAAAATAGTCGATCCCTCCAGGAAGTTATCTTTTCTGCAGAGCTAACGGTCAATGAGCCGTCATTACAATCTTTCTATTCTATAATCAAAGATAACCATCACCTCCGCTTAATCCATTGGCCTTCCTCTGCCTTTAAATATCTTAAAGCAATAGCCCGTAAGAATCCTGTGGCTATGGTGCATTTAGGAGCCTCTTACCTTGAAAAGGTTATGGAACCAGAATTTGATTTTCTTCCCCTCTCTTTATTCATGTCGTTAGATCCGCTTAAAGAAGCCATGACCTTATTCACGAAAGCCGATCAACATAAACACCCTTTAGCCAGTTATGAGTTAGGGAAAATTAAAGAGGCCCAGCAGCAATTTCCAGAAGCGCTGAAATGGTATCAGCGATCGGCTGATCTGGGCTATGCCACAGCTCAATATAAAATAGGTGAGTATTATCGAGCTGTTTGGCCTCAAAACAGGTCTTTACTTCCAACCCCTGACTATCAGAAAGCTTTAGAGTGGTTCCATAAAAGTGTTAAACAAGGCTATGCCCCCGCCATGTATCGTCTTGGTCGGCTCTATGAAGCTGGCCGTAGTGGATCTGTTTCGCTTAGCAAAGCCGGGGACCACTTTTACGAAGCGCTCATTCGAGGCTACCCAGAAGCCTTCGTCGCCCTTGGAGCCTTATGCCGGAACCCCAGCTATGAACACGCTGATGAAGCTATGGCTAAGTATTATCTAGAATGGGGCAAGAAATTCCCTGAGGTTAGCTTCCAGGCTGAACGCCTACTCAAGTTCCCCAGCCAAGGGTAAGCTATAAGGGGAGAAGCTAGGTTGGCTTTATCAAAGCTTTAAAAAAGAAACCAATATAAGAAAAAGAGATTCTCATGACCGTTCTACCTTGCCTTTCCTCTCGCTCTCCCTTTAAAACCTCTCGTTCTAGAAAAAATAGAAGTGCTTGGCTCGCCAGCCTGCTCCTCCTACAAGTGTTTCATCTTGATCCACTAAGGGCTATGGAAGATCCCAAAACTACTTCACCCCACGTTAGTAAGAAGCAGCTAGATGAATTAAGGGAAGGAATGGTTGAATCTCTTTCGAATGCCTCACTTGCCAGTGTCTCGCCCCTTCTTGACAACCACCCTCCTCTAAAAGAAGACCATGCTGAACGCCAAGCTTTATTTGAGAAGATTATAGAGGTCACCCAAGCCGAGTATGATTGGCCCTACCATGTCAAGAAAAGCCTGGAGGAGTTTATCCCTACCTGCCAAGACTCTGAACTGCAGCAGAAACTCCAAAGCCTTGTATCAAGCATTAAAGAACCTGAAAACCTTATTGTGTTAAGGCCTGGAGAAGATAGAAGCCGTTTACATGATAAGCATCTCTCACCGCAGCATAGGGTATTTGGCTCCTTTCGCAAAATACTCGAACAGATAGATAACTTCTTACCGACCTTAAAAGACCATCCTACCTTAGCAAAAGATCTTTTAGACCTTAGGACCTTCTACAATAAATTTATTACTGCGGTATGTGCAGGGGCCTCAAAAGAAAAAAATCTTCTTCTTGAGCCAAAAGCAATTTTAAAAGGTGAAGGCTCTAACAGAGCTTACCGTCTTTCACAGAAGCTTGCGCGCCAAATGATTTCGAAAGACCGCTATGGCTTTATCCAAAAACAAAATAAGACCGGGATGCGGGCCGTTCGCTCGCTTAGCGGTGTTCACTTTAAAGCGTTAGACAATACATTAGATGACTCCCGGCCTGGTCTAGAGTATATGGCTTATGCCTTCGCTAAGGCTTTGACCTCTGAGTTCTTGATTACCCCCTCCACTTTGTTACGGCTCGAGGGTGTGTCCTTACTTGATCCGACAGAGAACTTTCCAACAGCGCTTACTCTTGCTAAAGGACAAGGAAAAAGTCTCGATGAAGCTTTAGCTCAGCTTCACTTGGGTGAAGGCGGCTGGCAGCAGTATGTCAAACCTAAAGACCATAGCTTCTTCCTGCAAGCCACTCAAACCATTGGAGATGAAAACTTGGATGAAGTTTTAGAGAAGGACCCTACCTTCCACGGCGATCCCGTCAACCTCAGCTGGCAATTAATCTTTTCTCTGTTGACTTGTCCCGGAGATGCGAAAGCTGATAACTATGGGGTTGAGATCCAAGGTGATAAGAAACTGGTCATTGGCATTGATAACGATAAGCTGTTTTATCCTCTGCTCTATAAAGACAAAGACTCTCTCGAGACAGGCATCAAATGTGTCCTGTATGCTCTCCAGTCTCTGATGGAGAACCCTCTTGCCGATGAAGTCATTCAAGCTTTTAGAGCTCTCAACCCCACAAAAGTTGTTCTGCAGTGGCTTGGATATCTGCATGATCAAAATCAGCGCTATGAATACCTTGTCAATCAAGGTATCTTCCTTCCCAAAGGGCTTAGCGACTTAGGCCTACCCTTGCAGCTCGCCCCAGGCTTAGCAGAACAGATTAGGACACGAATAATTAGCCTACAGACCAAATTAAGAGATTATCCTGCTAGTTTAGGGAATCATCTTTTGCACAGTATGAACCCAACAGTAAGTGAGTATTACCAGGCTTTGAGAAGACGTTATTCCAACGACCCAAGAGCTACTATGTGGGTCATCTATAAAGGGCGTGATGAGGAAGGTATACTTCAACCCATAGAAAATGTTCTCAATCTTCCTTCTTCTCATGAAGCATGGACTCAAGCAAGCCGAGAGCGGGTACCTGAGATGAACTGTGATCTTATTTCTTGTGTGAAAAGCTTCTACCATTCTCTTTCTTCCTCACATTTAGAGAAGGGGATAGCTGATACTTTAGCTCTTACCTTACACCACTTTAAGGAATATGAAGATGAGCTCTTACTCACTCTTCCCTTAAATGCCTGGCATCTTGTCAGCCAAGAAGAAACACAGATTCCTGAGCCAGTCTTCCTCTTCTTATTAAAGCGCGACCCGCAAGGCCTTAACAGCTTTGATATTGATACAAGAACGCCTCTGGACTACGCATTTGACAACCTAATTCAGACTGGCAAATCAGAGGTTGCATGTTCCTTTATAGAGGCAGGAGCATGGCAGGCGTCTTTTTCTGCTGATTTGTATCGTAAACTTAAGAAGAGTCTACCTGACTCTTTTTGGAAGTCTTTTAAAAAACTAGAAAAACGCAATGCGAAGATTGGTTGGACAGTCACTCTTGAGGAGCTATTCCCCCTAACTCCCCACTCTTCAAACCATACTCTCCATATTGAAGGAGCCAGTGGTGAGCGACGCTTGCTAACAAAAGAAGCCTTTCGCCAGCTATCTGACCCTGCACACCACATTGCTCAAGAACCTCGAGAGGTATTTTATGTAGAAAGTGAAGGCCATAAGGCTTTCATCAAATTTTATCCGGCACTGGTTGGTTTAGAAGAATCCATTGGCGAATTGACCCGCCGAGTCATTGGCTTTGGAGCACCCCATGGGGAATTGTTCCGTTTTCCTGATGGACGCCCTGCATGGATTTCCCATGCAATTCCTGGCCAGACATTGCAATCGGTCTTAACCAATAATCCCCAACAGCTAAGTCAGCTAGATCCCGTCTCCACTACTAAGATGATCCTCATGGCCATGCTGATTAATCCCGAAGATGGTAAGCCTGCCAATTATATTGTTGAACCTCTTCCTGACAATCCTAGGCTATACCGACTCGTTTCTCCAGATAATGATCAAGGCTTGGTGCCTGCTTTTATAAAATCAAAACCTCAAGCAGCAAGCTTATTTAGAAATCAAGAGATTGTGGTGCAGGTCAAAACCATATTGTATTGCCTCGATCTTATGAAGCAGCCCATCCCTGAAGAAACACGCCAAACTTTCTTAAGTCATGACCCCTTAGCCTTAATGAAAGATTGGATTGGCAACATGCACGCTCATAGTAAGAGATATGAATCTTTATATCCTAATAGCCAAGAATCCTGGAAAATATTCCAAGAAAAACAATGCTTCCTTGGCATACCCTTTCAAGCAGGTATGATTAGCCATTTATACAGCAAGTGGGAACGACTGCAAGACTACTTAGCTCAGGAAAATCTTAGACTTACACCCTTTGAGCTACTAAACAAACTAGAACCCCGGCTGGCCAATCGTTACCGAGAAGTATTTCAACAAAAAGATACGACTTGGGAGGGGTTCGTATGGGTAGATGGGCCTTTTTATCAGAAAAAAGAGGGGAGCTGGTCCACATTGACACCCAGTGGGTCTATCTTGACTTCCCAAAGCATTCCTCTTCAAGAGCCCATCATGGGAGCTATCTGTCAAGGTAAAAGCCTTGGGCCTATCCAAGCTTTACAAGAGCTTACCACATTAATAAAACAAAAAGGCCGATCAGGTCTGTCCTTAGAACACATGGCCAGTGATTATGCCCGAGAGCAGTTCCTCAAAGACTTTGATTTTGCCTCCCATCCTTTAAGTAAGCAACGCCAATTGCTCAACCAATTGATGCCACATGGTGCAGGGTTGCACCATTTAAGCTTAAAAAACTGTTTGGCTCTAACAGACAGCATCTTGCAAAAAAGTTTCTTACTAGGACAAATCGTCCATTTAGACTTACGAGGCTGTACAAAAATTACGCACGGTTTCCTATCCTTACTAGCTAAGATCAATCCTGGATTGGAAGAGCTCAACTTATCGGGTGTAATTCAACTCCGCTGGGTAGCTGAAGCAACATTATTTGATTATTTACCGATCGTGTTTAACCAACTGACATATCTTAACTTAAACGATTGCAGTATTTTAGAAGCCATTGATATAGAGGCCCCTCATCTCAAATATCTGTGGGTCAATGGAACAAGAAAATTAAGTCATCTAAAAACACGAGCTCCTAATCTGCAGGCTATCTCTTGGCATGAAGCACTTATTGATGATCAAGCCCTCTATGAACTTTTGCCACAAGTACCTAATCTGAGTCACCTTGATCTAACCAACAGTCCTAATATCAGTAATATAGGAAGAAAAGTGGGAACAGCATTCTGCAATAATTCTAAGTCTACAACATTAGACTTAGGAGGAAATGAGTTCCATGCCAAAGAAGCTAAAACTTTGACCCTTGCGCTGCAACATAACCCAACCTTAACAACACTAAACTTAAATAATAATAAGATTGACGATGAGGAAGCTAAAGTTTTGGCCCTTGTACTGAAGTATAATACAACCTTAACAACCTTGATTGTAAGCGAGAACCATATTGGCGATGAGGGCGCTCAAGCCTTAGCTCTATGGCTGCAGCACGATACAACTTTAAGAAGATTAGATTTAAGCAATAATTACATCGATTATGAAGGCGCCCAAGCGTTAGCTACAGCCCTAAAACAAAATACGACCTTAACAACATTGAGTTTAAGGTGGAATCAGATCGATCAATTTATTAGGGGAGGAGCTGAAGCGTTTGGTTCAGCTCTGCAGTATAATACAACCCTAACAAAACTGGATTTAAGCCAGAATTATATTGGTACTGTGGGAACTGAAGCACTGGCACCAGCTCTAAAGAGCAATAAAACTTTAACTAAATTGAACTTAAGCGGAAATCAGGTGAACACTGAAGGGGCTTGTGCGTTGGCTCAGGCTTTACCATATAACGAAACATTAACTTCACTAAATTTAAGTAAAAATCAAATTGACGAGGCTGGTGCGTTAGCCTTTGTCCAAGCGCTAGAGCACAATACAACTTTAATTATATTAAATTTGAAAGACAATCAGATCGATAGGGACGTAGTGGCTTATATGTATAAAAGGGCCTATCAAGTTATTGATCATGGCAATAAAACTGGGTCAAAGTCTTCCGTTTTAGATAGACTGGTATTGTCAACTTATTGAATGAAGTGTAGTAAGCTCAGATAAAAAATAGGGAAAGATAAAGGCTTTGATGCTACCGTCTTAAATGTCAATGGATTTAGGATCCCATGGTTGTAAATTCTTAAGCATAGAATTGAGAATTGTTAAAAGTTTGCGCATGCAAGCTGTTAAAGCAACCTTAGCGACTTTTCCTTGACTCCTTAATCGTTTATAAAATGGGCTAATCAATGGATTAATGCTGATACAGACGAGGATAGGCATATAAAGAGCTTTGCGAACATTAGGCCTACCTCCTTTTATGATAGATTTGCCTCTTAACTGTCCACTCTCACAAGTATAAGGAGCAAGACCGGCTAAAGAGGCAATTTGTTTGCGGTTAAGAGATCCTAATTCTGGCAGATAACAAAGTAGAGAAGCAATTGTTTTAGCGGCTATGCCTGGTACGGTTTGTAAACACTCCTTTTTCTGTCGAAATACCTCATGAGTTTCAATAAGCTGTTCAATATAATTATTTAGGCTTTTTATATCCTGTTTCAATTGGCCTATTCTCTGCTCCAGAATCCCTTGCACAACAGAAGAGCAGTGGGCATATTCTTGCTGATTTATTTGGCGAATAAGTTCATCTTCTAAGGCTTTCTTATAATGCAATAAGCTCTCTAATTCTTCCTGTTGCCTTGAAGGATAAGAGGTTGCTTGACACTCTACTTTTTCACCATATTGGCATAACATTTTAGCATCTACTTTATCTGTTTTCGCGAGGAATCCTGCTGATTTAGCAAAGCAACGAGCTTTGTAAGGGTTGACTAAGCGAACAATAAAGTTGGCTGCTTCAAGCTGCCTATGAACTGAGCGATGATAAATACTTGTGGCCTCAATAATAGCTTGCTGTAAATCTAAAGCTTTATAGAATTTAATGAGATCTTCAATTCCCTTAAGGGTGTTAGGAAATCTTTTAGAGCGCATACTTATTGAATCAAAGCAATCCAGATAAGATTTAGAGACATCAATACCGAGAATAGTTGTCATCATTAACTCCATTTCTTCTTCCAGGTATACGGTCTGCTTGTAAAGAGCGACCTTGCTACCGTACGAAATAAATTAGGACTAAGAGGAAAAACGAGCTCGCATCAGAACGATCTTGATAATCTGGTATGACCACGCTCTATTTTTCCCGAACTCACAGGCTTTACATATAAACTCTGTGAATCAAGACAACAATACCTGGTATGACCTGAGCTACTATAGAAGATCTGTAAAAAGGTTTAAACTAAGGAAGCACCAACTAACAAGGATTATACCATGACAATAAAAATATTAGGAATTGACATTGCTAAGCGAGTATTTCAGCTGCATGGAGTAGATTTTCAGGGAAAGACAGTGTTCAAAAAACGCGTAGGCCGAGAGCAATTAGTCAGTATTATTGCTAATCTGCCTTCCTGCCTTATTGGTATGGAATCATGTGGCAGGTCTCATTATTGGGCTCGACAATTTAAACATTATGGCCATGAAGTCAAGTTAATGAGTCCGCAATATGTTAAGCCGTATATTAAAACCAATAAGAATGATGCTAATGATGGTGTGCCACGAAGGCCGCCTTTCTAGTGGGTGAAAGTCCCACCCTGACAATTGCCTATTTGGTCAGGTAGCGAGGAGTGCATTTATAGGGAGTAATTCTTATAAGTGAAGCCACTCGACAACAGCTCTGGAAGAGGAGCTACGCAAAATGTGGGCCGTACTAAAAGGAACCCACATGTAGCGCCGTGAAGGTCATACCAGGGAATCCTGGGAAATGGAGATGCTGAGCCCCTCGTCGTTTGGGTGAAAGCTGCAGAATAACGAGAAAAAAATAGGTCGATAGTCGTTATTCATCTCTCGGCGTAGCAGGGACGGCACGTAGGAAAGAAAGGAGGAGAAACGTGGGAGATCCTGCATGGTCTTTGAGTTCTAAAAGTAAGGAAAGATATAAGGCAAAAGCTGAAATTCATTCTGATGCTATGCAGGAAGTCGGGAAGATAATAGTAGTGAGGATGGCAAGGACAACACAACCTTGCCGGAGCGAAGGATCTTCAGTTTCGTCATGTTTTCAAAGCAGGGAAAGATACTATGATTCCGAAAGGTACTAACATGGGACAAACCATCCGAGAACTGCAGCGGAAACTTTATCGATCTGCTAAGTCTAATCCTAAACGCATTTTCTACAGTCTTCATGACAAAATATATAGATGGGACGTTCTCGTATGTGCATGGCAACAAGTTTGTGCCAATCGAGGAGCACCAGGCATTGATGGAATAACGATAGAACAGATCAAAGAGCAAGGGGAAGAGTCCTTTCTTCGGCAAGTTCAAAAAGAATTGCAAGAAGGGAGCTATCGTTGCAAGAAGACAAAGCGAATGGAAATACCTAAGCCCAAAGGAGGGATTAGAATCTTAGGAGTTCCTACTATAAAGGACCGCTTGGTCCAGACAGCAACTCGCCTTGTGATTGAGCCAATATTTGAAGCAGACTTTCAAGAATGCTCTTTTGGGTTTCGGCCTAAACGATCAGCAGTTCATGCAAGCCTGGAAATCTATAAATGGCTCAACTATGGGTTAACCCAAATCTTGGATATTGACTTAAAGAGCTATTTTGACTCAATACCACACTGTAAGTTGTTGAAAGTTATTCAAAAGCGAATCAGTGATCGATTTGTTCTAAAGATGATCAAAGCTTGGCTTCGATCCGGAGCCCTTAAGGGTGAAGAACCACTTATTCGAAAGCAAGGAGCTCCTCAAGGGTCGCCAATTTCACCCTTACTGTCTAATATATACTTAAATGTATTAGATACAGTATGGACGAAGAGAATGACTCAAAGGAGGGGCTGGAATGCACAGATCGTCCGCTATGCAGACGATCTGGTGATCTTATCGAATAAACCGGTAGAAAAGGTAATGGATACAGTGCGAGAATACTTACAACGCTTGGGTCTTTCGCTTAATGAAGAAAAGAGTCGAATGACAACAGCTGAGGAAGGGTTTGAGTTCTTAGGGTACGCCTTTAAAAGAGGATACTCTGCAAGATATCACAAATCTGTTACTCACATGTATCCTACCTCTGAAGCAATAAAGCGGATTATCAAGAAGATAACGCAATTGACCTGCCGGAGCCGATTGCATGAACCTGTTAAAGCCATAGTTGAAGATCTGAATGCGTCTTTACTTGGATGGACAGGCTATTATCGCCATACAGCCAGTTCAAGACGCTTCAGAAAAGTTCAAGGGCACACGAACCGACGTCTTAGAAAATTTATCATGAAGAAGAAAGGGAGTAGGAAGAACGGGTACAAGGAACTACCCGACGAAAAGCTCTATAAGGTTTACCAGCTGGTGAATGTGGGAGCCTTTCGAGTGCAATACCGATGGACGTAAGGCAGACGACGAAGACGATCCGTGCGCCGTATGAGGGAAAACCTCACGTCCGGTGCGACGAGGGGGTGCTGAAAACGGGAAGATGGAAAGGTTACTTGGGCACGAAATTGGAAACGATGGAAACAGATAAACCAACTCCTGAACTTTACCGCGTCAGCGCTCTACTCTACCTGAGGCTATCTGTGAAGCTGTGGCTCGGCCGAATATGAGATTTGTCCCCATTAAAAATACAGATCAACAAGATATTCAATCTCTGCACCGTTATCGGCAAAGAGTTATCCAGCAAAGGACAGCGCTTGCTAATCAGATCAGAGGCCTTTTAAGTGAATATGGCCTTGTGGCTCCTCAAGGGATTGGATGTTTAAGAAAGAAGCTACCTCAGTTTCTGGAAAACCAGGATAACCGGCTAACAAGCTTAGCGCTTGAAATCTTCTCCCAGCTTCACCAAGAGCTTCGAGAAGTGGATCAGAAGGTTAAGAGTCTTGATCAGCGCATAGCCAAAATTTGTCAGGAAAATGAGGCCTGCCAAAGGATTAAACAAGTTGAAGGCATTGGTCCTTTAACGGCTACAGCTTTGGTTGCTGCTATCGGAGAAGTGAGCAACTTTAAAAATGGCCGTCACCTAGCAGCTTGGCTAGGACTAGTTCCTCTTCAATATTCTAGTGGTAATAAAAAGCTTCTACTTGGGATTAGTAAAAGGGGTGACCGTTACTTAAGAACTTTGTTAATCCATGGAGCCAGAGCTTTTATTAGCCTGGCTAAGAAGCACTCCGATTGGTTAAAGGAGCTGATTAAGCGATGTGGTAAGCACAAAGCTTATGTTGCCTTAGCGAACAAGAATGCTCGAATTGTTTGGTCCCTTTTAGCCCACCAAGCGGAGTATCGTTCTGCTCATTAGCTAGCAGATTACTTTAAGATACCTATAAACTGTAAAGATGCCCTACAACCGAGGTCTGCTAGAGTAAAATTAAAAGATGACACATTGAGTTAACAGCTTCTTGAGATCCTGCTTTGCAACACGGTTTATAAAAACCTCGGCTCTGATAAGGGCAAGAAGTGATCGGATACACCATCTGGGCCAGAAGGATAATCTTCACATAAAGGCCGAATATATGTCCGCACCTCATATTATCTTTAAAATTAACTCTTGCATTCACGCTCAGGTCATATATGTTGCAAAAA
>JAIBEV010000098.1 GCA_019459505.1 Candidatus Paracaedibacteraceae bacterium | reverse complement strand
TGATAATATTGGGACTGACTGATGCCATGTTCATTACAAATAGAAGCCACTGATTGGCCTTTTAAGCCTGAAAGAACTATCAGGGTCTTCTTCTCACTTGTCCATTGTCGTCGCTGCATTTTTGTCTTCCTTTTGCTTAATTAAACAAAAACACTCCTTTATTTAAACTCTTTTCTAAACTAGGGGCAGTATATTGCGCCCCTTCACTTTTCACCGAAGAGACTCTTAAAGCCTCCACTGCTACCTCTTTTTCTCTTTCTTTAGAACTGTGGAAAAGTTTATACAGTATACCTTTTGCCCTTTCACTATCGGAAATGACCAAAGAAGCTAAGATTTCACTTGCCTTAGACCGTGAAGTCGGATCAGCTCTTTTAATAAGGCCGTCCAAGGTTTCGCACTTCTCTGGTTGTTTTTTATCAATAGATAGAATTAAGACATTGAGAGCGGCCTTTCTGAAAGCGGCATTTGAATCAAATATAGAAGTCGTCGGTTTAACTTCAGGCGGAAGATTATTATATTTCACCATAAGCTCTTTTAAATAGAGTACGGCAGTGTCTTGGATATGGCTCTGAGAACTTCTAAGGAAAAGCGTAAATATCTTTTTAGCTTCCTCATTATTGACAAGGCTATAATCTGTTAAAACCGTACATATTATATCTATTACATTAGACGATTGGGTGGGAGGCTGACTTAATAAAATATTATCAATTAATATCCGTGCCAGAGGATTATGAGTACCCACATATTGAGCCAGGATTTTTCTTACCATCAATTTTTTTCCATAATCATTACTATGGGCAAAAATATTAATTACCTCAAAGGCCCAATGATGCACAGTGGCTAAAAGCTGAACAAGAGTATATTCGATTTTTCTCTCTGATAGTCATGAAGACTGCTTGCCAACGTATAAACAACTTCTTGGGCCCACTGATTATTAAGGTAAATAAGATCAAATAAGGCGCGGCTGGCTGTTAACCTTTCCTCAATAGTATCACTTTCAATAAAATTGGCTAGGATTCTTTCTATCCGCAAGTCCTACCTGAGAACTAATTCTGCAATATAGGCTGCTGCCTTATACCTTTCATAACCCTTTATACTTCGAGCACAGTTAAAAAAACTCTTCGAGTAAGAGGGGACCTCTGTCGTTACTTGCTTCTCTTCCCCTCCTTTGAATTGTTGTTGAGATAATATTTGCACACTCATAGGGTCATAGGATTGGGGCCCAGGAACGATTTCCAGCGGTCGACTATAGCACTCTCGCTTGGTTGGTCTTTGATCTTCTTGAGCTCCCTCTCTGGGACCAAATTTTCTTTTGGCTGTTGCTTGTTGGGATAAATCTGAAGTTTTAGCGATAGGGGTCAGAAGATTATTAAGAGGAGAACTGTTGGTAATGGCGGAAGCATAAGAAGGCGGCAAAAGAGAGTTCCCTTCTTTGTTATCCATTCCATATACTTGCTCACTTATACTTAAGTAACTGATAAGAAGGCTATATTTAAATGTGGGCGCTAGAAAACTAAACTTATAAAATAATTTATGCAAGATAATCACTCATATATTACTGGTAAAACTAAAAATTAAAAAATAAACCAACATAATTTATAATATTTTTTTGCTACTTTGAAAACTTAAAAAGCCCTTCTTTTTAAAATTCAATCTTATCGTCTTCCTCTATTAGTATAGAGAATGTACGGCATTAAAAATGCCTTAATAGGGATTTCACAGGATAATCAAGAGCGAGTTTCAATTTCCCATAATCTGTCCTCCCTCATTTTGTTTCACTATCAAAGACAGAGAAAAGTTTTTAAATATTAAAGAGACTCACTCGTTGAGGGCGCTTACCTTCCTAAAACACTCTCTGCAATTTCTTTCTCTTGTGTCTTAGGGCTTTTAGCAAATTGATTAACTTTATCTCTTGCCCATTTATTATCTTCTTGTATCAGCTTCTTTAAAATCAAGATGGCTGCCTGTTTTGGTGATTCCTGATGCCCTTTAACATTCTTAGAGATCCACGTTTTTGCCCACGTATTATTGTCTTGAATAGCCCAACTGATCACTGTTATTGCTTGTTTTTGGGAAGATAATTTATCGCTTTTAGCAAATTTATTGATTTTATTTCTTGCCCACTCATTCTCCTCTTTTAGAAGCTGTCTAAACGTTAGTAAGGCTATTGCTATTTCCTCTTCAGATTTACTATCAAGAAAGTCTCTAATTATCTCACCTACATTATTACCTATAAACCCCCTTGTCTCGCGAGCCTTTTGAAATTGAACTGCCCGACTTAAAGCATTTACGGCAATTTTCCTTTTGGTAGCCTGCTTACTATCTGCTAAATCTTTAACCAGAATTTTTCCCAGGTCGATTGGGACACCAATAAGAGTTCCTAAAATTTCACTACTTACGCTCTGTAGAGTCGCATCAGAATTATCAAAAAGATTCTGCAGCGTTGTCATGGCCCATAAATTTTTACATTCAATAAGAATTCTTAAAGTTTCTATAGCGATTGCATGTCCATTAGCTTGTGGACTGGAAAGAAGAGATAAGATTTTCCTCTTTGCCCAGGCGCTATCATAACTTAACACCAGGTTTTGCAAATGGCCGCCAGCTACAGAACGGATGATATTATTGTCACTTTCCAATAAAGAAGCAAAGGTGTTTAGCGCCCATGGATCCTCCATCATTAAAAGATCGACCACAGCTTCACATCCTATGGATAATGGATCTGCCGGATACTGAGTATATGCTTGGTAAATAAGCCTATTAATCATATCCGTTCCGTGGAGGGGTGCCTGAGCGACAAGCTGCAGTAAAGCTTCCTTTACCGTCAAGCTTCTGGACCGCTTTTCTTGGATAAGGCGAAAAACTTCTTCCTGGTGAGATTTATCTCTTTCATGAAAAGGGACATTGTTTTCTGGATTTTCTGTCAATGTCCCCCTATCTTTATCGCTGCTATAAGCTAAAAAATTAAACAAGTCATAGCCGCCCTGATGACCCACTCTTAACAATTGAGCAATACACTGCGCAGCCACCTCACGCACAACAAGATTAACACTTTTTGCTAATTCTCCAACCAGTGGTTGAGCCTGCGGGGTCAAGCTGACTAAGTCAAATAAAGTGCGACTGGCTGTTCCTCTCTCCTCCATATTTTCACTATGAGCAAGTTGATTAATTATCGATTGAGCCTGTGAAGTATTTTTGAAAGCTAGATCTTTTAAATAAGCAGCTGCTTTACCACGTTGGTGGATATCGTTACTGCGAGCAAAATAGTAAAAATTATTAGAATCAACTGATGGCTCTGTCACCATATGGCTGTCTACCGCTCTCGGCATTAATTGATTGCTTGTCCCCGGTATACTCTCTCTCAGAGGCTCAATTTCCCTTCTAAAAATTTGCATTTCGTCGAGGCGTGGCCTTTTAGGAGGGGGTGGTAAGAGTGTTTCTGTTTCCGAATAAGATTCTGGAAACGGCAAACTTCTTTTTGTTGGTTTTCCTTCAAAGGAAGGAGGAGAATTTAAATTCCCAACACTAGCTCCAGTTGGAGGATTAAGAGGAAGGCTCTCCAATCCGGCAGACTTTAAAAATTCCTGAAAGGAAGGGAGTTTTCTTTCTGACTCTTCTTGAGCATCAATTTGCCCAACCATGGTTAAAAAACTAGTAAAAAGAATATACGAGGAGAATTTAGAAACTTTAATGAAGGAGAACGATAATTTATTCACAATATTGACCTATATATTTTTATTAAATTAAATTTAGGGAAATAAAATTATCATAATAAAAAAATATTATGATTTGGTAGTTATAATATAATCTTTTTTCAATAACTTGAAAACTTAAAAAGATCACTGATCTAAAATTCCAGTGAGATGATCAATTTAAGTTTACCTTATACGGTTGCTGGTTTCGCAATAAAAAAGTTAAAGGGGTGGTAACTTTAAGGCGAGCAAACACACCCCCGCAATAAGGAGGAAAACCCATATACCGAGCGCTATAGGACTGACCCCTCCTCTTAATTTACCTTTCAAGACTTTATGATTGGCGTGTTGTAAGTACATATAGTCAGTATACCCCATGCACAATACGATAAATAAAATTGTAACGGTAAGATCGACAGTATCTTCCCATCCGGCGAGAGGCACTCTTTCAAATAAAAGTGATAACAGTTTATCCAGCAACCGTCCTACCCCTAATACTGAAATTCCAATAGCAAACATTCGACGATAGAAAAATACTGCTGGCAGCAAGGCAGCCCAATTCCAATTAATTTTTCTTCCTGTCATCTTTACTTTATCAAAATAGTCCAGGTAATGTTTAGTGGACCGTGACATCGACTCTGGTGTCTCTATATCCTTCTTAATAAATTCAAAAAATTCATCTCTAGTAATTTTAATATCTTTACTCCTTCTTCTTATACTCTGACTATTTTAAACTGTTCTACTCATCAGAGGCTCTCCCTCTATTTTACATATAAAAAAAGGAAATTGCCCTTTAATCACAGGATAGAAAAATTTTAGCTATACCCGAACCCCAAAAAATGCCGCTTCGCGATCTTTGATATATCCTTTAATACTATTAACTCTCATATCTCCACAGGTCACTCTTAACCTAAAATTATCCGCCTCTGCTATCGCTTGAATATGGCCGTCATCAAGCTTTTCCATTTGGATGTCAACCTTATTTGGGTAGCGGGCTTGAATATGCTTGACAATAGGACCATGGACTTTACTACGCTCCAAATCATCTTTAATACTGAATTCATTGAAGAAATCCCAGACCAATTCCATACGCACGCCGTCATATCCCTGAATTTTCCATCGTTCAGGCGGAGTACCCGGAAAATCATTTAATATTCCCTCAACTATTATTTTTTTTCCTCCATTCAACTTGAATAGATTCTATATTAATCGACAAGGTTTTACTTGGATTAATATAATAGCTTGTATAGGCTAAAGGCTTATCTAGAAGTTCGTACCATCCTTTTATGTCTTGTTGCATATTAATTACCCTTATTTTTAAAATAGTAGTGAGCCTCTACGCCGGATGTTAAAGAATTTTCGCCTGAGCGAACATTAAAATGCGTGCCTTGGCTTCCTCAGTTCGGGCCAAAATCATGTCCTAAGGAATGTTCTTGAATAGTAACTTTTTTACCATCTTTGGAATTATATACATATTCTCTTGTCTTAATTGGAGTACCATTAGAATTCATCATCGTATCTCGTGAAACTTTTACTTTTAGCAGCAATTCATAAATGCAAATCTTCTATAGATCTCAGCAAATCCTTACTTGAAAAGTTCTTATTTAATTGATTTGTATCTATATCCATTACTAAAATTGAACTTTCATAAAGATCTAAATTCTCTTCTAGATATTCTTCTCCTTGTCGCAAAGTATGAAATCTAAAAACATAACTATTTAGTGTAGAATCTTCCTCATCTTGATCAATGGACAAGATGAATCTGTATAGCCCCTTAAATGATAATAAATTTATTTTTTCTACAGTTTTTGATAGAAAAAAGAGACCACATAAATAAATCTGCTCTATTGGAATAGTATTTGAAATAGGTATATAATCCTCGACATGGATTTTATTTACAAAACATTCATAACCTGTCCTATCTACAAAGTCACCATTAAGAACTTTAGCTTTGTGAAAATTTTCTAATAGGAGCAAACACCCATCCTTATAAATAAATCCTTTTTCCAGAAGAGAGAAAAAACTATTACTTAAACAAAACTTCATAGTAGTCCAGTCCGCTTTAAATAATAATTTTTTCATCAATTGATTCGAATTTATAGTAATCATAGATTGACTCCTATCCATCTTCCCAATCGTTTTCTTTAATATTAAATTCCCACTCCGCTTGAGACATAGCATCTTGAATGTTTTCATGAAATGTATCTGTAATTTCATGTCCCTCTTTATCACAATAGAACAGATACACACCTTTATCTCCTGGATACTGTACAATTTGTAATTGGGGTGGTTTATCCATCACTTTATCGTACACCATGTGTTTAGTTTTAATTGCTTCAGTAGCATCCTTTAAAAAAACACGTTTAATTATCTTAAAATCCATTTTCTTTAATCCGGTAAAATTTCAACCACTGTATTTTCAATAATATTACCGCCTGGTCTATTATATGCTTCAAAATGACCATGGTGGCTAGCACTTGTAACTTCATGCCTACCATATCTTAATTGCCTTAAACCATCCTGAGAGATGGAACGTCCGTTAGGCAAGCTCAAATATCCACTACCGAGACATTGCTCTGCATGATTTAAAAATTTTGATTCAGTTACAGTCCCCCCGGGAAATTCTGGAGCACGTCCTCGACTGGATTCAGCAGCTACCACATTTTTAGCACTCTGTTTTGAAACGTCTAAAGAGGAACTGGTCATAATTGAAAAATTTGTCTTAGGCTGCGGAGCAACCTCAACAACATGACGACTATCCCTTATCACGCCCTTCCCTTTTGGCTCTACTTCTCCTGTCAGTAAATTACGACCCAGCGAGGTGTCTGGTCTGCTGGCTCCCCCAGTTGATCCTTGCCTTGCACTTGACGAAGACCCCTGACCCGTAGAGCTGGAGGATGAGGACGAGCTTGCCCCCCCACTTCTTGAAGAAGGGCCACCGCTGCTCCCGCTCGACATCCGCGGTGCCGTGGAAAGGCTTGAGGTCGAGGTCGACACCGTTCCCCCATTCGCCACGGCTCGCATTTGTTCATGAATCCGATTTGCATTAGCCGATCGCTGAGACGTGAAAGGAGGTTAGCCTTACTATGGTTCGTTTAGCTAATCTCTCCGTTTGAAACAGCAAGCATTAATTCATTAAGCTTAGCGACAATTTCATCTTTATTGCGAGAAGAAAACTCTACAAGCGGATGTTCCCAATACTGGTCATCCATTCTGACCATAATTATATGAAAAGCTCCCTCTGGGTTATTTCCGGGCCCCCAACCAAGATCAAATGCAATCTGACGTTTATCGTGGACCATATATATAAGGTCATCGTCATATAATAACCATATACTGGCCAACCTAGAATCATCTTTAAAGAAATTACTTATTAATATATCTTCTTTAATCTGAGGAGTAGAATAATTATACAGTTTATTCCACAATATTTGCCAGCCTTCAGTATATTCTAATTCTTGCAGCTCAAGGTTTTCTAGATTAATTATTTTATTCATGTTTCTATCTTAAATTACTGAGGAATTTTTCCCAAAAACAATTTTAATCTTTCAGGCTCTATAGGATGACCATGATATCTGGTTTACCTGTTTTAGTTAATTCAACCCTTATCCATTGAGTAGGTTGACCACTGTTATCCTTAATTACAGTCAACTACCTTCTCTTTTTTTATAAATAAATTCTAGAAGGATAAAATATAACTTTATCCCCCACTTTTATATCTTTATCCAGCGAAAAAGGTAATTGCATTTGAACAGAGTCTAGTTGAACTATGCCTTTTAAAGGATCTTGAACTGTCGCCACAATCTTACATCCCTCATCATTTTTATTCATTTCTATAGTTTCTGTTTCCTCTGGTGCCACTGTATAAATCTCGCCACTACCTTCGCAGTATAAGAGTTCATTAAACTCTTCTCCTATTTCATATAGGCAAGGATGGCAAAATACTTTAAAGACATATGTATTAGTAGAGACATCTAAAATAGCTTCTCTAGCCTCTATTGATAACCATTCTAAATTTAAAATCTTCATTTTTTCTGCCATCCTAAACTTGGTGCTTTCCTTGCAACTTCACTCACTGATTTAATATGAAAAGTTGTAATTATATTTTCTTGAGAGCTAATCCCTACAAAGGCTACTTTTGCATTCCCTTTTCCACCAATAATTTTTACAAATCCATTCAATTCTTTCGCATAAACTCCATTATTAATTACATAATTAGCATCAGCAATATATTCTTTATAGGTATAAGAGTTCTTTCCCAAGGCGGTCTGGATAGAAGGTGAATGTTTATAAAAATGTTTTTCTCCAATATCTTTAACAAATTTAAGCTGTAAATCAGAATGTTTGACAAGTTGGAAAGGAACCCCTTGAGTATCAGTTTTAGGCCTTGAAGTTGTTCGTTCAATCGGCTGATCAGCCGACATTTTCCCCTTGCCCTTTGGCTCGAGTTCACCGGTGAGGATATTACGGCCAAAGGACTGATTGGCTGCTCCCTCCGCTTGATCCTTGCCTTGCACTTGACGAAGACCCGTGGCTACTAGAGCTAGCACTTGAGCCACGGCTCATTGAGGAAGAACCATTGTTTCCTTTAGAGCTCGACATTTGGAGGGCAGAGGAACTGCCCGAGGAAGGGGTAGGACGACTCGTGGTTCCCCCATTGGCCACGGCTCGCATCTCGTCATAGAAACGATTCGCATTAGCCGATCGCTGAGCCGTGAAAGGCGCTCGGTTCTCATTGGCTATCCGAGTTAAGGTTTTCTTGACCTGGTGACCTTTACCATACTGTTGATAAATAAACTTGGAGGTGGGCGCCTGACTAATACCGGCTAAATCCAGCGCTTCCGCCATCCGGATACGCCTGACTAAATTTGCCGTGGCGCCGGTTATTTTACCCACATTAACCACTTGAGCCGCTTTAGCCACTGTTCCGGGACCCGGAATAAGGAAGGAACCCAAGAAGGTTGCATAATCACCGGCCTCTTGACCCCACTTCTGGTTTCCTGTCAAGTCGCGTACCGTACGACGGATGCTTGTGTTGGCTCCTTTAGAACCCTCCTCCATCGCTTTGCCCAACTGAGTCACCGCACCACCACTGATAAAATCTGCTCCTTTGACAGCATAACCAAAGGTATCAAGCCAAGCCGCACCATGCGCTTTAAAGAAGGTTTCCATCGTCCGCTCACCGTTCCTGAAACGCTTTTGGCCGTCATAGAGAGTATCGTGTGCGTACGACATCATCTGATTAAATTTCTCAAAGCTCGCATCCTTACAGCGCGGCGGGCTTTGGCTTTTACTCTGATGAGAGCGAGGTTCCCGCTCACGGCTGCGACCCCGCTCTTCGGCCTCTTCACCCTTACTCTTTTCCTCTTCCTCAAGATTCCGCTCAAATACCTCCGCAAAGACGTTATCAGAATTTTGATATAAGAGGCTGGTCGCGAGAAAATTATTCTCAACCGCATTGCTCGCCGCCCTTACAGCCAGATTCACATCCGTGCGAGTCGCCAGAGCTGTCACCGCTGTACCCAGCTTCGCCCATTTTGCGGCCTCCTGACGTCGTGCCTGCGCGGCCTTATTGATGTTTTCCTCAGTCAACGGTTTGCCGTCTTGATGCACATCCTCACAGGCTTGCTGTCTCAAAGTTTTTGGATCACCGGTGATCTTTTCAGCCATCACCTCGCCCAGGACGGCAGCGGTCCCCGCGGTCAACCCCGCTTCAACCGTTCCTTCAAGGCCTAAGCCCATGCTGAAGCCAACGCCAAAATGCAAGGCTTTCTGTTCAGCCGAGCTTAAGCTGCCGGACGCATAGCTTTCACCAATCTTGTTGGCGGCAAAGGCAGCGACGGTATCAACAGCGACTGATTTAACTAAATTGCCCCCTGCTCCCTTAAAGCTTTCTTTGCCTAACGTGGTGCGCACTGTTGTGTTCACCGCTTGGTCGAGGAGATTAAATTTAAGCTGCGCGGTCAATAAGTCTACATTGGTCAGCTTTTGGATCATCGTGGCATCCGGTCTCTTAATATCATAGTGGCCACCGATTTTGGCGGTCACCCCAGCACTCACAACAGAAACGGCTAAGCCCCGCAGATAGTCTTTATTGAGAAGAGTTTTCGCCCCTTTGAGCGGATTACCGCCGTTCTGCAGGCTCCCCACCGTGAATTGGGTGGCCACCGACGTGACGGCTGCTCCAAACATGGCGGTGGCTGTGGCATTGCCGGCTAAGCTTGCGGCCTGGGCCAAAGCAGCACCGGCCCCACCGGTGATCATAGCCATGGCAACCGCAATCACCGCCATCAACGCTTGGCCAGGACCCTGGACCTTTTTGTACTCGCTCTTATGGAATTCACTTAAGAATTTCTTCTCTAAGGCCCCACCGTGCTGTTCAATATAGTCAAAGAAGGTATTGGCTTGACCCTGAACCAATTGAACCAGGGTGTCGCGCGATTCTATGGTGACCTTGCCGGTGAAGGTGGGTTGGGCATAGGTGGTATGCTCTTCCGTGCGTTGGCCCATGCGGTTCCACGCCACGCTGTTGCTGCTTTTGGTGGCCTGCATGAGATAGGTGTTAACGCCCAACAGAATTGACACCAAGCCTTTAATCGCTTTCAGATTGGTCTCAATGGCCTCAAAGGTGGGGTTGGTGATGGTGATATTGCCCGTGACCGCCGTGACATTCAGTACATCCGCCTTGATCTTGACCCCCACCGACCGTTGAGTTTGTGCGACAAATTGGTGTTTCTTTTTCTTGCCCCAAGAGCCTTTACCGGTCAGCTTGCCTTGAACGGTTCGGGTGTTGTGGGCATCCCGGAACTCAACATTATTACCGCCCACGATATCCACTTGCCGCGCCTCTAGTTGCGAGGCTTGTAGGATCGTGTTGTTACCAGATTCTGTGGTAATATGACCGCGTGAGGTATGGCGGGAGGCTACCACCGTTGAGGTATTCGTTTGAACCATTCCATTTTTCTTGCGACCGTAATAACGCTCAATACTTTGCGTCAAAAGCTCAACCGGCACATCAATAATATCCGCTAACGCCTTAATGTGGGTCATCACCCCAGAATCGGTTTGAGCCCCGATCATAATGACGCTCTGACCGCTGTAAATCTTGAGAATATTCTGAACCGCAATGCGGGCGGGAACAGGGATATGCTCAATAAAGTTTTCGGCATCCCGGTACAGGCGCTCTTTCCTTGATTCGAGGATGACATTGTCATAGAGAGAAGCCAGAAAGGCATTTTCTGCCTTGATATCCGCTTGGATATGGATGGGGCCTTCGGTGAGGATACCAATTTGGTCGGAGCGCACAGTACCGTAGACGCTGACCGAGCCTCTCTCTAAGGGATCACCGGAGGATGAGGCGCCAGAGGAGTACAGGGCTTGACTTCCTGTCGACAGCAGGGATAAGTCATTGGTGGTCGGTGTCCCCTCGGGATTATAAGCCAGCATGCGTTGTTGATGTTGATGAGCTTGCTGTTCCAATTGTCTTAGGGTCTGAGGATTATTTTCAAAATGGTTCCGTAAGGTCAGTTGCAGAGCCGGGTTATCTGTTGCCTCGATCATTTGCTGGGGTGTCATCGATTCCGGAAAAATCGCCAGCGTCTTAATGCGGCTCAAGCCGCCGCGTTCCGCCCTGGCCTCTTGCATCATTTGCAGTGGATAGACGATGGTGGGAGACAGTTCCTCCACCTTTTGATCATTGGGCAGGGAGGTATAAAACAGAATCGGTTTCTCGGGCCATTTTATTTTGCCAGAAGAAGCGAGGGTTACCAGAGCATGGTGAACCTCTGCTGGATCTACTGTTACGTGAGAAAAATACTCGCTCGCATTGCGGTGCAATTGTTGCACGCACGCCTCATCAATGGCCTGATGATCCTCAATATAACCGCGCATCAACGTTTCTTGGCAAGACTTGCGCACCCGATCGACCAAGAAGCCAGGACTGATAGAGAAAATCGCCGGGCCATTAAGCTTCTTCACGCCCATTGCATCCATAATATGCACATGATCATAAATGTCACGGTAGAATGCCTCGGCTTTTTCTTGCTCAAACCAGAACCGTTCATGCATTTTAAAGAGGATTTGCTTGGTGTGAGCCTGACCAATCAACTCCTTAAGATTGGGGGCAATATAGGTGGTTTGCAGGTTGAAGCCCTTGGCCATGAGATCCTGGATCGGATTCTTGGGAGCAATGTAATAGGGATTGGGACTGCCGAGAGCGAGCTTCCCACCGCCTATGGTCACCACCATTAAGGGCGTGGAGAGGGAGGCATCCATGATTTGATCGGATGAGGCACCAGAGGTCGAGGCAATAATTCCCTTCGAGGCGCTTTTATAGCTTGGGAAGACAGACTGTGCCCCTTCGAAGTTTTTTGTCTTTACCAAGAATCCAACGGCATAGCTGTGAGGACTGTTGGGGGCAGCGTAGCGGGTATTCTCTATGGGATTAGGGAAATGGTAGTTATGGGCAATGGTCATGCCGCTTTGTCGAATTCTTCCACTATACTGGGCCGTCAAATACCCTTCTCTGTCGCACTCTTCGCGGTCATAAAATTTTTGAAAATAACTACAGGTGAGGGTAGAATCTTTGTGCTGAATAGCGGGCGTTACTTCTTGGGCATACCATGTTGATCCGATCAGCGTTAGTGGTGTTGGCCTATCCGCATCGATTTTTCCTTGTACCTCTAAACTGGCGGCATCACTATGGCAATGAGTATAGGTTCTGACCCACCAGGAAAGATAAGAATAACCGGACTGGATACTATAATAATGATGCTGCGCCTTACTCTCTACCCGGTCGAGTTGCAGCCCCCCGCCTCTTTTAAACAAGAGATTGTGAGCAATATCTAAAGAGCAGGCGGTTCCTTTTGAGAGCGTCAAAGAATCGACTGTTAAATCATGCGTAGTGAGATTTGCCTCTAGAATCATATGGCCAACTAAGTCAGTAAGCTGCTTAATGATCAAAGAGGTGCCATTATTAATATAAACTGGCAAAATTTGCAGATGGCGACCATCATAAAAATTAGGAACCGTTTTGCCGAATAGCTCACAACTTTTGGCCGCATTATAAGACCCTATATTAGAACAATTAGGTCCCGTGTGACGGTTACTATAAAAGGTCGCTAAGCCAATGCGGCTCGGATCCTCGATCAACCGCCCAATGATATTCCCGTGGGGAGCACCGCTGGTAAAATTGAGGGCACTGATGACTGCTCGCTCAATATCCAACTTTCCAATTAGGGCATAAAAGTTACCCTCTTTAAAGATCAATTCCGTTGCTTTATCTTGTTGGCTGTCTGGCACTTCTAGGGTAGCGCTGGGTGCATACACATTCATCCCTTTATCGGCCTCGATAGTTGCTTTCAGACGAATTGTACGCATCGTTTCGGGTAAAGGTTGACTTGCATTTCTATACAACCTTGTCCATTCTTGAACAACCTCCTGGTAATTTCTAAAATTTTTCCACCAAATCTCAAATTTGCCACTGGTGCGATAAGGGTGGATAAAGTCCACATCTTGTTGTGGATCACAGGACCAAACAGTTCGCTCGCAATGGGTTTGATCATTTAAGGCCCAGGATGAAAGCTGTAAGTATAGGTTCGGGGTTTGGACATCCAGATTTGTTCCTTGAAACTGCTTTCCCTTCACAAAGGCAGCGTCCTCGGCCGCAACAATGCCATTCTGAATACCTAAACTCTGCGCAGGCGATTGACCATGCAGATAAACATACTTGCCTTTCACAATTCCTAGCTCTTCCACAGGGGACGCGTGCTTGAAGACCAGGTGGGTGGTGCCTTTAGCGCCAATCTCTCCCCCTTTATTGGTAAATTGAGGAGACATGCTATAAAGAGTCGTTACCTTAAGACCGCTGATACTTCCCCCTTCATTGTCAAGGTCAGCCGTTTGTACAAACGTATCCTCGGCGGCATGGATCTTTCCGTGATTATTCTTGACCTGTGTTGTCACAATTGTGGCTTTTTCGGCCGCATGAATATCACCGTTGACGTTATCTAAAAGCGCGTTACGAATCTCGACCGTATCACCATTCATCAATCCGTCATTTTGAACCGAGTTGACCTCAACCTTTAAGGTTGGAGATTCGACAGTTTTGTGATTTTCTAGCTTGCCTTTGCCGGTGATCGTCAGCGGGGTCTGGCTTAACAGGGTTCCTTGATTAATGAGCTTATCCTCAATTATCAATTTAAGGGCGTCTTTTTCATCCATTTGCTTACGGACAAGAGCCAGCTGGCCGACATTCTCACCCATCCCTTTTAAGGCTAAACCATCAAAGGCCCGCAAAGTTCCATAAAGCTTAAAAGGAGAGCGGATCTCTAAGAGCTGACCATTATATAAGTGGATCTGGCTTGATGAGGTGGTTTTGAGACGATCGAGCGCCAGATCACTGTGACAAGTAAACCTACTGGAATTTACTAAATAGGGAATGTAATGATTTGTATCGGTGGTCGATTTACCAATAATGGCAGTTCCAGCGTTTTTAAACTTACTGATAACAAATTTCGAGGCTTCTGCAATTTTAAAGACGGCCTTTGGATGATTAATAATGTCGGTGCCATAAAATTCCCCTTTTTTTACAGAAAGATGTCCGGCATTGATTATTCCTCCCAGCACAGGATAAACAGCTTTTAATGCCGCCAGCGCACTTTCTTCGACCAGCCCTGCCTCCCCTAAGGTGGTCGCCAAGCTGACAGCTGTTGCATAAAATGTCAAAAGGGTGTCGACGTCTGCTTGCAAAACCTCCGGTTG
Source organism: Candidatus Paracaedibacteraceae bacterium (assembly GCA_019459505.1). Classification (GTDB taxonomy): domain Bacteria; phylum Pseudomonadota; class Alphaproteobacteria; order Paracaedibacterales; family Paracaedibacteraceae; genus Paracaedibacter. The sequence continues at coordinate 92,811 of JAIBEV010000098.1, read as the reverse complement.
TTGCCGAGTCATCGGAACCCACGGAGTATATTTTGTCGCAAGCTTTAAATGATGGCCACTGATTTTATTGAGGTTGAGGACGGCCAGACTGCGCTTGATCTGCAATGACGCTTTCGATTGAATATGCAGCCGACCATAATTAACAAAGGCATTGCCCCCCAGATCCCAGTGATTTTCTTCTCCCAAGCACAGAAAGCCAGCATTATACAAATGACCACTTACCAATAATAAGGACCCAATGGTATCCCGTTTAGGGCCGCGCACAAGGATGCCCCCTTCGGTATGATGAGAAGCCTTCATGATAATGAATATATTACCACCACTTAACAGAGAACTATAACTCTCTAACAGGAGATTATAAATAGTACAGTTTTGTAACAGGACCATTCCCGGTGTTTGAACCTCTAAGGTTCCCATAACCTCCGTTTTTTTAAAGTAACTTGACCATCATAGCCAACAACAATTTTTCCAAGCTTAGAAGTCTGCCATTCAACGGCCTCTAGCTCCTCCGGACAGAGCAGAACATTCTCTGAAAATTCTTGTTTTTTCTCCTCAAGACAGTCCATTCCTTTATTGTCTCCCAGAGGCAGGGTGGAAAAATCTCGCCCAATAAGCTTTAAAAAGTCCGTTTGAACCACCTCATAGGCGTCTTCATCTTGCTTTTTCTGACTCAGGTTTAGAATAAGCCCGTCCAACTGATCCTGGACATCGAGGCGCCGTTCAACTTGAATTTTGAAGTGGGGCGGCTGTTCCATCGCAAAGGACGTGAGGATCTGCATCTTAACATAAGAAACCACCACCAAAGACGACACAATTTTACGAAAAACAGCCATAAATTTACTCCATAAGAAAGCCCTCGAAATCCTAAAATCGCGAGGGCTTGGGTCGAAAGAACAACAATCTGTAGCAGGTTTTAATACTTTCTTAAGACTTTTTCAACCCCCAAATTGCTGTTTTTTAGGTTTTTTTGCTATTACTGCAAAATAATCTAATGAACTTTTTCATTTATTATTTTTAACCTTATTTTTAATGACGTCTGTTTTATTAAATTTTATTTGTATTTAATTAATATTTTTATATTTGAGATCTTCTATGTTCCTTTGCCAACGGATTATTGACGAGGGTTTATGTAATATCCATAGCTAATTCCATATAAATTGGTTACATTTTATGGCGCAGTTCCGGATGAGATTTCAAGCTTTAAAAACCGCGATTAGTTGGCTCTAATTAAGACTTTTTAAAGCGAAGAAAGATCGCCGTAAATCAGCCTAGAAAATGAATCAATTTATATGGAATCAGCTATATATGTATGTCATGATTAATTTATCAAAGTTGATCGACTTATCGAGTAGTACAATGATCGCCCGAATTTTTCTTACCTTAAGTTTGCTTTTTCCGCTAGCGGCAAATGCTATTATTGAGTTTAAACAAAACTCTGTTATTGTGGATGACGAAGTAGAAGAATTATTGACTGACTGGATCAGTCAGATCTTTAAAGTGGCCGATCTGAAAGGGCATATTCCCAAAGTTTATCTGATTGTGAATTCTGAAATTAACGCTGCCGCTACGGTTGGAGGCATTATCATGATTCACACAGGATTAATTGCTCGGTGTGAAAATGCATCTCAACTCTTAGGGGTACTTGCCCACGAAGTAGGTCACATTGCAGGTGGCCACGTTTCCCGTATGGATCAAGCCATGACCGAAGCTATGATTCCAGCGGGGACTGCCTTAATTTTAGGGGGCGCGTTGGCGCTTGCTACGGGCAACCCATCTTTATTGGCGGCTGGTCTTTATGGCAGCGGCCATGCTTTTGAGCGCAGCATGTTAAAGTACAGTCGCACTCAAGAATCGTCAGCTGATCAGGCCGCCATGAAATATCTGGATACCTTGGGATGGGGAGTCAGTGGTATGCGCGACTTCTTCAAGATTATTGATAGTAAAACCGCTTTATATGCCCAACAAGTCAGCCCTTATGCCCTATCACACCCTATGACCGGTGAGCGTATTCAAGCTGTTCAAGATCATGCGTCAATAGCACCCAATTCAGGCCCATCAGCAGTTATCGAAGCCAACTTTCAACGTTTGCGAGGTAAAGTTCTTGGATTCTTTGATCCCCCTGAAACCTTATTAAAGCAATTATCACACAAGAAATTATCGCCCGAAGGACAACAATATGCTAAGGCCATTGCTCTTTATCGGTTAGGACGCTACCAAGAAGCCATGGCGGAGCTTGATTCTCTCATCCGTGCCACAGATAGCGGCTGGTATTATGAAATGAAAGGGCAAATTTTATTTGATACGGGCAAAATTAATGAGGCCATCGACATGCTTGAAAAAGCCTCTAAAAAACGCCCTAAAGCAAAGTATCTAAAAGTCATGCTCGCTCATGCCATTCTAGAATCTAATCAACCGAATAAAGAAGCTCGCGCTAAGGCGTTATTGAAGCCCATCACGCAAAAAGACCCGGATAACTCTTTTGCATGGCGTCTTTTAGCCATTGCCGAGGGTAAGAGTAATAATATGGGCGAAGCCTCCCTTGCCATAGCAGAAGAAGGCTTTACAAAGGGAGATATTGATCTAGCCAAGTCAAAAGTTGCTCTGGCAATTAAGACGCTCCCTAAAGGATCTCCGAGTCATCAACGAGCCCTTGATCTTCAAACTGATATCAATAGTAGTGACAAAAGGGGATAAGCTTTAGTCTGAGCGGCTCCGGGGATGCGCCTTTGTAAAGGTTTGAAGAAGTTGACGCTGATCAATATGGGTATAGATTTGCGTTGAGGAAAGACTTGCATGGCCTAGTAATTCTTGAATGCCCCGTAAATCAGAACTTTCTTGCATTAAATGAGTCGCACACGTATGCCGTAAAGCATGGGGTGTTACAGAAGCAGGCAATCCAACACTTTGCCGGTAACGGCGTAAAGCTAACTGAGCAACGGTTGCACTTAAAACCTTTCCCTTCACGCCTAAGAATAAAAATGTCGATGCCGTGATCGGATAGGGGCAGGCTTGGACATACGCAGAAATTGCTTCATGGACCACAGGGATTAACGGAACTATTCTGGTTTTTCCGCCCTTTCCACAAACGGCAATATGATCCTGCGCTGCGGCCTCCTCCCCTTTAAGGCTTAGAGCTTCGCTAATACGCATTCCTGTTGCATAGAGGAGAGTGAATAGAGCACAGTCTCTTAAACCGACCCATGGTTCACTGGCATATCCATCAATTTCTGATAACAATGACTTTGCTTGCGCGACGGACAAAGGGCGGGGTAAAGTTTGCTTGATACGAGGTGATTCCAGCAAAGAAATGACAGAAAAATCATACTGATACGCCCGCGATAAAAATTTAAAAAAACTGCGACATGTGGAGAGCGCTCTTGCAGTCGAGCGAGGTGAAAAGCCCATAGCGAGGCGATCAGACAACCAAGACCTTAACTCTTTAAGAGTTAATTCTTTGAGCATGTGTAACGTAACAGCCCCTCCTTTATACTTCTGTAAAAAGGTAAAGAATTGACGCAAATCTTGATTATATGCAGTCATAGTATGAGGAGAATATCGCTTCACCGTCCTAAGGTAGCTAGCCCATTTTAAAACTATACCGTCCATTCAACATTCCACCCTTTATTTTTTAATTTATATCCATTGTCGGTTAAAACCTAGGAATTTTAGATTTTCCCCTATACTTTTACATCCGTTAAGGGGATAAAGTTAAGGCTCTCTGCTTTAAGTAAATTTAATAGACCCTTTTCCCCTAACAGATGGGCCGCTCCAACCATAATTAAAATTGCTAACGCTTTTTAACATCTGATTCTCATTTCTCCTCAAAAAAAAACTTTCACTTAGCAATTTTTTTACTTAATCTTGTTATTATAAGATATAAAAATAACGATGAGACTGGTATGATTAAAACATTATTACAGTTATCTCTTGGAATAATAACCTTAAGTAATCTTTCTTATAGCACAGAACCCTATCAGAAACCACAAACGCTCGATCAATTGATAAAGGACTTTGCCGCGACCACTCGGGAAGATTTTAGGGCATCTCCTTGCCCCTCTCCCTTAAGGCAGCCAGAAGAAGACGATACTTGTAGCGTTTCACTGCAGGTTATCAATCAAAAGGAGTCTTCCATAGAACAAAAGAATCCTAACTTTAAGCAGAAGGATCTTATTTCTTTTATTGTGGTACAAAAAGGAACTGGTAAAAGCCGACTTGATGAGCGTCACCTCCTATCTGCAGAACACCTTAAAACAATTGATACCTTAATTAATTTACACCTTGAGACTCTAGACCGCGATTTACACGCTGCCTTGCGCGATCAGAATAATGATAGTTATGCCAATTTAATCAATATACAGACTCTGACCAAACGACACAAAAACAGCATTGAAGCGATCACGGAATCTGTACCCAACAGTCCAGAGGATTATCCTCTTAGAGACCTAATTTATAGCTACTATTCCTCAGTTCTCTCAGACCTAATTTACCTCTTTTGCCAACCTAAAACAGAAGATACGAAAGAAATTTGGGAGAAAAAATCAAATATTTTTATAGTGAACCTTAAAACCCATCTCAACCAATACGAAACTCTATCTTCAGTAGATGCTCACGCTTCTATTTTAGTCCAATCTATTCAAACAATACTGGAGCCGACTTTACTAAATTTCTTTAATGAAAGTTGTAAGTATATTAAACACCGTTATGAGCACAATCGATCAACCTTAACAAAGGGACTTAAATGGTTTGGCGTGCGAGAATCGGACACCGAAAAAAAATTTACTCAATTTGTCCAAGATTATCTCTTACATTTTGCCTTCTTAAAAGGATTACCAACGACTGCCCCGCAAAATGTTCAAGAACATTTTTTACGGATAGATAATACTTTTGGCGAGAATGTATCTATGCTGGGCAATTTACTGAGCTGGAACAGACCTCCTTTATCCTCTGATAAAAGAGCATCCGTTACTAAAGGAAAATCCTCAAGTTCTACGTGGACTCCATGGTGGTAACCTTGATTTTTCCCACACTGTCATGTACGTTTTAGCCATCGAAAAAATAAAAAGCAAACTTTAATGCAGTATTTCATAACCGGAACAGACACTAACATTGGAAAGACGGTGGTTTCCGCTTGGCTAGTGCAGCATCTTAAGGCTTTATATTGGAAACCCATTCAATCGGGCTTAGCCGAGGGTAGAGATCTTGAAACGGTTAAGCTCTTATCCCGTTGCTCTGAAGATGACATTATTGCCAATTGTTATGAACTTCAAGCTCCCTTGTCTCCTCATCAAGCCGCTCTCATGGAAGATAAAGTTATTCAGCTAGACTTTATTCTAGCGACCTACGAGAAACTTAATCAAAGTCGTCCGCTCATTATAGAGGGGGCCGGTGGATTGATGGTGCCTCTTAATCAAACTGCCTTAATGATAGACCTTATTCAAAAACTGTCAATTCCTGTGATTCTTGTCACTCGAACAACGTTGGGAACGCTCAACCATACGCTTATCAGTTTAGAAGCTTTACGACACCGATCAATTCCAATTGCTGGTGTAATTGCCGTCGGAAAAGCCAATGACCGAAACCTACATGACATCGAGAGTTACGGACAAGCACGGCTTCTTGCCCATCTTCCGATTCTCTCACCCTTATGTTATAAGAGCTTATCCTCAATCCAACTTAATATCCCCCTATGTTATCCATCCGAGACAAAAAATCCATCTGGCATCCCTTCACCCAGCACTATACAGCCGATGACCCCATCGTCATTACCCAGGCCCGAGGGGCCAGTCTGTTTGATGAAAACAACAAAGAATACTTAGACCTGGTTTCATCGTGGTGGGTTAACCTCCATGGTCATGCCCATCCCTATATTGCACAAGCGATTGCCAAGCAAGCCAATCAACTGGAACATGTGATGTTTGCAGGATTTACGCATGAACCGGCTATTAAGCTTGCCGAATCCCTCCTCGACATTGCTCCGGCCTATAACAAAGTCTTCTTTACCGATAATGGCTCCACCGCCATTGAAGTAGCGTTAAAAATAGCGTATCAATATTGGCACAACCAGGGCAAGAATCGGTCGCATTTTGTTGCCTTTGAAGGAGCCTATCATGGAGATACCTTTGGGGCAATGGCCGTGGGAAAGACTTCGGGTTATTATGATCCATTTTTCGACTTGCTGCAGGAAGTAACATTCTTACCCTTCCCCGCGACTTGGATGGGGGATCACGCCCTTGAGGAAAAGGAAACAGCTGCCCTAAAAGCTCTTGACGATTATTTAAACAAGCATGCGCTTGAAACAGCTGCCCTGATCATTGAGCCCTTAGTGCAAGGAGCCAGCGGGATGGCGATGTGTCGTCCCTCCTTTCTTGAAGCTGTCTTTAAACGTTGCCAAGCAGCCGGCGTCCTAACCATAGCTGATGAAATTATGACAGGGTTCGGACGGACCGGAAAAATGATTGCTTGTGATTATTTGGATGGTGTTTATCCTGATTTCTTGTGCTTATCGAAGGGTATTACCGGTGGTTTTCTTCCCTTAGCGGTCACACTGTGCCGCGATCATATCTATAATGCCTTCCTTGCTGAAACTTATGCCAAAGCCCTAACCCATGGTCATTCCTATACAGCCAACCCTTTAGCCTGTGCAGCTGCGCTTGCAAGTCTTGACGTTTTTGAGCAAGAGCAAACTCCCCAAAAAATTATTACTTTATGCGAGACCCAGCGGGCATGGGCCCAAAGATTGCTAGACCATCCTAATGTGGAAAAAGTCCGCCATCAAGGAACCATTTTGGCTTTCAATCTTAAGGATTTTAATACTACGCAAATTAAAAAATTTAAACGTCTGGTAATAGAAGCCGGTCTCAATATTCGCCCTCTTGGATCGGTCGTTTATACGTTACCACCTTATTGTCTGACGGCAGAACAGTTGCATACCGCGTACATTAGGATTATAGATTGTATATCTCAACTAAAATGAAGCTTAAGTATGTCGCGGTTTGCCTATGCTAATGGTCGTTATGTGCCTCATCAAGAAGCCTCAACCCATATCGAGGATCGAGGCTATCAATTTGCTGATGGAATCTATGAAGTCATTGCTGTCGTAAAAGGGAATTTTATCGATTTTCAGGAACATCTCGATCGGCTTGAGTATTCACTAACTGAATTAAAAATTCCCTCCCCTCTTCCTCGGGGAGCCTTAATCCATATTTGTCAAGAAGTCATTCGTCTCAATCGACTGCAAGATGCCATGATTTATATACAGGTTAGCCGTGGCATCGCCCCTCGCTATCACAGTTTTCCAAAAGATCCTCACCCTATCCTTATTATAACCGCCCGTCATGTCAATCAACGTCAACTTATGGCGAACAAAGCCCACGGTGTTGCCACCATCACTCTCTTAGATAGCCGCTGGGCCCGGCCTGATATTAAATCTATTTCCCTGCTCCCCAATATACTCAGCAAGCAACAGGCTGAAGAACAAGGGTGCTATGAAGCCATTTTGCACAAAGCTGATGGCACAGTGACTGAAGCAAGTGCTACCAATGTTTGGATTGTCCGCAAGGACGGTGTTTTGCAAACCCATCCCTTATCCCATTCTATTTTGGGGGGCATTACGCGTCAGCGTCTTATTAAGCTGGCTCAACAGAATGGGATTCCTGTGGAAGAAAAAGCCTTTGCAGTGGCCGAGCTTAAATCAGCGCAAGAAGTTTTTCTGTCGGGCTCCGTATCTGGCATTACGCCTGTCATTAAAGTTGACCAGACGATCATTGGGGATGGTAAGACCGGCAACATTACGGGCCACCTTATGCAGCTTTATCTTGATTATACAGGAGGTTGAATGCCTTATTCGCAGCGTCAACAACCCACAGCCGTTCTCTTTGATTGGGATAATACTCTTGTTGATACCATGCCCTTAATTTGTGGGGCAATTAACCAGACTTTAGCCCATTTTGGGATGGAGAGCTGGTCCGAACAAGATATTAAACAAAAAACTCAACTCTCCGCTAAAGATAGCTTGCCCCACCATTTTGGTGATCGCTGGCTTGAAGCGCTTACTGTTTACCGTGACTTTTATCACCAAAACCATTTAAAACTCCTGACTCCATTGCCGGGCGCCTTGTTACTCTTAAAACGGTTGGCTGATAATAAGACTCCCATGGGGGTGGTAAGCAATAAAAGGGGTGCCACCCTCAGGAAAGAAGTGACCCATTTAAAATGGGATCAATTCTTTTGTGCCCTTATCGGGGCGGGAGATGCTGCAAAAGATAAACCTCATCCTGCCCCTGCTCTTCTTGCTTTAAAAACTTTAGGAATGGAGGCTTCATCGGCGATTTGGTTTGTGGGGGATGCGCCTGTTGATTGGCAATGTGCTGAAGCAGTTGGGTGTTGGCCTATCCCCGTCGGCTTAGGTCATCCAGAAGCTAATTTTTATCCTCAAGCTGTAAAAAACTGCGAGGACCTAGAAAAAATTTTGTCAAAATTGTGAAATCCCCCTTGGAACTTTGCAAAAATAATCGTAACGTGGATTATGAATAAAATTTAAATAAATTACGGAGTTCGCAAGTGGCAACTGATAAACCCGTTAACGTCCAAGACGTTTTCCTAAATCACGTTCGCAAAAACAAAACCCCTCTGACCGTTTTCTTGATTAATGGTGTGAAGCTACAAGGTGTTGTAACCTGGTTTGATAGTTTCTCTATGCTATTACGTCGGGACGGACACTCCCAACTGGTCTATAAGCATGCAATATCTACCGTTATGCCTCAAGGACCAATTCAATTGTTTGAAGGGACAGTAAATCCGCAACCAGAAGAAATTGTTGACTAACATTTGTTGCATTATGGACTCCTGGCTTTAAAGTCAGGAGGTCATGCCTGTAAGCGATCACTCCTGTTTTTTTCTCCATTTTTCTCCCGGACAATCTGCTAGTCGACTGGATTTTATGACAGTCTGAGTAGCACCTTAGTCCCAGACTATTATTTTTCTAATCCTCTCTTTGAGGCGGCCTGCCACACTATAGCCGTTAAAGAAAATTTTCACTAAAATATCCTATAGAGTTATTCATTACAGGCAGAAACACTGCTTCAGCTTTGACATTCTCTATGTCCTCTGATATGGTGATCTAGTTTTTTGAACTCAATTTTTTTGCCGATAGCGTTGCTTTAACGAAAATAAATTTTAAATAATAAAGAGGCTCAGAGTCATCGACTAAAAAATAATTTCGGAAGACCTACAATAAATTCCTCCTATTTTTTCAAACACCTCTAAATTTTAAGTAGTTATTAACCTATTTGCCTTAATTATATATATGTTTAGATCTTCAATTTTTCCTGAGGAGGATATTATGAACAAGTTACTTTTAGCTCTTAGCACCGTTGCTCTTTTAACATCTGCGTCAATGGCTGATACAGAAGCTCAACCAGAAAAAGGTGGTCATCATAAAATGATGAAGCATGGTGAGCATCCAGGCGTCAAAAAGATGAACAAAGAACATAAAGCTAAAATTAAAAGCATGGATAAAGACCATAAGGCTACGATGAAAGCTATGGATAAAGAGCACAAAGAAGCCATGAAAAATGAAAAAGATCCAGCAAAAAGAGCAGAAATGCATAAGGCACATCTCGATAAAAAAGCAGAAATGCACAAAGCTCATATCGATAAAAAAGCAGAGATGGAAAAAGGACACATCGATAAAAAAACAGCAATGAAAAAAGAACGCGCTGAAAAAAGAGCAGCTCATCACGGTGAAAAAGACAAAGCAGCAGCAAAAGCCGCACCAGCTGCTTAAGAGAAAAGTTATCTCTGAGAAAGGCTCAAGAGGGAATTTCCCTTTTGAGCCTTTCTTTCCTATAAGTTGTATGAATCAACTTTTCTTATGCTATTTTCCGATCGTCCAAAAAGCCCCCCTTATTGATATCGTATAGCACCCCCCTAGAACTCTTTAGGCTAGAATTTCAGGAAGTATATCACACTCTCTCTGAATAGACTCCTTGCGCAGAAATTTTAAATCACAAGAAGATCTACAAGTCTTATATTGCTTGGCAAAAACTTACTCCTCTCTCGCATATGACTCTTATTTTCAGGGGGAATAATGTCTCTTTATCTTATTTTTAGCCTTAAAATTAAGTCATTCTTCATCTTTTCTCTCTATTCTTTTCTTTAAGGATAGAATGGATGAAAGATAACCTCATGAAATTTTTAAGTATTTTTGGCTCTTTAATGGCCCTCACCGTATGCCAAGCGCAAGTGCAAAAGTCATCCTTAAACTTTGACCCTGGTGTGGCATGGCAGCCTAAAACTGATCCAACGCAGAGTTTTGATGCTGATTTTATGGTTATGCTGGCCACCATGTTTCCAGGCTCTGAAATGTCAAAAAATCCTCAGAGCCCTGGCTGGCAGCAAGCAAAAGACAAACAAGATTTTGTCAAAAGACTCTATTTATTAATGCTGTTCAACCCACCAGTTTTTATTGCCGAAAAACAACCTGTCAATGCCGGCAATTATGATGTTGCCACTCAAAGTGTGAGTTATCTGATGCGGGGCCGTCGCTGGAATATTGATATTACGGGGGTGACAGCTGAGGATATTGTGAAATCTTTGAGCGGCGGAACGCCAATTATAACCTATCGAACGGCGGCCACCCATGGAGCAAGTATTAAAAAAGATGGACAAATTGTTGAGGATAAATTATCAGGAATAAAATCTATTAAAGCCCTGACGCACGGAATCCAACATCGACACCTGGGCATTGATATTCCTTTAGGGGGTTATGGCAATCCTGCGATCAATAACCAGTATCTGATCAGTGAAAATGGGGGCGCGTTAAATAACAAAGCTCTTCAGAAGATTCAACATGGTCATGTTTATCTTTATGCCCAAACCTTTGGCAATGGGCCCACACCGCCGTATGTGCTGCGATATCTTAATCCACAACACTCTGCTAAAAATATTCGATCCGTTCTGTTGGTCGGAATAGAACAATCAGCGCCTGGTAAAAAATCAATGTTTGGTGTGGGACACAGTGCGGCGAGTGGGTTTAAAGATTCAACCTTGGACCCATCCATCACCAATTCTAAAAAATGGAAGCATTCAGGCATTCGTTACCAACCGGCCGATTATGGGGGAATGGTCACCTATGTGGATGCTGAGAAGATTCATACCTGGCAACAAGCCTGTAAAATATTCCTCAGCTGGCCTGAGGCTGAACAAAAAGCCTTTATGGCTAAATGGTTGAAATTACCTGCTCGTCAGCTCGTCCATTCGCGCAACCAAATGATGGCGGAAATTTTTAAAAGCCATGCGGCCCAGCAGTCACAATCAGGCAGCGTCCATAAAGGGCCCAGCTTACAATCTCATAATCGAGCTGGCCAACCACCCGCGCAACGTCCCTTAGCAAAAGGAAAGATGTCAAGTGTAAGCTCACAAGCCCACTAAAGGTCCTTTTGCAGAATAAGGAAAGTTACAATAAAAAACCCGGCTTTTAAGGCCGGGATTTTTTCTTTAGGTATCGAGGAAGCTGCGCAATTTGCGTGATCGGCTTGGATGCTTTAGCTTACGCAATGCTTTGGCTTCAATCTGACGGATACGCTCACGCGTTACCGCAAACTGTTGACCGACTTCTTCTAAAGTGTGGTCTGTATTCATACCAATACCAAAACGCATCCGCAGAACGCGTTCTTCACGTGGCGTCAGCGTTGCCAGAATACGAGTTGTGGTTTCGCGCAGGTTGCTTTGAACTGCGGATTCTACCGGCAGAATAGCATTTTTATCTTCAATAAAATCGCCAAGATGGCTATCTTCCTCATCACCAATTGGTGTTTCAAGGCTGATGGGTTCCTTGGCAATTTTCATAACTTTGCGAACCTTTTCCAAAGGCATGGCCAGCTTTTCTGACAATTCTTCGGGCGTTGGTTCCCGGCCAATTTCGTGCATCATTTGGCGAGACGTCCGTACCATTTTGTTAATAGTTTCAATCATATGCACCGGAATACGGATGGTTCGTGCTTGATCAGCGATCGAGCGTGTAATAGCTTGGCGAATCCACCACGTGGCATAGGTTGAAAATTTATACCCGCGACGATATTCAAATTTATCAACTGCCTTCATCAAACCGATATTACCTTCCTGAATAAGATCCAGGAACTGCAAGCCACGATTGGTATACTTTTTCGCAATAGAAATAACCAACCGTAAGTTTGCTTCGATCATTTCTTTTTTCGCCCGGGATGATTCACGCTCACCGCGTTGGATAACCGTAACAATACGCCGGAATTCAGAAAAACTTAAGCTGGTATCTTCTTCGATTTCTTGGACAGTAGCTACCAAATGCTCGATATCCTTAGCATGCTTTTCAATAAACTTATCCCACCCCTTACCACTTTGAGATTTAAGGTCGGTAGCCCACTCTTGGTCAAACTGCACATCGGTTAAAAACTTAAAGAACTTTTCACGCTTAACCCCACACGCATCAGCAGCTGCCATCAGATTGCGCTCTTGGTTAGCGACCCGACGGTTCATTTGATTATGGATATCAAGAAGACGCTCAACGCTATTCGGGTTAAGTTTTAATTCGTCCATAATTCCAATCAAAGAAATCTTTAGATTTTTATAGGTTTCATTGTCGGCAATATTGTTACCACTTTGCCCTTTGGAAATCAATGCTTGGTGGTGGTCCCAGAATTGTGAATACGTCTCTGTATAGCTTTCAAGGAGGGTAATAACTTTAGGCAACATAGCTTGTTCGAACGCTGACAAAGGCTGCGCTTGAGGGATGGTTTCACTGGACTCGCCTGTTTCTGCACTACTACCACTGACGTCGATATCAGTTTCCTCTTCCTCAAGATCAGCTAAGCCTTCTTCTTCATCAAAGCCACCGCTGGTATCAATGGAAATAATCTCACGCAGCAACATTTTACCGGCCTGTAGATCTTCACGCCATTGATCAAATGTTCGGGCTGTCAACGGGCTTTCACACATTCCCCCCAATAACATTTCTTTACCGGATTCAATCCTTTTAGCGATCGCAATTTCACCTTCACGCGATAAAAGCTCAACGTTCCCCATTTCGCGTAGATACATCCGAACCGGATCATCTGTACGACCAGACAAGGTATCTTCTTCTTCGGTTTCTTCGTCAAAATCTTCGTAATCACTACGTTTAAATTGTGAATCAAGCGCACCTTCTTCCAAATCATCACCATCCACAATACTGATTCCCATTTCAGAAATCATGCTCATAGATTCATCAATTTGATCCGATGATAGCTGGTCTTGAGGCAAAGCGTCGTTTAACTCATCATACGTAATATAGCCGCGTGTCTTTCCCCGATTGAGAAGACGCTTCAATGCTGGGTTAGATTTGCTTAATTCAATTAAAGGGATTTCATCAAGCGTATCAGAAATTTCATTATGTTGAGTAGTTTTGCTTGCCATTCGTGTTACCCCGCTGTAATAAATTATAACTGAGATTGCTGCCGTTTAACGGACAACAAGCTCTGCCATGAACGTTGATTTAAATCAGTTTTCAATTCAAGCGATACTTGATCAGCTGTGTCTTTTAGCTGGCTATTTCTTTCCAGAAAATGCCACACTTCTAACCATCCTGAACGTGCTTGATCTAATTCTGAACTAGTGTGCGCAAATCGAGCCTTTATGTAAAGATCTTGTGTCATTGCTTGATCAATAAAACTCCCAAAACCTTTTTCACGCACAACCGATAATAAGTTGTCATTATATGTATGGTGATCCTCAGAGCAAAAGTCTAACAAAAAATTTCGCAAAGAATCAATAAATTCATCATCAATCCTTAGCACCATTAGATTTTCTGCCATTTCTGATACTAATGTGGGGTGATTTATTAAAGTTGCCAACAAAATTTTATGCCCATCGAGAATTTTTTTTGCCAGACCTGGCCTCATCCCTCGATGAATAAGATTTTTTTGCTCGCTTATCGTTTCTTTTGACCTTTGCATTAATAGCTTCTGTAATTTGTGATTTAAATCGTGTTGATAAAAGTGTCGCACCTCTGGATCTTGAATTCGAGACGACAATTGTAATAAATCCTGTCGCGCTTTAGCTTTATCTTCAGGTCGGCTTATGGTCCGGCCTTCCATAAAAACCTGCCACACCGCCTCTGTTAAGCCAACAGGATAATTCAAAATTTCTCGCAGAGCTGTCACCGTATGCTTTTTGACAAAAGAATCAGGATCCTCCCCTTCTGGCAAGAAACAAAACTCGACCGTATAGCCTGGTTTTAAAACTTCTAAGACGACCTGGGCTGCTCTATAGGCTGCGCGCCGACCGGCATTATCGCCATCAAAACAAAGGATTGGCGTGGTACAACTACGCCACATTAAGGCGATTTGCTCTGCCGTCAAAGCGGTTCCTAAGGGTGCAACCGCTACATTGAGGCCCGCCTGATGCAAGGCAATCACATCCATATACCCCTCAACCACGATAAAGGCTTGGCCAGACCGAACGGCTGAAATGGACTGATTATGGGCATAAAGTTGCCGCCCTTTATGGAACAAGGGTGTTTCCGGCGAATTAAGATATTTAGGCTCCCCCGTCTCCGTAATCCGTCCCCCAAACGCGATCACACGACCTCGACTATCTTGAATCGGGAACATGACTCGGTCACGAAATCTTTCATAAGGGTGGCGCGGTCCTTCCGGGGCAATCAGCAAACCCGAGGCAATGCAATCCGCCATCTTAAAACCTCGCTGTTGCAGCACAGCTGCCAAGCCGCGACTAGGCGCAAAGCCAACTCGGAATTGTTTAGCAATGACGCCTGACATCCCACGCTTTTTTAAATAATCACGGATTTGTTGATGCTCTGGGGCCCGCAACTGTGCTTCAAAATATTGACAAGCAATTTCATTAATCTCATACAGCACCGATTTACTATCGGTTGATTGCGAGCCAAAGCTTTCCTCCCCTTGTTTGTCGAATTTGGGCATCGTCAACCCAGCTTGCTTACTGAGATACTCGACAGCGTCCATAAACGGCATGTGTAGCTTTTCGGCAATGAAGGAAAAATGATCGCCATGGGCTCCACATCCAAAACAATGATAAAATCCCTTGTCATCAGCAACACTAAAAGACGCACCTTTTTCATTATGAAAAGGGCATAACCCCGTGAGCGAGCGGCCTCGCTTCTTCAGAGCCACATGCGGTGCAATGACGACCGACAAGGGCAGTCTATCCCGAATAGCGTCTAAGTGATCTTTAAGTTTCGTCATTAACGTCCGGTAATTTCATCCAATGGGGTTGTGTTATCTTGACGCGAGTACCATCGCATTGTAAGTCTTTATTTACAGCAGAAACCCGGATCATTGCAAGGCCGACTTCCCCTTCTTTGGCAATCCACTGCCCAACCTCTTGATCGTCCCCCAGAATAGGTTGAGATAAATCTGCTGTGCCACTATAGGCCGTGAATATCCGCTTACGCACAAGCCCCCGATACCGGGTACGCGCCGTTAGCTCTTGCCCCATATAGCAACCCTTGTTCCAATCGATAGCATTCAGCTCATCCATGCCGCATTCCAAGGGGATCGCCCTATCAACTTCAAGTTCAGCTGCCCCCTCTGGTACACCTAATGTATACCGATGCGCTTTATAAGACGAAAGGTCAACCAAAACCAGTCCTAAGCAATGCTGAACTTTTTCAAGCGCGCTACTATTAATAATAAGACGCGCGCCAAGCTCTGGCAGACGGGGATCAATAATAGCTGTCCATAGCGAGGTTGTTTGAGTCGCCCCTGCTGCGGCAGCCATTTCCAAAACACTTGCAACCATCGATCCCCAAATTGACAGAATAGATCGGTCTTGAGTCAATTCCAGAGTCACGTCAGAGCGTAATTTGAAAAGTGTCAGCCGTTTCATTAAGGACGCTGCTCGATCAGCATCAACTTCTAAAAACCAGTCGTCCCCCACCTGATGCACGATTAAATCAAACTGAAATCGTCCTTGAGGCGATAATAGTATCGTATAAAGGGAAGACTCAGGGGTGAGTTTTCCCATATCATTGGAGACTAATCCTTGAAGAAAGTCTAGCTTATCCATGCCCCCCATCCGGATTAATGTCCGATGAGTTAGAACGCACCCAGATATAGCCTCCGATATAGCCATAGGCTTTCTCCTAGACACGCATTGGCATTAGAACAAATAATGCCTCTTTATCATTAATTCCTCTAATAATTGCCGGTGCTGATCCATCAGACAACAAAATTTCAGCTGCCTCGTCTCCGATCTGGGAGGTGATATCAACCAAATAATTAGCATTAAAGCCAATATCAATTGACTGATCAAATGGAAAATCAACTTCCATTTCCTCTGTCGCATCCCCCAGTTCGCTGCTCGCAGCTATAAGAGTCAGCTTATTCTTCGTCACAGAAATTTTAATCACTGGTAATTTATCTGTTGTCACGGTAGCTACTCGATCCACAGCCTTGGCAAAGTCCTTGGCATCAACAATAACGGGTTTATCATTACCAACCGGGATGGCTTGTTCATAATCTGGATAGGTCCCATCAACCAAACGAGAACTTAAAATTGCTTGAGGCAATTTAAATTCAACCCGTTGGGGTGACAAGCTAATCGTAATTTCTGTTTCCGCATTTTCATCATTGATTAATTTGCGAATTTCCGTAATGGTTTTACGGCCAATGATAATTCCAGGGATCGACTCGGCCCCTTCAGGAATATTAACCTCGATGCACGCCAACCGATGAGCATCGGTTGCCACCGACCGCAAAACTTTTTGACCATTAACTTCATGGGCATGGAAATAAATTCCATTTAAGAAATAACGCGTTTCTTCGGTAGACATCGCAAAGCGTGACCGATCAATTAGATAGCGCAACTTTTCTGCTGTGAGCTTAAAGCTAAACGGTAGGTCATTCTGAGTCAATTTTGGAAATTGCTCTGCCGGTAAGGTAGAAATATTAAAGCGTGATTTTCCAGACTTTAAGGTGATCTGATCATTTTCTGGGTTTAAAGTTGCCTCGATTTGCACTCCTTCTGGAAGCTTGCGCACAATTTCCAGCACCATGTGGGCTGAAACTGTAATGGCGCCGGGTTTTTCCACAACCGCTGGGATTGTTTCCACCAACGCCAAATCCATGTCCGTCGTTGTCAAATTGAGTTGGCCGCCCTCAGCATGGATCAAGACATGACTCAAAATCGGCACAGTTGTTCGCTTTTCCACCACACTGCCACCGTGCGCTAATGCTTTGAGGAATTCTCCCCGTTCTACTGCAAATTTCATAACTATCAGACCTCCATTGTTCGTCTTAAAATCGATAAATCTTCTGAAAACTCTCGATCACTTGCCATTAATTCTTCCACTTTACGTACCGCATGGAGCACGGTCGTATGATCACGTCCGCCAAATTTACGGCCAATATCAGGCAAAGAGCGGGATGTGAGAACCTTTGATAAATACATTGCTACTTGGCGAGGACGGGCTACATTTTGGGATCGTCTGGAGGACTGCATATCGGAAATTTTAATACTGTAATATTCAGCCACCCGTTTTTGAATATCCTCAATGGTAACCCGACGATCATTGGCTTTCAGCAAATCGCGCAACACCTCTTGTGTCATTTCCAAATTAATCTCGCGTCCCACTAAGGTCGCATGCGCAATAATACGGTTCAAGGCCCCCTCTAATTCACGGACATTAGATGCAATCTTAAAAGCTAAAAACTCTAAGACGTTTTTCGGCACTTGTATATTGAGGGTTTCTGCCTTTGACTGCAAAATCCCCAGCCGAAGCTCATACGTCGTGGGATGAATATCAGCAACCAAGCCCCAGCCTAAACGAGACTTTAAACGCTCTTCCATTCCTTGCAGGTCAGACGGTGACTTATCCGCCGAAACAATAACCTGATGATTACGGTCCACAAGGGCATTAAAGGTATGAAAAAATTCTTCTTGAGTAGTGTCCTTGCCGCTGATAAATTGAACATCATCAATCATTAGAACATCGACGGAACGAAACTGTTCTTTAAAAGCCACCGTATCTTTATATCGCAGCGCTCGGATAAACTGATACATAAATTTTTCTGCTGACAGATAAATAACGCGACGTTCAGGATGGCATCGTTTAATATGCCATGCAATGGCATGCATCAAATGGGTTTTTCCCAGACCGACTCCGCCATATAGAAACAAAGGGTTAAACTGAACTGTTGTCGATTCAGCAACCCGTAAGGCTGCAGCATAGGCAAGCTCATTGGGCTTTCCTACCACAAAGTTATCAAACGTAAACCGTGGGTCTAAAGTAGAACTGATAAAGCTCCCCTCAATTTCATTGTCAATTTCTTCATTTACAGCAGCAACCGCAGTTTGAGGAACATCTAAATTAGGCGTAGGCGACGCCTGTCGAACAATTAAGTCAATTGTATCAATGGTGGGGTTCAAATCTTGCCAATAATTTCGAATACGCTCAAGGAAATTGCTTGCCACCCAATCCCGCATAAAGCGTGTGGGTGCCGCAATCTGCACCAAACCCCCGCCAAAATTAGTGATAACGAGAGGAGAAATCCAACTGCGAAAGGTGGCCTCACCTAAATCAGCCTGCAACCGTTGACAAACCGAAGACCATTCATGGGTGAAATTGCCATGATCTGTATGTTGCGACAGAGATTGCTGCGCGACTCCCACTCAAATACCCTCTATTTTTTAATATGATGATTGTTAGGATAGATTACACAATTCGATCCCTTGTGTCATTATTTTCCACCAGCCTCACAATAAAATTTAATATAACAATTGAGACAAATTATATATACCACTCTAACTAAAGACCTTTAGATATTCTTCTCAAGAATAAACAGTATGGATCCATGAAAAATTTTTTCTACAACAATTTAATAGATCAATAAATCTAAAGCTGAATAATTTGGGCAGGCTGAATATCTAAAAATTCTTCCATACTTGTCCCTGTCATGAATATTTGTATATTAGCGCCCTGAGCCAATATGGTCCGGATTTCCTGAAATAAATAGGCACGATGCTCATAGTCCAAGTGAGCGATCACATCATCTAGCAATAATAGAGTCAACCGATCACGGTAAGAATCGAGTAAGCGAATAAAAGCCAGCGTCATTGCATGCAACAACATTTTTTGTTCCCCGGTTGAACATAAAACGCTTGGCATATGCTTTCCTAGGTGAGTGACTGCTAAATTTGAGCGGTGAGCTCCAATGGTAGCACCGCCCGTTAGGGCATCTTGATGCCGCGACTGACGCAATTCATGACGAATTTTATCCTCGATGTCTAAGGCTGTTCTATCGCGACACCACTGATCTATCTCACCATCCATTTGGGCAAAAAAACGTGGAAACGGTGAATCAAAATCGTTGGATTGAGCTTCTGTCAGCTGTCTTACCAATTGGGAACGAGCAATTGAAATGGCAACCCCATCTTCGGAAAGACGTTGCTCGATGCTGGCCAGCCATTGATCATCCTGTATTCCTTGCCGCAAAAGCTGACTTCGCTCCCGCAGATAATGCTCATATCGATTCAGTCGCTCGGTGTGGGATGGATTGAGGGCCATAACCATTCGATCGATAAATTTACGTCGAATAGAGCCTCCTTCCTGAAACAATCGCGCCATGGGAGGGGTAACCCAAACAATATTCAGCCATTCTGTTAAGGTTGATTGATTCTTAACTGGCACCTGATTAATGCGAATTAATCGACGTTCCGTTCCCGATGGAGAATAATCCAGCGCTGTACCAAAAGGAATAGGTGTCCCTCCTAGGGAAAAATTTGCTGATACGACCCACCCTTCCAGAGCATGCAGCATTTTCATTTCGGATAACTTTGTCGATTTTAAGCCACGGCCTGATGAAAATAAAGATATCGCTTCGAGGATATTCGTCTTCCCCACTCCGTTGTCCCCCACCAACGCAACAATCGAATCGTGAAACTCAAAAGTTCGATGCGAATAATTACGAAAATTGACCAGCGTCAACGTCTGGAGTAATGAGGATTGGTTGGAAAGAGAGAACAAAGGTGTGTGCATAAAACAGAGTTTACACGAAAATCCAACAGGGCGGAAGAACTCTTGCATTCACGGGAGAACCTATTCGTCAGCCGGTTATCTTTCCCCCTTCAAAACATATAGCCATCCCAGTATAAATTGATACAGATTGATGACGGTATTTAGAGACATTCTCAGACTTTGAAAACCACCCCTAGCCGACGCTAATAAAGGTTTTTTAAAGAGTGGAAAAGGTAACCAAAGGGCACACAGAAAATGGATCAATTTATACTGGGTTATCTAAAAAATTCAGAGCCCTTTTAAAGCGCTGAGGACTATAAAAAATGACCTTAATGCAATTTCATTAAGACAACACAAGCCTGGGATTTATTTTGCAGATTAAACGTCTGTCCATTATGGCAAGCAGCTAATGACTGCCCTGGTGCCGCTTGCACAATAAAATGGCCTTCTTCCGGAAGGGACTCTCCTGCCTTTGATTTAAGCAACATCGCTTGTTTAGGAGTTAAGGCCGCCACCAGTCGATCAGATGCTTCTGAGATCGCTAACCAATTTCCTGGATAGCTTGAAAAGGGATTACTAACGAAAATAACATATCCACCAAGCTTAGAGGCAGGGGGAGCCCCACTGTCTACAAGTCCTGCCGCTTTAAGATGAGCCCATGCTTGCATAGACTCAGTCCCATGAATTAAACCGTGTCCATCGCCTCGAGCAACGCTTGCCCCGAACCGCAAAGGTGCTTTCGTATCATTACCAGGCCACTGTCCATATTGATCACGGTAGTTGAGAACTGCTAGTTTAAGTCGCTGCAGTTCCTCCAAGGTTGCCTGGGCTCTTGCCGATTCTATAAGATCCTGACCTTTAAAAACAGCCGTTGTAATGAGACCAATAATAATTAAAACGATTGATACTTCGATCAGAGAAAAAGCGCGTAATCGATGCGGAATTTTTTTTTTCATGGGAAATCAACTGACATACAGAATAAGAAGAGAGGGTTATTCAAAGCAACAAAACCCTCTCATTCAATAAATTTATGCAACCTCTAAAGACATTTTACGGGCTTTTTCTATGGCTTGATCAATCGATCCAACCATATAAAAGGCTGATTCTGGAATATGATCGTAATCTCCATTCACAATACCGCGGAAACCAGCAATGGTGTCTTGAAGAGAAACGAATACCCCCGGAGAGCCTGTAAAGACTTCTGCCACATGGAAGGGTTGGGATAAGAAACGCTGAATTTTACGGGCCCGCGCGACGACCAGCTTATCTTCTTCGGATAATTCATCCATACCCAAAATCGCGATAATATCCTGCAAGGACTTATAAGTTTGCAGAACACGTTGAACATCGCGAGCCACATGATAATGCTCATCCCCCACAACTGTCGGCTCTAAAATACGTGACGTAGAATCAAGGGGGTCAACTGCAGGATAAATACCAAGCTCAGCAATCTGGCGACTTAAAACAGTAGTGGCATCCAAGTGAGCAAACGAGGCCGCAGGAGCTGGGTCAGTTAAGTCGTCCGCCGGAACATAAACAGCTTGAACAGAAGTAATAGAGCCCCGTTTTGTGGTCGTAATCCGTTCTTGAAGGGCACCCATTTCTGTACCCAGTGTTGGTTGATACCCCACAGCTGAAGGAATACGTCCCAATAAGGCAGAAACTTCTGAACCAGCTTGTGTGAAACGGAAGATGTTATCCACGAAGAACAAGACGTCTTTACCTTCCTCATCCCGGAAGTATTCGGCCATCGTCAATCCTGTCAGAGCCACGCGTGCGCGTGCTCCCGGAGGCTCATTCATCTGACCATAAACCAAAGCCGCTTTTGACTTTGTTCCCTCAAGATCAACAACGCCCGATTCAATCATTTCGCGATATAGGTCATTTCCTTCACGGGTACGCTCTCCCACACCCGCAAAAACCGAATAACCGCCGTGTGCTTTAGCCACGTTGTTGATCAACTCCATGATCAAAACAGTTTTACCCACACCAGCACCCCCAAACAAACCAATTTTACCGCCGCGCGGATAGGGAGTGAGAAGGTCAATAACCTTAATGCCAGTTACCAAGATTTGAGTTTCGGTGGATTGGTCAGTAAACTCTGGGGCATCGCGGTGAATGGGGAAAAGAGCCGTTGGTTTGAGCTCGCCACGTTCATCGACAGGCTCGCCAATAACATTAACGATACGCCCCAATGTTTCGGGACCAACCGGCACTTTAATTGGTTCGCCTGTATCAAAAACTTCTGTGCCTCGAACTAAACCATCGGTTGAGTCCATGGCAATGGCCCGGACAACATTTTCCCCAAGGTGTTGCGCCACCTCAAGTACCAAAAGCGCGCCATCTTCCCGTTGAATATAAAGAGCATTGAGAATTTCAGGGAGTTTTTCTTTAAAGTGGATGTCGAGCACTGCACCAATGATTTGCGTGACGCGCCCCACATTTTTACCCCCATCGATGGCTTTTAATTTGCGTGTTGACATTCTAATTCCTCTCACTCTGTTACAGTGCTTCCGCACCCGATATAATTTCAATCAATTCTTTTGTAATATAGGCTTGGCGCGTTCTATTGTAATTTAACTCTAAGCGACGAATAACGTCTCTGGCATTGCGTGTTGCGTTATCCATCGCGGTCATTCTCGCCCCATGCTCACTGGCATTGGTTTCCAACAAAATCTGATAAAGCTGAATCGCAAAGTTTCTAGGCAATAAGTGTTCGATCAATTCTTCTTGAGATGGTTCAAACTCAAAAATACCGCGGTCATTTGTTTCTTCGACGACTAAGGGGATAAGCTGTTGGCGTGTAACTTCTTGGGTCAGAGCTGACTTAAACACACTATAAATAACCGTCATACCGCCACAAACATTCTCCTCAAGCAACTGTTGTAAATGTAAGCAAACGCGTGTGGACTCATCAATATTGACCCCTTTTCGGCCCACATCTGTAATCGCATCAATGATTAAGGCCCCATAATCCCGCCGCAACAAATCGCGCCCTTTGCGCCCAATACATAAAATCTTGACGGGAATATTCTCAGCCTGTAATCGGCGCACCAGCTGCTTGACGTCACGAACAATATTAATGTTAAATCCCCCACACAATCCGCGATCTGAGGTAACAACAACAATTAAATGAACTGGATTATCAGGATTGCCTGTCAACAAGAGGGGCGGTTTGGGTAAATCGGGCTGTTGGCTGAGCACATTCACAAGAATTTTTTCCAATGCCACCGCATAGGGGCGCGCAGCCATTGCTTTTTCCTGAGCTTTGCGTAATTTAGCCGCTGCGACCATTTTCATAGCTGAGGTTATCTTCTGCGTTGATTTAACGCTTTTGATCCTAAGCCGTAAGTCCTTTAAACTCGGCATCGGTAACTCTCCCCCTTAAGCCATAAAATTTCTAGCAAAGGTATCCATAAATTCAATCAGCAATTTTTCTTGATCTTCTGTCAACTTGCCCGTTTTATTGACTTCGGCGATGAGTTTAGGATGTTCAACCTTAAGAGCCTGTAAATACTCCTTTTCAAACTTACTGACATGCTTTGGCTCAATGGCATCCAAATAACCACGGACCCCTGTAAAGATAGAAAGAACTTGTTCTCCTACACTCAACGGAGAATACTGTGGCTGCTTTAAGAGTTCCGTCAACCGAGCACCCCGTGCCAATAGTTTTTGTGTGGAGGCATCCAAATCAGAGGCAAATTGGGCAAAAGATGCCATTTCACGGTACTGTGCCAATTCCAATTTAATTTTACCCGCAACCTGTTTCATGGCCTTGGTTTGGGCAGCAGAGCCCACACGGCTAACCGATAACCCAACGTTAATTGCAGGACGAATTCCCTTATAAAAAAGTTCCGTTTCTAAGAAAATTTGACCATCAGTAATGGAAATTACGTTGGTTGGAATATAAGCCGAAACGTCCCCTGCTTGAGTCTCAATGATCGGCAAGGCTGTTAAGGATCCGGCACCATAGGCATCATCCAACTTGGCCGCCCGTTCTAGCAAACGCGAGTGTAAGTAGAAAACATCTCCTGGATAAGCTTCACGTCCCGGGGGGCGACGCAATAGCAAGGACATTTGTCGGTAGGCCTGAGCATGCTTTGACAAATCATCATAAATGATTAAGGCGTGCATCCCATTATCCCGGAAGTATTCCCCCATCGCACATCCTGTATAAGGAGCCAGATATTGCATTGGAGCGGGATCAGACGCTGTTGCGGCGACCACAATGGTATAATCCATGGCGCCAGCGTCTTGTAATGTCTTGACAAGGCGCGCCACAGAAGATCTTTTTTGGCCGATTGCTACATATACGCAATAAAGCTTTTGGCTCTCATCTTTGCCCTTGTTGGCTTCTTTTTGATTAATAATGGCGTCAATCGCAATGGCAGTTTTACCCGTTTGACGGTCACCAATGATTAACTCGCGTTGACCACGCCCAATCGGAACCAAGGCGTCCACAGCCTTAATACCCGTTTGCATAGGCTCATGAACGGACTTACGTTTAATAATACCAGGAGCCTTGGTTTCGGCAACACCCCGTCCCTCAGCTTGGATTTCCCCCTTCCCATCAATGGGATTACCTAAAGCATCAACAACGCGCCCCAACAATCCTTTACCAATGGGCACATCAACAATGGTCTTCGTTCTTTTAACCGTGTCACCTTCTCTCACATCCTTATCGGAACCAAATAAAACAACACCGACGTTATCGACTTCAAGGTTGAGAGCCATACCAGTCGATCCTGCGGCAAATTGAACTAATTCGCCTGCTTGAACATTATCAAGCCCATGAACACGAGCAATACCGTCCCCAATAGACAGAACTCGACCCGATTCGGCAACATCAACTTTAGACTCAAAATCGTTGATTTTTTGTTTTAAGATAGCGGATATTTCTGCAGCCTTGAGTTCCATTAGGCATTTCCTTTCATCGCATTGGCTAAATGATTAAGTTGGTTGGCAAGCGTCAGATCAATAATCTGATTGCCGATACGCACCAAAAGTCCCCCTAAATGAGCGGGATTAGTTTTGTAATTAATTGCAAGTTTACCCGATAGATGCAGTGATAAAATCTGTGAAATTTTTTCCTGCTGGGATGTGGTCAAAGGGATGGCAGAGACAACTTCAGCATGGCTCAAAGACTCATTATGATCCACAAGCTCTTGAAAAATTCCTTGAATATTAAAGATAAAATTCAGGCGTCTATTTTCAGCAAGAATGCTAATAAAATTTGTCAAGATCCGGGAGAGATTTAATTTTTGAGAGAGTTCATTAAAAACAGCGGCGTGTTCTTGGCGAGATAAAGCTGGAGAAAAGATAAGAGAGTGAAGATTTTCATGAGATTTTATGAAATTGCAGAAGTCAGCAAACTGGATTGCAACAGAAGTGATCTCTTTTGATTCAGCGGATAAATCAAAAAGCGTTTTGGCGTAACGTCCCGCCAGGGAGGTTAGCTTACCAGAGAGAGGAACGAGGTCCATGGCAATCCCAATAATTTTAGCTAATCTTTACTGAATTATTTAGCACATCTAAGGCTTTAGTACAAGATTGTTCTAGTTAATTCATTATAACATATGCGCACTGAGAGTCATCAATAATCAACCTTTTGATAAAGAATTTTGCAAAATAAATTCCGCCAAAAATTTATACGGATTGATGCTCACCTCTCATCTTTAAAATTTCTGGTTTTTGACGGCTGATGAGGATAGAATCACTTATCAAAATGCTTTAACTGATTTCACAATGACCCAACTTCATAGAAAAATTTGGGGACGCAAGATTGCGCGTCCTTTAAAAATTAATCAAAAAAGACTGTTAGAAGAAGACCTTCCCCGCCTCCAATTGCATGCCGACTTTGGTAAATCTCTAAACCCTCAAGAGCTTATGCCTGACTTTAATGGTTATACTTTAGAAATTGGCTTTGGCGGTGGAGAACACTTAGCATGGCAAGCACAGCAATCGCCGATCCATGGTTTTATTGGCTGCGAGCCTTTTATAACTGGGGTTGCAGGATTGTTAGGCTGTATTGAAGATGCTGAACTTGAGAATGTTCGAGTGGTGATTGATGATGCTCGGGTGTTGTTGCAATCTTTACCTGATGCCTCTTTAGACCGTATTTTCATCCTCTTCCCTGATCCATGGCATAAAAAGCGTCATCATAAACGCCGAATTATCAGTGATGAAACAATCGCAGATTTATCCCGTATTCTTAAGATCGGAGGAGAATTAATCATGGCCACAGACATTCAAGACTATGCTAACTGGATGCAAGATATCTTAAGTAAACGTCCTGAGTTCTTGCTCAATTTGCAAGGTCGAGAGTCAGTTTATCAACGCCCCGACCATTGGCCCATCACCCGTTACGAACAAAAGGGAATTAATGCGGGCCGACAGGCAAGCTATCTTGTTTACAGAAAGCAAGGAAATTAAATAATTTGTGCCATTGGGTACTTAGGATCACTTAAGACAACTTGCCAACCTCGGTTGCTTGCAGGGTGAAAAATAAAGGGTGCCCGAATATTAGCCGTGACAGTTTTTTCACCCTTTCCATTAACCTCAATGGAAATAATTAAATAAATTTCGATATCATCTGGGGTAATTCCTAAGTGTCTAATAGCTGTTGCAAGATCTACTTCTGATAGGGTTGTATTGCCAATTTTTAATTGAGGCAAAGACATTAGAATAAAGGAAGTATGCCTGTCTTCTACGCTTTGCAACTCCCAAAATAGCCCTGTTCCCTCGCCTAAAACTAAGGGAGCCAGAAGATAATGCTGAATATCTCCAAAGCCGATGATGCCTTGCGGCATAATGACTCGACGTTCTGATAGGTGAGAATTTGTCATCTGCATGGATAATGTTTCACAATTCATTTAAATCTCCCTTTAAGCCGGTATTTGTTTGATGAGGTCTTTGAGTGAATTAAGCAAACTTGTCGTTACGTAACGCGTCAGTTCAACTTGAGTTTTACTTTGAACATAATCATTCAAAACTTCTGATTGTGTTCGATAGCCGATTTCCTTGATATTTTCCGTTAATTTTTGTTCAAGTTCCAATAAAGAGTCTTCAGTCTGATCAAGAATTTTTATATTGGTATCCAATTGACCATTAACCACGACTAAATCTTCATGCGCTTGAAGAGACAGGTCGTTGGCTCGTTTAAGGCGATCATCCTTTTCTGTTGCTGGTAAATTGGTACACAACCGTAAGGAGAAAATTAATTCTGCTACCCCGAGATTATCTCCTCTAACAGTGGTCTGAATAAGAGTATTATCATCAGCTCTAAAGGTGATATTCTCCGTACTACCCAAATAGTAAAGATTAGAATCCACGGGATCTGTTAACCCCATGGCGGATAAAGTACGCAGATCTTTGGTTGAGGGAACATTAGAAGCAGTGCCTGACATAAGATATTTTCCATCAAACTTGCCATTGAGAATAGAAGTCAGCTGATCAAGTTTATCATTACACCACATTGAAAGTTCTTCGGGCTTAGCTAAGGGCGAGCTGCGCAATTGAGAAATGCGCCCCTGAAGCTCAATAGCAATATCGCGCATGGTTGCCACTTGGGTTGAGACAAATCCCATGCGTTGTTTATTCAACACAGCACTGTCTTTATAGCTTTCGACACAATCTAAAATAAGTTCTTGCCCAACAAACTGTTGTACATTTTTAACTTCTGAATATCCATCGGCAATACCACCGCTTGTCAATTCAGCTGCTGCAGCTTGATAGGAACGTTCATTGCGCAAAGCAGTGAGCTGATTGTATTGGGTGGCATTGAGATAAGGTGCATTAGTCATCTAAAAATCCCCTACCTTGACAATGTTTGAATTAAATCCTTTTCCATTGAATTCACAATGTTCAAGGATTTTGAGGCTAGATTGATGCTGTTGGTTAACTCAAAAACAAGCATAATTTCTTCAGCGGGTTCCACCCCACTTTTCTGCTGAGCAAGCGTGGTTAGTTCGTCATACACCCGCTGGGTGATTTGCTGAGTTGATTTACTCAGGGCAATATCGGACTGAACTAAAGACATAATTCTTGTTGCATATTCTGTCGTCGAGATATTAGACGCCTTAAGAGCGCCCGCTGGTAAAAATTTTAATGCACCACTCGCTAAGGTATCACCAATTTCAAGAGCAACACTGGCATCATTAGCTGTTAAACCAAGACCCTTGCCCGTGGGAGCGGGCGTAAGATTGGACAAACGACCTACGGATAAATTATTGGTATTCGCATAAATACTTGGCCGAACTTTTATAGTGTTAGCAATTCCAACTTGGGCAGCTGCGGGACTTGCAACCTTAATGTCTGTATCAAATAGATTATTTAATCCAAAAAAGTGAGACCAGCCATAAGCTTGGGTTGCATCATATGTTGTCGTCGCTGATAGGGTTGGCTTAAGGGCACCTGCCGCTCCAATGGCTACGCTTTTATTAGCCGTAGAGATAATTTGCAACTCCCCAGTAGGCAATTGATTCACAGTGAAAGCACCTGTAGGCTCACCATTTACATAAGGAGCACCGTTTATAAGAGCCACTAAACCGCCTACTGTCATCCCATCCGTTAAAGGGATATCTTTATAATCGAGCAAGGTTCCCTCAAGATCAGTCACCCCTATCCTAAGAATCCCTTGCCCAGAAATATCTGTTGTCCCACTAAGTTGCCCTGTCACGCCTGGCGCATAACTTAGTCCTGTTAACGTAGGATCCCCGCCAAAAGCTGCGGCTTCATTATGCAAAGCATTGGTGGTATCCCGCACGACACGGGTTAACTCATCCAACTCAGATTGAATATCAGGCAAAATTTTATTTCTTAACTCTAACAGGCCTGCAATTCTGCCGTTGCTAAAAGTACCTGTTATATCGACGCCGAAGGCGTTGGTTATCGCAGACAAACCCATACCGGGCTCCACATAAGTAGCCGCGGTATAACTTAAGGCAAATGTCTGGGTTGAAGTTGCCAGAATATCACCACTTTCTAAAGCCAACGTTTTATTTTTAAACTGACCATCATATACTTTGACCCCACACAACTCTGCAGCATTGTGAATAACTAGATCTCTTTCATCTTCCAGATTTGTTATATCTTGCTTACTAATATTGAGAGAAGTAATCTGACGGCTAAAATCCTCTATTGATGTCATCATCTCGTTAAGCTGATCAATTGCCTGAGCAAGCTCTTGGTCTGTTTGTCCTCTTAACTGATTAATATGATCGGAAATATTATTCAGTTGACCGCATAAATTTACAGCTTCCTGCACGGCTTCGCGCTTCTTATTACCATCAGTAATAGAGGATATTTGGGTCATTTGGGCGGCAAAATTATTTAAATTATGGACGAACGATGATTGTTCTCCTTTGTTACCCAGCAATTGAGAAATGTTCATATAGTATTCTTGTAAACGAGAGCTTTTACCGAGAGTCGAGTTTTGAAGTCGAACTTCTTGCTGCAAAACAGGATCTACAACCCGTTCGATCGGACTTTGTTTAACACCGGTGGTTGCATTATTGATGACGATTTTTTCTGCGTAAGCAACTTTACGGGTATAACCTTCGACATTTGAGCGCGCAATGTTAGCTGAAGTCAGTTGGGTTTGTTGACGATCCAGTTTAATCTTTGACATCAGGGTAGAAATGGCACTCATGGCTTCCTCCTAGATCTGTCGATCCAACGCCAGCATTGAAACGGGCGTAGAATTAGCGTTAAACCGTGCAGCCTTATTATAGTGGCAAGTTGGCGCTTGCTTTTCTTTGACTGCATGACTAATTTTATCGATAATATGGGCGCGAACCTGATGGGCAATATCAAGAGCTTCCTTATTCTCTAATAAGCTTATTTGCATCATCTTAATTGTTTCTTTCAGCGCCTGCAGTTCTTCTCCTGTACACTGAGCCATTCTATTTTGAGCACTAAACTCCTGGCACACTTGTTGATGTACTTCAGCTAATCGTTGTTTCTCAGGCAAAAGAGTTTGGGCTAATGGCACATTATGTGCTATTAAAAAAGCCGTCTCCTGTTGAATGACTTCAATAAAAGTCGCTGAAACACTCATTAAGCGTTGATAAATATCATTTACCATTGGTCTTCTCCTGATTCTTTAGAAGAATGGGATAAACAGCCTTTGCAATACCAAAAATATCCCCCATGGAAGCGGAAATTTCTTTCATGAAGATCGATCGAAACATAACCTCAGTTTGTCCCCCCCCAAATAATCCCTTTGTATTTGTAGAGAATAATTGTTGCAAA
This sequence comes from Candidatus Paracaedibacteraceae bacterium, assembly GCA_019459505.1. GTDB lineage: Bacteria > Pseudomonadota > Alphaproteobacteria > Paracaedibacterales > Paracaedibacteraceae > Paracaedibacter. The sequence goes on along the minus strand of JAIBEV010000098.1, from coordinate 62,552 downwards.
AAATGGCCTCCAACACTCGTGGCATAATCTTGGGCAGCTGCCTCAGCCTTAGCGGGGTCTACTTGCCCTTTTTTCAAGGAGGTATGTGAATGAATCAACGTGGAGAATTGAGTTGCTTGACCGGCCAACTGACCCCCACCGCTTGTAGCATAATCATGGGCAGCTACCTTAGCCTTAGGGAGATCTACTTGTTCTTTTTTCAAGGAGGTATGTGAATGAATCAACATGGAGAATTGAGTTGCTTGAGCCTGCATTAGATCACCTCAATATCAGCTTGAATAGCGCCAGCCGCTTTTATGCTGCGCAAGATTGAAATTAAATCCCGTGGCGTAACGCCTAAAGCATTCAGCCCATTAACTAACTCTTGCAACGATACGCCTGCTGGCAGAATTGCAAGTTTACCTTGTTCCTCTTTAACCGTAATATCACTGCGATTAACGATGGTCGCCTCTTGAACTTGAGTAAACGGGTTAGGTTGGGAGACTTGGGGATTTTCCACAATTTTAATGGTGATACTCCCTTGGGTTACCGCGATGGTCGATATTCTAACATTTTCCCCCATAACAATAACACCGTCTTGATCATCAATAATAATCTTAGCAGGCTGATCAGGCTGAACACTTAACTGCTCTAACTGGGTCAAAAATGTCACCATATCTCCTCGATGATTCTCAGGAATAATCAGACTAACTGTGGTCGGATCGGTTGCTTTAGCTAAAGTGCCAAATTTCTGATTGATAACGGTACTGATACGCTGAGCGGTTGTAAAGTCTGGGTTTTTTAGACTCAGATTCATGCGTTGCATGGACGCCAGTTCAAATCCAACTTCCTTTTCAATAATAGCCCCATTAACAATTTTAGCGGAGGTTGGTACCCCTTTAATAATTTTCGAGCCGGATTTACCATCAGCATTAAAGCCATTGGTCGCCAGGGCACCCTGAGCCACCGCATAAACATCACCATCGGCCCCTAACAGAGGGGTGACCAACAATGTGCCGCCGCGCAAATCTTTTGCATCCCCTAGGGCTGAAACAGAAACATCAATATGGGTTCCATGGCGAGAGAAGGCAGGCATTGTTGCGGTCACCATAACTGCAGCAATATTTTTACCTGATAGATTAATTTTTCCGTCTTCTGCATTACGAATGTTAACACCCAGGCGTTCCAACATACCGGCAAGACTTTCCTGGGTATAAGGAATAGAATTAATAGAGTCACCCGTTCCATTTAAACCAACCACTAACCCATAGCCTACCAATTGGTTGCTGCGCACCCCTTGGAAGCTAACAATATCTTTAATTCGGACAGTTGGTATAGCCTGAACCGGCGCTATAATCTGCAGCCCTACCATTATCAATATTAGTAATCGTCTTACCATTCTCTGCCTCACTCCTAGACTTTTTACAGTACCGGGATTCAAATCTATAAAATTCTGTTCTGTCATCCAATAGCCAGCAATTTTTATGCCAAGTCAGATTTAAGCGATTGCTTTTTTCTAACTTAGCTCCGCCCCTATCCCTCCCTTTCCCTTGAGATTAAATAGAGAAAATCCCTGCGTGGTGAAATAAGCCTATCCTTAGTGTGGAGAGGAAAGATTAACAAACGATCAATTTGTGTAAAATTTTAATTATATAAGATCATCAACCCCTTTTCGAGCAACCGAAGGGTAGTCCTGGAGAAGTACTTTTTCCTGGCAAGCGCAGCGCGACCCGGAATCTCGCTATAATAAGGGTAAACAATAAATGCATCCCCGGACTTGAGCCAGGGTCTCGATATTACCGGAGCAATCGCCTAGCATCTCGAGATCCCCGCTCGGAGGCGGGGAATAGGAAGTAGTAGTAATCATACAAAGAGATCCATCCCCGGACTTGATCCGGGGTCTCGACATCATAAAGGCCACCCTCTTCAGCTCGAGATCCCGGCTCTTTGGCCGGGAATAGGTAATTTTTTAACATCCCTCCTCTTTCCGGGCAAGCGCAGCGAGATCCGGAATCTCGATATTACAAGCATAAAAATAATTATATCCCCGGGCCTAACCCGGGGTCTCGATATTACCGGAGCAATCGCCTGGCATCTCGAGTTCCCCGCTCGGAGGCGGGGAATAGGAAGTAGTGGTAATCATAAAAAGAGATCTATCCCCGGGCCTGACCCGGGGTCTCGATATTATAAAGACCACCCTCGTCAGCTCGAGATTCCGGCTCAAGGCCGGAATGAAGGAGATTCTATAAAATTAACCTTTCTTTTAAAAAATTAGTTTAATATAGACTTGATAAGTATTAATTAAGTAAAGCGGACCTTAATAATGCGACCCATTGATTTATCTAAATTAAGACCATTTTATATGGTGGCGTGAGAGGGGAATATAACCAGGGCCGCTCGGAAACTTAATGTTACTCAACCTTCCTTAAGTGAGCTCATTAGTGATTTGGAATATCACTTAAAAGTTCAACTATTTGAACGGCTTCCTAGAGGCGTGCGCCTTACGCCTCAAGGAGAGAGATTGTACATTTATGCCAAGAAAGTTGTAGAAGAACACGAAGTTTTTGAAAAAGCCTTTTATGAAAAAGAAGATGATATTGGAGGGGAGCTTAAAATTATAACTTATCCCTTTTTAGGGGCAGAATGGTTAATTCCAAATCTTAAAAATTTTATAAAAAATTATCCAGAGGTTGATATAAAAATCCGTCTAGAGTCAGAAAATCCTAATCCCTTAGAAGCCGATATAACCATAGCAACTTATATCCCTTATCAACCCAACCTTATCCAAAAACCATTGTTTTCTGCGCGAGCACAACTATTTGCAAGTAAAGATTATCTTAAAAAATATGGTATCCCTCAAAAGCCAGAGGATTTAGATCATCATCGGTTGATTACTTATCGAAGCAATTATTATTCAGCAGATAAAAGTATTAATACGTCACTTTACGCAGGCCTTAAACCGGGTCAGCCTCTCAGAAAATCTAACCTCGAGATAGATTCTTTAAGTGGAATGATTAATGCTGCCATCCAGGGGTATGGTATTGTTGATATTCCAAATTATCAACTAGTATTAGATGCAGGATTAGAAGTGGTGCTACCAGAACTTTGTGGGGAAGATATTATGTTATATTATATTTTTCCTGAAAATAGAAAAAACTCTAAAAAAATTAATAAAATGTATGAGTATCTTATGAAAAGTGGCCTCAGGTTCTAGAGTTCACTGCTAGCAATCTATAAGCTGCTCACTTTAAAATTAAATCTCCCCCTTTTGTCAATTTATATGCTTATAACTACCACACAATAATGAATAGATGCTTTGGTATTCTCAAAATTTACTGTACGCATAATTTTTCTCCTTATTTTTTTATCAACTATTGATTGATATTATGGTTTTTTTTAACTATCCGTTTATCTACTTACCTTTTCCAGTCTTTCTAAGTCAATCCCCCCTACTTAGCTATTAGGGAAAAGAGTTTTTCCCTATATTTTTCTAAGAAAAAGATGTTGTTGATATAATTAAGTTTTTTCTCTTAATCCTAGAAAAGTTATTTTTCCAGGCAAGCGAAGAGCGACCCGGAAACCATACCTCTACTTTTCCAGCAAAATGACTTTATTACAGCTATGGTTCCTTAACTCTTGTGGTCCTCACAACCCAGGCATGGATTCCGGCTCAAGGCCGGAATGAGGAAAATTTCCTCTTAACTCCAGTTCCTCGCCCATAGATAATGAATAGGAAAGAAGGTTAGCAGCACTAAAATTCTCCTTTCTGTGAAAACTCTACAAAAATCAATTTTTATAATAAATTTTAACTGCTGAAATTTTTTGTGCATAAAATTATTACATTAATTTTGCACTATTTTTTACTTATAATTTTAAAAAAATATTTTTTTCGCAGAAATACTAGGGATTGAGAGGGTAAGCATAGGAAGCTCCAATATCATAAATCCCATCTTAGGATTGTTCTTTTTAGAAAAAATTCATTAATTACAGCAAGACACTCACACTTTTTAAAGAAATATTGAGTACAGCTTAATGAGGATAAATATGTTTAGCATCTTAAAAAATTACGTCGCCTCTTGGCAGCAACAAAAATTGGCTTTCGGTTATAACCTTGCCTGTTCCGTCGAACCTGCAGGATTGGTTTTAACCCTACAGCAACAGCAGACGGCCTTTTCCTTATCCATAACCCTGCAACCGTCACCGGACGCTTTGCGCCTCCCCACCTTTTCTCTCACAGAAGAATCCAACCTCGGTGATCTCTGCCAACCGCTCTATGATGCTGCCCTGATTGAAATCGTCCTGCAAGGGTTAGATCTTATTGCTTTCTGTGCTCAACGGTTCCATAAGGATGAGGTGAACTTCATGCTTTGCCCTTATGAAGCAGAGCACCTTATAGCGTGGGAAGAATTGTTCCACTCCATTTCCGCCCATACAACCACCCAGGGAGAACGGCAGCTATTAACATTGCTTATCACGCCTGTATTCTTCGCCATGCTGGCGGATCTTAAAACCCAACTGCACCAGAAGTTATGGGCCCAGCAAAAGACTGACTTATTTGTCAGACGCTACTGCCAGAGTGCCGATCGGATGAACGCACCGGTTTTAAGTTTTCTGTCGCTGCAAAAACAACAAACGCCCCCCGCGCAAAACGGAAATATCATTTCTTTCCCAAGCGTTTCTTCCCGCAAGACCGCTATCTAGAATTCTTTATTCCTCTCTATTATATACAGAAAATTTTAAAGGCAGTTTTTTATAAGATGAAGTCAAAATTACCGTCTATTGAAGCTCATATTGGTCAACAATTAAAGAAACGCCGTGAAGAGTTAAACTTGACGCAGCATGATTTAGCAACCTCGCTGGAGATTACTCCGCAACAGCTCTCTAAATATGAGCGCGGAACTGATAGGCTACCCGCTTATCGTCTATACCAGTTATGTAAAGTGCTTATTGTTACCCCTAACTTCTTTTTTGACGGTCTTGAAGACGGTTGGATCTGTATCAATGAACAAGGGAATCGGCTTATGTGGAACACCTTAAAAGGACAAAAAGTACGCATTGAACTCGGTGACCTTTATGGCACCGTTTCTGATATCAAAATTGTATAGAATATTACAGTCATCAAGACACAGGCATGGATTCTGGCTCAAGGCCGGAATGAGGGAGAGGAATGCCATTCTTCCCCTACTTCCCCTTTCCAGGCAAGCGCGGGGTGACCCGGAATCTCGAGATCACAAAGACTACCGTTGTCAGCTCGAGATCACCGCTCAAAGGCGGAGAATAGGAAAAGTAGGAATCATAAAAAAAGCCCTATCCCCTGGCTTGACCAGGGGCCTCGATATTACAAGAGTAATCGCCTGTCAGCTCGGGTTCCCGGCTCAAAGGTCGGGAAAAAGAAAAAGTGAGAAAAGTAAAAAAATTAAATAGGGGAAGAGATCAATGAGAGAAGATATCGAACTCTTCACCCGCTAATAAATCTAAGTAGGAACGCGTAAGAATAAAGCTAAAGCATTCCTGCGCTAATTCTGTACGTCCTTCTTTTTCGAGACGCTCATCTAAAATATCTTTTAATTGATGAAGATACAGCACATCGGTCGCCGCATATTTTTTCTGCTCTTCGGTTAACTCGTCCGCCCCCCAGTAAGAGCTTTGCTCTTGCTTAGAAATCTCAGCACCCAGCAACTCTTTACAGAGTTCCTTCAAACCGTGCTTATCTGTATAAGTGCGAACCAGTTTGGAGGCGATTTTAGTACAATAAATATTTGCTAAAGACACGCCAAATGTGTGCAATAAAACAGCCACATCAAACCGAGCATAATGAAACAATTTTTGCACAGAATCATCATTCAGCAAAGCAATTAAATTTTCCGGATAAACTTCGCCTGTCGGGTCAATTTGCACTAAATGACAGACTCCATCGCCAGCAGAAAGCTGTACAAGACACAACCGATCACGGGCTGGTTTTAATCCCATAGTTTCGGTGTCGATTGCCACCACCTTGCCAAGATCTAACCCGTCTGGTAAATCATTTTTGTGAAATTGAATCTTCATAGAGGTTTCTCCGGTTTATGAGGTCGTATTCACTTATCTAAAAGGGGATATTACTAACTGTCAAGGTGTTTATACTCAACTCCTTGAAACCAAGAGAGAGTTAACCCTCAACTAATAAAAATGGTTACCTTTCCTAAAAGACACAATCAGAAAAAATTTAGTTTAAAAATCCATAGCTTTAAATGGGCGGGTGATAAATATAAAAAATTTTAAATACCCTAGTGCAATGGTTTAAAAAGCGTGGTACTGTGACATAAAAGTCTATGAGTGATTAAGACGGGGGGACATGGAAGGATATCTTAATAACTATCTACCTATCCTGGTGTTTATAGGGTTGGCTGCGGGCCTATCCATGGCACTGATTGTCATCTCCTGGATTCGTGGAGAGAATAAGCCTGATCGCGAAAAACTTTCAGCTTATGAGTGTGGATTTGAGCCCTTTGGCGAATCGCGAAGCAAATTTGACGTTCGCTTTTACCTTGTCGCTATTTTATTCATCATTTTTGATTTAGAAATTGCCTTTTTATTTCCATGGGCGATTACTCTCAGCCATATTGGCTTTGTCGGGTTTTGCTCCATGCTTATTTTCTTAACCATCTTAACAGTTGGTTTTATTTACGAATGGCGAAAAGGAGCGCTGGACTGGGAATGAAAAATTTCCATCGCACAAATTATGACGAACTTCGTAACTCGTTACCACCTGACATGCTGGACGAGAAACTTTTATTTCAGACCCTTAATGATGAAATTAACAATAAGGGGTATATTTTAACGCAGATTGACAAAGTTGTTGGCTGGGCTCAGGCTGGCTCTTTATGGCCAATGACCTTTGGGTTAGCTTGTTGTGCCGTTGAAATGATGCATACAGCCGCCAGTCGATATGATTTGGACCGTTTCGGTATGCTCTTTCGCCCTTCCCCACGCCAGTCTGATTTGATGATTGTAGCGGGAACCCTGACTAACAAAATGGCTCCCGCTTTGCGCAAAGTCTATGACCAAATGCCTGAACCTCGCTGGGTCCTTTCCATGGGCAGCTGTGCGAATGGTGGCGGTTATTATCATTATTCCTATTCTGTAACGCGGGGATGTGACCGAATCGTGCCTGTGGATGTGTATGTCCCCGGCTGCCCTCCCACTGCCGAAGGTCTCTTATATGGTTTATTGCTTTTACAGCAAAAAATTAAACGTCGCGGTAATATTGTACTGTAGGTGAAAACATGGAAAAACTAGATCATCTAACAACAATTGTCCAAGAAGCTTTGGGGCCTGACTTAATTACAGTTAAATTAGAGCGGGATGAATTAACGATTGAGACTTACGCAGGCTCTATCGTTCGGGTTTTGACAATTTTAAGAGATCACCCAAAATGCTTATTCAGACTTTTACTGGATATCTGTGGGGTGGATTACCCGGATGACCATAAACGGTTCAGAGTGGTTTATCATCTCTTAAGTGTTCAATTGAATTTAAGAATCCGCATCAAAGTTGCTCTGGTGGAAGGGATGGAAATTCCCACAGTGACGGGCGTTTTTAATGCAGCCAATTGGTATGAGCGAGAAACATACGATCTTTATGGGATTCGTTTCTCTGATCATCCTGACTTACGCCGGCTTCTGACCGACTATGAATTTGATGGTTATCCATTACGCAAAGATTTTCCTTTGACCGGCTATGTTGAAGTTGCCTATGACGACGAGAAAAAGAAAGTTGTCTATAATCCCGTTTCTCTATCTCAAGATTTTCGAAATTTTGACTATTTGAGTCCCTGGGAAGGAATGCTCCATAAGAGTAATCCATTGCCTGGTGATGAGAAGGCTTAACACATGAGTGATAAAAAAACCTATACCTTAAACTTTGGCCCCCAGCACCCAGCAACCCATGGTGTATTGCGACTTCTATTAGATCTCGATGGGGAAGTCGTTGAGAAAGCCGATCCTCATATTGGCTTCTTGCATCGGGGGACGGAAAAACTCATTGAGTATAAGACCTACCTTCAAGCTTTGCCTTACTTTGATCGCCTAGATTACGTGGCACCGATGAATCAAGAGCATGCGTATATTCTAGCAGTGGAAAAATTACTGAATTTAAAAGTGCCGCCACGTGGACAGTATATTCGTGTCTTGTTTTCTGAACTGGGGCGTATTACCAACCATTTGTTAAATATTACAACATTTGCAATGGACGTGGGCGCCATTACTCCCCTTCTTTATGGATTTGAAGAGCGCGAAAAGATTATGGAATTCTACGAACGGGTATGCGGTGCGCGCCTCCATGCAGCCTATGTTCGGCCCGGTGGTGTTCATCAAGATATGACTCCTGAATTGATTGCAGATATTTATCAATTTACTCAAACATTTCCAAAAGTTATTGATGATATTGAAGAATTGTTGACTGAAAACCGCATCTTTAAACAACGGACCGTGGATATTGGCGTCATTTCTGCCCAAGATGCCTTGGATTGGGGCTTTACAGGTCCCGTCTTACGCGCCTCTGGGTTGCCGTGGGATTTGAGGAAGTCTCAACCTTATGAAGTTTATGCTGAATTAGAGTTTGATATTCCCACCGGTAAATTTGGGGATTGTTATGACCGTTACCTTGTGAGGATGGCTGAAGTACGGCAATCTGTAAAACTTGTACAACAATGCATTGAGAAAATGCCGGCGGGCCCTGTTGTTACAGATGACCGGAAAATAACCCCCCCTACCCGAGCTGAAATGAAGCATTCTATGGAATCATTGATCCATCATTTCAAACTTTACACAGAGGGATTTCATGTGCCGGCGGGCGAAGTTTATACCGCTGTCGAAGCCCCTAAAGGTGAGTTTGGTGTCTACCTGATTTCAGATGATAGTAATCGACCTTATCGATGCAAAATACGGGCCCCAGGATTTGCTTTCTTACAAGCAACCGATTTTCTATGCCGTGGCCACATGTTGGCTGACGTAACAGCAATTGTTGGATCTCTCGACATTGTTTTTGGAGAGATTGACCGGTGACAAAAATGACAGTACGACGAAAAGACGAGCATCCAGCCTTCAGATTTTCATCTGAAAATATGGAAAAAGTGAATGCTCATATTGCAAAATATCCCGAGGGACGACAGGCAAGTGCCGTCCTTCCTTTGCTTGACCTCGGCCAGCGTCAAAATGGGGGATGGGTTTCTCAGGGTCTGATTGAAGAAATTGCCCGCCTTCTATCGATGCCAGCCATTCGAGTGCATGAAGTCGCTGCTTTTTATACAATGTTTAACCTTAAACTGGTTGGCAAGCATCATATCCAATTGTGTGGGACGACACCGTGTTGGCTAAGAGGAGCAGAAGACCTTAAAAAAGCATGCATGAAGCGTCTCAACATTGATGAAGGCAGCGTGTCAGCCGATGGCAAATTTAGTTTAGTCGAGGTGGAATGTCTGGGAGCCTGCGTCAATGCACCCGTTGTCCAAATTAACGATGATTTCTTTGAAGATTTAACCCCTGAATCCTTTGTCCAGATTATTGATGCTCTCGCTAATGGCAAAGAAATTAAAGGCGGTTCGCAAATAGGACGCCAATGCTCAGCGCCTCTCTCTTGCAACACAGCTGACGCAACAGATAACGAATCCGCGGTTAAAGCAACCAAGATGCCTCGCAAAAGGAAGGTGAAAGATGCTGAGTGATAAAGACAGAATTTTCACTAACCTGTACGGATACGAACCAGCAGCGCTAAACAACGCTAAAAAGCGTGGTGACTGGGATAAGACCAAGGATTTCATTGCCAAGGGCCGGGATTGGGTCATTGAAGAAGTTAAGAAATCAGGGTTAAGAGGACGGGGTGGCGCTGGCTTTTCCACGGGTCTCAAGTGGTCCTTTATGCCTAAAAATGATCCCCGTCCCTCCTATCTGGTCATTAATGCTGATGAATCAGAACCTGGAACCTGTAAAGACCGAGATATTATTCGCAATGAACCGCACAAGTTAATTGAGGGTGCCCTTATAGCTGCTTTTGCTATTAACGCTCATGCTTGCTACATTTATATTCGCGGTGAATACTACCGGGAAGCTGAGGCGTTGCAAGCGGCGATTGATGAAGCGTATGCCGCTGGATTATTGGGTAAAAATGCCGCTAAAAGCGGTTGGGATTTTGATCTTTATCTCCATCGCGGCGCAGGTGCTTATATTTGTGGAGAAGAATCAGCTCTCTTAGAAAGCCTTGAAGGTCGTAAAGGGTTCCCTCGACTTAAGCCACCCTTCCCGGCTATGGCTGGTTTATACGGCTGCCCCACCACTGTCAACAATGTGGAAAGTATTGCCGTTGTCCCGACTATTTTAAGGCGGGGTGCAGACTGGTTTACCAGCATTGGACGGCCCAACAACGCAGGAACAAAAATTTTCTGTATTTCTGGCCATGTCAATAAGCCCTGCAATGTCGAAGAAGCGATGAGTATTCCCCTTAAAGAACTTATTGAAAAGCATGCAGGGGGTGTCAGGGGCGGATGGGATAATCTAAAAGCAATTATTCCGGGAGGATCTTCGGTTCCTTTATTGCCTAAAGAGATTTGCGATACCGTTTTAATGGACTTTGATTCATTGCGAGAAGTCAAGTCTGGTTTGGGAACAGCAGCTGTCATTGTTATGGACAAATCAACGGATGTTATTAAAGCCATTGCAAGACTCTCAAAATTTTATATGCATGAAAGTTGTGGCCAATGTACACCATGCCGTGAAGGAACAGGGTGGATGTGGCGTATGATGGAACGCCTTGTGAAAGGCCAAGCCGAAATTTCTGACATCGATAAGTTAGAAGAGATTTCACGTCAGATTGAGGGGCATACTATTTGTGCCTTAGGCGATGCGGCAGCCTGGCCCGTTCAAGGATTGATCCGTCACTTCCGCTCGGAATTGGAAGAGCGTATTCGGATCTATGCACAGAAAAATGCCGCTTAGGGGAAAATATTGATGCCAAAGCTAATCGTTAATGATAAAGAAATTGAAGTTGAAAACGGTCTTACCGTGCTTCAGGCTTGTGAACAAGCTGGGTACGAAATACCCTATTTCTGTTACCATCCCCGCTTATCAATTGCTGGTAATTGCCGCATGTGTCTGGTGGAAATAGAAAAATCCCCCAAGCCAGTCGCTAGCTGTGCTATGCCGGTTGCGGAGGGAATGGTGGTTCGCACTAACACTCCTTTGGTTGAAAAGGCACGCAAAGGCGTTTTAGAACTGTTATTGATCAACCATCCGCTTGACTGCCCTATTTGTGATCAAGGCGGTGAATGTGATCTTCAAGATTTAACTATGGGTTATGGGCCTTCTAGCAGCCGCTTTGATCTAAACAAGCGCGCCGTAACCAACAAATACATGGGCCCTTTGGTCAAAACCATCATGACCCGCTGTATTCATTGCACTCGCTGTGTTCGTTTTGCCAACGAAATTGCCGGAACCCCTGAAATTGGTGGAATCCATCGCGGTGAGCACACAGAAATTACTTCCTACTTAGAAGGCGCCCTCACCTCAGAACTATCAGGTAATTTGATTGATATTTGCCCCGTAGGTGCCCTGACTAATAAGCCTTATACTTTTCATGGTCGTCCGTGGGAATTAACAAAGACAAACAGTATTGATGTTATGGATGCGGTTGGATCAAATATTCGGATTGATACACGTGGCCAAGAAGTTATGCGTGTTTTGCCCCGTCTTAATGAAGATATCAATGAAGAATGGATTAGCGATAAGGCCCGTTTTTCCTATGATGGGCTTTCCCGCCAACGGCTTGATAAAGCTTATGTTCGCAAGGATGGAAAATTAACACCCGTCTCCTTGGACGAGGCTTTTGAAACAGTTGCCCATATTTTAACCACTACTTCAGCTAAAGAAGTGGCGGCTTTAAGTGGTGACTTAGCTGATTGTGAATCTGTGGCCGTCTTAAAGGAATTAATGCAGAAACTTGACTCACCGCATATGGATTGCCGTACTGATGGATCCGTTCATGATTCTAATAATCGATCCAGCTATATTTTCAATAGTACAATTTCAGGTATTGAAGAAAGTGATTTTATTCTGATTGTTGCCTCGGATGTACGCCATGAAGCCCCGCTTATTAATGCGCGCATTCGCAAGCGTTATCTGCAGGGAGGCGTTCAAATCGCGGTGGTAGGACCTACCTATGATTTAACTTATCCTTATATCCATGCCGGTGAACAAGCACCAACCATCAAAGAAATATTTGAGGGCTCCCACAGCATTTGTTCCCAACTCAAAGCAGCTCACCGTCCTATGATTATCATTGGTCAAGGCGCTCTCAACCGCCGTGACAGCCGTGAGATCTTGCGGCTCTGTCAAGAAATAGCTGAAAAAACCAATATGATCCAAGACGGTTGGAATGGTTTTAATGTTCTGCATACCGCCGCGGGTCGAGTTGGAGCCTTAGATTTAGGCTTTACCCCTCAATCAAAGGGTTTGGCAACCCATGATATCTTACTGGGCTGTCAACGCGGTCAAATTAAAACTGTTTTCCTAAACAATGTTGATAATATTCCAGGCGGTAGTTTTGGTGAGGCTTGTGTTATTTACCTCGGACACCATGGGGATGAAGGGGCTCACCGCGCTGACATTATCCTGCCCGGCTTAGCCTATACTGAAAAATTAGCCACTTACGTTAATACAGAGGGTCGCCCTCAACAAACCGAAAAGGCCGTGGCCAATCCGGGAGAGTCCCAAGAAGACTGGTGGATTATCAATCAAATAGCAATCAAAGCTGGATTTAATCTAGGATTTGAATCGCGTCAGGATGTATTACATAGAATGGCGAAGATTAATCCTATTTTTGCTGAAATGAACATGATTATGCAGGCGGCTTGGCAAAAGATTACCTCAAAATATCCTGAGAGCATGAGCCATATTTCGTTTAAATCACCAATCGACAATTTTTACATGACCGATCCAATCAGTCGCCACTCCAGCATTATGGCAGCTTGTGTGACTGAAATTGCTGGTGCTGGTTATAGTAAAAAGTGCGCATAGGAGGTCCCATGGAATTTACAGCTATTTACCAGCAACTCCTGACCTATGCAACGGATATGGCAATGATCGCTGTTAGATCATTACTGCTCATCATTCCTTTAATCCTTGGCGTTGCTTACTTAACCTATGCGGAGCGACGGGTAATTGGCTTGATGCAGATGCGTAAAGGCCCGAACGTTACGGGATGGTTTGGATTGTTACAACCGATTGCGGATGCGCTAAAATTAATGCATAAGGAAAATATTGTCCCTACTTTAGCTAACAAATATCTTTTTATTTTAGCCCCCGTGATTACTTTTACCTTGTCAATTGCCGCCTGGGCCGTGATTCCTTTTGATTATGGCTGGGTTTTTGCTGACATTAATGTAGGAATCCTTTATTTATTTGCTGTATCCTCCCTCAGTGTCTATGGAATTATTATTGCCGGTTGGGCCAGTAATTCGCGCTATGCCTTTTTGGGGGCTTTGCGTTCCGCCGCCCAAATGATTTCTTATGAAGTTTCGATTGGCTTAGTGATTATTTCAGTTTTGCTCTGTGTGGGGTCGCTTAATCTGACTAAAATTGTTGAGGCGCAAGAAACCATCTGGTTTGCAATTCCTTTGCTGCCAATGTTTATTATTCACTTTATTTCAGCGTTAGCCGAAACCAACCGTAACCCCTTTGACTTACCCGAAGCCGAATCAGAATTGGTCGCAGGGTATCACGTAGAATACTCATCTTTATCATTCGCCCTTTTCTTTTTGGGTGAATATGCCAACATGATTTTACAAAGCGCTATCAGCACTGTTCTTTTCTTAGGCGGATGGCTGCCACCCCTTGATATTGCGCCCTTTAATATGATTCCGGGTGTTGTGTGGTTCATTTTAAAAATTTGTGCCTTATTGTTCGTTTTCCTTTGGGTCCGAGCAACGTTGCCCCGCTATCGCTATGACCAACTGATGCGCTTAGGGTGGAAGATTTTCCTCCCCCTCACCTTAGTTTGGGTGGTCTTCACCGCTGGATTCTTGATGTTTATGGGCTGGCTGCCAAAGATATAGGAGATATAGATGTCGGTCTTATTTAAACGCATTCGCCATTGGGTTTTATTTGAAATAGCAAAGAGTCTTTGGCTAACCTTGCGGTATTTCTTTCGGCCGAAGGTCACCATTAACTATCCCTATGAAAAAGGACCTCTGAGTCCCCGCTTTCGCGGTGAGCATGCTCTCCGACGATATCCAAACGGTGAAGAACGGTGTATTGCTTGTAAGTTATGTGAAGCGATTTGCCCCGCCCAAGCGATCACGATCGAAGCCGAAGAGCGGGATGATGGAAGCCGACGGACCACCCGCTATGACATTGATATGACCAAATGTATTTATTGTGGATTTTGTCAAGAGGCTTGTCCCGTCGATGCCATTGTTGAAGGACCAAATTTTGAGTTTTCAACCTTTACTCACCAGGAACTTTATTATGATAAAGAACGCCTGTTGGCCAATGGGGAACGGTGGGAGCGAGAAATTGCAGAAAACTTACGCAAAGATGCCCCTTATCGGTAATATTAGAAGTAAAAAATAAGGATCAAAAATGATTGGTGAAGCACTATTATTTTACATGTTTGCAGGGACATTAATTCTATCAGCATCCTGTGTTGTTCTCGCCAGAAACCCTGTCCATTCCGTTTTGTTTCTCATTCTCTGCTTTCTGAATGGAACTGGCTTATTCCTCTTGCTCAATGCAGAACTATTAGCCATGACGCTTGCCATTGTCTATGTCGGGGCTGTGGCTGTTCTCTTCTTGTTTGTGGTCATGATGCTTGATATTGATTTCCAAGAATTAAGGCAAGGAATTTCCAAATACGCACCCTTTTCAGCTTTGATTGGCCTAGTTTTAGCCGCTGAATTATCGATTATAGCTTTGGCGTGGAAACCTTCAGCTCAACTGACAAAAACGGTGGCGCTTCAGACACCAGAATTAACCAATACGCAAATGATTGGCAGTGTCTTGTACACAGATTATTTCTTAGTCTTTCAGGTTGCTGGCTTAATTTTGCTGGTTGCGATGATTGGGGCAATCACCCTCACCTTAAGATTCCGTCCGGAAACGCGTCGTCAGAATGCCACTGAACAAATGCAGCGTAGCCCAGCGGATACACTAACGCTTCACAAAATTGAATCCGGTAAAGGAGTTTCTCTATGACCCTCGACCAAGCTCTCACTATTGGCCTTAGCCATTATCTAGTTTTAGCAGCCCTGTTATTTACAGTTGGTATAGTTGGCATCTTCTTAAATCGGCGCAATGTAATTGTCATTTTAATGTCGCTTGAGTTAATCCTCTTATCCGCCAATATTAACTTTGTTGCCTTTTCTAATTATCTTCAAGACCTTGCGGGACAGATCTTTACGATTTTCATCTTAACCGTTGCCGCAGCCGAAGCCGCCATTGGTTTGGCTATTCTTGTTGTTTATTTCCGCAATCGTCATACCATCAAAGTTGATGATGCCTCCAGAATGCATGGCTAGAGCATAGAGAGGATTATATTCCTCTCTTCTGTGTTCATTTTTCCTCTTGTTATATAGAGGTTACGATACCCATAAACTAATTAGCTTTTATTGAAGCCATCGTCACTACGGATAGCTATTTAAATGTTAGCAATATTGCGCCGATTAAGGAGAATATACCAAGAGATTACTCTCGTTTTTCCCATAATGTAGAACTAAGATATCAGTCCTTTATTTTTGATGCCGAGATATTATGTGTACATCTTATTGACAAATATACACATTTGTATCCTGATGAAGACACTCTTGAAATAGCCTTAGATACCTACAACTTATTACCATTTCACAAATTAAATTTATTTGGCCCTGTCCTGCGTGAATTATTGCAAGAGACTGAAAAAGATCACCCTCATCCTTCTACCCTTATAAGAACTTACGGATAACAAACATTTCATCTCAAGACCATAAATTTTATCTTGATAATCAGTGGTGAAATACCACATAGTATGTTGATAAAATAAGAAGATAAAACCCATGAAATTTCTCGATCAAGTCAAGATTTATGTTAAAGGTGGAAACGGTGGCAATGGCTGCTGCAGTTTTCGTCGCGAGAAATTTATTGAATATGGCGGCCCCGACGGTGGTAATGGCGGTCGAGGCGGGAACATTATCCTCGAAGCAGCAGACAACCTTAACACTCTAATTGACTATCGTTATCAACAGCATTTTCGGGCTCAAAGCGGCCAAGGCGGCTCCGGTCGCAATAGAACGGGTGCCGATGGCGAAGACATGATTCTCATGGTTCCTGTGGGTACCCAGATTTTTGATGACGATAAAGAAACCCTTATTGTCGATATGTTAGAACCTGGTCAGAGGTTTATCCTGGCTCGCGGCGGGGATGGGGGTTTTGGCAATGCGCATTTTAAGACCGCAACCAATCAGGCCCCCCGGAAAACAATTCCCGGCTGGGAAAGCGAAGAACGCTGGGTGTGGATGCGCTTAAAGCTTATTGCTGATGCCGGTCTTGTTGGCTTGCCCAATGCTGGCAAATCAACTTTCTTATCAGCGGTGTCACGGGCCAAAGCAAAAGTTGCCGATTATCCCTTCACGACGCTTGCTCCTCAATTAGGGATGGTGTATGTCCATGAAGAAGAATTTACGCTAGCTGATTTACCCGGTCTAATTGAGAATGCCCATCAAGGTGCTGGACTGGGAACGCGTTTTCTAGGTCACGTCGAACGCTGTGGCGTTATTCTCCATTTAATTGATGGTACCCAAGAGGATGTTGCGCAAGCTTATACCACCATTCGCCATGAATTAGAGGCGTATGGTTACGGCTTAGAAAGTAAGCCAGAGGTGGTTGCTCTTAATAAATGTGATGCCCTCACTGAGGAAGAAATTGTTGAGAAACTCAGCCAGCTTAAATCAGTTATTTCCCATGATAATTTGCATGTAATCAGCGGCGTTACCAAACACGGTATTACTCCTGTTCTTGCCAAAACACTCGATTATATCCATCAACACCGACGACGCGGCGACGCCGCACAAATCTCTGATAAACCATTCCACCCCTTGGATTAATTCCTTTTTGTTAAACAATAGCCAATAGCCTCGAGGCTAACGGATCTCATTTTCCACCTTCACGGATATTAATATGAGGCTCCCCTCCGGCTTGCTTAGCGGGAAGAATTATGAAAGTCTTCCTCTTCAAATTTGGAATTAAACTGAGGAAAATTAATTCTTATGACACTCTATAACTTTAAGATTATTCATCTTATATAAAGGTATTAAAATGAAAAAATTATTATCTCTTGCTCTGATTACAACCTTATTGATGGGGTGTAAAAAAGACGAAACCAGTCCGCCCAAAAACCCTGACAAAATTATCGTCGGTTTATCGGCTGATTACCCGCCTTTTGAATACTTCAAAGATGGCAAAATTGTTGGCTTTGATGTCGTTTTAATGGAAGCGTTAGCTAAGCGGATCAATGTTAAGGTTGAATTTAAAGATATGAATTTCGATGGCATTATTGGGGCCTTACAGACGAAGCGTATTGATGCTGCAATTTCTTCAATATCTGCTACTGAAGGACGCCAGCAAGCTGTCGACTTTACTGATACTTATTACTCAGGAGGGATCGCCATGGTATGCCCGAAAGAATCTAATATGGCTACATCCTTAGACCTTAAAGGGGCAACCATTGGATTGCAAGCTGGATCAAGTTATGAGTATTATGCTCATGGTGACTTAAAGAGTCAATTAGGAGAGCTGATGATTAAAAGTTTGCCAAAAGTTCCTGATTTAATCCAAGATCTTAAATCCAAAAGAATTGTTTGTATTTTGATGGGAATAACAGAGGCTAAACGCCTGGAACTTGAACAACCTGACTTAAAAGCGATTCCAATTAGCGGTTCTGAGACTGAAGTAGCGATTGCTTTGCCTAAGGGGTCGGCTTTAAAAAATAAACTTAATGCAGCTTTAGCCGATATGAAGGCTGATGGCACTCTCGATAAGTTAATTCACGAATGGTTGAAATAGGGTAAAAGTGGACAACAGAGGACCAAGCTAAGGAGTAATCCTTGTTGTCCAACCTCCCAAACTGAAAGAACAGCTCATGCATTTAAATTTTGAAGCCATTACTCCCTCTATTCCTCTTATTTTAGAAGGATTGGAGGTTACTCTTAAATTTACACTTCTATCCCTCCTCTGTGGCTTACCATTAGGCATTGGACTTGCCTTAGCCAAGCTTAGCCGGATGAAAATCATTCGTTTTATGGCCAATGCTTATACCTCTGTCTTCCGCGGTACACCTTTATTGGTACAACTGGGATTAATCTACTATGCAACCCCTCAGTTAACCGGCTATACAATTTCAACGTTTGAGGCTGGTATTCTGACATTTGCCCTGAATTCTGCCGCTTATACTTCCGAAATTATTCGAGCAGGCATCCAATCGGTGGATAAAGGTCAGTGGGAAGCAGCTCAAATGCTTGGATTAAGCCGTCGTCAAACCATTTTTGGCATTATTATGCCTCAGGCGATTCGCAACACTTTGCCAGCCTTAGTTAACGAAATGATTGATCTCTTAAAAGAGTCATCTTTGGTCTCAACCATTGGCGAAGCCGACCTTTTACGGCAAGCTCAAAAGGTTGCCAGCGAGAAATACTTGTATTTTGAGCCTTTAATCATTGCTGCGGCATGCTACTATATAATTGTAATGTTGATTGCCTTTTTGGCAAAACGCCTGGAAAAGAGGTTGAGCAATGCTTAAAATTTCTAATTTAACCCTGACATCAAATGGGAACAAAATCCTTGATCATCTTAGTTGCTCTTTTAAGCCAGGGGAAATTACAGCTCTGTTGGGCCCCTCGGGAAGCGGTAAAACGTCTTTAATGCGGTGTATTGCGCGCTTAGAACCCACCGATCCCGGCAGCATTACCCTAAATGATCAGCCTCTTCAGTCATTAAAACCCGCAGAAATTGGGATGGTTTTCCAGCAATTTCACCTTTTCCCTCACCTCACGGTCATAGAGAATCTTTGTTATTCTCCAGAAAAACTTGAAGTAATGACAGAATTAACCTGTAATCCAAAAGCAATGGAAATGTTGCGCCGATTTGGTCTGGAAGATAAAGCAGCCGTGAAGCCAAGCTTGTTATCGGGTGGGCAAAAGCAACGAGTAGCAATTGCCCGAGCCCTGATGATGGAGCCAAAAATTTTACTATTTGATGAACCAACGTCGGCACTTGATCCTGAAATGGTTGAGGATGTGGCACGCCTTATTGATGATCTACGCTCGCCCGACCGTATTCTTATTATGGCGACGCATGAATTAAAAATCTGCCGCATGATTGCTGATCACGTTCTATTTTTAGAACAAGGAAAGGTGCTGGAAGATCTATCAAAAGATGAGTTTTTTACTGCTCCCCAATCGGAACGGGCGAAAAGCTTTATTCAGCGCATGACATCATAAAAGGGAGGCACTGCCTCCCTTACGCTCCTGATAGAAGATTCCATCAATCTTCTGGATGGAATGGTGAAGCCCATTCTTCGGTAGCAGCCAAATCTATTTCAGCGCTTATGATTTGAGGTAATCCATTACATATTGAGAAGCATTATAAATACCTGAGAAGGCGTAAGAACTAGCTTGGTAAGCAAACCATCCTGTTTTCAAGGCATAATTACTAATCACGTAATTTTTACTAGCTGTTATATCAATTTTCTGAGAATACAGTTGCTGATTCCCTAGTAATTGACCCTTTAGTTTACCGGAAAACTGTCCCCATTCGTTTCCCAAATAACGAAGAAATCATGTATTTTCCTGCACCTTATCTCTAACAGGCGGACTAACCTTGTCTTTAAAATGGGCAAGAGGATAATGAGTAAAAATATATTGAGATGTTTTGTCAGAAAGATTATATCCCGTCCCTGTCGTTAGCAAGTCAAATATCGGTAAGATAACTTGATTATAATCTGAGGTATACGGACTTTGAGCAATCAGGTCGCGCGTCATATGTTCTAGCTTTAGCCCCAAAAATTTTGTCAGTTCTTTCGAACCATATTTTGCTAAGGCTTTTACAAATTCAGAAGTTTAAGAACAATTCAGTCTAACAAAATTGCTCTTTAGTAAAATTTTCCCTCATTTTAACCATTTTATTTAGGCTGACCATAATTTATGGTCGGGGTAAAAGTTAAAGGAAATAAGAAAATGTATAAACTATTTTTAAGCTTTGGTTTTATCGGTTCTTTTTGCCAATCTGGCTCTGGCCCACAGTTCCAACCCCCTTTTTGTGTAGACGAGAAAAGTGAAACAGCAAAACAAGCTCGAAAATTCCGGTTAGCTATTGAAACTTATAAAGCGACAAGAAGAAAATATACCGATCCGCGAGGGATATGGGATCAACGCTATTTAAAAGAAAATCCTGACATTGAGAAGAGTCTAAAAGAATTTACTGCAGGAAAACGGGGTCAATCTCTCACTCATATCCAACTTGAAGGGAAAACCGCACAGGCCTTACATGAGGAGCTTATCCAGCACGGATTTAACTGGAAAACCGTTCCATTAGTAGTAGATCAAGGCCCCAATAAACGGTATTGGAAATTGAATGGAGACAAAACATCCAACGAAAATGATCCGGAGGTGGTAAAGATGCATATTTATACTCATCAAGATGGCGGCATGGTCAGAATTAAAGCATGTGGGGTTCCCGATAAAACGGCAAAATATCCCAAAAGATCGCCGCATGTGGTTATGGCCGTTTTAAAAAATTTTGATCCATCCCAATGTAAAAGAGGATGGTGCAACTATGATACAAGTTATGATAATGAGGCTTTTAAGGTGACTCGCGAGGGAATGGCGGGCCCTAAAGCCGCTTCTGACCTCTATGGGTTTAGGCGCCCTTTCAAAAAGGAGACGCCTTACACCCAGGAACTCAATCGTCTTGCAGAAGATATTTATATGGACTTAGTCCATACCAACTTAAAAACAGATTGCCCTAATCCTCTAGAATAATCTAATGCCGGACTATAAAAGCTAAGAATTTTATTGAGGGAGCTCGACGGAATATATAATCCCTTTACTTTAAATTCCATTCTTTAGAATTTTGGGATTCTCAGCTATACTATCCCCCATGGATACGATATATACTGCAAGTTTTATAGCCTGGTTGCAGGGATCTAGTGTTGAACTGGTATCCCTTTATCTTTTTATAACCAGTGTCATTATCATCCTTGCTTTATTGAGAACTCTCGGGCTGTATGGGCTTTATGCTTATAATATCATTGCTACCATTTTGGCTAATATTCAGGTGCTCAAACTTTCTCAATTTTCCTTTTCGCCTGAACCGGTCGCCTTAGGGACAATTACCTTTGCTACGATCTTTTTAGTCAGTGACATTATTACAGAGCATTATGGTAAAAAAGCTGCCCAGCGCAGCATTTGGCTTAGCTTTTCAAGCCAGATCATTATTACAATCTTAATGGTCATAACACTGGGCCATACGCCGATTAGTAGTGATACGGCTCACACTGCCATGGAAACGCTATTCCTTCCGGCTCCGCGCCTTGTTATCGCTAGCCTTATTTCTTTTGTTATTAGCCTGTTGATCGACATTCAAATCTTTAATGCTCTCAATACCTATACTCATCACCGCCACCTTTGGTTGAGGACAAGTCTTTCAACCATCGTCGGGGCGCTGGTGGATAATATTATTTTTAGTACTCTAGCATGGGTAATCCTGGCCCCTCAGCCAGTATCCTTGCACACATTACTATTTACCTATATCTTAGGAACTTATGCTGCTCGCGTCTTGATCGCAATTGTCTCAACACCAGTTTTGTATCTAAGTTATTATTTTATTAAACCTTTTTCACAGTCGAATTTTTTAGTTCAAGAACAGGAAAAGGGTTATGAGGAATCGAAAGCCCTCAAGGGTAAGTAGATTTCGAATAAGCTTTTGAGAGAATCATAAGCTAAAAAGAAATTGTTATAAACGAGGTTTAAGAATAAAAATGACTAAATTTAGCTTCACCTTCCATCGGTCGGATCCTAATTCTCGCGCTCGGCTTGGACGTCTTGAAACACCCCATGGAACTGTTGAAACACCGGCCTTTATCTTTTGTGCCACGAAAGCGGCCATCAAAGGGGTAACGCCCGAGCAAATGAAAGCTGAAGGCACGCAATTTATTTTATCTAATACCTATCACCTGATGCTGCAACCCGGTTCTGAGATCGTCCACAAGGCTGGCGGCCTGCATAAATTTATGGGCTGGAAAGGCCCCATGCTCACCGATTCGGGTGGTTTCCAGATTTTTAGTCTAGGTCATGGATCCGTTGCCGAAGAAATCAAGGGGCGACGGAATTCAAATCGTCCTCGAACGATGCTTAAAATTACGGAAGAAGGAGCTAAGTTCAAATCCTATATTAATGGACAAACCTATCTTCTGACACCCGAACGATCCATTCAGGTTCAACGCGAACTAGGTCCTGACTTTGTCGTTGTTTTGGATGAATGTACACCGTTCCATGTGGACAAGCGTTATACGGCCAGATCAATGCATATGAGCCACCGCTGGGCTGTGCGCAGTCTCGAAGAATTTCGTCGCCACGATGATGACACTCAAAAACTCTATGGGATTCTCCAAGGGGGCGTTTATGAGGACCTTCGCCTTGAAGCCTGTGACTTTGTCAATAACCAGGATTTTTTTGGTCATGCGGTTGGCGGTTCGCTGGGGGCCAGTAAATCCCAAATGTATGACGTTGTAGCTATGACGATGGCCAATCTGCGAGAAGATCGACCCGTTCACTTGCTGGGCATTGGTGGGGTGCAAGATATCTTTAATGGTGTACGGCATGGTATTGACACATTTGACTGTGTCCACCCGACCCGCTTAGCCCGCCATGGCGGCGCCTTAGTTCGACCAGAAAACAATCCAAAACCAACTCGGGAGCATATTGTCCTAACCAACAGCCAATTCCGTGAAGATTATACGCCAATTGAGCCAGATTGCCCCTGCCATACCTGTCGCACTTATACCAAGGCCTATTTGCACCACTTGTTAAAGGCGCAAGAACTAGCAGCTTACACATTGATTACGCTGCACAATGTCAACTTTATGAATCGATTATTGACAGCGGTACGTCAAGGGATTACCGATAAAAATCTTGATACCGTTGAAAAAAATTGGGTGCCTGAGAAATCTTAAAGTATGATGAATAAATCCTTTAAAGACACTGTTGATATTATCGCACGCTATGAGGAATCCGGCGGCATACTACCGTTGCCCCTTTATGCCAGTCGAGTCCAAGCGGGATTTCCATCTCCCGCAGATGATGCTGTCGAAACAACCTTGGATTTAAATCGATATTTGGTTAAACATCCCGCTGCAACATTCTTTGTTAGAGCCATTGGTGACTCCATGAGCCAGGCAAGCATTCATGCGGGCGATATCTTAATTGTGGATCGCTCCCTTTCCCCTAAAACGGGGAATATTGTGATTGCTGTTGTTGATGGGGAATTAACCGTTAAACGGCTAAAAATACAAAAAAATCAATATATTCTTGTGCCGGAAAATCCAAACTATCAACCCTTGGTGATTACGTCTGAGATGGATTTTAGCATTTGGGGCGTAGTCACCACCGTTATCCATAGCGTTTAAAATGATTGGCTTGATTGACTGTAATAATTTCTTTGTTTCTTGTGAGCGCGTTTTTCGGCCTGACTTAACCAAGAAACCTGTCATTGTGCTATCCAACAATGATGGGTGTGTTATTGCTCGATCGAACGAAGTTAAAGCCTTAGGCATTCCTATGGGAATTCCCTACTTTAAGGTACGTCATATTGTGGAACAGCATAATATTCATCTGTTTTCATCAAACTTTGCCCTTTATGGTGATTTATCGGCCCGTGTTATGCAAACGCTCGAAAATATTGTTCCTAATATTGACGTTTACTCTGTGGATGAAGCTTTTCTTGATTTATCGAATATTGAAGATTTACCCGAATTTGGTCAAAAGATCCGTAAAACGATTCAACAACATATTGGTATTCCCACCAGTTTAGGAATTGCTCCAACTAAAACCTTGGCTAAAATTGCCAATTTGTATGCTAAGAAAAATAGTTTCCACAAGGGCGTTTGTATTTTGAAGTCAGAATCTGACATTATGAGTGCCTTAATGGGCATTCCGGTGAGAGAAATTTGGGGAATCGGGAGGAAAATTAGTGAGTCCCTCCTTAGGTCAGGTATTCGCACTGGATGGGATTTATATCAAGCTGATCGGTCCTGGATGCGCCGCAAATATACAGTAACGGGAGAGCGATTATGGATGGAATTACATGGAATTCCCTGCAATACAATTGATGACTCTCCCTCTATTCGGAAATCAATTCAAGTCACCCGTAGTTTTAGCACAGGTGTTACGACCCTGGAAGAGCTTCGTCAGATTATTGCGGGATATGCCTCACGCGCTGGCGAAAAACTCCGACAATCAAAGCAGCGAACGCAAACCCTTATGGTCTATATTCGCACCAATAAATTTCGCCCCCAAGACCCCCAAGTATTACGAACGGGCACAATTACACTCCCATTTCCTATCTATGATGATTTGTCAATCACCGCAGCTGCCTGTAAAGTTTTAGAACAAATCTTCCTTTCCGGGTATAAATATATCAAGGGCGGCGTTATTTTGCTGGATTTCTGCCCGCACAACATCATTCAACTGGATCTATTTACCCCTTCTTTGCCTCCTCATCGGGAAGAAAAAACCTCGAACTTGACCCAAGCAATGGATACCATTAACCGGCGATATGGACGTAGCACCGTTGTTCATGGATCATGTGGGTTAAACGTCAAATGGAAAGATCGCAAAGAACGGATATCCCCCGCTTATACCACCCGGTGGGATGATTTACTTGTGGTCAAATAAAGCCATTTATTTGAGTATAAGAAGGATTAACGCGCTAAAATCGTTTGGGATCTATTGGCAGCTTCATATTTTTTTAAAGCCTTGGCCGCCACTTGAGCATCATCAAAAGGAATAATTTCATCCTTTATTAATTGGCCCGTTTCGTGCCCCTTACCAGCAATTAACAAGATATCGCCTGTATTAAGATTAGCAATGGCTTGTTCTATCGCTTGCTTGCGATCGCCAATATCTTTGCCTCGTGGACAATTTGCTAAAACTTGAGCCCGGATAAAGGATGGATCCTCATGGCGTGGATTATCATCGGTCACAATAATAACGTCGGCAAAATCATCGGCAATCTTTCCCATTAAGGAACGCTTGAGAGCATCTCGATTACCACCACATCCAAACACCACATGAAGACGGTGTCCCTCTTTCACATGAAACCGCAAGGCCTGTAAAGCGCGCATAAGAGCATCCGGTGTATGGGCATAGTCTACATAGACGGCAGCTCCATTGGATCGATGGCCCACCAGTTCCATACGACCGGGAGCGCTTTTGATCCGGGGTATCACTTTTAATATATCAGTTAGGGAATATCCCATTCCCCTCACCATGCCGATAGCACATAAAATATTTTCAACTTGGAAGATCCCTGCCATAGCAATTTCTTGCTGACCATAATCTTTTGACTCAAAAAAAAGATTAAATTTAATCCGTCCCGCCTCTAAATGAATTTTTGAAGCCTCTAAATCTGCTGGTGCCCCAACCGCATAAGTAAGAACACGCTTGTTTTTTTGACGCACCATTAAGGCTAAGGATTTACCGTATGGGCAGCCTACATTAATGGTTGCAGCCCCGCCCTCAGACAAAACTTCCGTGAAGAGTTTGATCTTCGCATCGAAATAAGCTTCCATACTGTCATGGTAATCCAGATGGTCTTGGGTTAAATTAGTAAAACCAGCACTCCCTACGCGCACTTGATGGAGCCTATATTGATCCAACCCATGACTTGACGCTTCAAAGGCGAAATTATGAATACCACAGCTAGCCAATTGATGCAGCATTCGATGCATCGACATAGCATCGGGCGTCGTTAATTTGGGCACATTAATCAAAGACGCTATCTCAGGCTGGGCCGTCAACTCTAATCCAACCGTTCCAAAGCTAGCCGCAGTTTGCCCCAATTCTCCCAGAATTTGTCGGATAAAGGTCATGACAGAACTTTTACCGTTTGTTCCTGTGACAGCAAAAATATGCTGGGGTTGAGTCGTGTATAAATGGGCCGCCGCAATGGCTAAGGCTTCTCTTGCATTTGTCACCACAAGAAAAGATGCATTAGGAAAATCTTGGTTTATTTTATTATAAATAGCAGCTTCTAACACCACAGCCGCTGCCTTATTCTTAAGGGCAGACCGAATATTATCAATGACAGCATCACACGTTATAGCAATAAATAGATCACCCGCTGTTACTTTACGGGAATCGCTGATTACGGATTTAACATCTAAGGATAATATAGAATTATCAGCTAAATGAGGCAGTATTTCTTTAATCTTCATGGTTGTCGACAATGGTATGGCGAATTGGGATGAATCCATAGTTATCATTTATAGCATCATTTTCCGTGGGTTGCACGCCCATTAGTGCGGCTAATCTTGCAATAATTTTGCCGGCAGTCGGAGCCGCATTCCATCCACCCGTGGCATAACCATGGGTATTCTTAGTGGGTTTAGGACTATCCAGGAACACCGCCAAAATATATTGTGGATTATCCTTTGGAAATGCTCCTACAAACGATGTAATACGATCGACATTATATCCACGCTTGCCTTGACTTTTGTGGGCTGTACCGGTCTTACCTATCACTTCATATCCGGGAACATTAGCTTTTTTGGCAGTCCCTTCCTGAACAACCAGACGCATTAAATCTCGCATGGTAGCGGCAGTCTTTTCTGACACAATTCTATGGTCGCCATCAGCCTGCAGGGCCGCATCCTCTGTCCGCTTTAAAATGGTTGCGGGGTATTTACGATATCCTTTAATTACGCCACGCACCGCATCAACCACTGTGAGTGGGCTGACAGCAATTCCGTATCCATAGGATAAAGTCATCGTCGTGATATCTGACCAATGAGAAGGTGGTAATAGAGGAGAACCAATTTCGGGAAGTTCTAATTTTGGTACTTTAAGCAATCCAAACTTGTGAAAATATTCTCGTTGAACTCGACCTCCAAAGTCCAAGGCCATTTTAGCAGAACCAATATTAGAGGAATAAACAAAAACCTCGCGGACATCTAGAGGACGATTTTTTCCTTTAAAGTCTGTAATTGACTTTGATCCTACTTTAATCGGTGTGGTGGCATCATAGATACTGCTAATTCGAGCTCGCTTACTTTCGAGAGCAATTGCTGTATTAAAAATCTTAAAAATAGAACCAGGTTCATAATTCCCTAAGGTATTCCGATTGAAGATAGCCTTAAGCGAGTTTTGATTAGGCAAATTGGGGTCAAAATCAGGGAGAGAAACCATTGCCAATATCTCACCCTCAGCGGTCATTATGATACAATTGCCTCCCTCAGCGGAAAATTCATGAATGGCAGCTTGTAATTCCTCACGCACTAAATGCTGTACACGCATATCAATTGATAACTGTAAAGGCGTGCCAGGATCCTTACGTAAACGGGTGTCAAAAAATTGTTCCACCCCTCCTAAGCCATTGTTATCAATACCACAATACCCCAAGACATGGGAAACTAGATTACCATGGGGATAAACACGCCGTTCATCCCGCTGCAAGTAAACGCCTGGAATCCCCAAGTTATTGATCTCATTCTGTAACTTCGGAGAAATATGGCGCACAATCCAAATAAAACCGCGTTCCGATTTCAGTCTTTTTAATAAAGTTTCATACTTTAATTCAGGGATAACTTTATGGATTTTAAGGGCCGCTTCCTCTGCGTTAATAATGACTTTTGGGTTTGCATAAACAGACCCAGTTACCAAATGGGTAGCCAAAATTTCGCCCTTACGGTCAATAATATCAGCTCGCTTTGATAAAAGTTGTTCCACACGGGTAATTGTCGTTTCTGCCTCGGGAGAATGGCCATGAAAGATCATAACATCCACCAAACGAACGCCAATAACCATAAAAGCCAATAAGAAAATCCCCCCCATAGCCAGCGTCCGATTACGGGCTGCTTCAAGGATTTTATGATCATGCATAAGCTTTTGCCAAGAATTCAAATGATAGGTCAAAAACTCAACAGGACGACTAATAAAACGCTTCATAATGCCTAAAGCTTCCCTCTTCGCATGGGACCATAGGAAATTTCTTTAATGGCTTCATCGAGAATCATATCAAGCTCTGAATCAGGGCTTTTAGAAGTTGTAAGAGCACTTGCCATCGCAAATTTTGGAGCACCTTGATAGGACTTAGGAATCCTTTTAAAAGATATTAATTGCTTTGGCGTTACTGTATCAACATCTAAGTGCTTTCTTGCCATATTTTGTAAAGATGATGGATTGGTGAGATGAGCCCACTCTGCTTTTAGAACAGAGATTGATTCTTCGCTTAATCTGATATTGCGATTTAATTGTCGATATTCAATTTCCAACGTCATCACTTCATACTTCAATTGGAATAATCCAAAACCAATAGCTGCCGTTAATAGACCGACGACAAGTGTGCTCTTACGCATCCCTTCCTCCTTGTTGTCCAGAAGGCAGGCGCACAGCCGCACGGAGTCGCGCAGATCTAGACCGTGGATTGACTGATATTTCTGACTCTGACGGAGCGACGCCCTTCGGGTAGAGATCAACAAAACTTGGCGGGGAAGGTTCTTTCTCCCCGGGTAATAATCTTGACTGTTTGTGTTTACGAACAGCTTTTTCGCGCAAGAAACCTTTCACAATTCTATCTTCTAAAGAATGAAAAGTTACAGCAACAAGCCGCCCTTCAGCACAAAGAAAATCCTCAGCAAACTTTAAACCACGTTCAATCTCTATTAACTCATTATTTACTTTTATACGCAAGGCTTGAAATGTTAATGTGGCTGGATGCTGGGCATCTGCTCGGCCGCCAAGCTTTGATTTTATTAGGTTTGCAAGCTCCAAAGTCGTTTGAATGGGCTTAACCTTTCTTAATTCAACAATGGCGCGCGCAATCCGTCGTGAGCGATGTTCTTCGCCATATTTATAAATAGTGTTGGCAAGGTCTTCTTCATCATAAGTATTGATGATATCGGCTGCACTTTCACCCTCATTAGACATCCGCATATCTAAGGGCCCATCAAAACGGAATGAAAAACCACGATCGGGCGTATCAATTTGATAGGATGACGCGCCAAAATCGAAAACGATGCCATCAATTCGATCAAATTGACTTTTAGCCACCAGCGCTGGTAAATCAGAAAACACACCGTGAAACACATGCAAACGGCCAGGATATTCTTTCTGTAACTCATAAGCGCGAGCTATAGCTGCCGGATCACGATCCACAGCAATCACCTGACAGTCTGCCTTATTAAGAATGGCTCGAGTGTACCCCCCACCTCCGAATGTACCATCAATATAGACAGCCCCATCCTTTACAGCGAGAGCATCAAGCATCTCATTTAAGAGCACTGGAATATGGCTCATCCCTGCCCCCCTTGCTGGGATAATAAGCGTTGACGACGGTGTTCATGATCCGCCGCAAATGCTGTGGGGCACCATAATTCAAATGTTGGCCCCCGACCTACAAAAGTTATCTGTTCTTGAATTGCCGCATGGTGCAACAAATCTTCAGGGATAGACACGCGTCCCTCAGCATCAAACGATAGCATTCTTGCTTCAGCAAACATCATAGCAGTGTAGTCATGATTTACGCTGGGTATAAAATCACCCGTTTCGAGCTGTTCACTTAGACGGTTAAGACGATCAAAACCACATCCATCAATGACAGGACGATTCAAGGATCTAAAAAGCACGATTCCTTGAAAGCTTTGGGTCGATAAAACTGTACGAAAAGGGGCCGGAATAGATACTCGTCCCTTTTTGTCTATTTTATTCGTAAATGTGGATAGAAATAATGCCACGTGTCCTCCCATTTTATCTATAACATGGGATATGGTGGGAAACAATGGGATTATATGGGTATTAACAGGAAATTAACGGGAAAATACTGCTAAAATTCACTCTTTCTAGGATAAACTTAATAGTTTCAAAGGCCTGGTAATTACCTCTCTTTTTAGGCCTCTTTTTCAGTAATATTTAACAATTCACTTGCATTAGGTTACAAAAAACCCTATATATTGCATATGTTACTTGTCTCCTTCGTCTAGAGGCCTAGGACACCGCCCTCTCACGGCGGCAACACGGGTTCAAATCCCGTAGGAGACGCCATCTTCCCCCCTCCCGATAATTCTGTGCAGAAATTTACGCTGTACACTGCGATGGTGTTGTCTGTATACTTTAGAAAGCAGACTATAGTCCCTCTATAACAGCAAGCTCTCTATAATTAATGAAGAAAGAGCGGTTGTCCCCTATGAAGAAAAATCATTAAAAATTATATAGTCAAAAAAATAAGGTAAGGTATAAGCCATCTACTGCATAAGAAGGGACCTTTACTTCTACAAGATTTTTTGAGGAGGAGAGACGGGATAGATAGGATCAAAGGCAGGGGCAGATGGGTACCCTCTCCCTTTACAATACAGCCATTCTATCTTTAATCAAATCGGCATATAAATCCACAGGCATTAGACCAAAGGACAAGATTGAGTCATGGAATTTTTGCAAGCTAAACTGATCACCAATTTCTTGGCGTATCTTATCGCGTAAGTCCATAATTTTGATAGCTCCATAGCGGTAAGATGTCGCTTGCCCTGGCAGTTGAAAACTATAACGTTTAGCCTCTGATTTTGCCATCGATTCAAAACCAACTTCTTCTTTGATAAATTTCACCACATCATCAAATCCAATTTGTTGACTGTTTAGTTGCGGATCAAGAAACATCCGACCAATGCGCAATAATTGATCTTTGAGAGCAGCGAGCTGAGATTCTAGAGACATATAATCAGTCATCAAGTACTCCACATAATGGGCCCACCCCTCAGCATTAGCTGAATTGCTAGCGATAACAGTCTCTATGAGATTGAGCTTTCCTTCCAAATAAAGCTCGACCATGCGGGAAAATTGCAAATCATGTCCCGGGCGACCTTCATGGACAATCAAGGGATCTGCTGTCATAGAACTTGAATTCCCAAGCAGATCACACAAGACAAATTCCGGCCACACTGTCCCTGTATTACCAATAAAATTAGGCGTGATAACATGAGGGACTGGAAAAGTTGCTTCTTCTGCGGCTGTTCCTACCCGCATCCGGATCGGACGACCGGGTAATGTCATTAAGTTATCGCGTATGATATACTCTTCCATTTGAGCTTGGGCTGCTTCATAGCGCTCCATCACGAGTTGCGGATCATCGGAGCCTGTTTCCCGCTCTAAAGCCAAAACTAATTGAGCAGGATTAGTGATCGATATACCTCTTTCTTGGGCAATTTTGAGCGCTAAGTCCTGATACCGTTTATAATAAATATCCCAATCCTTTTTAGCACGATCAATAAGCGTCTCTGGTAGATCATAAACACCATACAACCTTAAATAAGTTAGGTACAAGTCTCGGGGCAATAAGCTTTCCAAAGAAGCATGGGGCCGTAAAGTTGTATTGATAAACTCTACATAACGATCAATCTGGGCTTGAAACTCACTAATCACTAGCGCGTGTCCGTCGCCAATTAAAGTTGGCAGTTCCTTGACAATTGCCTCAAGCTTTTTAGGATCGATAATATCATCAAGTTGACGCACAGAAGGGTAAAGGATATCACCGCCCTGGTGGGAATATTGATTCATCAGATGTTTTAATTCCGCAATAGCTCCATCAATAAAACTTAAGAGATTAGCACCCGGCATTACATAAAATTTAAATCTCTGAGCCACGATTTCCGGTATATATCCCTTAACAATAAGG
The DNA here is from genome assembly GCA_019459505.1 of Candidatus Paracaedibacteraceae bacterium. Lineage (GTDB taxonomy): Bacteria > Pseudomonadota > Alphaproteobacteria > Paracaedibacterales > Paracaedibacteraceae > Paracaedibacter. Next base: position 30,639 of record JAIBEV010000098.1, on the reverse strand, counting down.
CTCTTTAAATTTCCAAACACAAATCCAATAGCATCAATAGCATCTTGAGGATCTACAAGGTTAGGAGGCATAAATAAACTTACACGCCGGTAGTGTTTATTTAAAGCCATCATATTAAGATAATCTTCGACAATTGAAATCGTTAATTCAATTTCGCGCCGCTGCAGAATAGACGCTTTATTTAAAAGAGCATACTGCTCCTTAAGATCTATTAACAAAGCCTCATATACCTTTTGCCAGGTATCTGTATAGCCTTTCATCATGAGCGTACCCACAGTCGCAAATTCAGATAAACCTGCATCACATTTAACTTCTACGGGGCTATGACTCAAAAAATTCATGGCAATTGTATTACAAATTTCGTGACTTATCGCTGTATTTGCTTGTTGTCCAGTTTGATCAGTGGCATAGGTAATTGGCATTAAATTTATCATTGTTGTCCCTATTAACAAATTTACTAAAATATTCCTTAATATTAATGTTTTTCTTCACCAGATGAAACAAAATTTCTTTTTAACCCATAACTACGCTTGCTTGTATAATGGGCGATCAAACCATCCATATCTTGAATACTTCCTATCAATATAATTTCTGGATTAGTAAATGTTTCCTGAATACAAGCAAAACTAAAGGGTCTATCAATTGTGATCTCTTTTAGAGGGTGGATGTCCATTAGCATTACCTCATTCTCTGAAGCAGTGGATGCTCCCCCTGTAAGGCCTAAGTTATCCCATTCAAGGATAACCACTTGCTTTATTGTATCTATTGTTAAACTTGCTGTCTTAAACTTAAGAATGGAAGGGTCGGCCGAGAGAGATCTGAGAAGATCATGAGTTGAAGCAATATATCCACTTGGAAGCGTCAGCATAATTTGTTGAGGAATCTTTTTATGGTGATAAGCAAGAAGTTCAGATCTGGTTAAAGGACTACTGGTATAACCATTTTTGTTGAGTTTAAAAATCATGCTTAAATCAAGTTCAGTTGTTTCTAATCCCACAAAATATGACTGTTCTGACTCATAAAGTTGACAGCTAACAGGACCACAATTTGCTCTTACATTCGAAACTGCTTCCTCAGAAAACCTAAACAATAGGGCGTCGGCTTTTTCTTTTAATGGATATTTCCAGGCACTTCTTATCACGACCGTATTCAGGAGAACCATCCCTCTATTTGTCGGGACCTCAGGAACCTCAATAATTTTACTAATCAGCCCTTGCGTTTTATCTTCTACCCTTTGATTAATGAGACTTACCGTTTCAAGGGGATTGGAAAAGTTGGTTTTTAGTACAATATTTCCAACATTCGTTAACTGCTCTAACATTCTCTCTTTCATTGAAATTGAATCATCCAAAATAACATAAGAGGTAAAGTCAACCGCTGAGGATAATTCTTTGCGATTTTTTAGAAATAATTTAAGAAACTTTTGACGATCTTTTTCAGAAGAAGGAATAATTAATTGGGTGATTTTAAGAGTTTCATTTATTCCGAGAGGACTAAAAAGATAGCTTCCCTCGAATTCGGGCAGCGTTAGATCCATATAGTTATTTTCTGCTGATAATGAGGCAGAAGCACAGAACATTGCTCTTATAGTTAAGGGTACCAGGATTTGCTTCATTATAGTTTCCTTTCTTTAAACTGAGATTTTTTGTTGTTAAAGCTCCTATAAGACTGATGGAAGACCATTGAGGCTACCTTAAATCCTAGAAAGTCTTGGCAGCGGATATAACTTTCCCTACCACGTTCACCTAGATTTCATGATTGGCTCTTAAATTTCAAAAAATAAGTCAATTGCCAGCTCCACAATCTATTCATCGTGAGGTAATGGTGGGTCGATGGGCTAAAATTTTAAATATTGTAAACGGTTTTGGTTATTTAAGCGACCTTACCGTTGCTTTAGCTACCCTCTGAGATCCACAAACATCCTCATCCGAGGCATACAAGGTCAAGGTGCCATCCTCACCTGAAAACAAACCCTTTCCTTCTTTTATGGCATTAGGCTCTGGCAATGAGTCAGGGGTGTAATTTTCTGAACAGGCAACCAGGCTTAGAGCCACCATTAAGAGAAGGTAAATCTTAGAATTTGACACGGGTACCTACCAACACAACAATAGCATCTTTATAAGAGGCAAAAGGCTGCTCAAAATGATAATTACGCGCCGAAAAATAAACTTCTGCACCGGCTGAATCAAAATTTTGAACAATTGTCAGGGCGTAGCTCTTAGCCCTTTCATTATTTGCAAGGTTTATATTGGTTTCAAGTAAGGTATTCGCTTTAAAGTAACCAAAATCAACCGCAAAAGCAGTCTTACCGCAATTGATAAGCTTAGTTTGGTACCCCGCCTTCATAAACCAAAATGTTGCTGGCTTGCGTTTTGGCTGCTTAACAGCTGTTTTAAGACGGTATTTTTCTATTCCCCCTGCTGCACCAAAACTAAATCCATTGTTATAGATGGCAAAGGAACCATGATAGGTATGATGAGACCGGGAGTAGGACACATTATTGACGGTTACTGTGCTGAAGGGCTGATAGGTATGAGCAATTGCGGCTCCCACTTTCGTTTTCCCAAACCGACAGGCATACTTAATACTCTGATCAGATTGATCGCCATTTGTGTGAGTTAACCCAATAATGACCCCTTTAAAAGACGGAGAATCATAACGGATGCGATTGGCTCGTTGCAATCCATCCATATTTCGAAAAGCATCTGAAGCGATGCGCTGATTCACTGATGTTCGCAATGTCTTGTTATAGAACCTAAATCCTCCTAGATTACCAGGAGCTTCAGATTCATTACTAATACCCGTTGTTCCTGAGAAACCAACTTCGGAAACGCCGTCACTGGCGGTATGTCCTTTCCCAACAAATAACGTTCCAAAGTGATCATGTTTAAAAACAGCCTCTATTCTACGATTACGAACAATAGGACTTGTATCTCCATAAGCTGACCCAATAGGGGCAGAGCCTATATCTGCTTCAGAAGCAGCCGATTGGACCCCATCTGTCAACTCAGTTTCCAAGACCGCCTGAATTTGAAATTTTGAGTTAATGTTAGAGAGACCTGTAATATTGACACGGCTAGAGCTTGCCGACGAATCTAAATGTTCCACCCGACTCTGATTACCATTATCGCGGTAAGCAATAAATCGGTTAATCTGACCACTCAATTTAACAGAACTTTTTGGATTGCCTGGACTCACAAATGATTGAGGAATAGTTGAGTGAGTTAAGTCTTTTGCTGGCTCACTAAAAGCGCTTTCTTCCAGTTTCTTAATTTTATTTTCCAAGGTTCTAAGCCGACCCTGAGTTTCCTCATCCGATGAAGAAACAGGCGCTGCAATCCGTTTTGGCTTTACAATCTTAGCCTTAGGATGAGCGCATTTTACCTTCTTTTTACACTTTTTAGCCTCTGCAGAAAGAGGCGTACAAACTGTCATGGTGATCAAGAGATATTTAATAAAATTGTTCATCAGAAATGCCAGCTACGACGTCTATATATACAATTTTATTAAAAAAATATTAACTGCGCAAACTTTATCGAAAAATGGTTAATATCTTTATTCAACCAGATTGGAAATAAACTTAAAGGTTGCTAACAATCCCATAGCCTCTCCCCCTTCTGGCTTACCCGGTGTTGAAGCCAAATTCCACGCCATGTGATCAATGTGAACCCAATTGATACCCTTTTCAATAAAGTGCTCTAAGAATAAGGCGGCTGTTATCGCGCCCCCATAAGACGATTTACCAGTACTACTGAGATCAGCCGTGGATGATTTTAAGTATTTTGCATAGGGTTTATGCAAAGGCATTGGCCACAAGGGATCTTGCATTTTCTGCCCCGCTGCAAGCAAATCATCTGAGAGTTCTTGATTATTGCTAAAAATAGCAGGCAATTCTGTTCCCAGAGCAATCCGGGCAGCCCCTGTTAAAGTCGCAAAATCAATCACCAGGTCCGGCTTATCTTGGCAGGCTTCATACAAAGCATCCGCTAGAATTAAGCGTCCTTCTGCATCAGTATTACCAATTTCAACAGTCAACCCTTTGCGTGTTTTAATAATATCCATCGGATGCATAGCATTACCACTGATGGCATTTTCAACAGCAGGAATCAAAAGACGTAAAGATAGGGGTAAATTGAGTTTCATAATCAAATAGGCTAGCGCTAACGCATGGGCTGCACCCCCCATATCCTTTTTCATCATTAGCATTCCAGCCGATGGCTTAATATCTAGTCCACCCGAATCAAAACATACTCCCTTCCCCACAATGGCGATGGATTTCTGGGCCTGCGGATGCGACCAACGCACATCAATAAGGCGAGGAGAGCTTTCAGCGGCTTTACCCACTGTATGAACTGCCGGAAATCCACGCTGTAACTCTTCCCCGAGAATCACTTTAAACTGGTACTCAAAGGGAGCAATGGTGTTTTCAATAGACACCGCTAAAGCTGCGGGAGTCAAATCACAGGCCGGCGTGTTAATCAAATCTCGCACTAAAGTGATGCCTTCTATGGCGGCTTCTACCCATTCTTTATGAGCAGCAGATGGCCACACCAAACTCAGCTGACTCTTATTCTTTTGCCCCTTATATCGGCTAAACTGATAGAAAGCCAAAGCCCAGGTGAGGCAGGCTAAATTTTGATCAATGTCACCCCACTCTTCAATATGGTACGTTCCATTTGGCACATTGCCAGCTAAGCTAGCAAATTGCCAAGGCGTGTCATCTAATCCCCAAAAAACTTCGGTAATCTGGCCGTCCTGATTAGGTATTAATAAAATTGATGAAGGAGCTGCTGTGAATGCATGCTGGTCTACCCATGTCTGGACATATATGGGTCGCTGTTTTAGAAGATCAGTTAAAATGGAGGAGGTGCATAATCTTATAGGAACAGATGTTTTAGAAGACTCAGCAAAGCAAGTTTTTAGCATTTTAATAAATAACTGAAAGGTATTTTATATTAGTTTGAACCTATATTTTAATTTTGTCATGCTTTTTTATATTTTTAGATGTTTGCCTTAGTTTTTAAGCCCTGTTGGCTTGCTGCCCCTCATTTTCTAACGACTCTCTTGCATCAATAAGAATACCATTTAACAGCATTACGGACGGAATCAGGGCCGCAAAACACAGTAAGAATAACACGGACCACGACACTTGATCAGCAAGCCAGCCAGCCATGGCTGAGGTACCCACGCGGCATAAAGATCCAAAAGAATAAAGTAAGGTAAAATGTGAGGCGGTATGCGGTTGCGTACATAACCCTGATAATAAAGCAATAAATATAGTTGAGGTCATACCCGAACATAAACTTTCTGCTCCGACCGTAATCATGAGAATACTAGCATCATGGCCACTCAGGCTTTGAATCGTAAACATCAAAGCAGAAACTGCCTGTAAAACAGCACACATAATAGCTGACTGATAAATGCCTAGCCGTTGAATCATCAAGCCTCCCAGCAAACCACCAACCACCATCAGCGCAATACCAAAGAGTTTTGAGACATTAGCAAACTCTAGCTTACTAAAACCAAGGTCACATAAAAAGGGAGCACTCATCGAATTTAAAACAGTATCCGTCAATTTAAAAAAGAAAATAAAGGCCAGAATCATCCATATTTTGTCTTTGTGTGCAAACTGATGAACAGGCAAAACAAAAAATGCTGCCAATCTTCTTAAGAAAGAACGCTGCCCTCTCGAAAAGGCTGGTTTAACAATCGTTGTAGAAATTGGCTCAGGAATGATAAAGGTCAGACCAATAGAAAAAATACTTAAGAAGGCCATCATATGATAGGCATGCTGCCAGCTGGATATATGCGCTAAATAAAGAGCACCTGCCCCTGAAATCAACATTCCGAATCGGAAACCAATGGTTTCAAACGCAGCTGCAGTTCCACAATTTTTTTCTGATATTGTTTCAATGCGGTAAGCATCAATAATAATATCTTGAGTTGCCGAAAAGAAAGCAACCAACGTCGCTGTTATCCCTAAAGGCAATAAATTTTCTGCAGGACTACAAAATCCCATTGCAAACAAACTGAAAGTTAACAGGATTTGGGAAATTAACAACCAAGACCGTCGCTTTCCCAAACGCTGTGTCAAAAATGGAATACGCACATAATCAATGATGGGCGCCCAAATAAACTTAAAACTATAAGGCAAACTGACGATCATGAATAGGCCAATTGACGTATTGGTGGCCCCATCTTCGGCTAACCAATAACTTAAGGTTGAGAGAGTCAATAAAAAGGGAAGCCCACTCACAAACCCCAAAGCTAATATTCTAAGAATCCGTATATCCACACTTTGGAACAGATTATGAAGGGTTTCGAATGTTTTGCAATTCTTGATGTTCAAGGGTTAGCCTCAGCGTCGCGCTTGTAAGCCAGATTATATCAACTATTTCACAAGAGTGCTAAGAAAAAGTAAAAACCTCAGCCATTCGTGCTGGATAAGTTTTTCCCCGGTTGCTTCCCCTGGCTTGACCAGGGGTCTCGACCTTATAAGAACCCACTCTGCCCCCCTCAAGATCCCGGCCCAAAGGCCGGGAAGAAAAAGGAAATTATAATTGGTATTAAGGAAGTAAGAACTTACCGGGTATCCTTTCAGGTATTACTAACCTCTATACATTTAAAATAGATTTGACTAAATTCTATCCTCTCTCAAAAGTTGTATTTATGAAGACTTTTTTAATTGGTTGTAAACTGTACTCCCACTGGAAAAACAGATACCAGGGAAAGCTATATCTCCATTCTCATCTGTAAGAGGAGTAGGAGAAGGAGCCGAATGCAATGTTTTCCCTACAAATTCATAGAAATATTTTTTATAGGGATCTTGTATTTCTTCTTCACTTGCCTCTTCTTCTTCCCCTTCACTTGCCTCTTCTTCTTCCCCTTCACTGGTCTCTTCTTCTAAAGGAGGATAGTGATTAACATCTATTTGATTATGGAAAAACAATTTTGCCTGAGGGTTATGGGTTTTAGGAGCTTTGCCTGCGTGTTGCCCTTCATCTGCCAGATCGTGAGATTGAGGGTCAGTCTGGAAATCTGTTTTGGCCGTAATAAAAATATCTAGTCCAAACTTACTAAAATCCTGTTTCACACTTTCACGGTCATACCCTTTTGTTCTAAATGAGATCCCTTCACGCGGCTGATTAAGTAAACGGGTTAATAAATAAAGAAAACCTTTTTCATAAGAATTTTGGAGTGCTAATAAAGAGGGTGTGCAAAATTCACATACCGAATTCGTAGAATAAGAAAGTAAAACAGAAGCGGATATTTTGTATTCTGGCTGGTTTAAGTCAGGATAAAGCTCCCTCAGCTTTGTTCCCAGTAAAGAAATAATTTTTTCAATAGATTCTTCTCTATTTAAAACTTCAATCAGCACCCTTTCACTGTGGATAAGTTGCGTACTCCTGCTAATAGGTTCTCTTAAAGTTTTTAAAAACTTTTCTTTTGCTTTATCTTCATCAACACCTAATATTTCACAGCCTTGTAAATAATAATTTCCTGCTTTTTTAAAGTAATCACAATCCCTATCCTTAAAATTATATTCTATTGCAGTAAATACTTTATCCTCAGGATTTACAGTTAGAGGTCGACCATGGGGAAGCTCTAGATCAAGAGGGATGGGAACAAAAGTACGTGTAAATTCACCGGCAGTTGGATAAGGTGCTCTTACTACAAAATAAAGCATAGGTACTAGAATATTTTCTTTGCCCTTAGGCCTAAATGTTTCTAAGTATTCACCTACTCTGCGAAGCTGGCTTAACGCCTGATCTAATCTCAGCTCGGCATAGCATTCTCTTTTTCTAGATTGGTAGATAAGGAATCGGGTATCAGCATGAGGATAAACCTTCGTATAATAAATATTTGCTCTTAATAAAGCCGCATCTAATCTTTCAAGTAAAGCATTCCCTCTATTGAACTTGCTAATTTCTTCCAGCCTACTTTCAGATTCAGAAAGTTCTTCTAATTCTTCAAGTATCCCGGCTTCCTCAAAAGCTTTTCGATACATACTATATACCGACCAAGTAATAAGAGCGTTCTTCCAATCACGTTTCTTAGCATATTCATTATATTTTTGTTTTAATTTATCAAATTTTAAGAAATCTTCAGGATTATAGAGAAATAAATTTCCTAAAGTTTCTTCTATATCATATTTTAAATGTTGTCCTATTTCACCGTTGGCAAATGCTTCTAAAGTATTTATATAAGTGCGAGCAATACAGCCTTTATCTTCCATATTTTCCCGTTCCCAATTATGATATCCACATATGCCACCAACTATAGCTTCTAAAATTTCTTGTGGTGCATTTATTTGAGATGAAAATTCCTCTATGAAATCTTTAGACACTTTTAAAGTATTTTCAATAATATCATTGGTTAACCAACTATGCCCATCCTCTACATTCCCGAGAAAATTACTTACATGCTCACTATCAAAAATATCTTCTCCAAAGTCATCCATTGAAGAAACTTCTAATCCTAGCAGCGACTCTAAAGAACGTCCTTGCCATTTTTTATAATCCCTTTCATATTGCTTGAGGTTTTCTGTAGCTTCTGCCTCGGAACCAAATTCCTCATCTGAGCCTAATTCTTGGTTTCCTCCCATAGGAATTAAAATATTCGCTCCTGCTTCTCCCTCTGCCATAGAAGTAGAGCTTACTTCTTCATCCTCTTCTGCTTCCTCATCTAACATCAAGGCAGAACTTGCCTGTTCATCTTCTTCTGCTTCTCCCTCTGCCATAGAAGTAGAGCTTGCTTCTTCATCCTCTTCTGCTTCCTCATCTGACATAGAGGCAGAACTTGACTCTTCACTTGCCTCGAAATCTTCTTCTTCTGTATCTTCTCCTGCTCTATTACGTTCTTCTTCTTTACAGTTTTGTACATCCATTTCCCTATCAAGCTTTTCCTGTTGATATTCCTGGAATTCATTCTCGGTTAAATTATTTTCTACATGACTGATTATTATGTCTTTCACTATAGAAATATAACCTTCGTAATGCTCTAAGAAATATCTATTATTATTTTTAATACAATTAATTATGCTGCAAGTAATAATGTAAAATTCTTTGCAAGCTAATTCATTAAATTCCTCTAATAATTCTTTGTAATGAGTTTGTTGTTGTTCATTGAAATGATCTCTGTTCCTTAACCCTATAAAGGAGTATGATAAACTATCTTCCTCACTCATACTATCATTAGAGGAGCTTTTACTTAAGCTCAGCTGATTGTCATCTCCAGAGGAATTACTTTCTGAAGCCGTTAAGAAACTTGCGTGCAGAAGCAAAGCACCAACTGAGTAAAAGAAAACTTTGTAAAGATTAGAAGACATTGTTAACCTTTCTATTGTTAAACGCCTATATTTAAGTTGCTAAATATAATGATAGAAAAACATTCTTTGAAAATGCTAAGCAGTGCAGATTCTTAAATTTTTTATAATTTTCTTAATCAGCTATAGAATATTTATTGCTGCTAACAGTACTTATCTAATAATCAACAAGGCTAACATTAATTAATAGTGTGAATTTAGTGCATTTTTTTACTTAAATTTAAGGTAAATATTTTTTTACTGAGAGATTTATCAGTAATTTATAATTATTAGACAAGATAGAGTAAACAGAAGTAGAAAGAAGAAGCCTCTAACTATAATTATCGAGTCATTTCCTCTGGCTTAACCAGGAGCACCGATATTATAAGAACCAACTCGGGCTTCTTAAGCCCTTAGTAGCTTAAATGCCGGGAAGAGCACGAAAAAATGACCGAGAAGAAAAAAGAAGAGAGATGGATGAAAAAAGGTGCTGTTATAAACAATATATGCATCCCCTGCCTTAAGCAGAGGTCTCGATATCACAACGATCACCTCTAGTCCCTGGAGTTCCCGGCTCGTTGTCCGGGAAAAGGGACAATAAGCCTCCTACCCTTTAAACAACTTGGCCTGCTTTAATTTCAATGATTCGATCCATTTTTTTAGCCAAGTCTGGATTATGGGTGGCAATCAAAGCTGACATTCCTGTCTCTCGCACCAGCTGCATCATTTCCGCAAAAACAATATCAGATGTGGCGTAGTCTAAGTTGCCTGTTGGTTCATCCGCCAATAAAATTTTAGGGGAATTTGCCAAGGCCCGTGCAATAGCCACCCGCTGCTGCTCACCCCCCGATAACTTTTTCGGACGATGCTCTAGTCGATGAGATAAGCCAAGCTTAACAAGTAAACCCTCTGCCTTTAGACGCGCTTGAGTCATGGGAGTATTGGCTATAAGCTGAGGAATCATAACATTTTCTACAGCAGAAAACTCAGGCAACAAATGATGGAATTGATACACAAATCCCACATGGCGATTCCGCAAATGAGTTCGTTCAGCATCCGATAACTGCACCGTATCTTTATCGGCCATAATAACACGGCCGGCGGTGGGCGGTTCCAACAAACCCGCAATCTGCAGTAAGGTAGACTTACCTGCCCCACTATGTCCCACTAAGGCAACAATTTCCCCCGCTTGAATTTGAAAATTAATATTCTTTAGAATCTCGAGAGATTCCTCGCCTTGAGAAAATGTTCGCGTAATAGAATCTAAAATTAATGTTGTTTGCGTCATTGTCTTAAGGCCTCCACAGGATCAAGGCGCGCCGCCCGCCAGGATGGATATAAGGTCGACAGAAAAGTCAGAATTAACGCAGTCATCACTGTAATCGTTACATCTAATGGATCCAGGTTACAAGGAAGCTGCGTTAAAAAATAAATTTCTTCGTTAAATAGATTTGTCCCTAGTAAAGACTGTAATCCTTGGCGAATGAACTCAATATTCAAGGCAAATGTTAAGCCTAACGTTAGCCCCAAAGCCGTCCCCACTAATCCTAAGGTCGATCCCGTTAAAAAGAAAATGCGCATCATACTTTTCTGACTCGCCCCCATGGTTCGCATAATCGCTATATCCCGAGTTTTATCCTTCACAAGCATAATTAAACTCGACAAAATATTGAAAGCAGCGATTAAAATTATAAGCGTCAAAATAATAAACATCACATTGCGTTCAACTTCAACAGCTTGAAACAAGGTATTGTTAGAATTCTGCCAGTCAAAAAGCTGATAGCCTTGGCCGATTGTATTTTGAATTTGAAAGGATCGCTGCCCCACTCTATCAGGATTATCCACAAAGACATCCAAACTTGTTACGCTATCCCCTAAACGGAAAAAGGATTGGGCCGATGCTAACGGCATAAAGATTACACTGGAATCATATTGAAATACGCCAGCCTTAAAAATTGCCGCAACGACAAATGATTTTTGGCGGGGTAACGTCCCAAAAGCTGAGGCGGTCCCTTCGGGGCTCATTAAACTGATTCTATCCCCCACAACAATACCCGTTTTGCGGGCTAGAGTAACACCGATAGCTACCGTTTCAGTTTTCACCTCGTCATTTTCAAAAACACCAAACTGATCAAGAGTTCCAGCCACAATATTCTTGTTAATAAACTCTCGCTTCTTAAGATCCGCGGGTCGCATACCATGAACTTGAACACCACGTGCTTGAGCCCGATACATTAACATCGCTTGACGTTCAATATCCGGGTAAACTTGGATTACTCCATTAACCTGCCGTACTTCCTTAGCCACCTTATCGAAGTCATCAAAAGAGCGATCGATTGCATTGATCGCTATATGGCCATTCATCCCAATAATCCGTTGCAGTAATTCTTGTCGAAAACCATTCATCACGGCCATAACGATAATGAGAGTGGCCACCCCTAAGGCAATACCAATAAAAGAAAACCAAGCAATAACAGAAACAAAACCTTCTTGCCGGGATGATCGCAAATATCGAAAGGCAATCATCCGTTCAAACTTTGAAAACATACTCATCTATCTTTAAAATTATTCTAGCTAAACTATAAGGCAGGATTGACCATTTATGAAGCTAATAGTTGCAAAACAGTAAAATTCGATATTTTTTAATAGGCTTGAAAATAGCTTTTTTTAATCTTCCTTCTCTTTTTTACCTCCACTCCTCTAAAACAAAAAAATCGACATAATTAGTGTAAACAGTTATACTTAATACAAAAATTAAATTTTAGGAAATAGATAATGACAAAAACTGGATTAATGGCTGGTAAACGAGGCGTCATTATGGGAGTAGCCAATGACCACTCTTTAGCTTGGGGAGTTTCTCAAGCTCTTGCCGCCCAAGGAGCTGAACTTGCATTTACTTATCAAGGGGAAGCTTTGATGAAGCGCGTCTCTCCTTTAGCAGCAGAACTTGGCTCTGATTTTATGATTGAATGTGATGTTTCTGTAGAAGGCGATATTGCCAAAGCATTTGAAACAATTGCAAAGAAATGGGGGAAAATTGATTTTGTTGTCCACGCCATTGCTTTTGCTGATAAAAACGAACTAAAGGGTAATTACCGCGACACCAGCCGCAGCAACTTCCTCAACTCCCTGAATATTTCCTGCTATTCCTTCACAGAAACTTGTCGGGAAGCTGCCAAATATATGGATGAAGGCGGTTCTTTACTAACTTTAACCTATTATGGTGCAGAAAAAGTTGTCCCTCATTATAACGTCATGGGTGTTGCCAAGGCGGCATTAGAAGCAAGCGTTCGCTATTTAGCAAGCGACTTAGGGACTGAGAATATTCGCGTCAACGCTATTTCGGCAGGGCCTGTTAAAACCTTGGCTGCCGCTGGTATTGGTGATTTTCGCTACATCTTAAAATGGAATCAATTTAATTCTCCTTTACGTCGTAACACCACGCTTGAAGATGTGGGTGGTGCTGGCGTTTACTTATTAAGTCATTTGGCAGCTGGAGTTACCGGTGAAATACACCACGTGGACAGTGGTTATAACATCGTTGGTATGAAAGCAATCGATGCACCGGATCTTACATTAGAGTAAGTTTCTAATGCCAGGGAACACCATCGGTCAAGCCTTTACTCTAACCTCATGGGGTGAAAGTCATGGGACAGCCATTGGTGGTGTCTTAGATGGGGTTCCTCCTGGCATTTCTTTAGATATAGAGAAAATTCAAAAGGCCTTAGACCGGCGTAAGCCTGGCGGTCCCCACGGATTAACTTCTCCGCGTCAAGAATCTGATCAAATCCATATTCTGTCTGGTCTATACGAGGGTAAAACCTTAGGTACACCCTTATCCTTTTTAATTTATAATACAGATCAACGCTCGGGCGACTATGATGCCTTTAAAAATGTTTATCGACCGGGTCATGCGGATTACAGTTACACCATGAAGTATGGGCATGTAGATCACCGAGGCAGCGGACGGGCATCAGCTCGTGAAACAGCTATTCGGGTGGCTGCCGGCGAAATAGCCAAACAAATTCTGCAATCATTTTTTCCTACTCTCCAAGTTACAGCCGCTGTTATTCAACTTGGAAGCCAAAAACTTAACGCTCCGTGGCTAGGACATTCTTATCCGGAAAATCCTTTATTTTGCCCCGAAGAAAGAACCATTCAACCATGGACATCTTATCTGAATGACATAAGATTTCAAGGACGCTCCGTGGGAGCGTTAATCGAAGTCCATGTCAAGAATATGCCAGCTGGCTTGGGCGAACCTGTCTATGACAAGTTAGATGCAGATCTTGCTAAAGCATTGATGAGCATTAATGCTGTTAAGGGGGTGGAAATAGGAGATGGTTTCAGCTGTGTCAACGCAGAAAACGGATATGATGAACTTTCAGCAGAAACGCCCACCAAGCACTTAACCAACAAAGCAGGGGGGATTGTAGGAGGCATTTCAACAGGCCAGGATATTATTTGTCGGGTGGCTCTAAAACCAACCAGTTCAACGCTTCAATCACGTAAAGCGTTAACAAAAGATGAAATTCCTGTAGATGTCTCCATTACCGGTCGTCATGATCCATGTGTTGGCATTCGTGCTGTTCCTATTGTCGAAGGCATGGTAAGCTTAGTTATTATGGATCATTTTCTAAGATGGCAAGGCCAATGCGGCAGCAAATTTAGAAAATAAAGATCAGATTAGAGGGGGGAAACATGCTTAAGTTTATTCGTCGTGCCTTAGGGTTGATTTTTTCAACTATTGGGTTTGTTGTGGTGGTGGTTCTTATTATTGGCTATATGAAATTTGTTCGAACAGCCCAAATGGACCCCGACTCTGACCCCATTACAGACCATTCTGTTTTGCAACTTGAGGTGGGTGGCTTACCCATAAAGGATTTTAATTTACCGACCAGTATTTTATCGCAGTTACAAAAATACCGCACCCAATCCTTAGTTGAAATCGTGGAACTGGTCAATGAAGCAACGATAGATCCCCGCATTAAAGCAATCAGCTTGTCCATCATCGGCACCGCGATGAGTGCGGCTCAAGCAGAAGAACTAAGAACTGCTTTAGAAGATTTTCGTAAAGCAGGCAAAAAGATTTACGCTTTTGCTTATGCTTTTGGTGATGGATCCAATGGCACATCTTCTTATTATCTAGCTTCAATTGCGGATAAAGTTTATATGCAACCGCACGGGGCTGTCAGTGTTATTGGTGCTTCCCTAGAATCTTTTTTCCTAAAAAATTTGTTGGATGAATTTGATATCACGGTTCAAGCAGCCCGCCGAAATGAGCAGAAAGGTGTGATTGATAAATTTACACGGGCTGATTTTACCCCTGAGGTCAAAGAAAATCTATACAGTGTTATTTCATCCATTCTGTCCCATATCCAGGAGACAACAGCAAAAGGTCGGGGATTAGATAAAGAAACCTATGTAACCTTGATGAATACAGCGCCTCACCCAGATCAGCAGGCCCTTCAGGTCAAATTATTGGATGAGCTTATTTATCGCGACCAAGTACGGGATAAAATTAAGGTGGAACTTGGGGATAAAGTCGCTTTTGTGACTGAAAAGGGATATTCCCCGCAAAACAAACGACCTCAGTCAAAAAATAAAATTGGTATTATTTTCTTGGAATCAGAGGTTCCACCCTCAGGCAGTACAGCCTTAAACTTAAATGATCCTTATGCGCCTGAATCATTGGATAAATCCTTTGAAATGGCAACTAGAGATCCTGAGGTAAAAGCTATTGTTTTCAGGGTCAACACACCTGGAGGCGCAGTTTCAGGAGCTGAAACCATTTATAGAGCGGTCAAGCGTACTGTTGACAAAGGCATCCCTGTTATTATTTCTATGGGTAGCGTCGCTGCATCCGCGGGTTATTATATGGCGGCTCCCGCTACAAAAATTTATGCAAATGCTACCACCCTAACAGGCTCTATCGGTATTGCCATGGCAAAACCCAATATTGGTAAAGCCACCGAAAATTATGGCATAACTTGGGACCGTGTTCAAATTGGCACTAATGCGGGGATGTGGTCAATGACGCAAGATTTTAACGAAGCGGCCTGGAAAAAAGTGCAAGAAAGTCTGGATGATTTCTATACGAACTTCACACAAACAGTAGCGGAGGGACGTAAACTTCCTCTCGAAAAGGTAAAATCCATTGCGGGTGGCCAAGTATGGTCTGGAATTCAAGCTAAGGAAAATGGTTTAGTTGATGAAATTGGCGGATTCTTTTCGGCTTTAAATGAAGCTAAAAAAATTGCAAATGTAGCCAACACCGAAGATCCAAATATTGTCATCTTTAACAGAGTTAATGTGGGTCTTCCCTTACTATTTTCCCTTTTGAGCGAAGAATCTATAGCCATGATTAAACAAGCCATTGGTATGAAGACAGAATTTAACCATGTCACGGCTACGAATCGCGTTCGATTGGTTATGTAAATTATAGAAGTTGATAAATAAGCCCCTACGCCCTATGGTACAGGGGCTTTTTATTAGATAATAAAAAAGAGATCCTGCCCTGTTGATAAAAAATTGAAAATAATAAAAAAAAGTATGGCACAAATAAAATTTCATTCCCATATGTATAGTGAATCAAGAGATACCACAGGTTCGAGATCATAACCCTCTAAAACCCTCCCCGAATCTGTGGCTTTGAAAGCGGTTTTTATCCCTCCTCCTAAAATCGCTTTCCAATAATAAAAAATGGACGACCTTAACCTTCCTCTGGAATCGTCCAGCAAGAACTATAAGGGCCCTGCAAAGGGCCCTTTCTTTATACTATTTTGACTATCTTCTTTATCATAGTTAAGAGAGCACAAAACCTTTTACCATCTATTGTTTAAATGATTCAAAATTTTTCTGGAAGAGTAATTCAGAAGCACTCAAATAAAAAAAGCTCTAAATATTAGAGCTTTTTTTATTTTTCTTATTACCTAAAGTTTCTCAGATAAAGAGAATAGTTAGCTTCAGGTTAATCTCTTAATCCTACCTCCGGCCTTCCCTCAAAACTCAATAAATTCTATAGGGAGCGGGAAACTATTAAGGGTAGAACAGAGTTCCGTCCGTTTTATGACCCTACTAAATACTAATTAAGCAAGAGAGTCCTCTAATACTGTACCATTATCATCCACTACCCCTCCCTGCGTAGTCAACTTGCTTTTATGAGAGTATGATGATGGGTCTGACATCGATAGAGATCTCTTTTGCTTCTCCTTTGGGACATTAAGAGCATCCAAATTCAATTCTAAAGATCGAGATGTTCCTAAAGATGAGTTAAGGGGAAGAGTAAGAGCAGGCTCCACTAAAATTGCTGTATGGGGATTGCCTAAAGGGGATCTCAAGGATTGAGACTTTATTAATGGTTTATAATTATCGCCTGTAGGAATGAAGGTTTTTCTCTCTTGTTCTGGTTGAGAGTTGGATAATGTTCTCAGCCTCTTGGAAGCGGTCCCTACAGAGCTCCCTAAAGATTGAGACTTTCCTAATGGTCTTACATTTTCTTTATTGGCATCGGAAGTAGGCTGAATATCATTATTGACTGAGTTACCTGCAGAAGACGATCTAGATAGCACTCGACGGATTGCAGCACTTCCTTTCTTTACACCCTTTACCACACGATTAAGTGTAGATTTATTTTCAGAAGTACCTTCAAGAAAACGTGGAGAAAGATTATTGTTCTCTATAGAAGAGATTACAGCAGGATTAAAACTCAACCTCTCTGTGTCCCCTTTTGGATCTTTACCCCGTGGAGAAAGATGAAGATTCCTTACAAGCTCCTTAGAGATTAAACTATCATTCACAGGAAGATGATAAGTAGGTACGCTCGTCGAAGCTTGATATATAAAGATAGTATTATCATCTAGGTCTCGCTCTTGTACAGGGTCTTCACCGCTCTCCTCCTCCATAGCGGACTCAACTTTAATTGTAGGAATATTTAGCAGAGTTCCCGTGTAATCCATAATTTCTACTTTACCTTCTTCAGCATTGGCCACACCATCCTCTCTCGTCTGACCAGATACTGACTCACTGCTTATCTTTCTATCCATATATAAATTATTTTCTAGAATAATTTCAAAGACACCTGGGTGTATCATAGTCTCAGCCGTTAGAGGTTCTTCCTGTCCAGCCCTTGAAGCTCCCTCTTCTTCAGCAGTTGAAACTGTCGTACTCATTTTTTTCTTATATAGCTTCTTGAACTCGGTAGAAGACATTCTTTTAACATTACAGCCTGGCTCAAAAACCGTTGCAGGTTTATCCACGAACTCCTTCATCTCTTTAATGTGCTGCGGAGCATCCCCTCGAAGGGCTATGAGATAACTCTCCACCGGCAGAGCATCGACCGCCCCAAAGGTAGTAAACATACGGTCTGGTGAAATGACGGTACCTGCCATAAAATTAGGAACGTCGGGTTTCATTTTTGCATGAAATGTATCCGGAATATCAGAGCCTAGGAGTCCAAAAAATTGCAAACCAGGAATCTTAACAACAATATTGTTACTATCCGAACTCACCCGTTGCGTAAATAATTCTTGTAATTTATAAGGTGGCATACGAGTCACAATAACATGCGGATGTTTTTCAAAAACTTTAAATAGCATATTCAAGCGCAACTCAATACTAGTTCGCTGTTTCATTGAATCGCCTCCCCATATAGGACAAATTAAAGTATAATCAATTTTATCCCTTGTGACGCTCTCATTAATAATTTGAGTGATTACATCCATATTAATAACGTGGTTAGCCACCGCTTCATGGCCTTTATGTACCGGGTCAAAGGATCCTAAATAATAAGCGATCCGCTTATGAGAGAAAAATCCTGCTATAGCTTCATCAATTTTAGCCCTCTCGAAAGCTCTACTGGGCCAGCCATCATCCTGGCCTAGGATATCCGTTCCCTCTCCCTCATCCGCTGTATTAGGGCAGCCATCTTGTTCCATTGGATCAGGCTTGCCTTCTTCATCCACCACCATTCTAGGTTCTTTTCTTACATTCAAGCCAGGAATAGAATCGGGTTCCTCGGTAGATGGCGCCATATCCCCTCGATTTATGCGTGCCAAATGTGTTCCCTCAATAATCTCTTCTAAAATAATAGCTTGGGCACAATTTACCATGCTTACGCTCAACATTAAGTATTTCCATAAATTCATGTGGACTATCTTTCTTTAAAATTTTAGTTAAAGAGAAATTACAACAAATTTTAAGGAATGCATAGCATTTATTATAATAAAAAAAAATTATTTTATTCATCCGTGTATTTTGTTGATTTATATAGATTTTTCTCACGTTAATTATTATTAATAAAAACTTAATTTCTCTTATTGCCTAAATTTTTCGTACTTTTTAAAAAAGAAACAGCCACTTTTTTAGGTTTATAAGTGGCGGTTATCCTATTTAATAATGACCGTCTGACAGAAAACCGCCCACTTGACTACTCCATAATTGCTTATAAAGCCCATCCTGCTTTAATAAATCTTCATGGAAGCCATCTTGGACAATTTGTCCTTTGTTAAAGACCAAAATGCGATCCATTCGTAATAAAGTTGACAATCGGTGCGCTATGACAATGGCTGTTTTGCCTTGCATAGCTTGCCATAATGAATCTTGAATCACGCTTTCAGTTAATGAATCTAACTGAGAAGTTGCTTCATCTAAAATTAAGATAGGAGCATCTTTCAAAATTGCCCGAGCAATTGCAATTCGTTGCCGTTGCCCGCCTGACAATTTGACTCCCCGCTCTCCCACCATTGTTTCATATCCCTCTGGAAGACGAGAAATAAACTCGTGGGAACAGGATTTTTTAGCTGCCTCTATAACCTCAACCTCCTGAGCCTCAGGACGGCCATATTTAATATTTTCATATAAGGTACGATGAAATAGAGAAGATTCCTGAGGAATCGTAGCAATTGATCGGTAAAGAGTCTCTAAGGTGACCTCCTTCACCGATTGATCATCAATTATGATTGTCCCCCCCGTCACTTCGTAAAGGCGCAGAATCAAATTAACAAAAGTTGTTTTACCACTCCCAGAATAACCAACCAATCCTACTTTCTGCCCTGCTTCAATGGTCACAGATAAATTCTTAAACAAGGGATCAATGCCTTTATAGCAAAAAGTAACACTTTGAAACTTAATAACTCCTTGTTTCACAACCAAGGGCTTAGCATCGGGAGCATCTTTAATTTCCCTAGGCTGCAAAGCCACTCTTAAAGCTTGGGAAATTTTTCCATAGCATTTTGTGAATTGAGAAAATTGCCAGGTTAATTGCCATAAAACATCGACGATGGCTACGTTCAGAGAAATGACCAAGGCAAAATCACCAACAGAGATCACCCCTAATTCTCGTTTTTTCAAAAGAAAATACATATTTAGAGCTAAGGTAAAGACAAAAGAATAACCATAGGTAAACCACACCCAGAAGTAATTCCAATTAAGACGTTTTTCTGCTTGGACGGCCTCCTCAAATCCTTCTGAGATATACTCATATTCATACTTTTTGCGTGCAAATAATCGCAACGCCACCATATTAGATAAAATGTCAACCATTCGTCCGGTATTTAGAGAATTACACTCTGACCATTTATCTGAAAGATTAGTTAAACGTTTAGCAAGAAATAGCGAGAGAATGATAAAAAATACTGTCCACCCTAACATCAAGTAGGCAAAAACAGGATTAACCAGCCACAATGTATAAGTAGCTATGCCCAACATTAAAAAACGACTAAAAAACTGATCGATCATAATCTGAATAATTTCAGGGACATATATTACTAAGTCATTAATTTTATTGGCTAACCCTCCAGTAAATTGATCTTGAAAAAAGGTATGACTTTGGTTTAGCAGATGACTTATATAGCGTTGTCCTATATATTTACGCATCTCAGGAATCATTTTAATTGAAACCAGGTATTCATATAGGCGGAATACTGTCGACATTAAGAAAGACAGTAATATAAATAACATTGCTGGCATTCCAACTGCTTCAAAAATATTTTTAGGGTGATCCGCGATCCCATCAATAATTAGTTTTTGTAAATAAGAGTGAACTGAAACGTCCACCGCCCAAACGATGGCTAAAAAAAACATAAAAACAATCGATAATTTATAATGAGCTGCCGCATTAAATATACACGCAAACACATGCTGTGCCTTGATTTTCATCATGGCAATTCTCCATAACGATAGTGGATAGTAAATAGTCAACAGGATAGACCTCCCATTGACGAGGATAAATTTTATAGAATTTTAATTATCAAGGAAGGCACTCTCCCTCTTTAGGATCAATAAATGTAAACTAAAAAGTCATTTTAACAGGGAAAATTATATCTAAGCAATCGTAAAAAATTAATATATTTTAACTTATATATGTTTGCTCTATTTTTTTATTACCCTCACCTTTTTGCATTTAACCCATAGCAACCCAGCCACAAGGTTCGGGGATGGTGTAACAAACTGATAAATGGTATTAAGAAACTATTCTTATATTTATATGACGGGGAATCTTGCTTAGAAAAGCAGCCTTGAACAACCGGATGAGCAATAAATTGCACTATAAAAAATTCATAACAATTACACGGATATCTTTTTTTCCTATTGACTAGTCAATATAATATCGATCACCTAAATATCCTAAATAGCGACCATGCTTTTTAACCCACACAGAAAATTTAATTTTATCCCAACCATCGTGGGCATGGCGATACTCATAAAAAATTTGGATGAGCTTTGCACGCTCATTGGCATACCGTTGTTTCCATGCCTGACCAAGCTTTGGGCGTATTGTAGCAAAATCGGTGCCTCCAATAGCCTTTTGTCGAGCTAAAATTTCTGCAAATTTGACATTGGGGTTTTGAATAATATCGAATATTGTCATAAAGGTTGTTGTGCGGCCTTTACCGCCCCGGCATTTAAAATGCAGCCAAGCGCCCGCTGGCAATTCTTTGATAATTGCCACAAAATCATCAACATCTCTTTCCTCGGGGCGAAAATGATCCGTTACAGGCAAACGCACATAATTTACCCCTAAACTTTTGACCGCTTCTTGTTCCCGCATCACAACTTCAACCGGATAAACACCGGTTTCCTTGCCTGAGGGCATTCCATCAGCAGATTTTTCAATCGTGTTAATAAAAACATTTGGAAAGGCTCTCACTTGATTTATTCTTTTTAGCTCTGAGTCGATTACTTCGATGGATGATTTGTTCTGTTGAACAGGTAAAGGTCCATAAAACCAACTCACAGCTGCATTGTTAATAAAAGCATGGGGCTCTTCTCTAAAGTCAAAAATATAAATTTTATGATGGGGTATTTTATGGTTCTTATGGATATGGGCAACTAATTCTTTAAGCTCTAACCAAGAATATTGTGCACTTCCCGATATTTGTAAGTCATTAAATCCTGAAAGATCAAATTTTTGATGTGAAGCATTTTTAAAGAAAATTGGACTTCGATACATTCTAGGCATAACAGCGCCCTGGGTTGAATCGAATATAATATCATAAGGGGCCATAATATAGTCATTAATAGGGCGCAGTTGACGAAAATCAACCACCCAAGAGGGCGTGAAATTAACCTGCCCCCATGAGCATTGAAGTAAAAGGAAAGTAGTTATAATTAATTTCATAAGCCCCTTGTAAAATAGAATACTCCCCAATCAAGGGATAAATTATTAATAGGCTTATTTCTAAACCACGCCTTATTGAAGCAGAAGAATATCATCCCTCATCAACTCATCAATCCACATAAGACGGATACTAATATTTTTGATGCTCCCTGATAGCAAAGAACGATAGTTAGAAGAAAAGCCTAATACTTATATACCTAAGATATTTGTATCAATAACCCATTTTGCAACAAAAAATAAAGGAAGACTTATTAATGTGGTAATTAAAATCTTTCGCCCCATCATAGGATCTTTGGGCGCACTTGTGGCAAAACCAACCTCAGGGGATTCTCCTACCCGTACTCCGATGGGTAGAACGGTAAACAGTATAACCCACCAAATCACTGAAAACGTTATAAAACCTGTATAAAACCCCATACCGCCACCCTCACAAACTAATTTAATTTTACTAAATTATAACATAATTCCCATCATTATAAATGGTATTTTTTAGAGCAATATTTATAAAACTTGCTTGCCGGGGAAAAGGAATCTTACAAAGATCTACGCTTGAATCCATTTTTTATAAGCATGGTATATATCTCCCTTTTTAAACAAGTTAAGCTCTCTCATGGGCCATAATTCAACTTCACAAACTGACTATACTATAAGGGGTATGGATGAGTTTTAGAAAACTTACAACACCCTGGGCACCCGGATACTTTGAGGGCATACTGCTATTAAAGCAGTAATTCTTTTGTAAAAAAAATATAACAGGATTATACGATTAATTTTAACTTGCCTCTTTATATTATTTGTTTAGGGATGAAAGAAAGGGGTGTTTCATTATTCTCTGAGCAAGGTTAAGACAGACAACAGTTAGATCCCCCTTTCCCATTTAAGCAAATAAATAAGGAGCTTGATTTACATCTGACTCATAATTCTTAAGGTAGAGGATGACATACTTTGAAATCTCTTAACAATATCTTGGCGGCTCATATTATAATCGATGGGTTCTTGGGTCAACCAATCTAATAAGAATATGTCTTTGAGTGTTAACTTAACGACCATTTTTCTCCATTCAGCCTCAATTTTAATGCTTTCTTCTTTAGATAACCGCAAACTCCGTCCAGGATATAAATTACGCCCGTGAGTCCAGGTAACCACACGCCCCTGGCTCGCCAGAACTTTTCCTCTCAATTGGCCATACTCTTTTAAAAGCGAGTACACCTTACCATCAATAATTTCCCAATGCCATAATAAATGGCCGTAATCTTTGGGAATAAAATTATCATTGCCAATTAAAGCTAAGCGCTTGCAATGCAACCATGAATTAATGTTAGGATTTTTCATTGCTTGCCCCTCTATTCCGTTACCTCGTCTAAATGGAATATAGGATCACCCTTAGAAAGTCGAATTTTGTTTGTTTCCATTAGGACTTTAGCTAAAGAAACTTCAATATTATGAAATCTGTAAATCGGCTTACTATCGCGATAATGAATTAAGAAATGAGGATGATTTTCTCCTAAATACCGTAAGACTTCATCAGCAGACGTCCAATTGCATGGATTTCCGTTAAAAGTTGCGTCCAGCCGAGCTAGCTTGGTAACAATGGGACGAGGAGTCTTGCCTGTTCCAACATAACTT
Organism: Candidatus Paracaedibacteraceae bacterium; assembly: GCA_019459505.1. GTDB lineage: Bacteria > Pseudomonadota > Alphaproteobacteria > Paracaedibacterales > Paracaedibacteraceae > Paracaedibacter. The sequence continues at coordinate 7,090 of JAIBEV010000098.1, read as the reverse complement.
TGACGTTTCAACATTGTATAATCTCGTTTAGCGCGAATCTTATAACGACTAATCGCCTTACTAACGCTGGATTCAGAACGCCCCAGTTTCAGGGCAATAACCTTTTCTCTTTTGCCTTGAGCATAAGCAGATTTAACAAATTCAATTTCAGTTGCGGTCCATGCTTTCTTCATCATATTCTCCTTTTAGTTTTCGTATCTGGGATAGATCTAGGAAGTAAAAAAAGAATTAAAAGACTGTTTTTTAGTGTTTTTTGCCCTTACCAAAAGAAAATCCAATTAGAAATATAGTTTTTTATTATGGCTTGCATTTTTTATTAGAAGACCCCTAAAAAATAGAAATTAGTCACTGGAAATTAGCTATATATTAGAAAATTTTACTAAAATTCCTTGACATTAAATCAGAACTAGCCTTGCTTTAAAAAAAAAGGCAATATAGGATCAAAGAATAATTAGACTTATAGTCATCCTTGATGATTATAACTCTTGAATGTTTAATTAAAAGTGAGGAAACTTTGGTTACCCAACGCCGGCAGCCAATAGAAATTGTAAGATTCGACCAGGTTGGCCTTGTTTATCCCGGCGGACATCGAGTTTTGCATGGTCTGAGCCAATCCTTCAACGTGGGCTCTTTTACATTTTTGACAGGTGTATCAGGAGCCGGAAAAACTTCTCTATTAAAACTTATGTACCGTGGGGTACGCTCAACAGAAGGAACAGTCCGCGTTTTCGGCAAGGATGTGAATCGCATCACAAATGCAGAATTACCCCAGTATCGTCAACGTATTGGCATTGTATTCCAAGATTGCAAACTCTTCTCTCATCTCACCGTTATTGACAATGTAGCCTTGGCTTTAAAGGTTAGTGGCACCGATGTTAAAATAGCCCGCACCCATGCCAAAGAATTATTACAATGGGTCGGTTTAGGGCAACATCTCTATGAAATGCCCTATACCCTATCAGATGGTCAAAAACAGCGTGTGGCTATTGCCCGCGCCGTCATAACCCGGCCGTTACTCTTATTAGCTGATGAGCCGACAGGGAATCTTGACCACGAATCTGGCTACCGGCTGTTACGGTTATTTGAAGAGCTCAATAAAATTGGCACAACTGTTATCCTTGCCACCCATAATAAAGCATTAATTGCGGAATTTCCTTATCCTGAAATTGAATTACATCAGGGCCGGTTAATTAGTGTCTCCAATGAACCCATAAAGGTAAGCCATGGCTAACAAAGTTGACATTGAAGAAGTTCCTATTACAAGGGACCCCATAACGCGGTTAGTTCCATGGATTATTGCGCTCCTTGTATTGCTACTTTGCCTTGTTTTAACCGGTGCTTCTTCAATTGGAGTGTCCGTTCAACGCTGGCAAGTCGGTATGAGCCATCGTGTTAACATCGAAATCCCCCTACAACATGAAATAGACAGGGACCGAATTACCGCAGCGATCGCCCAGTATCTTACAACAACCCCGGGCATCAGCCGTATTGATATTGCCGATAAAGTCAAGTTGTATGGCATGTTTGGTGTCACGCCGCAACAGGCTGCTTTATATCCAGACTTCCCGTTGCCTGTCATGATTGAAGCAAATCTTGACTCAGAAACCGGCACCAATGTTTCAGAAATTATCACGCAATTACAGCAAGTTTCCCCAGGCGTGAGAATTGAAACCTATACGCAATGGCATGAAATGTTATTGCTATTACGGAAAACCTTACAGATTATTGGCTACATCTTTGTTATGCTGATTGCCATTACCGTCATCGTTATGATTTCTTTGATCACAAAAGCAGGCCTTTCAGCGCATCAAGAGAGCATATCAATCTTGCGCCTTATTGGGGCAAGTAATGGTTATATTGCCAGCAAATTTCAAAATCATGCTTTTAAGTTAAGTGCGCGCGGAGCTATTATAGGCTTTGGATTAGCCTTACCTATTAGTTGGGTTTTTAGTCTTTCAAGCGTTTATTTGGGTGTTCCTGATATGCTCCGTCCCCAAGTGGACCCAGTTTTGATGCTTGGAATGGTTATTGTTCCATTATTTGTGGTGCTGCTCAGTATTTGTGTCTCTCGGTTTGCAGTATTCAGAACCTTAAGCTCAGATTAATTTAATGCAGCGATTTTGGTTAAGCATGTTCTCTTTAAGTAGTATGTGGTTTTGCGGGTTTTTAATTTTTGTCTACAGCATCCCACAAAATCCTGAAGATACGACGACTAAAACAGATGCCATTGTTGTTTGGACCGGCGGCCCATGTCGAATTACGACGGGGGTTGAACTCTTGCAGCAAGGATTAAGTGATAAATTATTTGTATCAGGTGTTGAAAAAGCTAAACCGCAATTACTAAGTCGTCATTGTAATTCTTATTTATTACCAGAAGCTGTCGCACAACTTAACCATAAAATTTCATTAGGTTACACTGCTTTATCAACCATGGGAAATGCTATTGAAACGTCTAGTTGGACTGAAAAAAATCACATTCGATCCGTTAGATTAGTGACCGCCCCTCTTCATATACCGAGGTCTCTGGCAGAATTCCACTTAGCAATGCCTCAACTAAAAGTTATCGCCCATCCGGTCAGTGTAAGGCAACTTGATCACAAACAATGGTATAATAATTGGTCAATTTTTTATAAAATTGCGCGCGAATATTCCAAATTCCTACTTGTTAAAGTTCGAATTCGTCCCTGGTGGCGTGACAATATTCTGGATGAGTAAGTTATGACATGCGCGCTATAAAAACAGATAACCAACGAAATAAAGGATTTTTTATGAGAAAACTTAGATCATTTTTATTTAACATTTATTTTGTCATAATTTCTAGTCTATGTGCCTTGTTAGGGCTGCCCTTTTTACTCGGCAGCCGCAAGCTTGCTTTCATCGTGCCGCAAGTCTGGGCCCGTCTGACAGCCCTGGGAACAAAATATATTCTGGGATTAGATTATAAAGTCGAAGGCCGGGAAAATCTGCCCACAGGTGCCTGTATCATTGCCTCAAAACATCAATCAGCCTGGGAAACTGTCATTTTTTGTGAAATATTTCGAGGCTCAGTTTTTGTGGCAAAGCGCGAGCTCTTATTTTTGCCTTTCTTTAATTTTCACTTTTTGAAACAAAAAACCATTATGCTGAATCGTAAACTTGGCGGAAAAGCTAGGGCTGACTTGGTACGTCAAGCTGCAGAACGTGTGGCTGAAAATGATAGAATTATCATTTACCCGGAAGGGACACGTCGTCCCATAGGGGCTACACCAAAATACAAACAAGGCATTAGTACCATGTATGTGCAGTTAAATGTTCCCATTGTACCCGTCGCTTTAAATTCTGGTGCATTTTGGCCACGTCGAGGTTTCGGGAAAAAACCTGGCACCATTATAGTCAGTATCTTACCTCCTATTCTACCTGGGTTGACACAGAGTGAATTTATGCAGACACTGGAAGAACGTATTGAAAGTAAAATGGTCGCCCTTATTAAGGATTAAATGAATGCGTTTTGTTCGGAATCTTGTATTGCTTATTATTATTATCGCGCTTTCCTTAAAAGGTGCTGAACGATACGTTTTACAATCTAAACTCAATGATTTTATTGCCGACTCTCTCCACAATTATAAGGATAAGATAAGTATTGAAACTATGATTTTTAATAAAGACATGGTGGCATTTTCTGGCATAAAAATAAGAGGGATTGATGACTCTTTTTCCCTGACCGGCTCCATTCAACCCATTATCTTAGGATGGCCTGGCATTACAACAAAACTTATTCCTACTGGCAGCACCCTTTGGAGTGCCAAACAAATTGAAGGAAAGGTCAATCTAGGGATCAATAGCATCAGCACTAACAAAGCTTTGATCCAAGATTTGAGACTTCTTAACACTCCTCATTTCACTATCCCTCAGACATTCATCTCATTTACTTATGGTTTGTCGACAAGATTAGTAAACCTAACGGTAGAAATTCCTCAAGTAGGTCTCTCTCAAACTGCTGGCCAAGTATTGGTGACGGGTGTCATTAACCCCCACGATGGATATTCTGGAAAATTATCCTTAAAGATTGTTAATCCTGCGGCAGTTTTAACGGACTTAACTACAGCGGGTGTCCTCTCAAAACAACAATTTTCCGCAATTAATGAATTTATAAGGGGAATGTCCGATAGCAAGGTAGAAATAACATTGCCTCTATCTCTTGAAAAAGGAGCCCTCTATTTAGGCCCTATCAGGCTTTATCCTAAATCATCCCGTGAAGATAATTTCGCACGAATTGGTGAAGGAGTGATTAATAATCTTTTTCGTTCCTTTGGCAAAGTACCACAATAAATCCGTTTTTTGACTTCAATTGCTACCACTCCCGATAGTTTCCCGGCAAATGTTTTATTCAACGCTTCAGCAATAGAAGCTGTGGGAGTATTGTGCCAAAATTCGCTAGGAATCATATACAAACTTCTGATTTTCTGACAAATATCGAATTGATTTTCTTTGAGCACAGAAGATAGCTGCCCCATGCTATAAGGATTACCATGGCCAAACGGTGTATGAGTCAGATGAGACCATAGACTCCGTCGATTGGGGACAATCACAATAGCCCGACCTTCTGGCGCCAACACACGCCAAATCTCTCGCAAGAAATTCTTAGGGTTTTGACAAAACTCAAGAGAATGAAGCAAAAGTAGCCGATCCACACTGTCATCTCCTAAGGGTAAATCCCCCTCCTCTGCTAAAGCCGTTATATTTTTCCCCTCTAAAGGCCAATTCATAATACCAATATGGGGACTCATAAAAACGGCCATACGCTCTGCCTCTACGGCCATCTCATTTAAAAAGGGGAAAGGAAAACCATGACAGATAAAGGTATTACATTTAACAGAGGGCCATAGGTCTGTAATTAAGGTTGCGAGCCTATTCTGAACTTCTGTTCCTAAGGAAGATGCATAAAATTTTAAGAGGTCAGAAATATCCATATAACCCACCGAATTCATAGAAAGATGTTGTTAACAATTATGAATCTAATTGTTAGCAAAAGGTAAATGTTTTTTAATATTATTTAAGGCCAACAGTAAAAGCTTTAAATAATGCGGTTCTTGAAAGATTATTTTTATATCATTGCTCTCCTTTCCCTAGCAAGCAACCTTGCAGCAGCGAAGCTCCAACCAAAGATTGTAACCCATCCACTTGCCAATACAATTCTAACACAATTCTCTGATTCTTATGGACGCAAATCTAAGAAATATATTGCCCCCCTTATTATCAAATCAGTGGATCAGCAAGCTCTAATAGATTTTTGTTCTAAAAAAAATAATGCCCCAGATGTCTATGGGACTTCCAGAAGATTGTCCCTCACGGATTTATCCCCCTGCCATGATGAGGGAATTCAGGACTTCATTGAATTAAAGATGGGATCTGGTGCTCTTATTACCCTTGCTTCTCCGCAGCTTAATCTTAAAAATATCTCTCATCACGATCTCTATAAAATCGTCACAAGATTTGACTATAAGGAAGGAAATCCCACTCCCAATTCCACTAAAGTGTGGGGCGACGTATCCAATAAAATCCCCTTTGCAGCAGATCCTATTCGTACTTTTGTCCCTAACAAAGCCTCAACGTTGAGAGATATCTTTGACGATCGAATTCTGCTCGCTGGCTGTCAAACCCTCCCCGAAATTACGAAGATAAAATCAGAAAAACCCAAAGTATATCAAGAACTTTGTCTCGCTAGCCGATCTGATAGTGTCGTCACCGAAGCCAATTTATCTGATAAAGTATCAGCCCCTTCAGTCCTCATAGCTACCGAAAAGGGAATGATAACGTTTGCTCCCTCTTCCGCTCTTAATCAGCCTGAAGTCGTAAAAAATCTTGTCGCTATTAATGGATTCAAACCGACACTCGAGTCGATTAAAGATGAGGCGTATCCCCTAGCGGCCCCCATTTATTTATATGTTAAAATTTCATCCCTTAAAACCAGCCCTGGATTACGAAGTTTTTTAAAATACATTTATTCAAGGCAAAATAAGGATCATTCGGAGTTAGACTCAAGTGGGTACATTCCCTTGGCGCCTGAAGAAATGAGCGAACAATTTCACTTAGTTTTAAAGGGGAAACCGAATTACCAATTAGGCGACCCACAACGGTCAGAAAAATAATTGCTACCGTCTATTCCCCTTTAGAGAGAAAACCCAGGCCAATCGCCCGGGTTAACTTTTAAATAGTTTTTAAGACATAGTCTTTGGGGAAACGATCTCTAATATATTCAGCAAGAGATACAATAACACGGTCAACCGTTGTATTGGTCGGTTCATCAAATGTATCCACAATTACATCGGCTGCTTCATAAACAGGATAACGTTCATTAATTAACTGGCTCAAAACATCATGATGAGCTTCTGCATCTTCTAACAAAGGTCGATCCGTTCGGCGGGAAACACGAGCGACAAGGGTATCAATATCAGCCTTTAACCAAACTGAAATAGCCTTTTGTTTAATAATATCCCGTGTCTTTTCTTCCATAAAAGATCCACCGCCTGTAGCCAACACATGAGTTTGCTGATCCAGGAGACGATTAATCACACGGAATTCACCCACTCGGAAAGCTTCTTCTCCAAAAACATTGAAAATTTCCTTAATTGGACAACCTGCGGCAACTTCCACTTCGTGGTCTGAGTCAAAAAAATCAATCTCAAGACGCTTTGCTAAACGCCGGCCTATACTTGTTTTACCCGCACCCATTAAACCGACAAGAACAATCGTCTTAGGCGCGCGAAAGCTAAGTTGAGAAGGATTTACGAGATTAAATGCATGTGCTTCTTGTTTCATAATACGCTTATCTTAGTGAAAAATTAAAACTCTAACAACACAAAAACTAAATTTTTGCTTTTTCTAATACAGCTGCTCTGGCCGACCAAGTCATAGCAAAACAGAGACAAGACAAAACAGCAGCCCCAATAAAAAAGATAAAGCCAGCATTCCAGCCATAGTTATCGGCTAACCAACCAACAATAATCCCACTTAAGGCGCTTCCAATATAGGCAAATGTGCCTGTTACACCGACGGCCATACCGACAGTTTTCTTTGATGCAAAATCAGCTGCGGCCACACCCACAAGGAC
>JAIBEV010000079.1 GCA_019459505.1 Candidatus Paracaedibacteraceae bacterium | reverse complement strand
TCTAATGATCTCTCAACTGCAATAGCCACAAGCGTATCAGGTTTGACCCCTAAGGCTCTTAGATGATGAGCTAGTTGATTGGCTCGTTCGTTGAGTTGTTGATAAGTGAGCTCTTCATTCTCATAAACAACGGCTATGTTGGCAGGAGTTCTTCTGACTTGCTCTTCAAACAATTGATGAATTGTTTTATCTTCAGGATAATCTACCTCTGTAGCATTCCAGGTAATGAGAAGCTGTTGCTTCTCTTCTTGGGTAAGAAGGGGAAGTTCCTCGAGAACAGTTTCTGGATACTGAATTATTCCTTCAAACAATGTTCTTATATGTTGTGAAAAATTCCTAAGAAGGCCTTTTGATATATCGTCTTCGATTCCTTTGGCCTTAAATATGTAACTCCTATTTTCTTCATCAAGGCTGAGCACAAATGGAAATTTATCAAAACAAGAATTTTCTTCTGTTTGAGAAGAACTTAAATCTATGAGGATAGGGATTACTGAAGAAGATTCTCTAAGTTTTGGATATCTTACGTAAATATCCTCACAATAGGCTTTATTTTTTTCGATAAATGCTAATCGATTTTTAATATGCTCTAATATATTGAGAGCCTTTGTCTTAGATATAAGAGAAAATGTTACAGGCAAATATGTTGGAAAGAGATTCCAGAGATCTTTAGGTAGATTTTTAAGGTAAGAGTTGATGATTCCTATTGAAAAGCGAGAAGAGTCTCCAAGACGCTTGAGGTATATTAAGAAAGCAGTTGTAAGTATCTCTGAAAAAGAAGCAGAGGATTCTATAGTAAGGTTGGAGGGTAATTTAAAAAACTCATCACATATTATAATTTCTTTTGTGTGATTATCAGCGTTTCTGAACTCTTTGCCACCTTTGAGTAGTGAGCTTGTAAAGGGCAAAAGAGTAGGAACAATACCTCCAATTTCTTGGGTCCAAAACTCTTCACAGGGCGAAAACTCACGGAAAAGATATTCCATATTTTTGAAGACATTTTTATCAGGATTTTGTATTAAATCGCCAGCACTAACATGTAATTTGTTGCGAATCCTCTCAATGCTATAGGGGGTCCCTTTTAAATCACTAAACTGAGAAAGACTTATGATTTCAGTTGTTGTTGAGATATGAATGGCATTTTCTGTTATCTGAATAATGGTGCCGGGTTTTTCTTGAGAACGAGACGAAATAATATGGAGCTTGCTGGGAATAAAAACTTCATGGTTAATGCAGATTTTAAAGCTAGCTAATGTATTATCATAGTTTCCAAAAGAAAGAGATCGAAATTGTCTCTCAATTTCCTGAGCTGAGTCCTCACATGACAAAAAGCCAAGGTGCGGAGGTTTTTGAAACCGAGAGAAATAACTTCTTTTTTTAAGGCCTTGTTTTTCTCCAAAGAGAGCTCCTTTTGTAAGATCTTGAATCAGATCCTTAAAAGATTCCAAAGCATGAATGTAGCACTTAAGATTAAGACTTAAAGTTGATTCATCATTATCAATAGGGAAAATAACCTGTTTTAAAATATTTCCACCATCAAGAACTGGAGTCATGATATGCCAGCTTACACCATGAGTTAATTCATTATTGAGAATTGCCCAAGAGGTAGCGTGCACTCCCGCATATTTGGGAAGAGGCGCATCATGATAATTGATGGCACAATAACGAGGATATTCTAATATTTTATTTCTTATAATCTTGCTATTAATAATACTAAAAAAGTAATCAAAAGATTTATAAGGATTAATGTTTTCAAAATCTTCTAATGAAGGAAAAAACGGGATACTATGACTTTTGGCCCATTGCTGGGTTTCATTATGAGCAGAAATGATGCCTAGGAGTTGGCACTTTTCTTCAAGGAGTAGTTCAGCGCATTGAATGCCCAAACTTGTCTCACTTATAATATAGCAGCTAATATTTTTTTTCATGTTAGGACCAATGCAAAAACCATAAAAAATATTTATTATGTTTAACTCTCACAATTTTACTATTAGGAGAAATTGTAAAAAGTTATTGACAAATGTTCCACTCCTTCTTGCCAAAAAGTCTTTCTGACTCAATACCCTTTTGTTTGCAGGCTTGAATAAACTTGTCCGACTCTATTATTTGAGGGGAATTATCTCCATATTTTAAAGCCATCACGTAATTAAGCCAAGGTTCTTGCCCCATCGCATAAACATATGCTTTTTTGCAGTTTGATTTTTCCACAATTCCCCAGGCTTTTTCAAAGTTTGATCCAGATAATGTTCTGTTCTTATCATGAGTTCTTTTTAAAGGACTACTTAGAAGTGGACCATATAACCAGCTTAAAGGAGCTCCATCACACTCCATACCCAAAAACAGCATATCAATTGCTCCAATATAGTCAAATATATGTCCATATAGTGTGGGGTCTAAGTTATTAGAGTCTGCTGCAAATAAGAACTTTTTTCCTTTAAGATTGATACAGTAAGAAAGTTTTGATTGTATGTTAAGGTCAGAATGCTCACCTAAAAAGGGAAGAGCTATTATTTCTCCGTCTTGCAGCGGAATTGTATCCATTTCTCTTAATTCAATAAGGGATGAAAAACCAGTATGCTTTAAAATTAATTTAATTGAAGGATCTCCTAATGCCCCCACCTGGTTGCCTGGGAAAACAAAGTGACGGACTTTATGTCGTAACTGCAAAAGCGTCTCAAACATGAGATGATCTTGATGGTTGTGGGTGATAACAACGTAGTCAATCTGATCTGGAAGATCTTCAAAAGTATATCTAGGCACCTCATTTGAATGAAGAGGATAGCTGATAACTGGATCAAAGAGAATAGATGAAGATTTTGTTTGAACTAAGATACAAGCATGACCAAAATACCTTAACCTGATTCCTTCATCATGATAATTACGATCCTCAGGCATAGTTGGTGAAGCTGTTGTAAAAAAAGAGCGAAACAAGTGTTGCTTCGGTGGGGGGATTTCAAACATTTCTTGGATTCTAGTTAAACTTTCTGCTTTTTCTTTCATCTTGAAAAGGGTATCGAGCTTAGAATCAGAGAAAGGTATGTCTAGATAGACTACATCTGTTTCATTAAGATGAGGAGTGCTTAAAACAAATTTTCTAAAATCAGTGGTGGTATCTGAAAGAGCTACTTTTTGGTGTTTTTCAGAGTAATAATTTTTATAAATCAAAGGCTCGATCAAGCGAATAGAGGGATTGTTATTCAAATCGTATACAAGCTCAATCAATCCTTTTAATGGGCCAGGGATGCGGTGGTACAGAGACTCTAGAGAATCTCCCTGCGCTTCAGTTTGCAAAGCTTGATCTAACTCTTTGAAGGAGTAGTTTAATGTTATGAGGGTTTCACATTCTATTTTGGTTTGATTAATTAATTCTTTTACTTCTTCAACTTTCTTTCCTTCTAAATCAATGAAAGGGCCACCTAACAACTTAGGGTCTTTAACAGCCTGAGCGTGAATTTGAGGATTTTGGACATAAGACTGCATAATTTTCAAATGACGTTCCACTATATTACAAGCAGCAGGCAGCGGGGAGATAAGATAAGGCCATGCATACCATTGCCATATCAATGGCTCGGCTTTGATCGTGGGCTTTAAATAGTATTGATCCATATATTTTACCTTACGTTTAAACAGTCATTGAAATTACGATAAGAAACCTTAGCTGTTAAATGTTTGTGTACTGTTGAGCGAAAGTCCTTTATCTTCAAAGGACACCCTCTTTGCTCACAAGAACATATAGCAACCAATTTATTTTTCGATTTTTATATATGCTGCTAAAAATTTTATAATGATGGTACATCTAATAATATCGATTCAGAGGAAATAAACTTCGTGAACTCAGGATTTGAATTCAAAATTTTTCCAGACCTTAAATTGTTTTTAAGTTTCTTAAAGAAAGTGTCCATCATAATCCAACTCTGTGCATCACACGTTAATATCTGCGTCGCCAAAGACGACGTAAGTTCCTCTCCTTTACCTTTAGCATATTGGCGCAGTATAGCTTTGAAATTCTTATTTTCAAATAAGATAGTAGCAAGAATGTAAGTCCACAATCCCCTTATATAGAGATGGTCGTACCCTCGATGAGTCTCAATAAAATTACTTTCAACTTTTGACAATTTATAAGCGGGAGATGTCGCAAGGCCAAAATCTGTCAAATACAGACGATAACCGTCAGTTAAAATGTTATTAAAATGGGCGTCAAAATGCAACAACCCTCTGCTTCTAATAAATGAAGAAATCTTTTGGAGCTCTCTCTCTACCATTGCAATCGTTGATTCAGAAATGTTCCCTTCTTTAACAACATTCCTCTCAAGCCATTTTCCTAGCGTCTCTGGGATATATTCCAAGCACAAGACAAGACTTGCTGAAGCTTTTGTGATTGCCTCAAGACGCGCACGTATGGCCGATGATCCACCCCAATACTGAACCAGACGATCTAGTTTCGAAGGGGTATAGCCGCAAAATGATGTGAGTTGAAATAATGCCACCTTGTCTTCTTCTCTCATATTTTCACAATTTCTAAGGTGATTTTTACTTGGTCCTTTCTTCATAATTTTGATAATTCTATCAAATATTTCCGAATCTATACCTTGAGGGGTTATTTTATCAGTTTTCGTAATTTGCATTTTCTCTTTATTATGCACTTTACAATAAAGCTTATCGCCTTCACAAAAAATTCCTAATTCTCCTCGTTTAATCTGATTTAAAGAAGCTGTAGTTGGATGCTCATACATCAACCTAAGGTAATAACCTTCGGGTAGTGTATTTGGTATAGAATCCGGCAGAACTCGCCAGTGATACATCAAAGGAAAGCTTGCACACTCATCCTTAAGAACCCAATCAGTAGCCATAATGTGAGCTGACAGTTCCCGCCAAGCGCCAAACCCAGCTGAGCCAATGCCATATTGGTAATAAAGAGGGAGTTCAAATAAATTTGATGTTGACAATATGTTTTCTGGTTCTCTCTCAATGTCTGTTATGGGAATTTTTTTTATAAAGATGTTTACTCCATCCATCTTCAGCTGTACAGAAGTTCCACCCGTTCCAGAATGTATAGGCTTGTCTTTTTCAAGAAGAGCTGAGAACTGTTGGTTACTAAGAGAGCCCAGCTTTGTAGAGAGCTTATGGTAATTTAAAACTCGATTATCTATAGCTTGTGTAGGGGGTAAACTTATCATTAGATGTACGAGCTTATAAGTTATATTGTGGACAAATTTAAAAGTATAAAATTTATATTTTTTATTGACGGTCTTTATTATTCAACCCTCCTCCTCCACCTTGACAAGTTATATTGAAGATCTAAAGGGCTACCACCAGATACAATTAAACCATAAAGTAAAACATTATTCCAGTGCTTTAAGAAATAGCCTAGCTAGGGGCAACCTCAACCTAACAAAGAATCAAAATAGGAATAAAGTAAGGAAAAAATAAAGTTGGTATGATTCTGTTATGTCTTTAACCAAGGCTCCCAAACGTCACCGCTTCCCAGTCTCAATCATTAGCCAAGCCGTATGGCTTTATTACAGTTTCAATCATAGTTATAGAGATGTTCAGCTTTCGAGGAATTACCCTGAGCCATGAGACGGTCAGGAAATGGTGCACTAAATTCACTCTTCATTTTATAGAGGTCATTAAGAAGCGTGAGAGAAAAGCAAGTGATAAATGGCTTTTGGATGAAATGGCTATTAAGATTAAAGGAGAGATGTTTGTCTTATGCAGAGCTGTCGATCAAGAGGGGATGGAGCGGGATGTTTTTCTCTAAAAGCGTGGCAATAAGAAATCTGCTATCAGATTCCTAAGCCGATTATTGGGGACATACTCAGCCCCCAAGGTTATTGTTACCGACAAATTGAAGAGCTATGTAAAGCCGATCCAATTCATGTGTCGTAAAGCAGATCACAGGATTTACAAGCGGCTCAACAATCGTATTGAAAAACGCCCATCAACCGATTCAACGTAAAGAAAAATGTTTGATAAAAGTTAAGTCTGGTTCTGGCGTTCAAAGATTATTGCCCCTAATGGGAAAGGTCCGCAATATCTTTTCAGTAGAAGTGGGTCGGTACAAGAATAAAGCTCACGATCAACGACTTGCTTTTGCAGCCGCCGAGACCATTTGGCTGGTGGCGGCTCTACAACTTCTTTCCATCTAAAGCTGCAGTTCTCAACCGCAATCTTGTCTGTTTGAAATCTGATATACCGTATGTACCCGATTATTTTTAGGGTGCGTTGCTTATAGCTGCAGCAATAAGCAACATGAACCGTGATGCGTTGTCCGCAAACTCAGAGTCAGGCTCTGTAGGGTAGCTTAACGATCATGGTTCTTTGGTCCAATGAATCGAACCGTTGCCTGTACACAAGGTACGCAGACAAGAAGGATTATAACCATGTCATCATCATTTGTCAGTATTGGAATTGACGTTAGTAAGGATAGACTTGATATTCATATGCCACAAGGCTATTTATCAATAGATAACACTATAGTTGCTATTGAGGAGTGGCTTAGTACATTAAAGGGTGTGAAGGTAGATCGCGTTGTGTGTGAGGCGTCTGGAGGCTATGAAGATACTCTTTTGCAAGCATGCCTGACAGGCTCTTTTCCCATATGTGTAGTGAATGCAAAAAGAGTACGCGACTTTGCAAAAAGCATGGGGCAGCTCGCTAAAACAGATAAAATAGATGCACAGACAATAGCCTTGTTCGGTATTACATTTAAGCCACCTTTGTATGAAAGTGATATACAACGTCATTACAAAGAGCTCGTTAAACGTAGGAGGCAGCTCATCGATCAAATCAAAAAGGAGAAACAACACCTAGAAAAAGCCTCCTTGCCCAATGTCATCGAAGACATAAAAGAAAATCTTGCGGCGCTCAGAAAAAGGGTTGAATTCATTGAAGGCAGAATTCGTGACTATATTTCCCAGAATCCTACGCAGCAACAATCTCTCTCATTATTAACAAGTTGTAAAGGAATTGGAGAAACGACTGCTGTTACTCTTTTAGCCGAATTGCCCGAATTAGGAAACATATCAGACCAAGCTGTAACTGCTTTAGTCGGACTGGCTCCGTTTAATCATGACAGTGGCACTATGAGAGGACAGCGGCATATACGAGGCGGGAGAGGAGAGGTAAGAAAATCTCTTTACATGGCTACCATTTCAGCTATCCGTTTTAATTATTACTCCGGTGATTAAATGTTATAATTAAGCAGCATAGGCAACTGATGCTTTTTTGAAGTAATTCATAATTTTCCAGGGGTTAAATTGAATACGCGTTAAGTAATATCTCAGATTGATTGTTAAATCTTTTAAAGATGTCATCATTTTGAAGTTGCCTGCATGACTTTTGACTTCTTGATTAACCAGCTCTTGAGGATTCATCTCAGGACAATAAGGCGGTAAAAAGAATATCGTTATTTTTTCTTTGTTCTTTTCTTGCGTGGGTTGTACTTTCTTGGCGTGGTGGACCTTATGATTGTCGAGAATGAGAAATATCTTCTTATCAGATTTGTAAATAAG
>JAIBEV010000070.1 GCA_019459505.1 Candidatus Paracaedibacteraceae bacterium | reverse complement strand
ATTTGAATTTGGTAAATCAGCAATAAACTATGAACATTTGATTGGAAGAACCTTTCAGATGACGCGAGAGAAGCTTTCTGGCTTGGCTCAACAGCTCATGATTTATTGTGCCTACCTTGACCCTGACACCATTGTCGAAGAAATTTTCTTACAGGGCTTTCAGGGGTATAGCCCAAAGTATATTCAAGCAGCATTCGAACAACTCTCTGCCTATTCTCTGATTAAAAGGCGAGAAAACAGCACTGTATTCTATATGCATCGTCTTTTACAATTAGTGATCCGGAATGACCAACAACAGCGCAAAAAGCAGGCAATATACCTAAGGGGCTTGGAAAAGATTTTTAGTCGCGCCAGCTTAAGCGAAGATTCCCCCCTCCCGAAGATTAGAAATTATGGTGGTAATGGTGTGTTAGATTTGTATGAGCTTTTAGGAAAATATAGAATAAATTTAGAAAGGGTTATTAACCATTGTAAGGACTTGGAAATTGATAAATCTATCTTGGTCCCTTATCAAATCGATTACATGATGATTAATAAATGTTATACCTCTTCTAAAGATGAAATTTTTAAAGGAAAAAACAAGCTTCCAGAAAATAGCTCTGAAGAAGCTAAGGCAATATCCTTACTAAAAAAAGAATTGGAAGAGGGGGGATTAAGCTTAGAGGATAAAAAGTGTCGGGTCATATTCCGGTCAATTCCTCAAAATTCCCAAGAATTAGACCGATTAAGAATTGCAAGAGTTCTGTCGATGATGGACCTTTCTGAATGTCAGTCTTTTATGGACGTTGCCAAACAATTGATAACGCCTGTTATGGGCGGACATGATCAAGCTTTCATAATTATAGCTCTAGCAAAGGTTGAGTCTGATCAACGGCAAAGTTTTGCAGAAGCGGCAAAACAGTTGTTGACACCTGGTATGGGGGGAGATGAGCGATCTTCTATAATCATCACCCTTACAAAGGTTGAGCCTGATCAACGGCAAAGTTTTGCAGAAGCGGCAAAACAGTTGTTAACGCTGGATATGAGTGGAGATGATGTAGTTCACATGATTGACGCGCTTGTAAAGGTTGAGTCTGATCAACGGCAGAGTTTTGCAGAAGTGGCAAAACAGTTGTGGGTGCCAGATATAAGAGGATATGAGCAAGCTTCCATAATCGTAGGTCTGGCAGAAGTTAAGGCGGATCAACGGCAGAGTGTAATAAATAGTGCTAAGCAATTGTTTGCAGTTAGTAGGGGGGGATATGAGCAAGCCTCCATAATTACTGCCCTTACAAAGGTTAAGTCCGATAAACAGCAGAGGTTGATAGACAGTGCTAAGCAGTTGTTTACACCTGGTATGCGTGGAGATGAGCAAGCCTCCATAATTACTGCCCTTACAAAGGTTGAGTCTGATCAACAGCAGAGGTTGATAGATAGTGCTAAACAGTTGTTTACGCCTGATATGGAAGGATATGAGCAAGCCTCCATAATCGCAGCTCTGGCACAGGTTGAGGCGGCTCAACGACAGAGTGTAATCGAGAGTGCTAAACAGTTGTTTACACCTGGTATAGGGAGAGATGAGCGATCTTCC
>JAIBEV010000056.1 GCA_019459505.1 Candidatus Paracaedibacteraceae bacterium | reverse complement strand
AAAAGTCACCATTAAATGCGCAAATGGTAGTTTTGAATCTTACATCATGCAAGATTTCTCATTCCCGACCTCAAACGGCTTCTACTACAGCACGAAAAAGTGCCAAAAATCAGCGATATCAACTTAATGTAACTTAAAACCGTAAATTTTGACACAAATGGGCCCACTACCCCTATATCCAAGACTGAACTGAAATTGTCCCTAAATTTTCCTATACATATTTCTGTTTTTTCTTTTATACTGAAATATGATTTAAAATTTTATACCTTTAATTCATTTAAAGATATTAAACTAAAAAATATGGAATGTTATGCGGGAAACTGGAAAATACCAACTTTTAGGAGATTTAAGTTACTTTATACCTTACCCTCTCCCACCATCAAATCCCTCTCTTCAGCTGAATACTGAAATTATCTCTTTATATGGAGAAGCTAGTTTTGCCTTAGGACAGCTTAACGAAATGGGATCCAGACTTCCTGATCCTAATCGTTTTATAAAGGCCTATGTGATTAAAGAAGCTTTATTGTCCTCTGCCATAGAAGGCATTCATACGACATTAATTGATGTGTTCACTTATCCCTTAGGAGAGTCTAAACCAAATAAGGATACACAGCTGGTCTTAAATTACACCAAAGCTCTAGATACTGCATTAACCATGCTAAAAAGTGAAGGATTTCCAATTGTTACTCGCGTTATTTTACAGGCTCATAAAGCATTAATGTCTGCTGGAGAAGGAGAAAAAGCAGCACCAGGGAATTATCGGAAACAATCCGTTCGTGTAGGCGATCATGTTCCTCCACCCTCAATAGAAATACCTAATCTTATGAATGCGCTTGAACGGTATATCAATGAGTCCTCTGAAATTCCTTTGTTAATTAAGGCTGGCCTTGTCCATGTTCAATTTGAAACCATCCATCCATTCTTGGATGGTAATGGAAGAATTGGTAGGCTTTTGATTGTTCTTATGTTGATTGATAGTGGACTCTTAAACTTGCCAATTCTATATCCATCTCATTACTTTAAAAAACATCACTATGAATACTACCAAAGGTTAGATAGGGTGCGCACACACGGTGATTTTGAAGGTTGGATTATTTATTACTTAAAAGCCTTAAGGGATAATGCATTAGATGCTTATAATCGGGCAAAAGAAATAGAGGCTTTAGAGAGTAGCTTGACTGATCTTATACAAAAAGATCCTCATTTTGCAAAGATGCGTGAAACAGCAAGCCGTATTCTCAATTTTCTATTTATGCAACCGATAACGACTATCGCTGACATAAGCCAAAAATCAGGTAAGGCTTATAACACGGTCAATAATGTACTCAAGCAGTTTATTAGCCTGGGCGTCATTTCCGAAAATATTATCCATAAACGAAACAAGGTCTATCGTTTTGAACTATATCTTACTCTTCTGGAAAAGGAGTATACATAATTTATTGAGGAAAATACGGTAAATTGAAAATAAAGATCAGAGAAATAAAATAAGAAAGGCTCGAAAATGGAAAAAATAGAAAACTTTGAAAACCCTAGAACTTTAAATGCATTACCCATTTATTTGCATTGGGCATTAATTTCTGCCGGTGGATGTCTCCTATAATTATTTTATTATAGTTATGTATACAAAGTGTCCTTAAGTGATATTAGCAATTTAATGACATTTTCAATGCTCTTTACCTTGATGCTTAAAACATTCCTTTTATTTTATATAGGAGGAAGAGCTTGGGAAAATCTGTGGGCTTATCCCTTCAATGGCATTAATGCTTTGGCGGAACAGCGAGATATAAATAGAAAATTTGGCATCCTAAATGCAGCTTATAATCTTACTCGCCCTTTGCACTTATCTTTGATTTTAATCCTCGTTTATGGATGGAATATAATTGATAATAATTTTTCTCTCTCACTCCTGGGGATATCTGTCTTACTACCTTTTATAGGGGGGGATATTTACTATAACCATAAATGGCCTAAAACTGTATGGTGTATCAATGGGTTAATCTTCGCAATAATAATATCAATGCTTTTTGAACATATTTACTGCTCTTTTAAACTTCAGCCACATTTTCCTATACGTCCGAGTGATTTAATCCAATCTTATTTTATAATTGCTAAAATAGTTCTTACAATTATTTTGCTGCTAATATCATATTATAAACCCTTAATGTATAAGTCGAAGGATAAGCAAATTAGTCCTTATTTTTTCAAAGCAATATTTTCAATATTGTTTATTCTAAGTTCTCCTTCTCAATTTAATCAGCTACTTTATTACACCTATTTTGGTGGTGGGCGACCTATCACTATTATAGGGGGAAGAGGTGAAGAAAAAGCTTCCTACATTATGGCTGGTAAAAATTCTTATATTGCTTGGCCCTTAAAGTCCGAGAGTCCAACAAGGTATACGAAAGAATATTTTTGGGCCAGTTTGGAGTAACTATTAGAGATATTGATCCTTAAGGCCATAAAAAAGATTTAGATTCTTCCAGCCTTTTTATTTTATCTGAGTAGAGGGATCTTTAAGATGCGGAGATAGCTGGAAGCTAGGGACAAATAAAATATGTAACTCATTTTATTCTAGCTTCTCCTGCCATAAAGGACTAGTTTGCGGGAAAGTGCAGGAATTAGGGTTTTGATGTAGATTTTCGTACTTTTGAGATTGTGGATCGTGAACATCCGAGAAGATTCACAATATCGCTATAGTTTTTACCTGGGTTCAAAAGTGTAGCAATATTTTCGTTTCTTTTAGGATTAGCAGTACGCCCTTTATATTTGCCATCCATTTTAGCTTTGGCGATGCCTTCTGACTGTCTGCGCCGCCGATCTTCATAATCCTTTCGGGTGA
>JAIBEV010000043.1 GCA_019459505.1 Candidatus Paracaedibacteraceae bacterium | reverse complement strand
TCACAGTTTATATATTTACGGACTGTATTAATTGATAATCCCATTTCCTCGGCAATCTGCCTTAAGCTTTTACATTGATGACGTAATATTTTTATTTCCATTGTTTGTTCAAACTTAATCATTAGTAAAACCTCCTAAACGGAGATTAACTCAAGAGAAAATGTATCAAAATTCAACCGCTGCTCTGTATCATTTTACGTCCGTTGTTAACATCACAGGCGCCATAAATCTCTCAACAACCGAATAGAGGGTTCTCATCAGCATGTTCGTAAGCAAGAACGGGTAAAGCGAAGATTTAGGAGTCCAATTAATTGCCAAAAATTTCTATCTTTATCCTTAACTATTCGTACCTGCTTTGGAAGAATCACTTATAAATTAAGAGCTGAGGATAAGAGGGCTTATAAACACCAATCACTAAATATCTGGCTTCAGAGCACTCGAACACAGGAGAATTTTATCTAACAATATCTCCCCTCTTAAGAAATCTTGCCACTTCTCACTTAACGTGACAACGCCCTTAAAACACTATAATTATGTCTAAAAAAGGACGCACCCATACTCTCCCGAACAAAGCTGTTTGGGATTAGAAGGCCTAATTGTTGTCAAACTTGGGGCAGTATACCTACTCGACCCTGCTCATGCATTACCTTAAGATTATTTTGCGCAATAGCAAGTCCTTGGTTAGCAGCCATTTTGTACCACAGCAGAGCTTGTTGGTCTGATTCTTCTTTAGGTAGTCCCGCACGGCCTTGCTCATACATTACCCCAAGATTATATTGTGCTAATACACTAGGTTTATGCTGCACTGCAGCTTTACTCCACCAAAAAAGGGCTTTTTCTTCTCTGGTATGCCTGTCAATATTTATATCACCTATGAAATATAGGTAAGCTAATTGGTTTTGAGCTTTAGCATAACCTTGTAATGCAGATTTTTTTAACCACTCATGTGCTTGCCCAATATCTTTTATATCAGCTTCTTCTGCTTTTCCTTTAAGATACATTTTAGCTATTTTATATTGAGCTTTTCTATTCTCTTCTGCAGCAGCCTTCAGCCATTCCCACGAAACAAAACTTTCTCTAAGTCTTTTATCATCAAAAGCAATCTTTTCTCCTTTTAAAACAAGTTCCCCCTCTCCTTTTATAGTTCCCTCAATCCTCACAAAAGCAGCATTTATATTTAGTTGAGATCCTTGACCTAATTCTATGTTTCCTTTTATTTTTAGATAATTACCTTTTACAGTAAGATTAGAGTTAGGAGATATATTAATATCTTCATCTACAATTATTGCCTGGAAATTTGATATACTAACATTATGATAGGGATTGATAATAAAATTTTTATAGTAGTTGGTTATTTGGTCATTATTTACAAATGTTCTTTTCCCATACTGCCCCCATTTTGTGAGTTCAGTAGAAAAATCTAGAGAGGGTAGCAGATAAGTTTTCTCTGAAAGTTTACCACTTTCAATGGACTCTAAGTGTGAAAGAATCTTGCCAATTTGGAATTTTGCCTTGTATTCTAGTTTTCCTGCCCCCTTACTAAGAGCAAGAGCTTTGATAATATGATACCTTCTCCAGGGTTTAAGATATATTTTTCCTGATTTTTCCTCCGCAAATAAACCCATTGCTGAAGGAGCGTCTCCTATCTTGAAGAAAAAATATTGGGCCTCTGGTAACATTTCAGAAATGTTATGTGACATCCATGGAGATAAAAGTGAAGTAATGTCAAAATTTTGCCCACTTTGTAAAAATAACTTTGTCAATTGTTTAGCCTCAGCAAAGCTTAGAGGAGTTAGCGTTTTTTTAAGGCGTGCTTTTCCCTCACGAATCCATCTACTAAGTAGGTTGTTATCTCCTTTAATATCAAGCTTATTCGCCTTGATAAATTTAAGATATTTTAAACGCAGACGTAGGCGGTTTTCCGCATTTAATCCTTCTAAAAATGAAATCCCTATTCTATATCGTATAAATTGCGGAAAAGGGATCAGAGAAATTTCTATATCTCCTGCTATTTCACAGGCTTTCTTAATAGCCTGATAGCTTACATGATCTTGCAAACAAGAGGATTGTTCCCCTTCCGTATTGTTTATTGAGAAATGATCAGCAGCATATCGAGACTTGATATAATTCTCTGTTTCATGCTTTATCTCAGTATTAACCCCTAACATTTTAATGAGAGAATCTTCAGGTAAATAAGATGAAATGTGCCATTTTAACTCAAGGGGTAGGTTCTCATAGGAATTTGCATTCAGGCAAAGGAAATTTATAATTAAGGTTGGTACTGTTATAGGTAGTAATAAATATTTCATTTTAAAACAAAAACTCTAAGATTAAGGGTTCACACCTATAAAAGATAACTAGTACTCGCCAAGTAGAAGAAAGCAAAGCTATCTTCCTTCTCTCTGTTACTCTTGCTTTTTTACGGATGCACGCCAGGTTCTTTGCTGAGCTCTTTCAAGCCAGGATCATTATCCTCTTTAGGGGTTAGATTAATATATTGCTCCGCAAAGGTTTCGCCTTCTTTTCCTGCTTGCTCAATTAGCTTGGTAATGGTTGGCAGATCCTCTCCTATAAACTGAGTACGAGTACCAGTAATGCCATTTTTATAGGTATATATTTTTAAATAATCTAAACTTTGTGTAGCATTTAAATCATCAAGGGTTTCATCAAGTTCTGCCCTGAAGAATTCAAAGACATCTTGTTTTTGGGCTTGCAACTGTTCAAGTCCGGGCTTTTGGTCATAAAACATCTTAAAATATGTTAATGTATCTTTAAACTTCTTATACTCAAGGATTTGATTCATAAGCTCATGAGCTTCTTTAATAATTTCTCCTGGCCTATAATGAGTAGCGGTTTCTAAATTTTTCACCAAATCTGCCACTAAAGGCATAGGCGTCTGGCTTAGGTTATCTATGAGCTCTACAGCTTTAGGACGGCGGTACAGAGCCTTCTTAAGGTCATCATAGGGAATGCCAAATTCGTTATGGGCTCTTTGAGAAATATTAGCCAGCTGATTAAGAGGGGTATCTTTAATCCATAGTAAGATTTGTTTAGGTATCTCCGGGAAAAGCTTCAACAAGTCTTTATCTTTTTTCAAGATTACCTCTTTGTCTTGACGAAGCTTATCAAGAACGGATCTTGCTGTATCCAAATCTTTTATTAGGTAGATAGCCCTGCGATAAGCATAAGGTTTTAAACTAGGATAATAACTGTCTATGAAATCTAACTTATTCAAAATACTATAAGCATCTTGAGTATGGGCAATTCCCATTTGATAAGCCTCACCCGCTAAATCGGCCAGACCTTTTTGACTTAACTTTCTACTATACTCTAACAGGCCTTGGCTACTATATATTGTTTGCATAGCCTCCCTGAGTTCTAGTTGTTGGGTTATAGAGGTTTCTCTGGAACAAGTCGATCCAAACACGTCTTTATAAGAAGGTATTTGTATATTAGATGGTATTTCTTCATCCCTTTGAGCCATAGAAGATGCAGCAAAAGCATTATCTTCCAACAAAGCATAGAACAGTAAGAAAGCAAGGAATTTGTTTATTTTCATCTTAGTTCTCCATAATTAATTGAAGACTATATTATATTATAATCTTGTTTTTTTACATAGATATCCTCACATAAGAGAATCACTAGCAGACATTACTCTTTCCCGCTCTTCTCTTGATAAGGCGTGTACAAGTGCCTCATACTCATCTCCCTCAAAAGGGGATAAAAATATTGGTTGAGCCGGATGTTGCCTGATAAATTTTATTAAATCTCCTCCAGAAGCACGAGTTAAAGGATTCTCCGATAAAGCAAGATATTTTAAATTACTAAATTGAAGCAAAACTCGAGCTAGGACCTGAGCACTTTGATCATCGATGCTATTACTTGTTAAAATTAGCTTTTTCAGTGCACAAAGACGCGGATGAATAGCTGCCAAAAACTTAAGCCCCTTTTCAATCATGTTCTCGGAAAGATCAAGTACTTCTAAGGGTGAATTGAGACCATGCCTTATAGATTGGGAGAAACATACAATTTGCTCGGAAGTAAGTCGATTGTTAAGTAAATATAGAACCTTAACATTTTGACTACTTCCCAGTTCCCATAAAAGGATATTGCCAGCACTGTTGTTGAGTCCTTCGTAACAAACATAAGAGAGATTAAGTTCACTGAGTTGGTGTGGTTGACTCTCTCGAAGGCTGGAACTTAACTCGAAAATATGATTAGTTGTTACTTGAACCCCTGCTAAAGAAAGGTACCGTAAAGTGGGAATACCACTTACGAGTTGAGAAAGAAACCTCTCAGCCGGTAGGATACAGGAATTCAAAGATAAGTTAATTAAACCCTCAGCAAGAGGTATGGATGATCGTATCGAAGAAATACTTGTAAGATCGCTTCCCATTAGGTTAACCCTAGCAAACAAACCAGTTGTTACCCTATCCCACTGGTGTGAAGTTAAAATTTGCTTTTGAAGGTCTAACCCAAAATCCTTAAAATGTTCTGTAACATAGAAACGGAAAGCTTTGTTAATGGCAGCAAGTCGCCATAAATTTTCAGGAAATTTTGTAATAAGGCGGGCGGTACTATGCCATTCCTGAATCGTAGCAGCAAATTCAGTATCAGTAGGAGTTGAAGAATAAAACGCGTTCTCTCCATGAGACCTGAAAACAGAGCCGTCAACTTTTTCAGGATATAAACTAATCTTTTCAGAGCAAATAGGACAAAAGTTAATAATTATCCTCTGCATGATATTATTACCCATATTAATATCTTCTAACACTTCTTGAGAATGTGCTTGTGAAGAAGAAAATGAGTATAATGAGAAAAAGATTAAAGATAAAAGTTTGCTTATCAATGGTAACTCCTAATTTGTTTATTTATTCTAGTTTTTAGGCATAACTTTATAAAAACTATTTTTAATATAAAGAATAGGGTTGTATTAAACCAATTTTAACGTTAAAATTTAAAAAAATTTTCTTAGATATCTTAGATCACTTTGTTGCTTAAATGGATTAAGAGGTTAGAAATATCCTAACCAAATTATTTTTGGTTTTGTTGTAAAAACTTATAAAGGTTAGGAGATAGTATGAAGCTTTGGTATTTAAATGGCATAAATACCGAATTGCCTTTCAACAAGGCACACTTCTCCCATGAGTCCTTGACCATAGCACCATGCTCTCAGTTGACCTTTCTTGAACATACGCATTAATTCAAAGCCCTTCAGAGTTGCATAAGCTGTCTTCATGGATTTAAACCCCAGTGTTGGTTTGATTAGGCGCTTCAACTTACCATGGTCTGCTTCTATGATGTTGTTAAGATACTTAACTTGTCTGTACTTAACTTCGTGTGAGCAAGTACCCTCTTCCTTGAGCTCCTTGATTGCTACATGATAGGAAGCTGCTTTATCTGTATTGATGGTACTTGGTATTTCCCAGTCCTTAAGCTTCCTGAGAGCTTGAGATAGAAAGCGCTTAGCTGCATTAATGTTTCTTGTAGAAGATAGATAGAAGTCTATGGTGCGCCCATGCTTATCAACGGCTCTGTACAAGTACTTCCATTACCCTTTTACCTTGACATACGTTTCATCGATACGCCAACTAAGACCAAGAGATGAGCGCCAGAAGTAGCTCAACCTTTTCAACATCAAAGGCGCATAGTGCTGCACCCAACGATAAAGGGTGGTATGATCAACCTCTATACCACGCTCAACCATCATCTCTTCTAGATCACGGTAGCTAATTCCATACTTACAATACCACCTAACACAGCTTAGAATTATTGCACCTTGATAGTGACGCCACTTAAAGTCATTCATGGTGAGCCTATTAGCTTTTTACTTAATCTAGAAAAATCTCCAACTTTTTGCAACATATATGACCTGAGCGTGAATGCAAGAGTTAATTTTAAAGATAATATGAGGTGCGGACATATATTCGGCCTTTATGTGAAGATTATCCTTCTGGCCCAGATGGTGTATCCGATCACTTCTTGCCCTTATCA
>JAIBEV010000126.1 GCA_019459505.1 Candidatus Paracaedibacteraceae bacterium | reverse complement strand
GGAGGGTAGGGGGGCGGCCGCCTTCTTTGAAAGCTGAAGATCTCATTGCCGCTAAAGCTTTACTGAAAGATGATAATATCACAGTTGAAGAAGTAGCTAAAAGACTCTCTGTTGCCCCGTCGACCCTGTATCGGCATTTGCCCGGAGGACGTAGCTCTCTTGAGGTAGAAGTGGAAAGAGCGAAGGGGGGGATGAGAGGTAATGCGTGCTTGGGGAAGAAAGAGGAACGCTTTCGTAAAATGGATCCTGGTTTATTGAAGGTAGCCATGACCGCTATGCAGAATCAAAAACAGTCACGCAAGCCGTAGCAAAACGGCTGGGAATTGCCATCCCAACCTTATATATGGAGGCCAATGGCAATGGATCTTTTAAAGAAGCTGAGCAACAGTTACTTTTAAGTCTTCAAAAAAAGATCCATTTTAACGAGCCAATTTTAAAATTTTACAGATTAACCCTCTTCAAGCTGGGCCCTATTTTATAAGTTTTCTATTTCTTCCATAGAAAACCCAGTGAGTTGAGAAATTAATGCCTTCTCTAAACCTTGGGTTAACATATTTCTGGCAATTTCCTGTTTGCCTTCGATTTTACCTTCTGTTTTGCCGACGGCTTTTGCTTCTTCTCTGACAGCCGCTTCATGAGTCTTGAAGTTTTCAAGCAACGTCAGTTGTTTTTCATAAAATTCTCTTATCTCTTCAGGCAGTTGATCAAATTTTATCCGTTTATAAGCTTTTTCCAGATCAGAGTCTATCCCTTCAGGAACCGCTTCTTTTCGATGACCATTGCGGTAAAAATCAAGCCAATCTTTCAAATTCTTATTCCTCTCTTCTTTAAATTCTTCAGACTCTAAGTCAGCATCTCCTAAAGAATATTGGATCACTTGTAGGTACGGCATTACATTGTGCGGATCGTGTTTATCTTGAAACTGATAATGGCGCACATATTTCCCCCCCTGCCAGTATTTCACATTATTGACGCCGCCTCCTAAAATATTAATGGCAATTACATTCTTGAGTTTTGACCATTCTTCTGAACGACGAAGTTGA
>JAIBEV010000099.1 GCA_019459505.1 Candidatus Paracaedibacteraceae bacterium | reverse complement strand
ATTATTTTTTGGGGTTTCGTGCAAGGGTAAAAAATTCTAAAGAATTTTTTGGTCATCCCTTGCACTGTCTTCAGAGGGAATTTTTGGTGAGAGTTTATCAAATAGAGCCAACCAGTATTCCGTTTGCTCTTCAGCAGCCTCCAGACTGGAGTAACAGCCCTCCATTTGCCAATGACTGCATTCTTTATTCATTTGCCTATAAAAGGGTAAGGCATCCCATCCGTCAGAGTCTACTATCCCTTTTTCCCAGTTTTTGAGGGATAAGTATCTCAACTTTTCAGCCATAATATCTTCACGAATCCAAACAGCAAAAGCACGGCAACCAAGAGGGAATTTATCATAGTCCTTTTGATATTTTTTCTTGGTATAAGAAAGCATATAGTAAGGGGATTTTGCAGTTACCACCTTGGAACTGCCATGACTCCACCAACCGGATTTATCAGGCAATGGGAATCTTGTCCCTTTTCTCAAATACATGCAGACGTGATAATGGAGTGCACCTCTTTCCTGCATTTCAGATACCCACGCATAGCCAAGTAAGCCATCACCCAGTTTTCTCTTTACTTTACTCATGAAATCCCTAATATGGTTGGGGTGGTATTCATCACCTGGTCTATAAGTCAGCCCAACCATGACCAATCGACTACCAGGCACTTCACCAATCACATCAGCCCAAGATTTTATCCTTTTCCTCATCCTGTCATATCTTGCTTTTACAGTGTCTACAGTGATCACTTTTCCAGTAACCTTATCCAGAAACACTATATATCTCTTTTTTATGTAACTTTGTTTAATAGGAGTTAAATCCCTACAGAGCGCTGGATCCGTTCTCGTCACCTCGAACGGTCCAGCACATGAGGGAGTTATACTCATTTGTTGAAAATCATTGGAAATTAGGGTAAAATCATTCATAGGTTAGGTTTTTCCGAGAGGAAATAACCGAAAAGGACGCCGGAGCACTACCGGTGTTCTTTTTTATTTACTGGTTATTCAGCTCTTACGGGTTGACTATTGCCGCTGCATTTGC
>JAIBEV010000076.1 GCA_019459505.1 Candidatus Paracaedibacteraceae bacterium | reverse complement strand
CTTTAAAGCGATTCGTAACGCCTGATCTGTTAATTATTGACGACTTTGGGTTAACTACTCTTACCTTTACTCAAGCAGAAGATTTGTACGAAATCATTGCCCAACGCCATTTACACTCCAGCCTTATTTTTACGAGCAACCGTAAAATTGAAGCATGGATTGAGTTGTTTCCTGATGCTGCTATGGGAAATGCTGCTCTTGATCGGTTGGTCAGTCAAAGTCATGTCGTTGTGTTGGAAGGAGACTCCTACAGACGATAAGGTGCAGCCAAAATATCATCTCTAAGGAAGGAGGAAAATAGCATGACAGTAATACCATAAATTATTGCCAAAGGGGTCAATTAAGTTGGTGCCATACATAGGGGGTCAATATCCTTGATAGATGCTTTCTTCTTTACATTGCGCAGATTTGCAATCTCGTGAACGAGGAATCTTAATAGAAATTGTGTCAATTCCTATTGTTATATTCCTTTCATGCAAGTGCCCATGACGGACAACTCATTTGCGGCTATCTGCTAATCGCTCATCTTCATAACTTTGTAAGAATAAGGCAAACTCTGCTTCTACAGCTTGAAAAACAAGGCTTCTTGCACCTTTCCTTAAAACCTCTGTTAACTGATCTCTAAGCTTTCCTGGCTGAGCAAGCTCTCTTACATTATTATTCTTCATAGCATATCGTCCTTTCTTTTTGAAGGTTATGGCAGTTCGCCACCGCCACGATACGCTACCTTCTTGCCTTAGGCCATCAACAATTTTTGCGAATAGCTCTATTTTATGACAATAAGGGAATGTCACTCAAGGATATTCCATTTGAGAACTTCAAGGATCTCCAAGAGGAAAACGGAATCCCAAGCAAAGTATCCCAATTCGGTTGGATGTTTGAACAAAGATCAAGATACCTTGCTGGCTTTCTAGGATTTTCCGGCAAAATATTGGCATTACTTAGGTACAAAGAATCGGATAGAATCAACGTTTGCAACCGAGAGATTGAGAACTGGCAAAACAAGAGGTTGTCTTTCAAGGAAAACGGGGCTCAGAATGTTTTTTAAAATGATGTTATCTGCCCAAAAGATGGACAAGATTAAGAGCCAACAATAGAATAGCTGAAGTGATTCGGGAAGATAATTACAAAGACGGCATTGCTCAAAGACCTGAAGAAATCAGGAGCGCCGCCTATGGGCATAACTCGTTGCAATCGAATCTATATAACGATAAAGTATCAAAATCGAACAATCTTTTAAAAGGCATAGCGAAATGTTGCCAGATTCTCATATAAAATCACAGTTTTTAAATCCAGAGGAAAAAGGACCACTTGTTTTAGAAGCGCAAGGGAAAACAACTTTTAATCCTTTTGAGTGGGTAAAGGAAAATAATTCCCTTCTTGAAACTTATTTATTAAAGCATGGTGGTGTTCTTCTTAGAAATTTTAACATTTATTCTATGTCAGAATTTAACCGTATTGTACAAATTATTTCACCTGAACTTCTTGATTATATGTACCGCTCAACCCCAAGAACAAGATTAGGAGGAAAGATATATACTGCGACGGAATATCCTGCTGATAGGATTATACCTTTGCATAATGAAAATGCTTATTCTAGATCATGGCCAAAAAAAATATTTTTTTTCAGTATAATCGTTGCAGATGAAGGAGGAGAAACGCCTATTGCGGATAGTCGAAACGTTTATAAAAAAATAGATCCACACATTAAAAATAAATTTGAAGAATACGGCGTCATGTATACACGAAACTACACCAAAGGAATTGATTTAAACTGGCAAGAAGTTTTTCAAACAAAAGAAAAGGAAAAGGTTGAAAAGTATTGCCAAGAAAACGAAATTGAATACGAGTGGAAAGCGGATACTCCTGAATTAACAACAAGACAAACGTGCAGAGCCACTCTTGTCCATCCCATAAGTGGAGAACCTGTATGGTTTAATCAAGCGCATCTTTTTCACATTTCTTCTTTGGATGAGACTTCTCGAGTTTCTCTCATTAAAGAACTGGGGGAAACAAATATACCTCGCAATGCATCGTACGGCAACGGGATGCCTTTCGAAAATGAGGTCCTAGACCATATCCGTGAAGTTTACGCCTCCGAAAAAGTAAAATTTAAATGGCATAAAGGAGATATCATGATCCTAGATAATATTCTTATGGCTCATGGACGAGAATCCTTTGTGGGTGAAAGAAAGGTTGCTGTTGCAATGGCGTGAATCAACTAGAATGTGTGTCTCTTAACTAGGGTTGCCAAGAGAATTTGATCATATCAGATAAGTTTTTCTTTGAGAACTTCAAAAGGCGTTTTCCCTTTAAGGGCAGAATGAGGGCGATGACAATTGTAAAACTTCTCCCATTCATTTAGCTTTTTACGAGTATCAATATTGTCTGTAAAATTGATAAGCTGATAAGATTCTTGCTGATCAGTTCCATGTGATCGCTCCACCTTGCCATTAAGGTGGGGAGATCGGGGTTTGAGATAGACATGCCTTATTCCTAAATCCTCACAATGCCAATGAAATTGAGATTGAAACTCATGACCGTTATCTGTTTGAATGGTAGGAATACGAAAAGGAAATCGCTTAGTAAGATAATCCACGAAATCAATGGCATTTTTTTGAGTATGACGTTCATAAATCTTTAAGACCCGGGCACGTGTCGCATCATCTATAGCTGTATATTGATATCGCCTTATTTTAGTTCCTTGATGGGTCTGTAAGTCTAGAAACTTTACGTCAACCTGAATTCTGTGGCCAGGGACTTGCTTTTCATAACGTTTGAAAGCTTTAAGGGATCTTTTTCTTTGGTTAGCCGGCAATCGATTAAGAGAATTTCTTTTTAAAACGCTATAAACGCCACAAGAGGAAACTTTAATATTATGATAGCGTATTAAATACCAGGAAATACGTTGTTGCCCTAGATGATAATTTGTCCTTAAATAATTTTTTCTTCAATATCAGCAGGAATGCGCAAAGTAGGATTTTCAGGACAAGGCTTACTATTAATAAGGCCTTTTTCACCTCCTTGAAGATAAGCTCTTTTCCATTGATAAAAGGCCTCTCTTGATACACCAAAGTAGCGACATGCTTTTGAAATATATTTTATTGTATCCACATATTTTAAAACTTTGAGCTTACGATCAATATCTTGTTGTTCTTTGCTAGTCATGAAAACCTCCTAGGTTGACAAATGTTTTATACTAAATTTATCAACCTAAGTCTCGATTTTTGTAACTAAAAAACAGTCAAATTCTTAACCTTTATAATTCACATTTGAGTGTGATTATCTCCAATCTGATTAATAATTTTTAAAATTTCTTTTTGATAACCTTTTATAAAAAAGTGCTTTCCAGAAAATACTACATGCTCAAATTTTCCCGTTGTATGTTTCTCCCACACCAACATTTCTTCTTGACTCACTGTTGGATCTTGATCACCTGAAAGAGCTAAAATGTCACAGGGAATTGGCTTCAAATTTAAATGCCTATAATTTTCAGAGATGCTAAAATTAATTTTTACGATCGGTAAAACCAAATCTAGAAGCTCCTCATTATTGAGTACATATTCGTCTATACCGTTATAGATTTTCAATTATTGTTTTAAATTTTTATTATCCAAATAGCTTAGGTTCTTCATCCCGAAAGGCAGATGAGGGGCTCTCGTAGCTGAAACTATCATATGATGAGGGTGAATAGATTATAGATGAGTAACGGACTTAATAAATTCAAATGAGACCAAAGCACCCAAGCTATGTCCAAACACAAAAAAAGGGTTATCCTTATACAGTTCAAATCTTTTACTTAATTCAGCAACAATATTTTTTAAGTCGTTATTTAGTGGTTCGATAAACCTATTCTCTCTCCCTGGGAATTGAATAGCAACCATTTCAATATTAGGAGAAAGACTCTCTGCCCAAGGATAATAGGCAGAAGCACCTCCCGCAGAATGATGAAAGCAAAAGAGTCTTAGGGCAGCATTAGGATTCTTCTTATATTCTAAATACAAACTGCATTTACTCGTCATCAAATGGTCTAAATCTTAAATCAGCAATATATCTACAGGAATGCATGATAAAAAAAAGGTGATGAGATGTAATAATTTTTGATTTTCCCTCATCTTATTTCTTTTCAACCCTTTTAATTTCTTGTAAAGTTTCTTTCTCGGAAGGTTATATGCAGTTGTCTTAAGTTTAAGAAGTTTAAACTCAAAATTAGTAGAACACATGCAAGAAAAATTCAAAAACTTACGTATTATAAAGGAAACGTTCCCTTTTTTATGGACTAAAGGAAAAAAAATACGGAGTTTATTTCTTATTTCCTGTGGCTTGATTTTTGTCTCAATTGTTCTCGATCTCAGCATTCCTATTGTTTTAAAAGAGATTGTATCAAAACTAGCCTCTCCTGATAAAAGCATGACTTATCAGCTCACTCTATTACTAGTGGCTTATGGGGTTATCTGGATACTGTCTCAAACTATCCAAAATGTGAGACAAATTATCATGATCAGACCTCTAGAAGGCAGTATCCGTCTCTTTTGTTCTAAGCTATTTGACCATTTACACTCTTTACCTATGAAGTTTCATTTAGATAGAAAAACAGGCGCTCTTACCAATGCTTTAGAGCGCGCTCAACAGGGATTTCCAGAGATTTTTTGGGGTTTGTTTTTATTTGTTATTCCTACAATCATAGAGCTATTTTTAGCGGGCATGATTTTATGTTATTTCTATGGGATCATCTATGGTTTCATATTACTCTTTATAGCTACTGTTTCTGTTATATTTACGTTGTATGCTACGGAATGGGTTTCTTATTTGCAAATCTTAAGCAATGAGCAGCGATCTAAAACAAATGCTAATATTGTCGATAGTCTTTTGAACTTTGCGAGTGTTAAATACTTTAATAATAAAGATCATGAAGTATTTAAATGTAATCTTCATCTTAAAAAGAGGGAGAAGCTTCTAGTTCAATATATTTCAAGTATGGAGTTTGTTCGGATTGGACAAAACCTTATTATAGGATTAGGATTGATTATATTTACGTATACGGCAGGAAAACAGACCTTACTAAACATTTACAATGTAAGTGATTTTGTGCTCATCAATGGGTATGTTTTGCAATTCGCCGCTCCTTTGAGTCATATGGGAGCTATAGCAAGAAGCATCAGAAGAGGACTTAATGAACTTACCGGTATAATGGAAATTTACAATGCT
This sequence comes from Candidatus Paracaedibacteraceae bacterium, assembly GCA_019459505.1. Classification (GTDB taxonomy): domain Bacteria; phylum Pseudomonadota; class Alphaproteobacteria; order Paracaedibacterales; family Paracaedibacteraceae; genus Paracaedibacter. Next base: position 2,270 of record JAIBEV010000076.1, on the reverse strand, counting down.
AAACCTAAAAATTCTCGACATACGGAAAAAGACTATCAATCGCTAGAAAAACTTGAGAGCATTAAATTTGAAAACGTTTCTTTTGGCTATGATCCTTCGCGGTTAGTTCTTAAAGACCTTAGTTTTCACCTACCTGCAGGAAAAACAATTGGAATTGTGGGAGCAACAGGATCAGGAAAATCAACAATTTCAAATCTTCTTTTCAATTTTTATGATATAAATTCAGGAAATATTCTTATTAATAATAAGGATATTCAAACTCTATCAACAGAAAGCTTATATAAATTACTCGGAATTGTTCCCCAGGATATAACGCTTTTTAATACAAGTATTTATGAAAACATTCTTTATGCACGCCCCAATGCTTCTAAGGAAGAGGTGGAGGAAGTTATTGAGCTCGCTCAACTTGAGTCTGTCTTGAAAAAGTTGCCTCATCATTATGATACTGTTGTAGGAGAAAGAGGTTTAAAGCTCTCTGGAGGTGAAAAGCAAAGAATAGCGATTGCAAGGGTACTTCTAAAACGTCCTTCTTTATATATTTTTGACGAGGCAACTTCCTCTTTGGATCTTTCTACGGAAGACACCATCATGAAAAACATAGCCCCTATCCTTAAAAACTCAACATCCATCATTATCGCACATCGCCTATCAACAGTCGTCAATGTGGATGAAATCTTAGTTCTGCATGATGGAGTTGTAGAAGAAAGGGGCACACACATGGCTCTTTTAAAAAAAAACGGTATTTATGCTGCTCTATGCAGGACACATGACCAAGCTTATAAAGCCCCTATAGTAGCTTAAAGTTAACTGAGGACTTCATGAATAATATATCTGACATGGAAACAATTGATTCAACCCCGCCATACGCTAACCAGTTAGGAAAATTAAGCCGAACAAAACAGGAGTTACTTGTTACAAAAGGATCTCATAGGATGGGCATTAGCTCTCATGTTAACTCAGCAGAGTACTCACAACTTAAATCAGATGAGGTTCATATCTGGTCAGCTTCTTTGCTAGGAGGTGAGAGGGATATCGCTTATTTTCTTTCGATTCTTTCAGAGGATGAGCGTGAACGAGCTAAGAGCTTTAGATTTTCCAAAGATCAGAACCAATTCATCATGGCACGAGGTATTTTGAGGTGTCTGTTAGCTAAATACATAGAAGAAACACCAGAAAGAATAGAAATTGCATATGGCGCCTGGGGGAAACCATACTTATTACCTAAAAAATATTTATATTTTAATGTATCACATTCACGAAGCTATGCTTTATATGCTATCGCACGCACTTGTGAAGTTGGTATTGATTTAGAATTCATAGATAAAAGCCTGGATCTAGAATATATGGGGAGTTCCATATTTTCTAACTCAGAATTCACCTATTGGAAGGGGCTCGACGTTGAAGATAAAGTAAAATTTTTTTTTACACGCTGGGTATCTAAAGAAGCTTTCTTAAAAGCATTAGGAAAGGGGTGGTTTGAGGACCAAGAAGAATTTGCGCTTAATTTTAAAGCAAGCATTAAACAAATGAGAACAGAAGACAAGGTGTCAAACCTCTATTGTTTTGACCTCCTCCCTGGATATGCGAGTGCTTTGTATGTTCATGGGGATCTATTGCGTCCATTATATTACTCTTGGAGTGAAGAGTACTTGGAATCCAAAATAGCCCTTTCCAAAAGGGAGTGGATAGGTATGTAAGATTTCAAGCATGTTTTGCTTATATTGTAAAATTCATTGTTTACATGCAAACACTTTATGAGCATAATTCTTAAGAATAAAGTAGGGAGCTGTTATGTTTGAACATTGTGAATCATGGAAAGTTGTAGTCAGTATAGAGGATCAATATTCAATTTGGCCTAATTCTAAGGCTATTCCATTAGGATGGACCGCCACAGGAAAAGAGGGAACAAGAGAAGAATGTTTAAAATATATTAAAGAAGTTTGGGTTGACATGAGACCCCGCAGTCTAAAAAAATTAATGGATCCTAATACCTGACATATTTTAACGGTTCTGATGCTACCGTCTTAGATGTCAATATATTTAGGGTTCTATGGCTGTGGAGTAGCCCCTATAAAACCTGACAGTAGAGTATAGCTCCTAAGATATAGCAACCGTCTTAATCTGCAAGTTGGGTCCATCTACATAAAGATACCGTCTTTATTGTCAACTATGAAAAGCAAGATTTTGATTGAAAGATTTATTACTTTTCAAGATTCCAAAAAATATATGAAGTAGCTTTCTCATGATAGCAACAATTATAACTTTTGAAG
>JAIBEV010000121.1 GCA_019459505.1 Candidatus Paracaedibacteraceae bacterium | reverse complement strand
GATACGCCCAACCCCCTCTCAAGAGCCCAGGTAAGGGAAGTAATTAACTTAGCCAGGGAGAAAGCCGCCCGATTTATCGATCACTCTTTCCTCGACGGCCTGAAGTCAAAGACTAGGGAGGTTTTTGGTATTGGTCTTATGCATAAGAGTAACAGAGAATATATAAATAAACTCTTAGGACTCAAGGAGGAACATTTTTATAGGAAAGGTGATCTAGAAGAAGCAGTTGGTCTTTTAACCGACAAAGGCGATCGAGAAATAGCCCATGCGTTAGGGATTAAAGAGTCTGACGTCAGGAATCGGTTGACGAGTATGCTGCTGGTCTTAGGATTTATGGGCCATCTTGGGGTTGAGCAGATTAATACGATTGATGTAACTGGCATTACAGGGGTGTTCTTTACTGATAAATTATGCCATCTAGGCAACTAAGCACCCCAATCGAGGGAGAGGGTCATTATCAACTTGTTGTCTCTTTGATGTAATGAAACGATCTTTGTAAAGAGCTAGTCAACAAGCTAGGAGCTATATCATTAATTTTTTTGGAAAATCAAAAAACTGTTTGCTCTGCATGTGATCAAATAGCGGAGGTTTATTAAAATGTAAGATCCACGGACATCGTTTCAATTTTTTAATGGTAGAATCAGCTGGATACATTGGGCTTCTCCTAGCGTACCATGCAAAAGCCCTGGCCTGGCGTACCACAAATTCCATTCGTGTGGGGCGAATTTGACTTTGTCTTAGAATGATCAATATTTTCGCGTCCCAAATAGGGGGGTGTTAGAGAAGCTGCTTTTATTCGCGTTAATTGGTCAATAAATTAATTAGAGTATGGGGGAGATATTCCCCATACTCCATTATTATAAGAGAACTTTAGAGCTTTGAATTACTTGGTCGATTGAATAATCCGTCAAATAATCTATCACAAAGGCTAATAAGACGATCTCTTAGGCCTTGTTGTATGGCTTCTGCTTCCCGAAGCTCTCTTTCTTTTTTTTCTCTTAACTTATCAAAAATGTTATCATTATCTTCGACTTCTTCGAATAAAGCTCGCTTTTCTTCAAGCTCCTTTATAATCTTTTCTGTACGCGCACTAGCAGCTAATACCTTTTGATGTGTCTCTGACTTAAGATAGTCGTTTTTATCGTGATCACTAGCAATTGCTAAAGGGCTGATGCCTCCTAGCAATGAAATTGCAAATAAAAGATAACAACTCTTATGTTTTAATGATTCAATTTTAATGTAAGCCATGATAATTTCCAGTTGTTCTTTATTGGTTCCAAAAACCTAGGTTAGGCGGCTACCTGACCTGGGTTCACTCAAGAAGCTCTTTTTGAGCTCCCTTTTTTTATTGATTCCTAGAAACGATGTTTTTTAAGCAAGCATTCTGAATCAACAACCAGACCCTAAAAGAAAATTTGGGGACGACCTATCCTGAAAAAACTTGTAAGGAGAATCCTTAAGGAGAAATTACTTAGATTTTTCCGAGTAGTTACCTCTCTTCTTTTGTGCAATTTAAAAAGGAAGAATAAAGAAGAAAGGCCCTATCGGTGAGGAACTATAAGGTTGATCTAAATCCTACCCTTCTGTCTCATTACCATCATTTAAAAACTATACAGGGCACAAAGTTTACTTCCCGAGAAAGAGATGGTATCGCGTGTCTATTAAGTAAAAAAGCTTCAAAGACAATCGCTCTACTTTTATCCAATGAAGAAAAAACTGTTGAAACGCGCAAATACAAATTGTTACTGGTAAAGAGATATTATCTAAGATTGTTAATCCAAGAGGCTCTTGAAAAGCACTTTCAAAAATGGATAAGAGAATTAGTGGTATTTTATACAATTAAGCAAATATTTATAAGGGTTTATATAAATGATAAAGACCTCTAACTTCTATATAAAATCTGTATCACTTATTAAGAATACCCTTCAGGATAACCTTGACACCCAAGGGAGAGGAGGACATCAACACCCTCTCATTTTATCTTCTCATTGGACGCTGGTCAGATTAAAATTCTTAACAGTCTTAAGGGCGTATGTCCGTCATCTAGCTTGCCAGTTGTTAATCGTTAGTAGTTTATCTCTTGCTTGGTCAAGCCCTTTAGAAGCAATGGAAAAAGATGATCCTGTAAGCAATCCAATAGAGTTTTATAAAGATAAAGGGCATCCACTAACGCAAGGAT
>JAIBEV010000119.1:27500-29308 GCA_019459505.1 Candidatus Paracaedibacteraceae bacterium | reverse complement strand
CCCCGTCGATGTGGACTCTTGGGGGAGATCAGCCTGTTATCCCCGGCGTACCTTTTATCCGTTGAGCGATGGCCCTTCCATGTGGAACCACCGGATCACTATGACCGACTTTCGTCTCTGCTCGACTTGTCTGTCTCGCAGTCAGGCAGGCTTATGCCATTGCACTCATCAGTTGATTTCCGACCAACCTGAGCCTACCATTGCGCGCCTCCGTTACTCTTTGGGAGGCGACCGCCCCAGTCAAACTACCCACCATGCAGGGTCCTGGATCAGGATAACTGATCTCAGTTAGATATCAAAGACAACCAGGGTGGTATTTCAAGGACGCCTCCACGACTGCTGGCGCAATCGCTTCAAAGGCTCCCACCTATCCTACACAAGTTGTCCCTAATACCACTGCAAAGCTGTAGTAAAGGTGCACGGGGTCTTTCCGTCTGACCGCGGGAACTCCGTATCTTCACGGAGAATCCAATTTCACTGAGTTGGTGTTGGAGACAGTGGGGAAATCGTTACGCCATTCGTGCAGGTCGGAACTTACCCGACAAGGAATTTCGCTACCTTAGGACCGTTATAGTTACGGCCGCCGTTTACTGGGGCTTCAATTCAGTGCTTGCACACCTCCTTTTAACCTTCCAGCACCGGGCAGGCGTCAGACCCTATACGTCGTCATGAGACTTCGCAGAGTCCTGTGTTTTTGTTAAACAGTCGCTACCCCCAATTCTGTGCCACCCACTAGAAGTTGCCTTTAAGTGGGTCTCCCTTATTCCAAAGTTACGGGAGCAATTTGCCGAGTTCCTTCAACACCATTCTCTCAAGCGCCTTAGAATATTCATCTCGTCCACCTGTGTCGGTTTCGGGTACGGTCTATACGTAAGAGTTATTTCCTGGAAGTCCTTCGCTGCATTCTCCAATCCGATCAGGGGATACAACTTACGGCCTTCGTCACTTCTTACAGGTCACGGAATATTAACCGTGTTCCCATCGACTACGACTTTCGTCCTCGCCTTAGGGGCCGACTCACCCTACGTTGATTAACTTTGCGTAGGAACCCTTGGTCTTACGGCGACAGAGTCTTTCACTCTGTTTATCGTTACTTATGTCAGCATTCTCACTTCCAATACCTCCAGCGTCTCTCGCGAGTACGCCTTCACAGGCTTATGGAACGCTCCGCTACCGCTTGTTAGTTAACCTAACAAACCCGCATCTTCGGTGCATAACTTTAGCCCCGTTACATTTTCGGCGCAGGATAACTTATCTAGACCAGTGAGCTGTTACGCTTTCTTTAAAGGATGGCTGCTTCTAAGCCAACCTCCTGGCTGTCTTGGTCGTCCCACATCCTTTCCCACTTAGTTATGACTTGGGGACCTTAGATGGCGGTTAGGGCTGTTTCCCTTTCGACGATGGACCTTAGCACCCACCGTCTGTCTGCCGAGCTGTACTGTCAGGTATTCGGAGTTTGGTTGGGTTTGGTAAGAATCGCTTCCCCCTAGCCCATCCAGTGCTCTACCCCCTGGAGTAATCGCTCGACGCACTACCTCAATAGTTTTCGCGGAGAACCAGCTATTTCCGAGTTTGATTAGCCTTTCACCCCTATCCACAGGTCATCCGCTACCTTTTCAACGGTAGTCGGTTCGGTCCTCCAGTACGTGTTACCGCACCTTCAACCTGCCCATGGATAGATCACCCGGTTTCGGGTCTAATGCACGTAACTTGGTCGCCCTATTAAGACTCGGTTTCCCTACGCCTACACCTATCGGCTTAAGCTTGCTACGTACACTAAGTCGCTGACCCATTATGCAAAAGGTACG
>JAIBEV010000119.1:0-22500 GCA_019459505.1 Candidatus Paracaedibacteraceae bacterium | reverse complement strand
TGACTGTTTTACCGGAATCGGCCAACATAGTTGCTAACTCATCATCGTTGGAGAAAAGACCTGCATGGTCTGACCCCAGCGCAATGATGATTGCCCCGGTTAGGGTGGCTAGGTTCACCATATAGGATGGCTTAAATCTATTCTGAGTATACCACAGAGCATCAGCAAGAACCAAACGTCCTTCAGCATCTGTATTCAAAATTTCAATAGTTTGGCCTGAGAGAGAAGTGACAACATCACCAGGACGTTGCGCATTTCCATCCGGCATATTTTCTACTAACCCCATTACGCCAACAGCATTTACTTTGGCTTGACGGCCGGCTAAAGCCCGCATTAATCCTAAAACCGCACCGGCACCCGCCATATCCCACTTCATGGAATCCATATCTTGAGATGGCTTAATGGAGATACCACCGGTATCAAAGGTTACCCCTTTACCAACAAAGGCAACGGGCTTCTCATCCGGCTTACCGCCATTCCATTGCATTACAACGACTTTTGATTCTTTAGAGCTTCCTTGACCCACACCCAGCAAAGCATTAAAGCCCATCTTGGCGAGTTCTTTTTCTCCGAGAATCTCAACCTTCACCCCTAATTTTTCTAGAGATTGGGCCTGCTGAGCCAATGTTTCGGGATAAATGACATTCGGCGGTTCAGACGCCACATGGCGAGTTAGAAATACCCCCTCAGCCACTTGTTCAAGTTCTTTAAACTTAGCCGACGCCTCTGCCGTATGCTTGGTCAAAATAGTGGCATGCTTAACTTGGCAAAACTCAGTTTTTTCTTTTTTAGTGAAATATTTTGGAAAGGACCATGATTTGAGCAGCAAGCCACTGGCAATAATACCAGCCGCCTGAGGGTCCTCCAACTCTGGACTATAAACAGTAATTGATTCAGCTTGCTCTTTACCCAACGCTGAATAAATCTTAGTTCCCAATAATTCCAATTGATAGTGGTCTTTTAGCTTTTCAGCGTCGGCTGCAATCAGGTATAATTTCGTAAAATTAGTTCCTTGAGGATATGCAAGCGAAACAACACTGCCCTTTTTAAAATCAAAATCATTCGCATTAACGATAGCTTTTAGCTGGCCTGACATTGTTGCATCCAAATCAGAAATAAGCTGATCAAAATCCTTAGATGTTACAATAACGGCAAGAATTCCTGCAGTCGGCACTGTTGGCTTGGTAAATTCTATTTTCATCCCATTCTCACTCAAAGAAATAATCTATGCTTTATTTGTAGAGTAAAATGGCAGGTTTTTCAATGAGCAGATTGGCTATTCTCTGCAGAAAAGTGGAGGGAAATTGAGAAAGATCTATCTTTACGACAGTCCTAAACTGATAATTCAGAAGCTACTTTATATATATTACAAGATATATATTACAAGAGGAAAGAAAATGGCGCACCCGAGACGATTCGAACGTCCGACCTTTGCCTTCGGAGGGCAACACTCTATCCAGCTGAGCTACGGGTGCTTTTGATTCTTTATAGCCGATAAAACCTCTCTTGCCAAAAGAAAATTTGTCCGAGAGAACGTTTTGCTTCATTATAAGTAAAAAATTGATCGAATAAGGAAACATCATGCATCTAGATCATCGCCTTAATCAATCCTCTGAATTCATTGCAGACTTAACAGTATGCCAAGCCCGCTTATCTCACAATGCAGCCTTTCCCTGGCTACTTCTTATTCCCAAGATTGATAATGTTACTGAAATTATTCATCTCTCTTCTCCAGATCAACACCTATTAATGGATGAAATTGCTTTAATTTCTAAGATCCTCCAAGATTTATTTATCCCCGACAAAATTAACATTGCCACCTTAGGGAATGTTGTTCCCCAACTCCATATTCATGTTATTGCCCGATATCAGAGTGATGCTGCCTGGCCAAATCCTGTTTGGAATACTGTCAACCAGGAATATTCTGAAACAGATCTGCAGGCGAGAGTAGAATTAATCCGTCAGCATATACAGTTTTATTTCCAGTAAAAATTCTCTTCCCCGCCTCCGAGCGGGGATCGCGCGGGGACAAGGGTGATCTTTGTAAGATCGAGCCCCCGGATCAAGCCCGGGGATAGATCTCTTTTTATGATTACTACTATTTCCTCTTCCCCGCCTCCGAGCGGGGATCTCGAGCGGTAAGGGAGATTACTCTTGGAATATCGAGATTCCGGATCGCGCTTCGCTTGCCCGGAAAAAGCTGCTAGAAGGGAGCTCAATCCTATATTAAATCATAATAAAGATCTCGCCATTCTTTATTATTTTGTTCTATTAGATCTATTTTCCACTGTCGCATCCATTTTTTCATTTGCAACTCTCTATAACGAACAGATTCAAGAGTATGGCCAATTTCGTAATATACTAATTGATAAACTCCATATCGCTTGGTGAATCCTTCGACAGCATTAGATTTATGCTCAAATACTCGGCGAATTAAATCAGTAGTTGATCCAATATACAGAACACCGTTGCGTCTAGATGCTAAAATATAGAGATAATATTGTTTCATGCCGGCCTCTGTTTTATACTTAATTGTTTCTATTTAGCAAGAATCAACTTTTTTATTAACAATTTTTTCTTTTAAAATGCTTTTTCTCGCCAAGCGAAGCGCGATCCAGGGTCTCCATATCACAAGCGCAACAATAAATGCATCCCCGGACTTGACCGGGGTCTCGATCTTACAAAGATCACCCTTGTCCCCGCGCGATCCCCGCTCGGAGGCGGGGAATAGAAAAAGAGGAAGATAGGGAATAAGTCCTTATATTATAGCGCCCTCTTCTCAAGCAACCATCCGTTTGATATAAAGACTTAGAACGATTGTGGCCTCTCATTTTTCATCAGAGTATTAATCTAATATTAATTAGCTGGATTTACTATAAACATAGGTTCCTTTAAATAAAGCGAGAAAGAATTGCCTAATGGATTCAATTGATTTATCAAGCAGAACAATAGATCTGTCAAAATTAAGACTGTTTTATGAAATTGCTCGAGAAGGAAATATGACAAAGGCGGCCCAACGGCTGAATATTACCCAGCCAGCGGCCAGCAAAGGGCTTATTGCTTTAGAAGAGCGAATCCAGATTCAGCTTTTTGAAAGAGTCCCTAATGGCATGCGCCTCACCTCTCAAGGAGAACGATTATATATCTATGCTAAAAAGGTTCTAGATGACCATGAAATTTTCCAACGCGAATTTCTAGAAAAAACAGAGGAGATTAGTGGGGAGATTGACATTATTATTTATCCTTATGCAGGCTCAGAATGGCTCGTTCCCCTTCTGAAAGATTTCTTAGAGCTTAACTCTAACATTAATATAAATATTCGTACAGAATCTGAAAATATTACTCCTATTTATTCAGACATAGCGATCGGTAGCTTTATCCCTAATAAGCCCGACCTTATTCAGAAAAAACTTTTAGATGTTTACACTCAATTTTATGCAAGTAAAGATTATCTTAAAAAATTTGGCAATCCTCAAACCATCGATGATTTAGATAATCATAGGATAGTAACCTATAAAAATAATTACTATTCTCCTTCTCGCAGTACAAATCTACTTACTACTATAGGTCGACTACCAAACTCACGGAGAAGAACTTTTTTTCAAATAGATTCTTTGCATGGAATGATGAATGCTGCTTTAGAAGGATATGGAATCTCAGAACTGCCTAATTTTCCAAGTATTATTAATTCTGGATTACAGCTAGTTCTTCCTGAAATTAAAGGGGAAAATATTCCTTTACATTTTATCTTTCAGGAAAATAGAAAGAAATCAAAAAAAATTAAAATTCTCTATAATTATTTGACTCGAAAAATAGGCTTATAATAATAAAAATATACCAAGGCCTTCAAAAAATATTAAGGTCTACAAACAAATTACCACACAATATTGTAAGGCCGCCTCAAGATTTTCTAGTTTTACTATATTCATAATTCTACCTCTAAATCCGAATGTTAATTGATTACACCTTTATAAATTACTTAACGATGCAAATTGTAAAGCTTGGAGATGATTTACCATCTTCTAATTTAACTTGATGCATAATTTTCTCCTAGTCTATTTATTATCAAAGAAGAAGGGCAAAGGGATAACTTTATATTAGAAATCCCTTGTTATTTTCAATATGATTTAATTACTCTAGCCTTTAAATTTTATCGACATACCAATACGCAGAACTGAACAGGCGCCTGAGAATTTTCTAATTTAACTTGATGCATAATTTTCTCCTCTTATTTTTGTCAACTATTAATTGATATTATGGTTATTTTTAACTATACGTTTCACTTCTTACTTTTTACCGCTGTAATAGTCAATAGGTCGACTACAAGAGATTGTTTTTATTGCTCTCTATTCCCACAAACTTATACTTAATTTTAAATTGAATTATATAAAAAGTTTTATTTCTGTAATAAATATTCAGTTGCGTAATATTAAATAACGCATTATATTAAGCTATTTTTTACAGCATTTCTTAATCTCTTTATTTTAAAAATTAAAAAAGTGGCTCTATTCCTTGCTTGCTAGCCTTTACCCATTCTCTTAAGTTATACCCATAACTCTTTTTTCCCATTAGGTTAATCGTTAAAAATTGCTTATTAAGTGTCCCAGTACCATGTATTGAGAAAGGCTTTGCTATGACTTCAAGTAATAGAGTAACCCCCTTTAAGGATTTAGAAAATTACGTTACGTATTGGCAGAAAGAGGACCTAATCTTCTCTTATGAACTCAACTGTTCAGTAACACCAGCGGGGTTGGTCTTAACACTGCAACAACAGCAGACCGGCTTTTCTTTAGCAATAACCATCCAACCGTCACCGGAATGTTTGCGCATCAGCAGTTTTACGCTTGCAGAAAAGTTACAGTTAGAAGACCTCTCCCAACCGCTTTATGATGCGGCTCTCATTGAGATGGTACTACAGGGATTAAATTTAATTGCCTTTTGTGCCCAACGCTTTGGCAAACAAGAAATTAATTTTATGCTTACCCCTGAAGAAGCGGACCACCTTAGCGCTCTTAAGCAATTGTTTCTGTCGATCTCGTCGCACATTACAACAGCAGGAAAACGTCAATTGTTAACCTTGTTTATGGGGGATGATTTCTTTGAAACAATGGCAAGTATGAAAATGCAAGTCTGCCAGAAATTATGGACTCACCAAAAGCAGGATATGTGGGTCAGAAAATACTTTCAAAGTATCAACCATAATAAAAGAATGGATTTGAAAATCCTATGGAATCGTTCTTCGCAAGCAGGAGATGGTGAAAATGTTATTGCCTTTCCAACACGGTCTTCCCATCAAGCTGTCATTTAATTATTAAATCTATTCATATCAAAGGTCACCCAGGCAAAATAGCTCTCAGCCATCTTGCCCCAGGCCTTACTGTATTTAAATTTGAGAGGAATCATTTATGCAAGCAGAGCAACTATACAAAGTAAAAATATATGTGGGCCAGAAATTAAAGCGGCAACGTGAAGATCATAACCTTAGTCAAGCTGAGCTTGCTCGTTTGCTTAATATTTCACCCCAACAGCTTTCTAAATATGAACGAGGAGCCGATAAAATCCCGGCCCATCGACTCTATCAACTCTGCACAGTGCTCAATGTTTCTCCGAATTTCTTTTTTGAAGGTCTAGAGGAAATGGCCATCTCCTTTACCGATCAAAGCATTTGGTTATTTTGCCATACTTTAAAAGGCCAAAAAGTGCAGATTGAGCTCTGCAATCTTCAAGCAACTGTATCAGATGTCAAGATTGTATAAAAAAAAATAAGAGGTGATTCATGATGGACACTTTACCCTATTGCTCCTTTCCTACAAAAGTGCTTGATATAGGAAATATTGATAGCAGCTATCTTCAAAATAGATATCTTTCTCCCGCCCAAGCTCTAGATATATTAAATGAAACAGGGACAGCTGCTATCCTCTTTGATCGCCTAGCAGACGAAGATCATGATTTGTTTGACCTCAGTAGCCTTAATTATCTGTATGAAGAGATTTATAATCCTGGGCGTTATGAAACAGTTTCTTGTCTGGTTTATCATGAAGCAGTGCTGAATCCACACAGTCTGACTTTTCTTCAAAAGCTTGATGATTTTCCCGCGAAAAAGATTTTAGTGACCAACAAAAAGGATGAAAAAACAGTTGTAACCGCCTTTAATGAAGGACTCATCAATTTTTATGTCTGCACCCAAGATCCTAAAGCTTTCACGCTTCTAAAAGAATTTATCCAGCAGAGCCAACACCATTATTTCCGTGACAGCGTCAATGCTCTGGTTGACCCACTTTTAGAAAAATGGCAGCGGGATAACAACGCTTTACCAACCTTACTGGATCCAGTCTTATAGCGTTCTTGCGATCCTTCATGAAGCAGCACAAGATTACAGAACACTATCTATTAGATATCACCGGCAGCTTCATGCTGCTGGATAATCAAAGGCAAGCCAGCGCCTTGTTTGTTTTCAATGAACAAGATTTTGCGGAGCACGGGCAAGCCGTGGATCGCTTTCTTCAGTCCAATCACAGCCTTTCTACAAGAATTGTCAAAGACCTAAAAAATCGGCGTCAGACGCTCTGCTTTCCCTTTATTTATCCCCAAAAACAAGTTCATATTGACCGCTATATTGAGCCCGTTCAAATCATAGACGGACAACACCGTTATTATATCGCCCATAGTAAGGGGATTGATTATTTAAGTGAATTTTAGCGTCCCTTTTTGATCGACCTTTATTTTTACGATTTAACGATCTTTTAACTGGCCACCCCCTAGAATGATCGTATAGCTGAGTATGCGTCAAAAGGAAGATTATGAATTATACATGTAAAACTGTTGGGGATGCCGTTATTATTGACATTAAAGGGCGCTTAACCTTTGCTGATTACAGCCAGTTCCGTGAGTTAACAGAATTATTCACCGAAAATAAATCGCGTGAATGTCAATTAAACCTCAATGACCTTGAATTTATCGATTCAGCCGGTCTCGGAATGCTCTTAATTGCTCGAGATAAAATGCGAATGCAAGAGGGCGAAGTGACCTTGCGCGGCGCACACGGTCAAGTGAAAAAAATGCTTGATTTGGGGCACTTTAGCAGCCTATTCCGCGTCGAATAATCACATCGTCTCACGAGCAGGAGAATCCCATGGGCAAGCGACAGCCAGTATTGCCTCGTCAGATCATCGATAACCCTAAAAAGGCGTTGGTGAAAAGCGACTACCAGATAAGCATTTTGCGCTCCCCGGTTAGTTCGGATCGTATCCTCGCCTGCATTGACGAGGGTAAAAACATTTTTACGGATTGCCGCAACAGCTTATCCCAAAAGATTTTTCAAACTATTTTCCAGCAGAACATTCCGATACAGCTGGCCTTATGTTTTAAGAATAAAGATATTTATGCCTTAGAATTTGTGCAAATTTTATCGCACTTTTTAAAAACACAAAATTATCATCCCGTCTTGCATGATCAAATTTTAACGGCTGCCCAAGAGGCATACGCCAATGCTTTTCTATGGAGCAGCCTTGAGCTTGACTCATCGAAAGATATCCGCCCTATTGACTTCTTTAAAGATATTGAAGATCGATTGCAGGATAAAAAATATGCCGATCGGTATATGGGAATTTACTTGGCAAAATATCCAAATATTCTAGAAGTTGCCATTCATGTCGATGGCAAACCGATTGTATGGCCGTCCTCCCCTACCGAAGAGAGATTTCGCGGAATTAATTTGATTCGAACCCTTACGGATAAGGTCGCTTTTGATGCTAAAGGAAAAACAATCAAACTTTATTTTTTAAATTAAATAAAGGAATGAGATGTTTTATAACCATGAAAACCCAACACAAAAATCGATCTATGACAATAAAATCCTGATTGTTGACGATGCCATGCTAAACCGAGAGCTTATTACAAGTTTTCTCAAAGGGGCGGGTTATCAAAATCTTGTGACCGCGGTCGATGGGGCTGATGCTCTCAATCAACTCAACCAATATGATATTGATCTCGTCATCCTTGATTTGCTAATGCCGAATGTGGATGGCACTGAAGTCATCAAAAAAGTTCGAACTGATACGCGCCTAAAGCAGCTTCCTATTCTCGTTCAAACAGCCATCAGCGATCCTGAGGAACGCGCTGAAGCGTGGAAGTATGGGGCGACAGACATTATTACCAAACCCATTCACAAGCTCGAATTGTTAGCCCGTGTTAAAATTCACCTGGAAAATAGTTTTTTGATCCAAACCTTAGAAAATTATCAAAAAATTGCTGATCATGAAGTTGCCAAAGCTTTAGAGGTCCAAAAATCCCTCTTACCCTCAGAAGAAGTCCTTAAAAAACTAGGAGAGAAACATCATATCTCGATTGATTCTATTTTTATTCCTTCACGATTTTTAAGTGGCGATATTTGGGGATTGTACGAACTGGAAACAGGTCGTCTTTTGATCTGGATATGTGACTTCTCGGGTAAGGGCATTAGCGCCTCTCTTTATACACTACGCCTCCATACCTTAATTGCCGAACATCGCCATAAACTAAAAGATCCCTCTACACTCATTCATTTAGTCAATTTAAAATTATCGGAGATGGTCAAGGAAGGGCATTTTTGTACATTCTTAGTGGGCGTGATCGACCTTAATCGAATGAAATTTGATTATCTATCGGCCAGTGCCACTCATCCCATCATTTATCGCCCCTCTGAAAAAAGTTACATACTTGGGGATGGAGCCGGCCTGCCTTTAGGGATTACAAAAGAAGCGACCTATCCTCTCAAAACATTAGACCTCAAGCCTGGCGATAACTTAATCCTTTATAGTGACTTAATGTGGGAGGATCAAGGCACCATTCCGGATATGTCCTTTTTACCGGAGGAGCTGCCTGGCCTTATTGATCGGCTTAATGGTCAAAGCTTGTTGCAAATGGCAAAAGATAAAATCCAAGCATGCGCAGAGATCGCCTTTTCAGATGATTTAACCCTTATTGAAATTGTTATTAATCCTCAGGAGTTGAAAAATGTCAAAATTTAGGAAGACTAAACTGGTCTTTAAAGATATTTTTTCTTACTTTCTGGGAGGTTTTAGTTTGTGTTTTATTGCCCTGTTCTTTACGGCTTATTACAGCTATCACACCATTTATCAACAAGCTATTGATGAATCCTCAGCCGCTATCAAGGGGGCCCTCACAACCGAACAACGGAAAATGTCGAGTCTTGTCGAATCTTATGGTTACTGGGGACAAACCTATAACCATGTAGTTAAAAATTTTGACACCGCTTGGATCGACGAGAATATTCTCTCAGATGTAAGAACTAATTTTTCTATCCCTTATGTTGCAATTTTTGATAACGATTTAAATTTCACCACCCTTTATAGTAATAACATTAATTTTGGCATTGCTAAAAAGCTCGTCCCCAGTGTTTTGAGCCAACCTTTAATCCAATTTAAAGATGGGATCGGGAAGGCCAAATCTACTACGACTTTCCTGAAAGATGGCGATAAAATTTATATGGTTAGCATCAGTAAGATTACCGATAATACAAAAGCTAGCAAATATGCATTTCTAGTCCTTATTAAACCTGTCACCGAAGTCTATATGGATCAATTATCAGAAGATTACGCTCTGGCAAATGTTGATTTAGTAGCAATCCCCGCTGAATTTCAATTGGGGTCTAAACCAAGCCTTACCATTAAGGAAGAGGATAAAATAATCGGCTATTTGACATGGACCCCCCGCGATAGCGCAACAAATATCTTAAAAATCCTCATACCGGCGGGTTTTATTGTTGGCCTGCTTTTGACCTTTATTGGCTTTATGATTACCCGACAAATTATTAGAGCCAATTCAGGATATACCGAGATCTTAGAAGAGCTGGCCCAAGCAGCCAATGAACTCATGGCCGCCAAAGAGAAGTCGGATATTTCCAGCGAGGCAAAAACAAGATTTCTCTCCATGATGAGTCATGAAATTAAAACCCCGATGAATGGCTTAATGGGGATGATTACGCTATTAAAAGACACGGAGCTGAACGATACCCAAATCCAATATGTCAACACGATGGAAAATTCAACGGATTCATTACTGAAACTTGTTGATAACATTCTCGAATTCAGCAAATTAGAAAGCGGAGAAGTTAGTGTCATGTTTAGTGACATTAATATCCGTCAAATGGTATCCGAAATTCATGGACTCTTATATCCCATTAGTATCCAGAAGAAGCTAAAATTTGAAACTCATTTTGATGATACAGTACCTATGATTATTCGCTCAGACGCCATTCGCCTGCGCCAAATTATCCTTCACCTTGTAACAAACGCTCTGAAATTTACTAAAGTAGGATCTGTTCGAATTAATGTTACAGCCGTCGACATGGGCAATAATTATTGCGAAATTAGCATTCAGATTATTGATACAGGCATTGGCATTCCCGATGGAATTAAGGAAACTCTCTTCCAAGACTTTTTCCAAGTAGACGGGGACATTAACCGCACCCATGATGGTGCCGGTCTGGGCTTAAGTATTGTCAAAAATATTGTGACATTATTAGGAGCCAAAATTGGTGTTGAAAGTAAACTGGGTCAAGGCAGTGTCTTTTGGTTCCAACTGGGCGCTGAAACAGTGACAAAATTAACAACGTCTGATAATAAGGATAATTCCTCTCTTCTCCCCCACTCCCTTCACCTCTTACTGATTGAAGAGGAAATCAATGACGGTTCTTATACCCGTCATCTTTTGGAAAAAGTGGGCAATCAGGTTACAACAGCTAGTAATGTTGCCATCGCTGCCGATATGCTGCCTCATACTCAGTATGATGCAATCCTTGTTAACATTCCTGAAAATGAAAGTTTAAACGGCGATTTTTCACCCATCATGATTAAAGCAGCGATGGTGGGTCAAATCCCTACGCCTATCGTAGGAATAGCTCAACAAGGAGACACCTTCTATGATACCAATCAGTATGATCACATTATCACGACACCCTTGACTTCCTCTAAACTTAACACGGCCTTAAGCGACATCATTGGCTCAAAACAATTTTACTAATACTCTTAATGGGGTAACCTTGCAATTAACTATAGATTCATGTATTTTTCAGGTAGATAATATTAATTTGAACTTGAGAATTACCTATGGATCAAACAACATTGCAGGCTGTTAACAGCCAAACCCTTGCCCCAACTGCCGAAACTGTTGAGCATGGATTTTCAATGTTAGATATGTTTTGGGGAGCTGATCCAATCATCAAGCTCGTCATGCTTATGTTGGTGGCGGCTTCATTTTGGTCATGGACTATTATTTTCCAGAAAACCATGCGTCTTAAAAAACTAACAGATGCAGCAGATCAATTTGAAGAAGCTTTTTGGTCGGGCGGCGCCTTAGACGACCTGTATGATCGGATTCATAATCGTCCTCAAGACCCCCTCAGCGCCACATTTTGCGCCGCTATGAAAGAATGGCGCCGTTCAGTTTCTAAAGGAATTGCCAAGGCATCTGAGGCGCGTGGCACCATGCAACAACGGATTGAACGAGTTATGCATCTCACAATTAATCGTGAGATGGAAGACCTTGAACGATATTTAGGGTTTTTGGCCTCCACAGGATCGACAGCTCCCTTTATTGGGTTGTTTGGAACTGTTTTAGGAATTATGAACAGCTTTCAATCCATTGCCATTCAACAAAATACAAATTTGGCTGTGGTCGCTCCCGGTATTGCTGAGGCGCTATTTGCTACAGCAATTGGCTTGGTAGCAGCAATTCCCGCTGTTATTGCTTATAATAAACTCTCGAGCGACATGAACCGCTATGCAAATCGCCTTGAAGCTTTTGCCGGTGAATTCACGGGTATCATCTCTCGTCAATTGGAAGAAGGAGCAGCATAACCATGGCGATGGGTTCCTTTAACAAATCATCGCAGAGCGGACGTCGCCGTCAGGGTGCGGGCTTTTCTGAAATTAACGTCACCCCGATGGTTGATGTGATGTTAGTGCTTTTGATCATCTTCATGGTGGCTGCCCCCATGTTAACTGTCGGTGTTCCTGTTGATCTCCCTAAAACAAAAGCTGCTAAAATGAATGATCAAGTGGAACCGATCGTGGTATCGGTCGATGCTAAGGGAAAAACATTTTTGCAAGAAACAGCGATTGAAGCAGAAGGGTTAGTCGCGCATTTATTAGCCATTACCTCCAACAATCCTGAAGCACGAATTTACGTTCGGGGGGATCAAAACCTGGCATATGGAAAGATTATGGAAGTGATGGGAGAGATTGCAGCGGCTGGTTTTACAAAAGTATCATTGATTGCTGAAATGCCAAGCGGCTCATCAGCACCTGCTCCCGTATCTCGGCCGGCGAGTTCTCCATTAGCCCGACCTCTTCCCAAAGCTGCCCAACACAATAATCCTAAAAACTTGCCCACCTTGCAGCAATTGGTACCACCATCTCAACCGCAAGTCTTGCCTAAGCGACCTGTTGCTCATCCAACTACTCGACCAGCCGCTCCCCGGCCGCCAGTTCAACCACAGCAACGTCAATCGACTCGGGGTTAACACACCATGAAGCGCGCAGCGATTTTTTCTGGTATTTTGCATGGGATCATCCTAATTATTATGATACTTGGGCTTATCAATCCTTTTTCCCGCAAACTTGAAGATCAGCGCCCTTTAATGATTGACTTTGTTGATATTTCAGAGATCACAAAAGCGCCTATAATTGCCCCCATGGATGTAAATGAGCCAGAACCGGCAGCAGAAGCACCACAGCAAGAACCAGCGCCACAACCCGCACCACCACCGCCTGTGGAACAGCCCCCACTTCCAGCCCCTCTGCCGGAGCCAACACCACCACCACCGCCTGTGGAACAACCAAAACCGGAACCAATGCCCGAACCGGTCAAGGCGCCTGAACCAGAACCATTGTCTTTGCCAGAATCGAAAAAGGAAGAGCCTAAAAAGGAAGAGCCTAAAAAAGAGGAAAAGCAACCTGAAAGGCAGCCGGAAGAAAAAAAGAAACCTGAGCCCCCTAAGAAGGAAAAGGCTGAAGTTAACTTAACCAAAGAGCAACCAAAACCAAAGGTTAATGAGGCCAAGGAAAAAAAGAAAATTGATGATGATTTTAATGACATATTTGCCGATGTAAGCAAGGAAACAAAAAAGAAAGATCCATCAAAGACGAGCGGCAAGACAAAAGGTGCGCCAGCCGAACAAGTCGGTGAAGTTGTAACTGCCGCTGAAATTGATATAATCAATAAGACAGTTCAAGCTTGTTGGCTTGTACCCAATGGGGTGCGAGGTGCTCGCAATCTTGTAGTTAAAATAAGAATAAAAATTGCAAAAGATGGCACCATACAATCTGCCCAGATAGCCAACCCTGAACGTATGGGGGACCCAGTTTTCCGAGCAGCTGCAGAAAGCGCTCAGCGCGCTCCTATGGATCCGAAATGTAATAAAATACCATTAAACCCGTCAAAGTATAAACAATGGGAAACTACAGTGATAAACTTTGATCCAGCGGATATGCAATGAATAAGACAGACCGTGAGGGGGAATATATGATGAAAAGTAATGTAGTGATGATGAAACCTATAAACCAAACCCTAAAATATATAGCAGCAGCCTCCCTTGCGATTATCCTTTCCTATGCCGGGATATCCTCTGCACGAGCAGAATTAGAAGTGACCATTAACCAAGGGCAAATCAAACCTACCCCCATCGCCATCACCCCGTTTGTCGATAAAAGTGGTCAGACTTTCGGCCAAGATCTAGCCGATATTATCACCTATGACCTGCAGTCATCCGGTTTATTCTCGCCGATTGATCCCAAAGCATTTGTCCAGAGTATTGACTCCATTAACATCCAAGGACCACGCTTTGCAGATTGGCGCATCCTAAATGCCCAATGCTTACTAGCTGGAGAAGTTGAGGTGAGTGGTGGTCAAGTTAAGGTCAGATTTCGACTCTTTGATAGCTTCCGCGGTACTCAAATGTTAGGGCTTGAACTTTCAGTGGATGAGAAAAAATGGCGCCGCTTGGGACATATGATTGCGGATGAAGTTTATAAGCGTATCACGGGTGAGGACGGTTATTTCAACACCCTAATTTCTTTTATTGAAGAATCAGGCCCCCATGGTCGCAAACGTATGCGACGTCTCGGTATTATGGATTATGATGGCGCTAATGTGCGCTATTTGACAGATGGAAAGTACATGGTGTTGACGCCTCGCTTTTCTCCTAACAACCGAGATATTGCCTTTTTATCCTTTGAAAAAAGCGGCTTGGCTCAGGTTTATTTATACAATCTTGCCAATGGATCCAAGAAGCTCTTAGGACAATTTGAAGGCATGAGCTTTGCCCCTCGGTTTTCAGCGGATAGCACAAAATTAGTCATGAGTCTTGAAAAAGCAGGGAATTCGGCAGTCTATGTGAAAGATTTGATGAGTGGATCGTTAACGGCTCTGACTCAACATACATGCATTGATACATCTCCCTGTTTTTCTCCGGATGGAAACAATATTGTCTTTACATCTGATCGTGGCGGTAACGAGCAAATTTATGTTATGGATAGCCAGGGAGGCGATGTTCGCCGGATCAGCTTTGGGGGCGGGAAATACTCACAACCTGTTTGGTCACCTCGGGGTGACTTAATTGCTTTTACCAAGATTCAGCAGGGTCAATTTTATATCGGTGTTATGAACCCGGATGGATCTAATGAACGCTTAATTTGCACAGACTATTTGGTTGAGGCCCCTATTTGGTCACCCAACGGTCGTGTTATCTTATATACCCGGGAACGCCGTACTAAGGGAACGCGATTTAGTAAAATTTGTGCGATCGATGTGACCGGCCGAACAAAATGTGAGTTAAATACACCAAGAGAAGCAACCGATGCGGCATGGTCTCAATTACTCGATAAAAGTGTTATACCCGTAAGATAATTTATACTGTATTGTCGACCGTATGGAAGAGTCTGCTATACAAAAAGAAAAATGCGTTGCTTTATACCTATTATACCAATACCGGGTTGTCGCAATGTCAAAAAAGGAGCAACACTTTGAAATATTACAGGAAGAAAGTGATTGCTATAATAAAAATAGTGCTTTGATGGCTTACCGCATCCAACTTACATTAACTGAGGATTTTGTTTTTATAGAGAAAAGATTTAAACAGCGAGAATTAACAAGGCAAAAAGCAAAATATAACTGTTTTTAAATAAATCATTGAAAGAGTTCAGCAGTTTCTGCTTAAATTTTGCCAGGAGAAGTCAATATGAAATTAAGAAAAGTTACCAAAATTATTGTTGTACTGGTACTTCTTATTGTTAGCGTCTACTTATCAATCGAACCGAAGTATACATCGTCCTCGGGTGTAACGCCGCCGTTCATAACACACTTTCCTACATTTATTGCCCATAAATCCATCATCTCTAATAAGAGCCACCCTAACACTATTGATGCTATTGAAGAAGTTTTAATGAGTGAAGTGCCAGGGGTGGAAGTTGATGTGCGCTTATCTAAAGATGGAGTTCCTATTATTTACCACGCTAACACTTTGGAGGAAGAAACGAATGGTGTCGGCAAACCGGAAGATTATGTATGGGCGGATTTAGAAAAATTAATCTATAAAAATACGCCAAATTCTAGAATTATGAGCCTTGAAAAGCTCTTAACAGTGGTTGGTACTAAAAAGTTTATTTTTCTGGATGTTAAAACCTATAAAATTTTTAATCAGCAATTAGCAACTGCTCTGACGGCATTAATCAATAAATACCAGCTTCAAGAAACAATTTTTGTGGAATCATTTAACCCATTTCTCTTACTATCTATAAGATTAACCGCTCCTGACATCTTGATAATGTATGACTTTACCACAAGCAGTGAAGCCCCCAGTAAAGATTTTGAATCCCAATTTAAAAAAATCCCATGGTTATTAAAACAGCCGTTTATTCAAAAACAGATCCGTCGCCTTATTCGTCCTGATTTGTTAAGCCCTCGTTTTAATGTTAATGAAGACGTGTTAAAATCTCTCATTGACAATGGATATCCTGTTGTTGCCTATAACATCGATACGCCGCAAGCAGCGCAAGGACTCCTGGATATAGGTGTCAAAGGAATTCAAACGAATAAATCCATGAGCATTATTCAACGGGTTAAAACCTCTCAAGCAACTTATGATGCGGGGGGTTCAGGCGTGATCCCAAGTAAAATTATTCATGTTCAAACGATAGAAGATATTCAAGAAGCTGTTCAACTAGCCCGCGCTACTCAAAAAAAGATTACAATAGCAGGGCTTCGACATTCGATGGGGGGTCATACTCTCCTGGACAACTCTATCCAACTTGATACATTGAGCTTTAAAAAGGTTATCTATAATCCGGAAACAATGACCGTTAATATTGAACCAGGGGCGACATGGAAAAGGGTGCAGAAAGTTCTTGATCGCTATGGACGTTCTGTCAAAGTAATGCAAGGTGATAACATTTTTACAGTGGGTGGGACCGTCAGCATCAATATCCATGGTTGGCAAACAAACTCTGCCCCCCTCGCTTCAACTGTTATATCACTTAAAGTTATGACAGCGGATGGTAAAATACATCATCTCCATCGAGATGATAACTCCCCACTGTTTAAAGCTGTTTTAGGAGGATATGGTTTATTTGGTTTGATTCTTAATGTGGAATTGGAAACGGCACCGAATACCGCTCTAAAATTTAAGGCTGAATTCATTGATCCCAATGATTTTGGCCACGCCTTTGAAAAATATGTGGCTACAAACCCTAAGGCCGAACTTGCTTATGGTCGTCTGTGCGTTGATAAACACCATTTATTCAAGTATGCAGGCTTATATTGGTATGAACAAACTCATGCTGATAAATTAGAGGACCTTAAATTTAAGCCACCGATTACAGACAATCGCGGCATTTTACGCGCCTCAGAAACTTATAATTGGGGCAAAAAATTACGCTGGTCGGCAGAAAAAACTTATGTACAACGTATGCTTCACGCTAACGCCATTAGCCGAAATAATGCGATGAACACGGATATTCAGATTTTATGGCCTATATACAGAACCCATAAGGATGTATTACAAGAGTTCTTAATTCCTAAACAAAATTTAAATGCTTTTGTTGCTAGCCTTAAAAAGCACATTTTGGATTTTAAAGTCAATATTTTGCATGTAACCATTCGAGAAGTAAAACAAGACAATATTTCTTTGCTCCCTTATGCAAAAACGGACATGTTTGGGCTGCTGTGCGCCTTTTCCCAAGGCCGCACGCCGGATGAAGAAAAACAAATGCGACAATTTACTCAAAAAGTGATTGATGACCTCCTTCAACTGGAGGGTGTATTCTTCTTGCCCTATCGTCTGCATTATACAAAAGAGCAGTTGCTGACAGCTTATCCAGAAATTAAAGAATGGGTGCGGTTGAAAAAAACTTTTGATCCGGACAATATGTTTGATAGTGAATTTTTCCAATATGTTTCAAAAGAGGAAGATTAATTTATTGGATTGATAGAAGAAACTTAACGGCGGAAAATAGCGGGGCATATTTTTTCACAGATAAGTCAAAATTTTGCCACGGTCACCATTGTCCCTCAAAAACTTTTGATGATTTTTATAATATAGCTGATTCCTTATCAATTGGTTACATTTTATGGCGTAGTTCCGGATAAGATTTCAAGCTTTTAAAACCGCGATTAGTTGGCTCTAATCAAGGCTTTTTAAAGCGAAGAAAGATTGCCGAAAATCAGCCTAGAAAATAAATCAATTTATAAGGAATCAGCTATGTGGTCTCAGCCCCCCTTCTTTCTTCTTTCTAACTTTTAAGTGTTTACCGCTCTCTCAATCCTATTTTTATGTTTTTCATTGACTTAAAAAACTTAACAATGTTAGGTTTTAAAATCTGTTCACTATAACGCATCAGCTGAGTGAATAGATCTTAAACGTTAAGGAATTTATTATTTTGCTAACTCAGAACTCATTCTTTTACTTTTCCTTCTATTTTGCGCCCAAGCGCGCATAATCTTCTATACCCAAACATTACAATCAAAATTATAGTTAACGCAATCCAGACCTAAAGGTCAGCAAGGTATACACTATGGGAAAAGTTTTCGGATCAAGTTGTTTAATTGCTGGGACAGCTATTGGAGCGGGCATGTTAGCCCTACCCATCATTCTTGCAAAAGTTGGAATAGTCCAAGCTATTGGTTTAATGATTAGCGTATGGTTACTTGCTTATTATTCTGCTCTTTTAGGATCAGAATTAAACCTTCGGGCTCGCGCTCCTTTATCCTTAGGCTCTCTATCCTACAGTTTGGGGGGACCAAAAGCAAAATTAGTGGGCCAAACTTCCTTTATGCTTTTATGTTATGCCTTATTGTCGGCTTATTTGGATGGGAGTAGTTCTGTTCTCGCTTCCCTTTTCAAGGCAATGCCGAATGCTTTACCTGTGGACTCTAGTACCTTACTTCATGGTGTAGCCTTAAGCCTCGGTATAATATTGCTATTATCAACGAAATTAATTGACTATACCAATCGACTTTTATTTCTAACCATGATTGCCCTCCTCATTCTTGTAGTGGGGGTATTAGCCTTTTGGATTAAACCAACGGTTGACTTAAAATTATTGCAATCAACAGATTCAGCATTGCCTCTCCTTCAAGCGATTCCAGTTGTTTTCACTTCTTTTGGTTTTCAGATCATTTTTCACACCATCTGTGGCTACCTTGAAATGGACGCCTCTAGAATTCGTCGTGCCTTTTTTTGGGGTAGTTTGATTCCTGCGGTTTCCTATATTAGCTGGACAATTATTACTTTAATGTTCATGGCTTCCCACCGACCGGAATTTTTTACTCTTCTTTTAAAGGGGTCTCTTGACGTTGGCGATTTTATTTATAGCCTAAGCCAAACCGCTGGCTTTCCTTTACTCAAGATTTTAGCCTGGGTTTTATCTGTTCTTGCCATTATAACCTCGGCTATCGGCGTTGGCTTAGGGGTAGCCCATACCTGGCAGACCATAGTCAATAAACGATCCTTAGCAGTCGCTTTGACGATTATCCCCCCCTACTTTATTGCTTATAAAACTCCTGAGGCTTTTATTCATGCATTAGGTTTTGCCGGCATGGTCTTAGTGATTATAGCTTTGCTCTTACCTCTCTATTTACTGTATCGTTCAGACTATTTAGCCGTAACACATTATAAAGTTTTGGATAATAAAGTCATTCGCCTGATTGTCATCGGTATGAGTTTTATGATTATGGCAATTGAAATCTTACATTTACTAAAGTGGTTATAAAAATGAATAAAACATTTGGATCCACCTGCATGGTGGCAGGAACAGCCATCGGAGCTGGCATGATTGCCCTACCAATGACCCTCGCTAAGCTTGGTTTTTTAGCAACTGGCGGGTTGATGGCCATAACTTGGCTGGTTGTCTATTATTCTGCTTTATTGGGAACTGAACTAACCCTCCGGGTAGGAGATAATTTTACGTTAAGTGAGATTGCACGACGTCTAAGTGGACGGGGCGCAGAAATGCTAGCTTTGGGATGTGTCATGATTTTATCCTATGCTCTTTTAGCAGCCTACCTCTATGGGGGCAGCTCTATTTCGACCTCTCTTATCCAGGCAACGCTGGATCAAACAATCCCAATACCTTCTCTTATAAAAGGAGCAGCTCTCCTCCTCTTTATTGTTCTCACTTTAGGGATGCGCTGGATTGATTACATTAATCGCCTCATGTTTTTTGCCCTTATTGGCCTATTGATCGCCACCATAGTTGGCTTAAGTCAGGGAATTAATATTGCTACAATTCCCGCTGCTACATCGGAAACCTTTAATGGGTCCACGTGGACACTCGCCCTTCCCATCATTTTTACCTCTTTTGGCTTTCAAATGATGATCCCTGCTATTTCAGGATATTTAAATAGGGATGTTATCAGTATTAAACGTGCCTTTTTTTGGGGCAGTTTAATTCCTGTTGGTGTCTATGTAACCTGGACTTTAGCAACCTTAGGGACCCTAACCACCCATCAACCGAGCCTATTTCAAAAAGTTGTGTCAGAAACAGTTGAAGTGGGGGAATTTGTGCAGATGTTATCAACCACGACAACCTGGCATCCTCTTCACCGTTTGGTCTGGAGTGTATCCTTTTTTGCGATTATTACCTCAGCCTTTGGGGTGGCCTTAGGGTTAGTTGATTTATGGCAAAAATTACTTCCTCTTACCCTAAAAGGGTGGCCTCGCAAAATGATCGCTGCCCTTATCACAGTCATTCCCCCTTTTAGCAGTGCTTTACTAACGCCAGGCGCCTTTATTAAAGCCTTAGGTTTTGCGGGCATGATTCTAGTCGTCATTGCGATTATTTTGCCAACCTATTTAATTTACAAGAGTGATCAAGAGAAGACACTATCCTCTTATGCGCTGACTAACAGTCACTGTATTCGACTGCTATGCTTGGCCTTTGCGATAGGATTGGTTGGATGTGAATTGTTTAATATGATGAAGTAGTTTACAATCAATCTTTTATCAGGAAAGAGGGTCTGCAAGAAAAGAGCTGACCTTCTCTCTATTTAAGGCTTTATCTCAATAGAAGTTCCAACTTTAGTTAGCTGATAAATTTCGTCCATTTCTTCATTAGTGACTGCTATACAACCTTGCGTCCAATCATAAGTTCTATGCATTTTACCAAAAGCCGCAAATTCTTTCCCTAAGCCATGAATCATAATATCACCCCCCGGTTTTACAGATTTCTGTTGGGCGGCCAGCTTATCTTGTTGATTAGAGTAAGAAATTCTTACGGACTTATGAAGTTGGCTACCCGGATTCTTGCCACTGATTTTATAGGCTCCTTCAGGCGTCCTATAGTCTCCTTCTCGTTCTTTATGCCCAATAGGATTTTTACCCAGCGCCACTTTATAAGTTTTTACCACCTTCTCTCCACACCAAAGATGGAGACGACGTTTGGATTTTTCGACAACAATCCGGCCAACTGAACTCGGTGCAGGGGAGGGTTCTTTTAAAGGTAGGGGGCTGTCTGAAAGATTAAACAGAACTAACAAACTTTGCAAAAATTTATCCATTACTCTGTTTAACCTTTTTAAGACATGCTTCCTGCTGCTATAGAAGCAGAGTTCTTATAGGATTTATAAGAAGACTATCTGCTTCTATCGGCAATCACACGAGCACGACTTGTATTACTCCGTCCAAAGCTAACTGTGGTTTGGCCGGCAGGCTTAATTGGCATAATAACAAGGACGCGTTGACCAATCGCTAATTCTGGATCTCGTCCTTGAGCTAAGGTCATCAAACGACCATTATCGAGATCAATTTGATATTCGAAACCTTCTTGTTCTGTTAGAGCTTGTTCGGCAAAGTGTCCACCAACGGCCCCCGCAACAGCCCCTAATGCCGTTCCAGCCACCGCACCTCGACCTTTACCAAATTGCGAGCCTAAAGCGCCACCGCCTAATAAACCAAGCATAGAACCAGCACCTGGATCATTTTGATGCTCTGGATCTTTCATATTAATCCGAACAACGCGCTTTCCTATAATAACACCCCGCAGCGTATCATTAATCTCGCCACTAGCAGCAACAGAATAGTCACTTCCGCCAATACGAGGCGCACATCCTGTCATATGAACAGCGGCACAAACTGCAACGGAAAGCATAAGAATTTTTTTCATTTATTCACCTAAAGGTTTGTATTTTAATACACCTCAGATATAGGCTGGCTATTATCTTTTTTCAAGGAAAAAACTTCTTAACTGCCGTGAAAGTTTTATAGTCTAGAAGGATACTGACCTTCATTATTATTCTCGTAATTCTTATCCCTCTTTGAGAGAAAAAAGCGCTTTAATAGTTCACCTGCTTCCGTTTCACCAATTCCTGAAATCACCTCCGGACGGTGCAAACAGGTGGTCGATTGAAAAAAATGCGTTCCATGATCAACTGCGCCCCCTTTTGGATCGTAGGCCCCATAAATCACGCGTCGAATTCGAGCATGGCTGATCGCACCCGCACACATGGCGCATGGTTCTAGCGTTACATACAAATCACAATCAACCAATCTTCCTTGACCTAATTTTTGACAGGCCTCTCGGATGGCCAGAATTTCAGCATGCGCCGTTGGGTCCCCCAAAGATTCTGTTAGATTATGGGCCATCGCCATCATCTCTCCTTGATAAACAATCACGGCCCCAACCGGTACCTCGCCCTTCTCACCAGCTTGCCGCGCTTGCTGTAAAGCCATTTGCATATATTGATTTTTCATAATTGTTAACGATTGATTAATTTTTCAGCAACTCTTTTAACTATCTGATATTTCCATAAAAAAACAAGATATAAAACACCCACTCACAACTTTATCCACAGCTTTTGTGCAAAAAGGGCCGTGTTGCGGATAGAGAAAAAGGGCTGTGAAATCACCAAGTAGGGGTCTTTGTATTCATGGTTTTAGAAAAGACTTTTATGCTTTTATGGTGGGGTATTTAATGGGAACTGTGTAGGGAAGCCCTAGTTCAATAAATT
>JAIBEV010000036.1 GCA_019459505.1 Candidatus Paracaedibacteraceae bacterium | reverse complement strand
GACTTGAACCTTCTTTTATAAAGTGTCTCGTGGAAATCATAGCAATTCCTATCATTGCAATTCCAGCTATCTCTACTGACCCTATCTTGTATTCAATCAAATTCATCAAATATACTAAGTTCATGATTTACCTCTTATTGCTTATGTTAGATTTGCGCGTGAATACCCATGTCTATAAAACTAAAAACATTACCATTAGATATTAAATATATCATCAAATAATTTATTTGGTTTGAAAAAACTATAGCAGAATGATAAAGCTCTACTAACAAGATTTGTTCTCTCAATGGGTGAATCCATCAAATGTAAAATCTGATTTTTTAATTCATTTACATTTTTGTATAATACGATTGGCATCTTATCAATTATATTTAAGCCCCTACTACCAAATTCTGAAGAAATAACTGGTATCCCTTTTGCCATTGCCTCAACCAACTTGATATTTAGTCCACTTCCCGAGGTTACAGAATTAATGAATATGTCACATCTTCTATAATATGGATCTATGGAATCTACTTTGCCTGTAACAATAATATCCTTATACTGCTTGCTTAATTCAATTAGTTCAGCACCAGGATTCTTGCCTACAATGTAGAGTGTTATATCACTTTGTTCTCTAAGTACTGGCATAAGTTTGTTAATAAGAAAAAGTGCTGCCTCATGATTAGGGAACCACGACATATCGCCAACGAAAAGAATTGAATTGTCTAGTATCTGAATCTCTTCATCAGTCTTCGACCTACTTATCTCTATTATTGGGTGAAGCACATTAACATTTGCTTTGCAATTAAGCAAAATCAAATCACGTTTATCTTCATCAGAAATAGTAAACACATACTTGAATTTTGAAATTGATTTCTTCTCAAATTCAATCATTCTTGAATATTGAAACTTAACCAAATGTCTAATTAAGCCATTCTTCGAAAGCATGTATTCTTTCCATATGTTTGATTCCACATTATGTTGGATTAGGATTTTATTGGAGCATTCAACCTCATCAATATAAGTTGCCATATGAAGATGATCAAATATTATTGCATCATAATTGTTTCCTTTCAATAGGCTGTGTAATTTTTGCACCATTTCTTTGCGATAATATTTTTTTATTGTGTAAGGATATTTAAATGATAGATTTGTTAAGTAATTCTTACTATTTAACACGATTTCGTGCCGTTCATTATAATATTGCAACTGATTATTTACAATTTTGCTCTTACTTTGGGGAGACTTGCAAAAATTAACAAGTGTTACATAAGTATCTTTGGATCTCAAATACTTTATAATACTTGTTGAGTATATTAAGCTTCCACTGTTGATTGGAAATAAATCATTTGTCGTTAAAAACAGAACTTTTTGCATACTCTACCCTCTTCTCTTTTGACAAACTAAATTAGTCTTTTCTTAATCGCATGATATATATATAAAGAATGATAGTAAATACTCAAAAAAAACGGGAGATTCTCACGATCTCTCAATATGCGGAATCTTCTCTGTGAGTTTTTAATCTTATTACTTGAAACTGAAACATTTGATACTCTATATGATGCGAGGTTTTCATTTAATCCATATGCTTTGAATCCCTTTTTTAAGTACTTCAACCAGGTGATAGTATCTTCAAGGTAGCCGGTTTCAATCACAACCTCGCCTACTATATTCTTATCCATAATAACAGTCAAATTTCCGATTATCGAATCTTTTAAAAACATCTTATAATCTACAACCTTTGGTACTGAAACGTATTTATTCTTCTTCCCGCTTTCATAAAACATGTCATAACCAGTAAATGTAAACCCATAATTATTGGTTTTCATAAACTCAACTTGACGCTCCAGTTTAGTTGGTTTCCACATATCATCTGAATCGAGGAAAGCAATATATCTACCTGTAGAATTTTGAATGCCTTTGTTTCGGGATGATGCTGCACCCATGTTCGTCTTATTATTTAACAGCATTATTCTCGAATCATTTTCAACATACTTTAGGATAATATCTGCAGAAGAATCTGGAGACTTGTCATTAACTATTATCAATTCCCAATTTTGATATGTCTGATTTAGTACGCTATCCAAACAATCAGAAATATATTTTTCACAATTATACGCTGGCACAATAACTGATACTTTGTCTTCCATAACAACACCTCTATATATAAACGAAATATTTTATTCTTCAAAGAAAAAATGAAATTGTAGTGAAAGCAATAATGACTAAGAAATAAAATAGCTTTAGTGAGTAAGCACTTTTACTCACTAACAGCTATTTTACAAAAAAAATCTTTGATCTTCCCTAGTTACACTTTCCTTAATTGAATTCTTTGTATCAACTGCATTAGTTTCATTATCTATCACATTTACATCTCTAATATCTGACTGTTTGAAAACTTTAAACGCCGTTAGAAAAATTATCTTTGCATCCATGTGAAAGCACATGTTCTGCATATATTCATAGTCCAGCTTTACTTTTTCCTCGTTGCTTATTGAGTCCCTGCCATTAACCTGAGCCCAGCCAGTTAGTCCCGGCTTAATCTTATGGACACCACAAAGAGTTCTCATCTTGATTACTTCCTGCTCCTCGATGATAATCGGCCTTGGACCAACGAATGACATTGTTCCCTCGAAGATATTGAAAAGCTGAGGTAATTCATCGAGACTGGTTTTTCTCAGTAAATTTCCAACCTTAGTAATATATTTATCCGCATCATGAAAATCATTCGTTGCAATATTAGGTGTATTTATTTTCATGGTTCTGAACTTATAAATATTGAATTCCTTATTGTCTTTTCCCATCCTGACTTGCTTGAACAATGCAGGACCTCTGCTTGTTGTCTCTATCATTATATAGATCAAAAGCAGCAGAGGAGACAATATGATAATCATTAATGCCGATACTACAATATCGAGAAATCTCTTCATAGTACCCCTCTCAATGGAAGATTTACAAGAATACTGACACCTATGACCCCACTTGCATACACCATAAATTATACCATAGTTGTTTGCATTAATTAATAGATTTGAGCCACCTAATATCATTTTCACTTTTTATTAAGGTTTTAGTAAAGAATTCCTGCCACCAAGAGAATAAAATTTAAAGGTCATTAAAGCTCCCTAAGTGAATTATATTCAGAACACCCGTTTACACAAGTATCAGCTATCATGCCCTACTCAGCGATTACCTGAGTCTCCGGTCTTACAATCTGAACATATGTAACACCAGGCTTAAATGCGATCTCTTTGCCATTCTCATCATAGTACTTCGTCAAAGAATTAGAATTCTTTCGTTCCCAGGTGCCTGTCCTCATGATCCCATCAGTGAAGAACTCAGCCTTTCCGCTGCCAATCTGGTCGATATTCGTGTAGACAGTACCATCCACATGATAATGCCTTGCATGCTGTATGATTATGTTCTTAACAGACAGCTTGGTTCCATCTTCCTTGTCTACAACTGCATTTCCGTTGATTGTCCGCGCATAAAGACCAGTCTTGCTGTTATAAGTGTATTTGATCTTATTATCAGATGTATACTGAAGGCTTACTGTATTCGCTGGACCCCCTGCAATTACAACATTTTCATCAAAGTAAAGGGTCCTCTGCTCCGGAGTATAGTCATAGGCATTCTTTGCAAGATAATCAAGATTTACGTATGCGTTGTGAGGTGCCTCCCTGTCAGATGATCTGCTAAGACCCTTAGTTGTCCTGATTCCATTGATGTTTATGGTCTTTATTCCGAGCTGGCTTCTAAGATCATCAAGGTCCTGTCCTGGAACACCATATGAGCCTCCCCAGAATACAAGCATATAGTCCCACTCGCTCCAGAGATACATATGCTGCTTTCTTGCACTTCTTACAGGTCCTACCTTAGTTGGGTATTTGCTCAGAAAGAATGCTGTTAGCCTTGTTATCTGGCCTTCGACCTCCATCTCATATATGAGGTCTGCCTTTGTTATTCCGCTCTGAGGCCTTGCCGCTGCGGTATTCTCTACCTGCACCATTATCGCCTTGCCGTCTCCCTTATATGGAAGTCCTGTAAGAGGTGATACACCCTCAGGTACAGCTTCATACATTCCGACAGGTATCGGTTCAGGTACTGGTTCTGTTGGCGCCATAGTTTCCTGAGGCTTTGTCTCAGCTACAGTCTGAGTCGGTGTCGGTTCCTGTGCCTGAGGCACAGCTGCTTTCCCACAGCCTGACAGAAGAAGCAACGATGATAACACAATGGCAAGAATCCTATTTCTATTCATAACAAGCCTCCAATTCCACAATCACTTTATATAAATTATATGGCAAGAGAATTCCACTGGCAATGGAATCAATCCAAATAAATAATATGCGGGGAAAGCATACTTTACCCTGAGCTCTCTACAAAGTGATAATCAGACTCATGAGCCATCAGTTATTAACCATTTCTCAATGTCAGTTTATATAGTAATCAGGTCTGATATAGCCTTTCGCTTTATCTCTAAGTAGTACTCAGTAGTGTATTGAATCAACAGGTCCAATCTACAAGACTTTATTGGCAATTATTGATTATATTTTTTTCCAAAAGCATCACTATGCAGAGTATCCCGTGAAGTGTGCGCTTCACGGGATACTCTGTTTTAGGAGTGTTTTAGGAGTCTCTATCTAAATTTTAGGTAATGGCATTTAATTGAGTCTGATCTTCAATGAATCTAAGCCAATTTCCTGTGAACCGAATACTTTCACTGTTACCATTTATGCCTGCAATAGGCCGTCGCATGCATCGCGGCTTTAAGTTGCTTCTTTTCAATCCATATCTCATGGGTCTTAGTCCATGTGCGATCCGCCGTTGATGTCTATCTCTTCACCGGTTATGTATGAAGCTTCCTCTGATGCAAGGAAAGCTATTGTAGCCGCGATTTCCTTGGTCTCACCAGGTCTTCCAAGTGGGATACCTGCAATTACTCCGGCAGCTACATCAGCTGGCAACGACTTCCATATGTCAGTGTTGACAAGTCCAGGAGCGACACAGTTTACTGTGATTCCATCCAATGCG
>JAIBEV010000171.1 GCA_019459505.1 Candidatus Paracaedibacteraceae bacterium | reverse complement strand
GGAGTCAAGGAAAAGTCGCTAAGGTTGCTTTAACAGCTTGCATGCGCAAACTTTTAACAATTCTCAATTCTATGCTTAAGAATTTACAACCATGGGATCCTAAATCCATTGACATTTAAGACGGTAGCATCAGCGCCTTTTAGAATATCTGGACAATTGTTTGTTATTTTACCCTTCTTTGCTTCCCCTGTTAGCTGGATGGGACTTGTTGACGGTATTCATAGAATGAGATATAGGTCGAGATTTTAATCCTCTTGCAAATTCCTTGCAGGGACTCTATGGCGTAGAGATAATTCAGAGGGTGTTTCTTCCTTTAAAAATTCAGACGCTCTACTTTTCCTCTTCGACTGTTTCTTTTCAGAGGGCTGCAGCGCTTGGGAGGCATCAGCAACTTCGTAACCTTCTATCTTTTTATGGATAAAACCTAAAAATCAGGAAATCCCAAAGGAAGGACCTGAACAAGACATCCTTGATTCAGTTTCAACAGGTACCTTATTTTTTGGTGCTTTCTTTAAGTGCTGATAACTTATTTTCCAAGACAAGTCATAAATATCACCTAAGGCAGCAAACCGTCCCCCATCTTTCTTAATCTTATGGCGATTGAAAGCCTCCTCAAATTTATTTTGTATTTGCTCACGCAAGCCAGGAGAGACTTGGTTTTTACGCCCATCACTATGAGCCAGCTCATACAATACGCTAGGGAAGATCTAATTCTTCCAATCTGTATTGAATTGCTTTTTTCTTAACTTCAATACCAATCCCATCCTGAACAATAATTTTCTTGATGTATTGAGCAAACGGATTATCTTCTAATAAAGAAGACATTTCTTCCCATCTAATATAAAAAGCATGAGCATCATTGCGTAGAATCATTGGTAAGTGCTTAAGTTTAGAGGGTGCTTCCCCACGTTCTACATCTTCATGAGATTGGCCTGAGTAAGGAGCCTTCAAAAAGGTTTTATCTACAGAGAAGCTAGGGGATGCCAAACCTAATAGAAGAAGAGCATAATGAATACTTTTGTTCATATCATAGCTACCTTAGTTGCTTATTCTTATAAGAGAAATAAACCTAAAATTAATATTGTTTCTTTTTCTACTTAAGCATTACGGGGGTTATATAATTTATCCTTAACCTAACATCTTCTCAAGAATTTGCAACGGAACCTACTGAACAGACAAAGTGTTAGAAAGGTAGCTTCTTATAATATCTTTATATATTTTTAAGCAATTATTAAGTGTTGAAACCTAAGGAATGAATCCACATATATACTATAGTTTCGAACTGTAAGATTAAGATTATTTAGATTACAATAGGACTGAAAATAGTTGCTATATTTCTTGT
Organism: Candidatus Paracaedibacteraceae bacterium; assembly: GCA_019459505.1. Classification (GTDB taxonomy): domain Bacteria; phylum Pseudomonadota; class Alphaproteobacteria; order Paracaedibacterales; family Paracaedibacteraceae; genus Paracaedibacter. Next base: position 1,542 of record JAIBEV010000171.1, on the reverse strand, counting down.
TAATATTAATTTAATTCTAACTTATCAGAAGACTTCTAAAGGTGATGATACCGCCCTAAATATAAGTTTTTACAAAAAATAATTTTTTTCAGGAATTATTAAATTATGCATTTCTAGTACCCTTAAAAATATGAAGGATTAACATCAGTGACCTTACTATCAAAATTTTTATTAACTATTTTGGCATTCTTCTTATGCTTTATTTTTCCTTCACCATCTATGGAAGAAAGTAGCTCTTCTTCCTCTGCAAATACTGGAAGCGAAAGAAGGATCGGAATAGAATTGGAAACATCAGCAATTAAGGGTGTGCAACAAACAAAGATGCCGGGTTTTACAATTAAAACCCCAACCTCAACATGGATTATAGAGCTTGATACAGCAGACTTTTCTAATGAAGAAATTGCTCTCAATAATCTGGAAATTAAAACTATTGGAGGGTATACCAAAGAAGAATTTTTAAATATGGTTCCTGTAATGGTAGAAACCATTAAATATTTTTATAAAATAGTCCAGCACAAAGATAATGTCTATAATCTCAATAGAACCAGAGTAGAAAAAATGCTCAAAGAAATAGGTTTAGATAATTTTACTCTAACAATTATAGGGAATAGGAAAAATCGTTTTAAAATTTTAAGGAACGCGGTTAATAACCATAAGATAATGGAACCACAAATTAGCTACCAAGTTCCTTTAAGTGAAGTCCCTCACATTTTTGAAAGACTTGCTAGGTTAGGAGAAAAGAACTCGATTACTTTTTGCCAATCTCTGAATGATGATCCTATGACTTTCCGTAAAGTAACAATTGAACAACTAAATGCATTTGAAGCTAAAGAGTTAGAAAAAAACAATCGTGAGCAAGATAAGGGAATAAGAGACAAGCTAAATCACGACACTAAAGTATTAAAAAATAGAATTAAAATTCTACAAATTTATAGAATTTTTAATCAAGAAATCTATCCTACATTGAAGTCTTTAAGCCCTCAGGTGATAGGATTTTCTTATTTATTTTTATATTATTGGGCCAGTATATTTAACAATAATGAATATGCTTCTTGTGAGGAACCCGGACCTAAGCCATATTTAACAATACTATCAAGATTACCCTTCTCTGATTTATATAGATATGGGTTGAACGAAACTGAAAAAGATGAATTTAATAAAATATTTGATAAAATAATTTCTGCAATTGGAAAAGATTATAAAATTAGAAAATATATATATTATGATGAGAGACAAGGTCGGAACAGAATATCGACGTGTGAACACACTCTTGAGGAATGGTATCTATCTATCTTGGACGAATCCACAAAATGTGATCTTTTGTCACCGCCTCCTCATATGACGAAAAGGTATTCAATGGGTATACTGCCCCTAGTTTAGAAAAGAGTTGAAATAAAGGAGTGTTTTTGTTGAATTAAGCAAAAGGAAGACAAAAATGCAGCGACGACAATGGACAAGTGAGAAGAAGACCCTGATAGTTCTTTCAGGCTTAAAAGGCCAATCAGTGGCTTCTATTTGTAATGAACATGGCATCAGTCAGTC
>JAIBEV010000047.1 GCA_019459505.1 Candidatus Paracaedibacteraceae bacterium | reverse complement strand
AGAGCAAGTCAGACCACAGGGTTTGGATGCATGCTTCATTCATCCAAAAACGGGTGAAACACTCAAAGTAAACTAAAGACACAGAGACCTCCTTCGGGAGGTTTTTTAATGAGGTCAATTTATGAAAAGGCCCTATCCGCCAGAGCAGGATAATCCCTATGCAGATGATGAAGAATATCTGGAATCTGGTGGTCTGCTTTACTTTGAACCAGCAAATAATGACTTGTGGCCTTGGATAAAAGAAACCTTTTTGTCAGATTGGTCCGAGTTATACAACGTTGATCATGATCATCTCAATAGTTTTGATCCACCGGAAATATCCTTTTTATGGGCTTATTCAACGTGTAAGTCAAAAGGCCGTAAGGTATTGGGACAAACTGAGCGCGTCATGATCAATGCAGGTGGTTGGCGTAAGGCTCGACAAGAAATGCAGCTAATGGATTGGTTTGGTGACATACCTAAATATCTTATTACGTTAGATGCTCGTGCCTGTCAGGTCATGAATGATACGGACTTCTGCGCCTTGGTTGAACATGAGCTTTACCATATTGGGCAAGAAAAAGATGAGGAAAGTGGTGAACTCTTATGGAGCGCATCAACCGGACTGCCCAGACTTTATTTACGTGGCCATGATGTAGAAGAATTTCATGGGGTGGTTGAGCGGTATGGCGCATCAGCAGATGTTCAAAAAATGGTGGAGTTGGCAAATAATGGCCCAACTGTTTCAAGAGCACACCTTGCTCAATCATGCGGAACATGTCTACTGAAGTTGGCTTAATGTGCCTGCTGATGTAGGTACAGAATGACAAAGAGGTAGGTATGGCGGCACTTAAAGAGCCAGTAAAATTCTTTATAGTACAGTCGCTTGCTTGCTTTGAAACACCACAAGAGGTAGCTGATGCTGTCAAGGAAAGATTTGGAATTGTTATTGATCGTCGGCAGTGTGAGAACTATGACCCAACCAAACTTGCAGGTCGAAACTTAAGTAAAAAACTCGTCACTTTATTCGAACGCACCAGAAAAGACTTTAAGAAAAAGGTTGAAGATATACCCATTGCTAATCGGGCCTTTCACTTTAAAGAGCTCCAAAAAATGTATGAGGAATGGGGCAAGAATAAAGTTATGCGCCAGAATGTGCTCAAACAAGCTCAGGGTTTAATCCAATCAGACTAGAGCAGTAGATCAGGTGGAATGTCTGAAAAAGAACAGATAGAGCTTGAGATTAAACGGCTTGAACTTGAAAAGCTTAAAAAAGACTTAGGTGCAGGGCAAGACAATGAAGTGATAATCAAGGTAGTAAGGGTGGGCAAGTCAAATGGAGATAAATCTAACACTGACTGAGCCACAGGATGACTTTGTTTTTAGCGATGCTCAATATCCGTTATTTGTGGGTGGATTTGGAGCAGGAAAATCAGAAAGTTTATTCAAGCGATTGTTAATTCAGAAGCTGGCTTACCCAAAGCTGAATCAGGGCTATTTTGCACCTACCCATGATCTGATCCGACTCATTGCATTTCCGCGTATTAGTGAGCTACTCAATGAATGTGGTTTGAGTTTTAAGCTCAATAAATCTGAAAAGACCTTCACTATCGCAGGCTATGGCCAGATTATTCTACGTTCAATGGATAATCCTGATTCGATTGTTGGCTTTGAAATTGCTGATGCTGTAATTGATGAGTTAGATACGCTTAAAACAGAACATGCGAAAAATGCATGGAATAAGGTTATTGCGCGATGTCGGCAAAGAAAACCTGATGGTAAGGCTAACACGGCAGCAGTTGGAACCACGCCTGAAGGCTTTAGATTCTGTTATGACCGATGGCAAAAAAGAGGCGGTGGTAAATATGTATTATACCGTGCTCCTACGGCTTCTAATCCGTACCTGCCCGAAAGCTATATTGAAGGTCTGAGAGAATCGTATCCACCTCAATTGTTGAATGCTTATCTGGAAGGTCTATTTGTCAACTTGTCATCTGGTGGCGTATATCCAGACTTTGACCGCAAGAAAAATCACACGGATGAAGTTATTCGACCGAATGAACCACTCCACATTGGTATGGACTTTAACGTGCTG
>JAIBEV010000081.1 GCA_019459505.1 Candidatus Paracaedibacteraceae bacterium | reverse complement strand
AGATGTATCACAAGCAATTGTGGTAGCAAGAACGGATGAGCTTGATAAAACAAACGTAGACGAGTCAAACAACAAAAAACTCGTCGCTTATGTGAGGCCTGGAGACTTTACTCCCTCATCTACAGAATTAAGAGAGTTTCTTTCAGAAAGGCTTCCAGATTACATGGTGCCTTCCTTCTTTGTATATATCGACAAGGTACCTTTAACCTCTAATGGGAAGATCGATCGTAAAGCTCTGCTCGACTCTACTATTGGATATATAAATAAAAATAGAGTTAATATAGTTTATCCAGCAACCCCTCTTCAATTTCATCTTTTAAAAATTTGGGAAAAAGTTTTAAATCTTAAGAATATAAGCATTCACGATAACTTCTTTGAAATAGGAGGAAATTCACTTACTTCAATAAAGCTATTTTCTCAGCTTCAGCCGGAATTCTCGAATAAAATTTCTATAGCTGATATATTCAGGAATCCTACCATTTTCTCTCTTTCTCGGGTGCTAGAATTAGAACACTGTTGTATGCCTAATTTTTCCTTGATCCCGATCCAAATCAGTGAGAAAAGGCCTGCTCTCTTTCTTATTCATCCAGGAGGAGGATTATCTTTCTGTTATCAGGGCTTATCAAAGTATATTGATGACATCCCAATTTATGGAATAAACAGTCCATCTTTCGAAAGTCCGGGGAATAATTATAAAAGCATACAATCTATGGCTGAACACTATATTAGTTTAATAAAAAAAATACAAAACGTTGGACCTTATGTGTTTGGAGGATGGTCGTTTGGAGGAATAGTAGCATATGAAATGGCGCAACAACTTACAATAAAAGGTGAAAGTATAGAGAATTTAATTCTAATTGATGCTGCTGTTCCAATGAATAATTTGAAAAATAACGGACCACACGAAAAGATAACAAATAAAAAACATTTAGAAAAAATAGATGATGCATTATTTAATGAAAACTCTGATTTATATGTTAATCTGCAAATAGAGAAAAATCTGAAAATTCATGAGAATCTTATATTAAAGTACAAGGTAAAAAAATATCGGGGAGGGAAAGTTACTCTATTAATAGCAAAGGATAATGTTTCTAAAACACAATCAAAAGTTTATGATTACGGATGGAAACATTTTATTAAAAATCTTCAGATTATAAATGTGCCTGGTAGGCATGAAACTCTCTTTAGGTATAATAATCTTGAATCAACAGCTAAAGCTATTAAACTGTGCATAAAGAGTGATAATATGCTGCCGATTGAGGAAGCTTAAGAAGAAATGAGACATACATATAAAAAATGTAATATAACTGCATTTGTTTATTTGATTCTTATAAAGATGAATAATTATTCCATCGCTATGGATGATGAAATTGGTTCTGAAAAAACAAGAAGTCAAAGAGCAGTAAGTGAGCAAAATATTAATTTTAAAGCCTTTTCTGTTGAAAGTCTTAGCGAATATGGAAAAGAATTTCCAGTTTACTTTCAACTAAACCTTTCCAGACCAAGAAATAATAATAAATCTTACATTTTAAATAGGTCTTTTGCCTTAATTCCTGACACTACTAAATTACTTAACCCTATAGATTTCAAGAAATTAATTTTAGCAGAATTTTCACTATTCTACTTCTATTATTACAATAAAAATTATATGATTATAAATAATATTAATTATAAAAATATTTCCTATATAAAAAGTGAGTTTATATATAGTTGTTATTTATTCTTAGAAAGTTACTCAAAAATATGTATTTGTAATTATATGCTAATACCTAGCATTTATATTGAACGATATAATTTTCTCATTGAAGGAAAAGAGTTTAAAAAGAGCATAACTGGAGAGTTTTCCTTTAAAAGGATAATCCCTCTTTCTTTAAACGCTGACAATAGATTTATTATGTATGGAAAGGCCCCAGTAACAATACTTACGGGCACTTCTAATGCAGGAAAAACCACTTTAATAGATTTTTTTAGAAAATCTAACACTGATTTAACTGATTACAGCATAGATCTTTTTTGTGATAAATCATTAGAAAAAACAATAAAAAATTATCATCCTGATGAATATTCTAGGATCGTAGAAAATCTAGAGCCTAAAAAAATGATAAATTTTATTTTAGGAGACAATATAAAAAAAATCCCAAATCATATTCAAGAGGATTTGTTATTACTTAGATCCATTTATGGAAGAGGAATTCCCAGAGCTGAGAGAAGTTACTTCAAATCCAAACTTTCTAGGTTGCCTTTTAAAATTTGGAAAGAATCTCGAAATGATTCTCCAGTTATTATGGATTTTAAGTTTGTCAATCTTTCTGAGATGTTTTGGAATTTTAAAGCTCCTATCACTTTACTTTGGGTTTTCTGTCCTTTAAAGGTTTTGTCAGATAGATTAACAATAAGGAATATTATTGCAGAAAAAGAGGAAAAGCTTTCCAATAGAAGGCAAAGAACTGCCATATGGGAATATGCTGAGCTTTATAGAAAAAAAACTTTTCCGGATGAGGCAACACTAGAAGTATTAAAGAGAAAAGATGCAATTGCGTCTTTCCAAGAGCATTATCCTGACTCAAACAAACAAGCACTTGAAGAATTTTTATATAAATTAGGATTTGAATCCTCAAATACAGAACAAGTTGAAATCACATTTAGACATAACCCTTTCTTATTTATTGCTGACAAATATTTATTTATCGATACGAGTTTGGCGGAAACAAAGTATGTTCCCCTTTGCCCACTAGATTCACACCAGACAAATGCATAGAACTGATGAGAGTGGACAATTGAAAAGGCCATGTCACAACACTCGTCTTGCCCGGGAACAGGGAGCAGCTATATGCTTACCTTCAAGTATCTCTTAAAATTGTAACCGAAAATGATAAGCCTCTTACAACTTTATTTAGTCGAGTCTGCAGTAAAGAAAAAGTATATAAGATCCAATGGATTGAGTAGAAAAATAGTGATAAAATAATTGCAAGAAATAAGAGACAATCATCAAAAAGCTTGCAAAAAAACCATGAGTGTCAACAACGGTTGAAAATTGATACAGGTATTAAGTATTCCATCGGTTGAAAACTGATACATCATTGATCAATTTTTTACCTTTTCTAAGCTATCATTTTCTTCCCCTTCCTTTGTGTCACCACCAGAAATAAAATGATACAGAGCACCGAAAAAAAATTGATACAGTGAGTGATCCCAAAATGCCTTCTTTTAAGAGAAGGAGGCGAACATGATAACATGGGAACAAACAATGGAAATAAAGATTTTACGTCGCCAAGGTAAAAGTTTAAGACAAATCGCTCAAGAAACTGGCTTCTCAGTTAATACGGTCCGTAAGTATTTAGTGTGTGAAGTGCGCCCTAGGTGTCAACGCCGATATAAAACTGATACAGAATTGAAGCAAACACCGATTTAAAATTGACACAGGATTGATCAACTTTAAGGTGACTTATTTATAGGTTAACTCATAATGTTGCCTCCTCCTCTTTAAGCCTTGATGGAATAAGTCCAGCTTTTCTTTTGTCCTTCAGGCGATAACTTTCCCC
>JAIBEV010000159.1 GCA_019459505.1 Candidatus Paracaedibacteraceae bacterium | reverse complement strand
TCTATCAGCCGTTAAGTCAGGACGATTCAAATATCCTCTTGCCAATCCAACCCCTCCAATGTAAATCTCTCCACTCACCCCTATAGGTACTGGATTCAACTGCTCGTCTAATATATATATCTGCGTGTTCGATATCGGACGACCTATTGGAATCGCGCTAAGATGTTTTAGTTCTCGGATATTGCTGCATTTAAATGTTATAGCATCTATTGTTGCCTCTGTAGGCCCATAAAGGTTAGTTAATGATACATTAAGCTTATTTAAAAAGAGGGAGCTCATATTATACGATAAGGCTTCTCCCCCTAAGAATAGATGCTTAAGTGATTGTAAAGACTCTTCATCTTCAATATCTTCTAAAAGAATTTTTGCAAGAGAAGGAACCAGCTGGAGAGAATCAACTTTATATTTTTGAATAACATTCTTTAATTCTTGGATATCTTTGGATGCATAATTAGGCAGCAAGATCATTTTTGAGCCTGCTATCAACGTCAGAAATACCTCCCACACAGAAGCATCAAAAGAAAGAGCTGTACGCTGCAATACCGAATTCTCATACGAGAAATCATATTCCTCCTTCATCCAAAGCATGTGGTTCAAAAATGAATAGTTCTCAACAGCAACTCCCTTAGGTTTACCGGTAGAACCAGAGGTATAGATCACATAGGCAAGATGATGCGGACGCGTAATAACCGGAGGATTCGTCTTCTCTTCTCTCCTTATATCCTCCCATCCCTTATCAAGCGCTATCTTCTTCCCCTTATACCCCGCAAACTTCTCTTCATTTCCTCCTTGCGTCAGTAATATCGGCGCCGCAGTGTCCTCCAGCATATACTGCAGTCTCTCTTCCGGATAACTCGGATCCAACGGCACATACGCCCCACCGGCCTTCAATATCCCCATCAACCCTACGATCAGCTCCAATGATCTCTCGGCAGCTATCCCTACAAGGGTATCTGGTACTACCCCTTCCTTCCTTAAATAATGTGCCAGCTGATTCGATCTCTCATTCAGCTCTTTATACGTCAGGCTCTCTTCTTCATATACTACCGCTATATGATCTGGACTCTTCTCTACCTGCTCCTCAAACAGCTCATGTAAGCACTTGTCCCCTGGATACTCCGCTCTTGTCTCATTCCACTCAACAAGTATCTTCTCCTGCTCGTCTCTGCTTAAAAGCTCATACCCTTCTATACCTTCTGTAGGTCTCTTGATGATATCTTCTACCAGATCCCTAAAATGTCTTCCTATCCTCTCTATCGTGCTCTCTTCAAAAAGATCTGTTGCATACTCTATCCCTACGCCTATCCCTCCCTCATCTTCATAAGCTGTAAACGACAAATCAAACTTAGCTATCGGATAGGAAATAGGAAAGACTTCAAGGTTAACACCATCTAAAATAAGAGAAGCTTCTTCATTGATATTCTGAAATCCAAACATTACTTGAAAAACAGGATTACGGTTAGTTACTCTAGCAACGTTTAGATATTCAACAAGCTGTTCAAAAGGAACATCTTGATGTTGATAAGCCTGAAGAGTTGTCTCCTTCACCTTCTTCAAGATGTCTATAAAGCTCTCTCCTTCCTCAAAGCTCGTCCTTAATGCAAGGGTATTGACAAAGAACCCTATAAGGCTCTCTATCTCCTTATAATGCCGGTTCGCTATCACTGCTCCTACAACAATGTCTTTCTGGTTAGTATATCTGTGCAGAAACACCTGAAAGGCAGCTAGCAATACCATAAACAAAGAGGCTTGGTTCTCTTGCGCTAATTCATTCAACCGATCTCTGGCTTCTTCAGACAGCCTCATTCTATAGGTAGCTCCTCTATAGCTAAGCTCCTTCAGTCTCGGTTTGTCGGTCGGTAACTCAAGAAGATCGGGTATCTCTGAAAGCTGCTCTTTCCAATATCTTAATTGATTCTCAAGTGCTTCTCCTTGCAGCCATTCTCTTTGCCACAAAGCAAAGTCCGCATACTGAAGAGATAGTGCAGGTAACAAAACATCTTCCCCCCGACAATACCCATTGTATAAGCTCGCAAGCTCTCTAAAGAAGATCCCATGAGACCATCCATCCGAGATAATATGATGCATGGTTATCAGAAGAACATGTTCCTCCTCTGATAAAGCAACAAGCTTTACCCTTAGCAGAGGACCTGTTGTAAGATTAAAGGGTTCGTTAACTGCTCCTTGTGCTATGCGGCGAAGCTCCTCCTCTTGCTCTTCTCCTTCTAGGCTTGATAAATCAATCCGGTTGTCTACCAGATTTACTCTGAGCTCAGGTAAAATAACCTGATAAGCTTCCCCTTCTTCGGATAAAAATATCGTTCTTAAAGACTCATGGCGTCCTATCAGATCATTAAGTGCTCTCTCAAAAGCTTGGATATTTAATGACCCTATTAACTTTAGCGCCATAGGAATATTATAAAGCGCAACATCAGGTAACAGCTGATCTAAAAACCAAAGCCTTTGCTGCGCAAAAGACAAAGGAATCCGCTCAGGCCTCTCCTTCGCAACAATAGGAGGAACTTGCGAAACTCTCTGCTCCCTCTGAAGCTCATCAACGACTAAGCTTAAGCCTACTATCGTTGGATGTTCAAACAGAGCCCTAAGGGGAATATCGATATTATAGGTATGTCTGATACGAGAGATAACTTGAGTGGCAAGAAGGGAATGCCCTCCAAGCTTAAAGAAGTTATCATGGATACCTATCTTCTCTACTTTCAG
>JAIBEV010000140.1 GCA_019459505.1 Candidatus Paracaedibacteraceae bacterium | reverse complement strand
CGACGTAAAATCTTTATTTCCATTGTTTGTTCCCATTTTATCATGTTCGCCTCCTCTTCCTTTAAAAGAAGGCATTTGGGATCGCTCACTGTATCAATTTTTTTTCGGTGCTCTGTATCATTTTATTTCTGGTGGTGACACTTGATGACGTAATATTTTTATTTCCATTGTTTGTTCCCACTTAATCATTAGTAAAACCTCCTAAACGGAGATTAACTCAAGAGAAAATGTATCAAAATTCAACCGCTGCTCTGTATCATTTTACGTCCGTTGTTAACAATATTGACCTTGAGATTAGTAATCAATGTGGTCGCCTTATCGCTGGGGCCATTATTTGTTATAATGCCTCAATTCATTCATGCTTTCTTGATGCTGATTCCCATAACCAGAAAAAGCTGAAAATCCTTAAGAAAACATCACCTGTTGCCTGGCGGCATATTCACTTCACGGGAAGATTCATCTTCTATACCAACAAAAACCCAATTAATCTCAGTTATCTTATTGAATACATTGAGTTATAAATCATCTTTCTCAGAATTTTCGGGGGGTTGGGACTGGAATGCCAATTAGGAACATCCAATTGAAGGTCCAAGAGGTGAAACAATGACTTGACTAACCCTTGAGTTTGCCTAAGCTTTTGTTTAAAGAGGAGCCTTAATGTTAGTATGAGTGTAATGGCCTGATCAGAATAATGAAGGGGCCGCCCTTTTTTAGGAATGGGGGATTTTTGCGCGTACTAGTTATGGTGAAGATCCTCATAAAACCATAAAGTGAGATCTCCTCTGTTTATTAAAGATTGATTATAGTCTGACCAATTCTGTAGGCGATAGTGATTTTGACGTTTATGAATAGCGCCTGAGCGCCTAATACGTTCTTTATAAGGCATACGGCATCCTTTTTTATTTAAAAAAGATAATTCCATTTATCTTTTATTGACAACCTTTTCTATTTACGCAACAACGCCGAAAAAACCAATATCTTAAAATTTAGAGAACATTTCATTATCTTGCAACCCTTTGATTTTCCTCAATACACCTTGGTTTTAGATATTCTCCATTTAACAAGTGACCGTCAAACAACCGATTAATTATAAACTTTTATCCCTAGATTAGAGAGTTTTTCAAGTTTCCATTTGCCTGTAGCGCCAATCTGATTATTACCCACACTGAGGGATGTGAGGCCGGTGAGCTTCGCCAGGGCTTTTGCACCGGCATCGCCAATTTGATTCCATCTCACATCGAGGGATGTGAGGCCGCTGAGCTTCGCCAGGGCTTCTGCTCCGGAAGCGCCAATCTGATTCCACTCCACATCGAGGGATGTGAGGGTGGTATTCTGGGAAATATAGCGCACTATGAGCATAGCTCCTGCATCTTCGAGCTTCTTATCTCTCAAATCTAACGTTTGGGCTGTCTTCAAATCTTCTGCATTTCCTAATTTAAAGAGCTGCAAATTTGTATTCTCAATTTCTTCAATTTCATTATTTCCTGAAACCGCTGTTGTCAGGGGGTTAGTGGAAATAGTGTGATCAAAAAGTATGACACCAATACTTTCAAGATCCCCTTGCGTTGGCTTGTTCTTAATAATTTCTTCAACTCTCTTTAAAGCAAGATGAGCCTCCTTATTTCCTTGCTGCGCAGATTTTTGATACCATTTAAACGCTCTACCCAGATCTTTAAGAGTTCCCTGTCCATATTCATATCTTTTACCTAGTTTTAATTGAGCTTCCTTTTTTCCTGCCGCTGCGGCTCTTTGATACCATTTAAACGCTTTACTAGCATTTTGAAGGACACCTTGTGCATACTCATACATAACTCCAAGCTTGAACAGGGCCTTTGGATAGTTTTGTTGAGCGGATAGGCGTATCCAATTCAAGGCATCTTCATCATCTTGAGAGACTCCTTGTCCATTTGCATACAGTAAACCAATTTCATATTGGGCTTTTCTATCTCCTGTCTTTGCTTTTTCAAGAGTCTCTAAGGGTAGAGCTTCTTCGCCAAACAATACTTTAATTTTAGACGAAAATTTATGAGTTGTATTGGATTCTTGAATTAGCTTAGCGATGAGTACTTCATTATCAAGTTTTAACGTCTTCTCTTCAAACTCTTGGATCCACTGACGAATTTGAGCCACTCTGCTTTTAGTAAGACGAGTGCCATAGTTAGAACCCTCAGGTGTAACCGGACCATAAGTATGAACTCCTACCAAATAATACTCTGGCTTGTCTCCTGTGCCTTTGTGGTACCATATACCGCTTCCACTTTGTCCGTTTGTTGTATCGATATTATAGTATAAATGATCTGGAACAAGATAACCTATATGATCTATATATCCTGACATTCCCCACATTGTAGGTCGCTCAATCTTACCATCAATTAGTTTTTCTCCTGGATACCCAAAAATATTTAGAGAAAGCTTAGCTAATACTTCATCATCAGGAATATCAATTCCAAAATATCCTGTTTCCTGTCCTTTAGGTTCATGAAGAAACACCAGAGCATAATCATCAGGACTATATTTAGAAAAATTAGGGTAATTCATATAATTATTACAAATCTTAACTCCTTTAACACAAACCGTTCCAAAAGGCGCTAATCCATTATTGGCAGCTGGAATGCACTGGAGAGATTTGTAGATGCAGCCATACTCACGGGAGTAAACCACATGAGCTGCGGTCAGAATCACTCTTGGATAAATAAATGTGCCGGACCCTATCTCACGTGTCCCTTTGGGGGACTGATAAAACTCGGTTACAAAATAGACCTGAGCACTGTAAGGAAATTTCTCTGTCTCACTCACAATTCTCCGTCCATCTCCTTTTTTACCAGGACGTTCTAAAATGGCGGTTAATAACGGTGCGGTTATTAACCCTGGTTGGGACCCTGGTTGAAAAACCGCCTTTGCATTATTAAAAAACTCAGCCCCTACCAGCTTTTTTGGTCGGGCTTCATGTGGTTTGGTAGGAGGAACACAAGATAAAATAGTTTTATTATGGTCTTTTTCCATTGACCAGCTTTTTTCAAAATTTAAAGTAAGTATAAGTGTACACAAACAGGCTAACAATAGTTTATATTTAATTATTAGTTTCTTCATTTGTTATTGCCTCCCCTTTATTAATTTTGTGTTTACTTGATAAAAGCAGGTTTCAGGTGTATTAACAAAACTTCCCAAGGAATAACTATACATTTTCATCTTTTCCTCCATCAACGCGTTTGCGATCTCCCTTGCTTTTTATATTTCTTCTTGGATTAGAAAATGAAGAAGTAGGATTTTAAAATATTAACTAAAATTTTATAAAATCTATATTAATATTTATGCCGCAAATACTTGACAATACGGAATAAGGAATTATTTACTTTTGCCTGATTTTATTTAGGATTTCCTGAGCCTGGGTATTCCCCATATCTGCTAGGCGCTCTAAGGCTTGAAATGCTTTCTCGAAACCTTGGTTTGCTGATTTTTCATACCATTCAATTGCAGTAGATTCGCTCTTATCTGTACCTTTTCCTTCCATGGACATGTCAGCCACATAACATTGTGCTTCTGCATTTTCTTTTATTGCAGCCTTCATATACCATTTAAATGTTTCCTTAAATGCTTCCTCATCACTTTGATGTTCTACCCCTTCCCCTTTCTCATACATTAAAGCAACATTAAACATTGCTTTAATATGACCAAGTGCAGCAGCTTCTTTCCATAAAATGACGGCCTGATATGGATTTCTATTGACATAACGCCCCAAACTATACATAACTGCTAACTTATGCTTAACTTCTCGATTTTTTTGGTTTTTTGGTTCTTGGAAGCGTAGAAATGCTTGTTGAAAACACGCAAAAGCTAGCTTATCATCCTTAGAACTTTCATAGCCTAAACCCTGCTCATACCAATCCAATCCGTCTTCTCTATTCATCTTAGATATGACCTCAGGAGGTAAAAGTTTAAGAGTCTCCTCATTATTAAATCTTTCTTCTTCACCTATTTGCATGACTATTACGCCATGTTCTTGAATATGCTTAGGCTCATGATGCTCGGCTTTAAACTTTGAAGGGTCTTTTCTAAAAGCCTCTATCCAACCTAATATTTCCTCTCCTTTCTTTTTGGTTAATCGAGGGCCATAGTTATACAGCCCCTCCTTCTCCTCAGTGCCATATGCATGAATACCCACTAAAAGATATTCTGCCTTGTTTTCATGCTTCATTTTGTACCAGATACCGCTTCCGCTTTGGCCAGCATAAGTATCAATATCATGGTAAAGTTCTTCAGGCCCAATTGTCGTTAATTTCCCAGACATTCCCCACATCGTTGGAGAAGAAATATCCTCGATTTTGTCCCCTGGATAACCGGCAATTGTAACCTCAATACCTTGTAAAGTATCTTCTTTAAGTGCAGCTAATCCAAGATAACCTGTTCTTTCTCCTATGGCGCTCCTAGTAATAATAATTGCATAGTCATATTGTTTATAATCTGGACCTTTTTCTATGTACTTAGGAGATACCAAAACAATCCTGTTTTCCGAGAAAATACCATAGGGAGCTATCCTTTCGTGAGCGGCAGGAATACATTTAAGACTCGTACAATAACCCCCTTTTTCATGAGAGTAGACGACATGAGCTGCGGTCAGAATGACATCCTTATCAATAAATGTTCCAGTACCTATTTCGGACGTGAATATTGCTGTTCTAGGAAAAATAGCAGTAAAGTACGCTTGGGTACTATAAGGAAACTCTTTAGTGTTTAAAATAGGCTGACGCTTGTCCCCGCCCCGGTTCAACCACATTAAGATAGATTCTTTTCTCTTTTCATCATCGATCTGATTTTTTCTATTGTTAAAAAAATCAGATGAAAAATGCTCTCCTGCCTCTGGAGAAGAAAAAGAAGGATATGCACACCGAGTTAAGATTCTATCTTCTTTCTCAGCCTCCATTGAGTTACAATTATTAATTTGAAATAAGCTAGAAACAACGAATCCACAAAGAGAAAACAACTTTATAGTACAATATGAGATTTTGAATTCCATTTTATTTCCTCCGTTATCTAAAAGACATTAAGAGAGTAAAGACATAAACAGACCAAGTATTTTTTATGCTTCAATATTTTTTCGTTTTCACTTCTCGACTTCTTTTTAAGAGCACTAATATTTATAAAATTGTGATACTTGGAATTTAATCAGTTTTTTTATATCGCTGAATATATGTATTATTTTAATATGTGTTTATACTAAGGATAAAAATAATATTTGCATATGTTAATTTTTATTCTATTTTAATCTCCACATAAAATATATTATTTATACTTAAATATTATTTATGCTTAAAGTATTTAAGGTCATATTAAAGGCTCTCTTATGGGCTTCTACTCTGAATATGGAGACAACACTCCTTTAAGAGGAATGATTTTTCATATCTTTGAAGTATTAGCTCAGCATGAAAGATCCCTCATCCTAAGCTGTAGTAGAAGAGGAAGGCGTTCCAGGAAATTGGAGAAAGAGAAAATCCAATCTATCATCAATGCTCTAGAATCAGGACAGTCAAAAGTATTTGTATACAGAACTTTTCAAACTCTAAGAGCACGATTAGCTTCAAAGAATAAGACAACAAACGGTATATTTTTATATAAATGTGGTTCTTCCATTATGGGATTCCACAAAACACGTCACCATAGGTATATGGTATTTATGACGTGGTTTATGGTGAAGAGGCAGACCAAGGCGATATTTTATGGATGGTTTTATGTTAGACGTGCCAGCAAAATGGAGAATAAGGTGAAATTAATTAAATACCTATGGAAGCTTCTCGTCTGACCGTATTTAATACTGTTCCCCTTAACAGAGGGATCGGCTTTCTAAGCTCCTGCTTTAAATATCTCAAGCAAGAGCATATATTATAATGCCGCTTCTAAAACGAAGGTGAGGAAAGCTTTCTAAGCCTCACCCACCTTCTTTATCATCCCTTTATCTATTCATTAATTGGGCTGGAAGCTGTTGTTCTGTCCCGTAGGAGACTTGCAGCACATTGGATACCTATCATAATCGCGCTTGCGTTTGTATTTGCCGAGGGTAACGTCGGCATCACTGAGGCATCTGCAATACTGAGATTTTCAAATCCCCATACTTTCAGATTCGGGCCAACAACGCTGTATTCCTTACTTATTCCCATTTTGCACGTTCCACATGGATGAGCGTAAGAAGAAGAGTATTCTCTTATATAATTTCTTAGCTGTTTATCTGTTATTAATTGGGCACCTGGAAACACCTCATCTTCTACCCAGCCGCTTGAATCCCGAGCAAATTGCTCCAATAATTCTCTTGCTTCCTTTAAAGCTTTGAGTTGAGCTCTTACGTCTCGTACATCTGATAGATAATGAGGGTCTATACGAGGAGCATCAAGAAAGGATGCAGAGGTAAGCTTTATGGAACCTCGACTAAAGGGACGAAGATTGATAACAGCTATTCCAAAATAATTCACATAATCTTCAATGGAGTCTAGAGCTTGCTCATTTATTGAAGCTGGATGGGGTTTTGCAATGCGAGCAAAATTAGATTGCAATTGAAAGGATGGGCGTATTTTTGCCTTATTAATATCGCTTTTTACTTCCTCTTTAATACCAGGTTCAAAGTAAAGCGTAATGGCGGTTGTATTTAGATGTTCAGGGGTCTTTAAAATCAAATGTTGACAAGCAGATCTAACTTCTATTTCTGATTCTGACAAAGTTGCAGGATGCGCATCCAGTTTCTCGATAAACAACTTTTCCACCGGTTGTTTAGATTCACTTCTTGTTGTTTGCGTAAAGGATTTTTGGCTTTCTTTTAATTTGTCATTATTTAACTTTCTGACAATAGCTGTCGAGACATGATCCTGAAGGTCAGCTCCTACCTTTACTAATGTCCTTTTAACTTTAATACCAACTGGATTTAGAACCTCACTGTTACCAATACCAGAAAGCATTAAAATTTGGGGGGTTCGTAAAGCACCGGCGCTTAATATAAGCTGGCCTGTGTATGGTTTAAGGTGAAATGTTTCGGTCTGCTTGTTATTTTCATCAAATGCCATTACTCCTGTCGCCTGAGTCATTTCTCCATCAGGCTTTTCCTTATCATAGAGAATCTCAAACACTCTTGTACTATTCTTGAGTGTTAATCGTTGCCTTGTTGTTTCATGCTGGGTCGATACAAAGCAAGAAAAAGCATCACAGCGCCCATATTTCTCAAATATATCGGCATCTTCTTTACCTGGCTGTATGAAAATATTAAATGTTGGATAGGAAACTCCCTGACGTAGGTCTCTAACATACTGCTCGTTATGCGGATAACCGTTCCTATGCGCAACCCTAATAAAATCATCAGCTAGCGGATATCGTATTTCTCGTGTAAGCACACGAGAGGGAATTTTAAACTCCGCAGCAGTCCAAGCCTCTGCTGGTTCCCTTTCTTTAGAAAAGCCTTGAAAATGCTCAAAGTATTCAAATAGTGGAAGGATTTTTTCCCCCTTCCATCTTTGCCAATCAGAATTACTTTCCTGGCCTTGCGGGATCCAAGAATCATAATCCCCTTTATGACCACGAGCCCATAACATACCATTAATTGAGCTACCCCCTCCATTAACTTTACCACCATTAAAAAGAACGGTTCGCCCATTTAAGTGAACTTGTGGAGCTGTTACGTCGCTCCAATCATATTTTGTCCGCATTAAATAGCCTGACTTTACATAATTGGTAACCATAGGATCTTTGGTCCCATCAACACCTGCCTCGATGAGCAAAATTTTAGTGTTCTCGTTCGTATTTGCTAACAAAGTACCAGCTAATGTAGAGCCTGCTGCGCCTGCTCCAACAATTATGTAATCGTAGCCGTCTTGGGAATTTTGCTCTTGGGCGGAACAACCAGACCAATTAAACAGAAATGTAATAGAAAATAATATATAAAGACTGTTTCTATGCAATGAATTATCTTTCATAATAAACCTCCATATTTTTATTTTTAAAACGCACTGTTTTATTATATTTTATTACTTATCTTTTAAAAGATGAATATATTCAATTTTTTCTTGTACTTAGGCATTCCAGCCACTTTGTTGCCAAAATACCTATGAACTGATAAATAGGAGATAGGCTGTAATAAATTTGGTGGACTGAGTTTATGAAAAAGCAGAGTAGCAAATTTTCAACCAAGAAGATTTCTTATAAAGTAACAAACTGGCGTGAGTATAATAAGGCTTTGAAGCAAAGAGGATCTTTAACAGTTTGGTTAAGTGAAGATCTTGAGGAAAGCTGGTTAGCTCCTTCAGCAGAAGAACGAAAACGGGGCCGGCCTTTAGTTTACTCTCAGACTTGTATAAATCTCCTCCTAACTTTCCGTCATTTATTCAAGTTAGCTTTAAGACAAGTGATAGGTTTTATTGAATCGTTATTTACTCTTTCAGGAAAGATATTGCCTGTACCAGAATTCAGCCGTTTATCAAAAAGAGCAGCACAAGCCTTATCTTGTTTCCCTTTACCTTCTTTAAATGAACCGACTCATTTAGTTATTGATTCAACAGGCTTGAAAGTATTTGGTGAAAAAGAATGGTTAGAAACTAAACATGGCAAGCAATACAACCGCAAGGTTTGGCGTAAGTTGCACATTGGTGTGGAAGAAGGAGGGTACATTACTGCTCGAGTTTTGACAGACCATCATACAGATGATAGAGCTTGTGTGCCTTCTTTGATAGATCAAAGCAATGCTTCTTATATTACAGATTGTCTAGCAGATGGGGGCTATGATAGTCATCAAATTTATAAGTTCTTAAAAGATTAAACTATCAAACCGTTTATTCCGCCACCAAGCCAAGCTGTCGTGCGTTCTAAAACAAATCCCTCTACGAGAGATCAAACCGTAAAATACATTAAAGAGAAAGGCTATTGGGCTTGGTATTACAAAAATGACTTTGGCCGCAGGAACAAAGTAGAAAAAAAATACGTTTTACCTTTTAAAAACGATCTTTGGGCGTAAATTATCTTCAAGAATTTTACCAAACTAAGATGCTGAATCCCATTTACTTTGTTGTATGCTCAATAAAATGACAAGTCTGGGTATGCCTAAATCTGTGAAAGCTTGTTAAAAATAATTTGGTTAGGATATTCCTGAGCTCTTAATCCATTTAAGCAACAAACCCGTAGAAAACACCTTTTGTTACTTAAAGATTATTTTGGGCAGAAAAATATTGTCAAGAGGCTTAATGGATAAATAATTAATTATAATTAAAAAATTATATATTTTAAAATTTAAAACCAAATAAAAATTAATGTATTATTTCCGACGATATTTTTTTATTTTAGTAATGTCTTATCTTGTTTCCATAGAAACAGGATAAAAACATGATAATTTTAATTATCATGAAATTAAAGGAGATAAGAGATTAATATGTAAAAGATTCTAAAATAGCTTTTTATCAAGGCAAGAAACTGACGATAAATTACTTACTAATGCTGGAGATGAGCTAATGAGCAAAATACAGCCACTAGTAATTTTAGAAATTGCTTTCTTTCTCCTGAATAGCAGAGAAGGACAAACAAGTTATCAGTGCAACCGTGAATTAATCTTTGAAAATCCTCCTGAGCACACTTTTACCACAGCTCAAAAGAAATCCTACGAGACTGACTCAAGACAATATGCATCATTAACAACTATATCTAAGGCATAGTAGAGGCCAACAAACCTGCGGTTGTTGCCCTTAAAAAGCAGGTTAAACAGGTAATTGAGGATTATAAAGGAGGCCTCTCTGAGACTAACAAAAGATTGGAAGAAGATAGAGAGGAGTTGGATGAGACTTTAAATAAAGCTTGTAAAAAGGTGCATGCATCAAGCAAATGAATACCTTCTTAAAGAGATTGTTTGACTTAAGCACCATCAAAATAAAAGCAAAAAAGAAAGAATAGGTCACCTAAGTTCAAAAAGTATCAGGACTTATCAAAAGAAGAGCGAAGAGAACTCAACGAGAATTGGTGATTGATAATAAAAGCTTTAATGTAGATTAAATACAAAAATAATACAGGAGAATATGATGAAAATAATATTAAAATATAAAAAGTGGTTATTTTGTTCATACCTTTTTGTTTTAACCTCTGGGATGTGCTGGTCTATGGAGGAGGAAGATGAGTTTATCAGCCAAAGTTTTTCTCCCTCCCCTAACTCTTCCGCCGAGCTATTAGAGGTGAAGGTCTCTGATAATAACAAGGATACAAAAACGGAGCAATTGTACTTTAAAGAAGATGAATACGGAAATCAATATCCTATAGCTATTCGCGACATCAGTAAAAGGGATAAAAAAGAAAGCTTTGAATTTGACCCCATTGTAAGGAGCGCACAAAAGATCACTCTTCCTGTGTTGGAAAAGAAAGAGGTAAAATTTGTATCTTCTGATTCCAGTGAAGGCGAATATGTGCCCATTTATACGTCTAAAACGGAAGAAGTGAAAGGAAGAGATTATTTAGGGCTCTCCATTGATGGAGGAGGAATTCGCGGATTAATGCCAGCAATCTGGCTGGCTGATCTGGAAGAAAAAGTAGGTGATGAGTTTGGTAAGAACCTCGGCCTTTCTGATGTATTTGATTGCATAGGAGGAACATCCGTTGGTGGTATTCTAGCTCTAGGTTTAGCCAAGCCGATACGCGCTTCTGAGTTAGTAAAAATTTTTCAGACGCGTAACAATGAAGTCTTTCCTAAAGACAAGTCGTGCTGGTATGTACCTGAGTTTGCCGCTGGTTGGATAGCAACTATAAAGAATTTAATTTCTCGGCGCTACGACCATGGACCCTTAGAAGAATTATTAGAAGAGTACTTTGGCAGTTCTCAATTAAAAGATGCTAAGACAGATCTTTTCATAACAACCTGTGGTGTTGATGGGCATCCTATATCTTTCGGCAAAGAAGGACCATATAGTCACTTGAAAATGTGGGAAATCGCTCGTTGTACTTCTGCGGCCCCTACTTACTTTGAAGCTCATACTGTGATTCTTGGAGAAGGAGAAAAAGCTCTTGTGGATGGTGGTATATGGGCCAATAACCCTTCTCCGCATGTTGCAGCTCATTTAATAAAGAAGTTTCAAGCTCCTGTATCTCAAGTGCATGTACTATCTTTGGGAACTGGAGAAGCTAAAGCAAGTGGATGGATTCCTGGTAAGGCTGGTGAATTAACAGCTATAGGACCCATTATAGATGCTTTAATGACGAGCCATAGTAAAGGAAATCACATAGCTATGACTAATCTTTTTGATACAACTTATTGTAGAATAAATTCTTCTCTGCCTTCTCCTATTACTTTGGACAACACTTCAGTTATGGCTATAGATTTATTGAAAGATTTAGCAAACCAAGAGCTTTCTTCTCTCAAGGAGTTCTTCATTAAGAATAAAGAGTTTATGAGAAAAAAGCTTGAAGTAACAGCTCCCTAAGTAAAATTTAGAATATGTTTTAGGAGGAGAAGATTAGGAGTATTTTTATAGGCCGTACTTTAAAGGTTAACAAGAAAAGTTTATTACAAAATTAAAAAGGAGAGTGATGATAATGAAATTCAGATTATTATCCTATCATAAGATGGTACTTTCTTCATGCGTTCTTGTATATACTTTATTCTTGGGTGATTCCTGCAGATCAATAAACAATGGAAAAGAAGAAATCATCTTAAGCCCTTGTGTATTTCCTTCTTATTCTTCTTCCGAGACAGGAGTGCATTGTACGTCTAATTTTTTTGATAACAAGAGCAACCAGATAGATGCTGAAACTAGAAGGGAATCTATCTTAATGTGGCTGAAACGGGGTGGAGATAAGCGTCAGCCTATTTCAAACACTAAAGAGTTTCCTTACAGTACCCAAGTGTACTTTACTGCTACTTTCCCTCACACGGCAATAGGTTCCTGTGAGATAGGTTCAGGAACATTTATTGATAAGGATGTCATTCTGACCGCTGCTCATGTTGTCTACTCTCATGAAAAAGGGGGATACTGTACGACTCTTAAATGTATTCCTGCCGCTCAGGGAAGGGTAGCTCCTTTTGGCATTTCTTCAGAGAATAGAACAATTATGGTTTCTCCTAAATACATAGAAAAGAATCAAGGTTATAAGCAATATGATTATGCGCTTGCATTTACTAAAAGTCCCCTGGGAGGGAAAACAGGATATATGGGTTTGGCTGACTTAAAGAACGAAATATTGCAGAAGATTAATGTCACTATTGAGGGGTATCCAGGAGATAAAATTGAAGATATTTCTTCTCCCAGCATGTGGTGGGCCTCCGGGAAGTTAACGACAATTAGGCCTGAAGAACTTTACCATGACATTGACACCTATAAAGGTCAAAGCGGGAGTGGTATCTGGTATAAGAAAGAGAACGAATATTATTTAGTAGGAGTTCATGCTTATGGCACTGAGGAGAAGGAGGGGCAGTATAACTATGGTCCTCGCTTAACTAGGAAAAAAGGAGAAGAAGAGCTGGGTGATGGTTTAAAAGCTCTACCATCTGATCTGCCATCCAGAATGAATAGAGGAGATGGGTTGGATTGGTATGACTTTAGGTTAAAGTATAAAAATGGCGATGGAGCCGTCGAACAGAACAATTTCAAAGCTCGTGTATGTTTTCAACAAGCCTTTGAAAAATTTCAGAAACCGACAAATCAAAAAAATCCAGAAGTTCAACATAAATTAGCTGTTATGTATTATTTGGGACTCTATGTTAATAGAGATCCTGTTAAAGCCGTCTACTGGTGGAAGAAAGCTGCTCATCAAGACCATATCAAAGTCCAGTTTAACCTTGGCTTAATGTATGAGAAATGGGAGGGAGTTAAGAAGCAAAACATTAAAAAAGCTTCTAAATGGTATGAGAAGGCCACCCTTCAGGGAGATAAGCTTGCTCAATATAACCTTGCCGAAATTTATAAACAAGGAAAAGGAATAGATAAGAACGAAACAGAGCAGTGGAATGGTATGAAAAAATCAGCAATTCAGGGAGTTGAAAGAGTTCGAAAAGCTTTAGAGAGATTAGGAAAGGAAAGAAGCATCAAAGCACAAGAAGATTTATAAATTTAAAATTATAAACCCATAAATTTATAATTAACAAACATTGATTTTCCGTGATTTCCTATTAATTACAATAATAAATATAATACAATACAATAAAAAATTAATATAAATAGGGGAGAAAAATATGAGAAAAATGATAAGTAACCGTAAGAAATTATTATCTTCTTCGTTTGCTCTTATGTTGAGTTTATCTCCTGTAGAGAGCTGGACCTCAGAAGTATTGCTCCCGGATATGGCTACCTCTTATTTTCCCTCCGGTAGATCGTACGATCAAGCAGAAAGAAAGCTGATAGGGGCTGAGCTTTTTGATAATGCCAGATTAGAAGGGGATAGACCAGAGGTTCATGGGTTCGGGACAGCAGCGATTTTGAGCCTTGATGATGGCAGAAGGGTAGATAGGCGAGAGCTGGTAGAGGATACAGAACAATTTCCTTATAGCGCTCAAGTCTATTTTGTGGCTGAGTTTCAGGAAGCACCCAAAGGAATACGCTCGATAGGTTCAGGAACTTTTATTCATCCAAAAGTAATCCTTACAGCTGCCCATACAGTTTACTCTCACAAGTACGGAGGAGTCTACAAATCCCTTTATGGTATTCCAGCTATCAATAAAGGATGGGCTCCTTATGGAATACTTAGTATCAAGGGAGTTAAAATCTGTGATTATTACATAAACCACCGTGAATGCTATAAAAATGCAAATTATGATTATGCTCTCGTGTTTCTTCATGATCCTAAAGGACAGGAGACAGGATTTTTAGAACTTGATGATCCTGATGAACAGAAATTAACCGAGCTTAATCTAACAATTGCTGGATATCCAGGAGACAAGCTAATTTTGCAGAATCTTGCTTGGCCTACCATGTGGAAGATGTCAGGGAAGATAGCGACGCTTACTGTAGATCAATTGTATCACAATATTGATACTACAAAGGGTCAGAGTGGAAGTGGGATATGGTATAAAATAGAGAATGGAAGCAAATTTCAGTACTATATAGTGGGTATTCATGCTTATGGCCCTGACGAACCTAGGGATGGAGAGCATAACTATGGTCCTCGTCTTACGAAAGAAAGGATATCTCAAATTCGCCATTGGATCGAGGAGTTTGATCAGGATAAATTAGAGCTTGATAACGAAGCACTTATTGCTAAAAAAATCCAAGAAGCTAATAAGACCATTCTTAACTTCTCTCCTATTAAGGTATTTCCTGGTGAAGAAGGTTTACCTCTTGATCTTCTTATACAGGCAAGAAAAGAAAACAATCCGGTAGCCCAATATGATATTGCTTTACTGTATACGAATGGGCAAGGGGTTTCTCAAGACAATGAAGATGCCCTGAATTGGCTACGTATATCCGCTCGGCAAAACTATCCAGAGGCACTATTCAAGCTTGGAGTTATGTATGAGTATGAGCAAGGTGAATTTAAGGATGTTAGGAAAGCTTTTAAATGGTATCAAAGAGCAGCAGCACTAGGAAAAAGAGCAGCTCAATTGAAATTAGGCAAAATGTATGAATATGGGCAAGGGGTCTTAAAAGATGCTAATAAAGCGGTTAAATGGTATCAAAGAGCAGCAGCATTAGGAAAACAAGAATATCAAGAATATCAATTGGAAGTATCTAAGCTTTGTAGGCAAAGTTCTCCAGAAGATGCTCATAAAAAGCTTGAAATGCACTTAAGGCAAATACATATAGCTTACGTAAAAGTAGAGACTGATTTTGCATTAGAGAGAGTTAAAGAAATTATTAAACACAAGAAAACGCAAGAAAATGTTACTAGCTTACCATGTAAGCAAATTTCTTCCTATCCTTTGACTCAATCAACTTCAGTAAATGCCGAATTCGAAGAGAGCGAGACTACAGAGTTGCAGCTTTTTAAACTAGGAAATAAAGAAAATCTAAAGACAGCACAAAACTTGAATCTGGCTCAAATTGCTCTTACTGATATAGGAGTCATAACCTTAGCACGTTACATTTCTCAAAACGCTAATCTTATGTCATTAAATTTAGATAGCAATAGGATCGGTTCTGAAGGAGCAAAGGCTTTAGCCAACAACACCACACTTACATCCTTGGATTTGAGTCAAAATAGTATTCGTTCTGAGGGAGCAGAGGCCTTAGCTAAGAACACCACACTTACATCCTTGGATTTGAGCTCCAATGGGATTGGCCCGGAAGGAGCAGAGGCCTTAGCTAAGAATACCACACTTACATTCTTGGATTTGAGCTTTAATGAAATTGGCCCGGAAGGAGCAAAGGCTTTAGCCAACAACACTTTACTTAAGCGTTTAATTCTAGATGGAAACTTTATTTGTTCTGATTTAGATAGAAATTATATTGGTTCTGCGGGAGCAGAGGCCTTAGCTAAGAATACCACACTTACATCCTTGGATTTGAGCCGCAATAGTATTCGTTCTGATGGTGCAAAGGCTTTAGCCAACAATACTACACTTACATCCTTGGATTTGATCTCCAATGGAATTGGCCCGGAAGGAGCAAAGGCTTTAGCCAACAATACTACACTTACATCCTTGAATTTGAGCTGCAATAAAATTGGCCCTGAGGGAGCAGAAGCCTTAGCTAAGAACACTACACTTACATCCTTGAATTTGAGTCGCAATAGTATTCGTTCTGAGGGAGCAGAGGCCTTAGCTAAGAATACCACACTTAAGTGTTTGATTTTAAAAGGAAACAATATCAGTATTAAGGGGATAGAATCCTTAGCTAAGAACACTACACTTACATCCTTGAATTTGAGCTCCAATGAAATTGGCTCTGAAGGAGCAGAAGCCTTAGCTAAGAACACTACACTTAAGTATTTGATTTTAGAAGAAAATAATATCAGTATTAAGGGGGTAGAAGCCTTATCTAGAAACACTACACTTACATCCTTGGATTTGAGCTCCAATAAAATTGGCCCTGAGGGAGCAGAAGCCTTAGCTAAGAACACTACACTTACATCCTTGGATTTGAGTCGCAATAGTATTCGTTCTGAGGGAGCAGAGGCCTTAGCTAAGAATACTACACTTAAGTCATTGATTTTATTTCAAAATAATATTAAAATTGAGGGGATAGAAGCCTTATCTAGAAACACTACACTTACATCCTTGGATTTGAGCCACAATAATAGTTTCATTGGTCCTGAAGAAGCAGAAGCCTTAACTAAGAATACTACACTTACATTCTTGAACTTATCAGGCAATTATATTCTTTCTGAGGGGGCAGAAGCCCACTATATTTAGATTTGAGCCACAATAATAGTTTCATTGGTCCTGAAGAAGCAGAAGCCTTATCTAGAAACACTACATCCTTGAACTTATCAGGCAATTAGGGGGAGTGGGCCCATTTGTGTCAAAATTTACGGTTTTAAGTTACATTGGCCTAAATCCCATAAAGGTCGTAAAAACGCCACGTTAATTTACCAATAGCACCTATTCATTGACAGATATATGAATTGGTGACCCCATTTTAATAATGTTTTAAACTCGTAATTTTGGAGGGTGAATATCAAAGGAATCAGCAAGTTTCTCATCAGAGAAAT
>JAIBEV010000087.1 GCA_019459505.1 Candidatus Paracaedibacteraceae bacterium | reverse complement strand
CCTGTTTCGGGATCCGTCCACCTTAACTGATCTGGCTCCGTATCCCATACACCGCGCTTCCAATGCCGTTTATCCACAAGGCCATATTCTTTCTTCATTTTTCTGCCTTTAATCCATCCATCTAAATAAATTGTAAAAAATCTTTGCTCTAGAGGTGGGAAGGACGAAGCTTAATTGCTGCGTAATTTTTACTTAACTTTTCTCGTCACTTGCTTGGTTAAGTGGAAGAAATACCGGATTATGTGAATAGAGAGAAGGCCATGATTGGCATTCTCTTGATCCTCTTTCAAGCACAATACCTCATAATCGTCACCAGAATTTAAAGCTAAGGTTTATTGATTTCTTTCTTTTATTGATAGAATTAACGCAAAGACACTAGATACCGATTACTTTATTAAGTGCTAATTAAATTTAAATTTTTATTTCTTTCCATTAAAATCTTATTGACATTTATACTTAAGATGAGGAATAAAAAAGGGGCATGCTTGGGCCTTTATCCAGGAAATTTTGTTAGCTCAGTGTAAGCTACCGGTAAAGTTCAAGAATAAGTAAGGTGATAAGATAAGCTCTCAATAAGAGGGAAAAATTTATCCTAATTTACACTTTCTTGGTTGGCAGCATCCCTTTTAAATAATGTGTAGAATTAAGCTTATAAGATTTTTATGGGATATGGATTCCTTCCTAAGAACTTTGGTTATCAGCACTCTCTTTTAAGGATTAGAAAAATGGTTAAGCAGAAGTCTCAAGATCTAAGAAACTGCTTCTCTATCAAGTTGATCTAACTTAAGAGGAATTGGAAGAGAGAGGAGGATACCTGTTCTCCTAAATACTAAAGTATTGGATTTCTTCTCTGTAATGCAATTTTTCAACTGGGAATCCACATTAAACAAGAAATAAATAATAATAACCTTAAAGCAAGAAGAGATCTTTATGCCTGTGTCCCCTTGTTCGTCCTTTCCCCCCAAGTGTAGCTCTTCTAAAAGTAGGAAGGCTTGGCTCGCTAGCCTACTTCTCCTGCAGGTATTTCATCCTGATCCGTTGAGGGCTATGGAGGATCCCAATGCTTCTTCACCGCATGCCAGTAGAAAGCAGCTAGAAGAACGGCAGGAAGGAAAAGTAGAGTCACCCGTCCCCTCCTTCGAGCATACTTCTTTAAAAGAAGACCATGCTGAACGCCAAGCTTTATTTGAGAAGATTATTGAGGTTACCCAAGCCGAGTATGACTGGCCTTACCATGTTAGGAAAAGTCTGGAGCAGTTTATTCCGACCTGTCAAGATCCTGAGCTGCAGCAGAAACTGCAAGCCCTTTTGCCTAAGCTTAAAAGTCCAGAATCGCTTCTTCTTTATGGACCAGGTGAAACTGAGACAATCTTATATCGAGAAGCGCTCTCTGCCCAGCATCGTGTGTTCGGCACTCTCCGATTGCTCCTTCAGGATATAGATGCGCTTTTAATTAAGGTGGAAGATCTCTCAGTTCTCCACCAAGATTTTTTAAAGCTTAAAACCTTTTACAATAAATTTATTACGTCTTTGTGTACTGCAAGTCTTGACGAAAAAGGAGCCCTTCTCGCCCCTAAAGTCTTCCTTAAAGGAGAGAATTCTAAAGGTCGATATCGAATCTCTCAAGCAACTGCACGGGCTATGATCTCCAAGGATGAATATGGCTTTGTTGAGAAACAGAATAAGACGGGCATGCGGGCTGTTCGCTCGCTTAACGGTGTCCACTTTAAAGCGTTGGACAATACATTAGATGACTCTCGGCCCGGTCTAGAGTATATGGCTTATGCCTTTGCCAAGGCTTTGACCTCTGAGTTCTTGATTACACCTTCCACCTTGTTACGTCTTGAGGGTGTGTCGTTGCTTGATCCAACAGAAGATTTCCCCTCAACTCTTACACAGGCTAAAGGGCAAGGGAAAAGCTTGGATGAAGCCTTAGCCCAGCTTCACTTGGGCGAAGGCGGGTGGCAGCAGTATGTCAAACCTAAAGACCACAGCTTCTTCCTGCAAGCCACTCAAACCATTGGCGATAAAAACTTAGATGAAGTCTTAGAAGAGAATCCTGGCTTTAGGGGTGATCCAATTAACCTCAGCTGGCAGCTGCTCTTTGCTTTACTCACCAGTCCCGGTGATGCAAAAGCTGATAACTATGCGGTCCTGACTCAAGCCGGCAAGTCCCTTGTTATTGGCATTGATAACGATAAACTGTTCTATCCACCTCTCTATAAAGATAAAGCCTCTCTCGAGACAGGTATTAAGTGTGTCCTGTATGCTTTAGGAGCTCTCATGGAGAATCCTCTAGCCGATGACGTCATCCAAGCTTTTAAAGCTCTCACCCCAACGAAAGTTGTCCTGCAGTGGCTGGGGTATCTCTATAATCAAAATCAGCGCTATGACTATCTTATCCAGCAAGATTTTCTGACTGACCGTCAGCTTCAGGAACTAGGGTTGCCGATCCGACTTCCTGATAAAGTAGCAGAACAGATTGTAAGCCGAATGATTACCCTCCAAACCAAGCTAAGAGATTATCCTGCTAGTTTAGGGGATCATCTGCTTCGAGGCCTAAATCTAACCATGGCTGAGTATTATCAGACTCTGAGAAGACGTTATCCTAATGACCCAAGAGCTGCTTTATGGGTCATCTATAAAGGGTATGATGAAACAGGAAACCCGCAACCGATAAACAAAGTCCTCACTCTTAATGCCAAGCATGAAGCTTGGGAGCAAGCGCGTCCTAGTCGGGTACCCGTCATGGATCAAGCATTATTCTCATCTATAAAGGGCTTCTTCCAGTCACTTGACTCTTATCCCCTCAAAGGAGCCATGGCTGACATTTTAAACTTAACCCTGCATCACTTTAACGGTTATGAGGATGAATTCTTACCCCGACTTCCCTCTAATGCCTGGCATCTCGTCAGCAAAGAAGAGACAGCATTATCGGAAGGTGCTTTTGTCTTTCTCTTAAAGCGTGATCCTCAAGGCTTAAATCGGCCTGATTCCCAAACAAGGACACCCTTGGATTATGCGGTTGAGACTCTCTTGCAAAACGGCAACGTTGAGACTGTTATCCGTCTGATTGACGCTGGTGCTTGGCAAATGACTTTTGCTCCTCACCTTTATCAAGCCCTCAAAGCAAAGACTCTACCCACTGCTTTCTGGCAAGCCTTTACCAAGCTTGAGCGCACTAATGCGAAGATTGGCTGGATCGTCACGTTAGAAGAGTTGTTCCCTGTCACTTCTGCCAAGCATACTCTGTCGATTGAAAGCGCCAGTGGTGAACGTCGCTCGTTAACAAAGGAAGCCTTTGCTCAGTTATCCGATCCCACCCATCAAGTCACCCGAGAGCCTCGGGAGGTCTACTGGGTCGAGGACAAGGGGCGCAAAGCCTTTATTAAGTTCTATCCAGCCTTAGTGGGGTTGGAAGAAACCATTGGTGAGCTGACCCGACAGGTGATTGGCTTTGGCG